>NZ_JACJRJ010000012.1 GCF_014697195.1 Cylindrospermum sp. FACHB-282 | reverse complement strand
CGTGGGTATCCCGGAGGCTCTAAACGCCTGTGGAGAACTTGTAAGTCCTGAATTACTTCAGGCAGAGATCGTTGAAGCAGGAATCACGCGACTTTGAGTCGTGTGAGGTTCAAAGTTCCAAATCACATAGTCAAATATAGTCAGACTTTTGTGAGATTGGATTTAAGCAACTGAAAAATATTTGTCGAATCAGAACAAATAACAAATGCTATCCCCTAAGTTCCCAACATTTGTAAGTTGTGCAGGGTGGCGTAAAGTCCCCTTTGTTCTAATAATTGTTCATGGCTTCCTTGTTCGATTAATTCACCCCGCTTTAAGACAAAAATCCGGTCTACATTGCGAATTGTTGATAGGCGGTGAGCAATAATAATGGCGGTACGTTTTGTTAAAAGCTGGTTTAATGCCTCTTGAACTAAAGCTTCTGTCCCTACGTCTAGACTCGCTGTGGCTTCATCTAGTACTAAAATTTGGGGATTGCGTATGGCAGCACGGGCAAAGGCTAAAAGTTGCTTTTGTCCACTAGAAAGATTTGTTCCTCGTTCTCGCAGTTGTGTATTGTAGCCTTGGGGCAGTTGGTTAATAAACTCAGCAATATTAGTGTTCTCTGCTGCTTGTTGAATTTCTTCAAAGGTGTAGCTGTCGCCTAAACTAATATTGCTTTTGACATCGCCAGCGAATAAAAAACCTTCTTGCAAAATAACTGCTAGATAGCGCCGTAGTTCTGCTTGTGGTAGTTCTTTGATATCTACGCCATCGATGAGAATGCGTCCTTCTGTGGGTTCGTAGAGGCGACACAACAGGCGGATGATGGAACTTTTACCCGCACCTGTGGGGCCAACTAAGGCAATTTTTTCCCCTGGATGAATGGTAAAGTCTAAGTCTTTAATTACGTAATCATCGTCTTTGTAGGCAAACCAAACGTGTTCAAAGCGGATTTCTCCGAGTTCATCGGGGGTATTGAAGTTTTGGGCTTCTAGATTGGCAATTATCTCGTCTATATAGCCAAATTTAAAGTCCATGATTGAGGCTTGGGAATTGGCGCTATCGCCTATTTCTATCGGTTCATCTAAAATATCGCTGACTCTTTCAATGGCGGTGAACCCAGATTGAATCACAGTGAATTTTTCGGCAAAGTTCCGCAAGGGGTCAAATAATTGCTGGGCATACAAAATAAATGCTGATAAAATCCCAAATGTAAGTTGGTTTCCCAAAAGTAACCAACTACCCAAGGCTAGAACACTGGCGATCGCCACTAGACTAATCCATTCTAAGGTTCCGGAAACAGCGGAATCATAGACGATGGTTTGATCTATTTCCCTGGTGTAGCGTTTGTTCGTCGCCCGAAACAATTCAGCGTTAAATTTTTCTCGGCGGAACAACTGCACTACATTCATGCCGATGATGTTTTCTTGCAGCTGAGAGTTCAGTTGAGAAAGTTCTTCCCGTGCTTTGTAATTGGCTTGGCGGTACTGCTGCTGAAAGTAAATAATCACCCAGGTGATGGGTATCAGCAACAACAGCAGCAAGCAAGCAAGTTGCCACTGAAGCGACAACATCAAACCGATAATCACCAGCATGGAAAACAAATCGGAGACAATGCCAATTGCCCCAGTGGAAAAAACATCTCCTAAGACTTCTACATCGCTGGTGAGGCGAGTAATTAGTTTACCTACGGGTGTTCGGTCAAAAAAGCGCAGGGCTAGGGAAGTGACATGCTTAAATAAATCTTCGCGAATGGCCGCTGTGATTTTTTGCCCTAGTTTCTGTACTAGATAACCCTGAAAACCTGTTAATCCTAGTCTAATGGCGATCGCCATGAGCAGCAATACCTGGAGGATGCCTAACCCTTCCCCTAAAGGACGATTCCTGAGAAACTCGTAGGTGCTTGGTTCCTGGCGAATTAAAGATATGGCTTGGCCAATCAACAGTGGTTGGATAGCATTAGCTAAGGCGATCGGTACGAGGAGGCACATTGACAAGGCTAGCAGCCTGCCACTGCGTCGGGCATAAGGCACTAAACGCAAAAATAACCGCCAGTCATTTTCACGCCGGGGGTATTCTTTGTGAGATTTTTTTCGGGGTTTGGAGATGCCCATAGTAAGTTTTATAGGAATTTACTGCAATAGGAATAACACGCTTTATAAATGTAGCGCTCATGCTGCGTCTGTGATACCATGCCTGTGGTAGAAACCGCAAGGCTGCCGCGAATTCAAGGATCTATTTTCCCTGCTATATAAATCCTAGACAAGTCTAGACATTTACTTCTTACTTCAACGGGAGCATGGGAGCGGTTATCCCTTAGTAAGCTTACACGCTGTAGCCAAACGTGATAAATTAATTGCTGCATTTAGATCCCTATCCATCTCAAAACCGCAGTGCTCTAGGCCATTCTCATGCTGCCTGATTATCTGAATGCAGAGATATAATATTACTCCGGCTTTGCCCTAATTATCTTCTGTAAAGTCAGCAATAATTCGTTGACGGTGTAGGGCTTAGACAAAAATGTACTTACACCAGTGTCAGCCATGCCCCCCAGCTTATTACTTGACATCAGTCCGCTAGTGGCAATAATCTTGACGTCTGGGTTGATTTTTTGCAACGTCCGGATTGCGGTTAAACCATCCAGTGCGGGTAGCATCATATCCATTAATACAACGCTGATGTTTTTTGTGTGTTTAGCATATAATGCGATCGCCTCAATACCATCACTGGCAATCAAGGTCTTGTAATTATAAGTTTCCAAAGATGCTTTGGTAACATCCTGAATAGCGGGTTCATCATCCACAACTAAAATCAATTCTCCATCTCCTCTCATCGGTGTCAGTTCTTCTGGGCTGACTGTTTCCATTCCTCCCTCCGCTGGTAAGTACACCTTAAAGCGGGTGCCCTTTCCCACCTCGCTATAGACATTCACAAAACCACCGTGGCTCTTGATAATACCTAAGATAGTAGAAAGCCCCAGCCCCGTACCTTGTCCCACCTCTTTTGTGGTGAAGAATGGCTCAAAAATTCTATCTAAGATTTCCCCTGGAATTCCCACTCCTGTATCCGACACAGTAATTACTATATAGGGGCCAGTTTTGGCTTCTAGGTTCATCCGCGCATAATTCTCGTCAATTAACAGATTTTCCCCAGTGATGCTTAAAACGCCGCCATGAGGCATAGCATCACGGGCATTAACGCAGAGATTCATCAGCACTTGATGGAGTTGGGTACTATCTGCCGAAACCGTCCACAGTTCTTGTGGTACGTCAGTATTAATATCAATGGATTTAGGGAACGTCTCTTTGAGAATCTTAGAAACTTCCACAATCAGGTGTCTGAGTTGTAAGGTGATGCGTTTCCCTTCCACACCCCGCGCAAAGGAAAGCACCTGCTTGACTAAATCAGATCCGCGTCTAGCGTTGACTTCCAGAATCTCCAGCAGATGACGAGTTCGCTCGTCTGCATCGGGGAATTTGAGCGGCAATAGTTGCGCTCCTGCTAAAATCGGTGTCAGGATATTGTTGAGATCGTGAGCGATGCCGCTAGCCAGAGTCCCGATACTTTCTAGGCGTTGGGTGCGAAACAATTGCGCTTCTAGCTGTTTCTTTTCGGTAATGTCTGTATCAACAGTCAGAATTGATTTGGGATGTCCCTGTTCATCGCATACTAAAATCCAGCGGCTAGCAACCAAAATTTGCTTACCATGTTTGGTGCTTATAGTCAACTCTCCCTGCCACTTCCCTTTGCTAATGACGTTCAACAGCGCTGTTTCCACTTCTGCCGGCGGTTCCTCATCATACAAAAGCTCAGTGGCATCCTGATTCCAAGCCTCTTGAGCCTGCCAGCCATAAAGGTTTTCTGCGCCTTTGTTCCAGAAAAGGATTCGATTTTCCAGATCCCGCACGCATATAGCATCAGTGGTAATATCCAGCAATGCGGCCTGCTCACGGATTTTCTCTTCAGCTAGCTTGCGTTCGTACAGTGCTGCAAGTCGTTCGCTGATGTCGATGCTAGCGCAAGTTATGCCGACAACTTCTTGGGACTCGTTTCGCAATGGCTCAACCGTCAAGTCATAATATCGAGTTTCTTTGCCGATAGTGATTGCTACTTCCTTACGGACGCCGATACCTGTAGTCAAGACATCATGTTTGATACTGTTGAGATGTAGAGCATTTGCCAATGGGATGAGATCCAGGTCTTTTTTGCCCAACATCTGCTCAACTGTCAACCCAGAGAAAGGATTATAAACCCAGGTGTAACGTAACTCCCTATCTTGGTTGTAGACAAATATCGGGGAGTTTTTTAAGGCAACCCGAAATCGCTCCTCACTCTGTCGCAGGGCCTCCTCTACTCGTTGACGCTCAATTGCATAACGCATGGAACGCACCAGCAAGTCACCAGTCACTTGCCCTTTGACTAAATAATCCTGCGCTCCTTCCTGCATTGCCCGAATTGCCAAGGTTTCATCATCTATACCCGTTAGCACGATGATCGGAGTTATTTTTGCGTGACGATGTGTACTGACATAAGTTTCCCATCCCTGACTATCTGGCAGTGAGAGGTCTAACAAAATTACATCAAAACTTTTTTTACCTAGATAGATGAGGGCCTCAGAAAGCCGCTCAACTGGCGTCAACTCAACTACAACCCTGGTAACATCTTTTAAGAACTCCTGTAATAAAAAGACATCACCAGGGTTATCTTCTACTAACAAGACTTTGATAATTTCACCTGCCATTGCCATTACTCCGGTGGCAGTTTGACGATCGCAAACCAAAAATTTTCTATGGATTGTACAATTTTAACAAATTGATCGAAGTCAACTGGTTTAGTTATATAGCAATTGGCAGCTAGATTATAAGCTTTAAGTATGTCTTCTTCAGCTTGGGATGTCGTCAGCACAACTACAGGAATCCGCCTGAGTTTGGCATCTACTTTCATCTCTGCCAATACTTCCCGCCCGTCTTTTTTGGGGAGGTTTAAATCTAGCAGTACTATATCAGGATGGACTACTTTAGCATATTTTTCCTGCTTTCGCAAAAATGCCATGGCCTCGACGCCATCTTCGACTACGTTTAAGTGAATTGAGGTTTTGCTCTCTTCCAAGGCAATGCGGATGAGTTCGGCATCCCCAGGATTGTCTTCTACTAACAAAACCTCAATAGGCATAATTGCTGTTATGGTGTTCACGAGTTCTGACCTGATCTATCTGGAATTGTGAAGTAAAAAATCGAGCCTTGACCAGATTTCGACTCAACCCAAATGTTGCCACCGTGGCGTTCTATAATTTTCTTACAAATTGCCAGACCAATGCCAGTCCCTGGATATTTGCCTCTACTGTGCAATCGCTGAAAAATTACAAAAATCCGTTCCACATATTGTGGTTCTATCCCAATTCCATTATCGCGCACCCAGAACAGCCATTCGTTTTGTTGAGGGCTGAGTGCTGAGTTTTCCTCCGGCCCCCTGCCTCCATCTTCCCCATATCCCTTGACTACCCCGATGTGAATTTGCGGGGGTAGTTGCTGGTGAAATTTGATGGCATTGGCGATCAGGTTTTGGAAAACTTGGGTGAGTTGTGTGGCATCAGCCAATACAGACGGTAGAGGATCGTGGGTGATCACAGCACCACTCTCTTCTATCGTTACTTGCAAATTGGCGATCGCCCGCTTTAACACAGCAGCACAATCAACCATGGCAAAGGATTGTCCACGAGTACCGACGCGAGAATAGTTCAGCAAGTCTTGGATCAGGGTCTGCATCCGGTGGGCCCCATCTACAGCATAAGCGATAAAGTTATCTGCATTGGCATCTAGTTGATGCTTATATCTTCGCTCTAGTAGTTGTAAATAACTCGTTACCATTCGCAACGGCTCTTGCAAGTCATGAGAAGCTATATAAGCAAACTGTTCTAATTCGGCATTTGATCGAGCCAGTTCCTGATGTTGGCGGGTTTCTTGTTCCAACAGTTGCGCTTGAGATAGGGCTATGCCAATTTGGTTTGCCAACTGTTGCAATAACTCTAACTCAAAGCTGTTCCATTCGCGGGGAGTGGCACACTGTTGAGCAATTAGTAAACCCCAAAGGCTCTCTCTGACAAGAATCGGCACTACAAGGTTAGCCTTGACGCCAAACTGCTGGAGAAATTCCCGATGGCAGGGTTGGATATCAGCCTTTTCCAGGTCGGCAATTGCACTCACTCTGCCTTGGCGATATTGATCTACGTAATCTTGCTGAAAGCATGGGTCGAAGAGGTTTTGTCCTAGAACCACGGGCCAACCAGGCAGTACCGCCTCTTGCACCACTGTGCCCGAACCATCAGCCCAGACACGAAAAGTCAAAACTCGGTCAGCTTGCAGTAAGTTTTGTACCTCTGTCACCGTGGTTTGGAGAATTTCCTCTAAATCTAAAGTTTCCCGAATTTTCAGGGTGATTTGGGCGAATAGTTGCGATCGCCGGTTCTGTCGCTTTAATTCCTCTTCTGCCCGTTCGCGATCGCGCAGCGCAGCTCGCTGCTCGGTAATATCTGTATGGGAACCTACCATTCGCACCACATTGCCTGCGTCATCCCACAGCGCCTGCCCGCGATCCAAAATCCATTTATAGCTGCCGTCTTTGCACTGCAAGCGATGCTCGGTCACGTAAAACGGTGTTTTTTTGGCAAAGTGATTCTGGAAAGCTTCCAGCACCCAAGTCACATCTTCAGGATGGACTCGTTTTTGCCATTCATCCATATTGTTAGCAATCTCCTGGTCTTTATAGCCCAGCATTTCTTTCCAGCGAGTGGAAAAAAACACTTCATTCGTCTTCAGGTTCCAGTCCCAAATACCATCATTGTTACCCTGTAAAGCTAACTGCCAACGTTCTTCACTCTCCCGCAAGGCTACTGCTGTTTGCCTGCGTTCAGTAATGTCCTGGAAATAAACAGACAAGCCATCTTGTGCCGGATAGGCGTGAACTTGAAAGTAGCTGTTAAGCGGTGGATAAAAATTCTCAAATTCCACACTCACCTGTTGGGCAATTGCCCGATGATAATGATGATAGGAGATTGAGCCGATCTCAGTAGGAAACACTTCCCAAATATTTTTCCCAATTAGCTCATCTTGGGTTTTCTGCCAAATTCGCCCTGCTTGACGATTGACGTAAGTAAATCGCCACTGTTGATCAAGAGCAAAAAAGGCATCAGTAATACTTTCGAGAATATTGGCAATCCGGTTTCTCGCAGCTTCCGACGCGGCGTGTGCTGCTTGCTCTTGGGCCATGAGTTCGCGGCTAATCCGGGATACCTCAGCTACACTCCGTCTGAGTTCCAGTTGGTCTATCACCAAGCGACTTAGAGCTACTATTGCCTCCACTTGTTGCGGACTCAATTCCCGTGGAACTTTGTCGATAATGCAGAGGGTTCCTAGCATATCTCCCTTGGGAGTAATTAGGGGTATGCCTACATAAAACCGGATATAAGGATAGCCCTTTACTACCGCATTGTTTGCCAACTGTTCATCAGCCCAGGTATCTGTAACTACCACAACGTCGCGTCGTTCGCAGCAAAGATAAGATAACCCTACATTCCGGGGCATTTCTGTTAATTCTAAACCTAGTTTAGCCTTAAACCATTGACGGTTTTCATCAATGAAATTGACCAACACTATGGGGACGCCACAAATAACAGCCGCTAATTGAGCTAGATTATCATAGGCTGCTTCCGGTTCCGTGTCGAGAATCTGATATTGGCGAAGAGCTTCGAGTCTCGCCGCTTCGCTATGAGTTGAGATAGATTTCATAAATCTTTCTTAAAAAAGTGCAATTATCAACCAAAAATTGGTTTTAAGTAGGCGTCCATCTGCTATATGTATCTACATTATTAAAATTACCCAAATATCCTCTTACATCTCGCGTTTAGAGTGAGTTTTTTTGAGATTTTTGTTTTACACCTACATCTGCAATCAAGGAAGCGCCACCCTCAAGTTTGAAAAGTCGAATAATTCTAGTCTAGCTAGTCTAATCGCCCAGTTACGATGCCAGCAATTGAAACCGCCCGACTGCAACTCCAACCCTTCACTTCCAACCATTTACAAGACTATCGTGGATACGCGATCGCAAGAAAGCGGGCCGAGTGCCCATTGCACCCCGTTAAAAGTTCTCTAATCCTCCCGTCAAAGGTAATTATACGTAAAAACTTTGTATAATATCCGAGTAGGGTTGTTATCAAGAAAATTTCTGTATACAATCGAGGTCTTGCCCCATGTCCATAGTCCTTTCCGACCAAACCTTTACCAACTGGGCTGATATTGTTCCTACGTCAGAGACTGATCAAATAGTCAATTCTGGCATCGCCAATACCCTTGCTGGTAACGACACAATCACTGGCACTAGCTACAGCTACGGCATCTACAACTCCGGCACCATCGATACTGGCGATGGTGACGACACCATCACTGCTACTGGCTTCTACAGCATCTACAACTCCGGCACCATCGATACTGGCGATGGTAACGACACCATCACTGGCAATGGCTACAGCGCTGACACTAGCTACAGCTACGGCATCTACAACTACGGCACCATCGATACTGGCGATGGTGACGACACCATCACTGGCACTGGCTCCTACAGCATCTACAACTACGGCACCATCGATACTGGCGATGGTGACGACACCATCACTGGCACTGGCTACAGGTACGGCATCTACAATTACGGCACCATCGATACTGGCGATGGTAACGACACCATCACTGCTGCTGGCCCCTTGGGCATCTACAACTACGGCACCATCGATACTGGCGATGGTAATGACACCATCACTGGCAGTGGCTACAGCTACGGCATCTACAACTACGGCACCATCGATACTGGCGATGGTAACGACACCATCACTGGCACTGCTGCTGCCGGTTTTGGCATCTACAACTCCGGCACCATCGATACTGGCGATGGTAACGACACCATCACTGCTACTGGCAGTGTTGGCGGCCGCGGCATCTACAACTACGGCACCATCGATACTGGCGATGGTAACGACACCATCACTCTCACTGGCTCCTTCGGCATCTACAACTACGGCACCATCGATACTGGCGATGGTAACGACATCATCACTATTACTGGCAAAGGCGGGGTCGTCGGCATAGGCAACTCCGGCACCATCGATACTGGCGATGGTAACGACACCATCACTGCTACTAACTTTACTAGCAACAACGGCATAGGCAACTCCGGCACCATCGATACCGGCGATGGTAACGACACCATCACTGGCACTGGCAGTTTTGGCGGCCTCGGCATCCACAACGACCGCGGCACCATCGATACTGGCGATGGTAACGACACCATCACTGGCACTGGCACTGGCTTCGCCTACGGCATCTACAACGACCGCGGCACCATCAATACTGGCGATGGTAATGACACCATCACTGGCACTAGTAGCATCTCTGACAGTAGCGGCGGCATCTTCAACTCCGGCACCATTAATACTGGCGATGGTAATGACACCATCACTGGCACTAGCACCTTTAACCGCACCTACGCCTACGGCATCTACAACTCCGGCACCATCGATACTGGCGCTGGTAACGACATTATCACTGGCACTGCCTACACTGGCATCATAAACGCCATCACCTCCATTATCAATACTGGCGATGGTAACGACACCATCACTGGCAGTAGCTTCAGCACTGGTGCCGATATCCAAAACAACGGCATCATCGATACTGGTGATGGCAATGATATTGTATATGCTCTCACTGGCGGCTTTGGTGGTACTGGCACTACCCTGCTTGGAAATGGTAACGACATCCTCACAGGATTTGGGAGCGGGTTTTTTGATGGCGGCAATGGCAAAGAAGATCAGCTGCTCTTTGGCATTGGAAGCTATACAGTCTCAGATACCGCAAATATCGAGGGCTTCTATACAGTAAACAATGGAACGACAGATATGTTCGTCAAGAACTTCGAGCTTATTGGTAGTGCCAGTGATCCTGCTGCCGCTTTTAGTTTCTCTAGTGTTATTGGCGAAACTTTTATGGTGTAGCTGTGGACATTACTATTAGAACGCAGCTTGTTTTTGAATTCCTGTCATTTTATCTATTGATAGTCAGCATTCCACGAATTTAGGACAGGGTCTTTATATCTGATTTCAGTGCAGCCATGACCTTTGAAAACAACTGCTGGTTGGGGTAGTGTTACGGAAGCTGTCACCAAGTGCTTGCGTAACAAGATAAGTACCGAATTTTATTCAGGAGTCGGGACTTTATGTGTTCTGAGTTCAATTTAGCCAGTTTAAAGGGTTGAACAATGCGGAATTTTCGCCCCAAAGTTCCGACTCCATTCTAATTCGGAACTTTTTGACTCTTAGTTAGCGATCGCCTTTCTCCTATGCACAACTTCGCCCTTACTAGGCGGGGTGAAATGAGCAGTGATTCCGAAAGTTACGCTAAGGAATTAATGGGATGCTGGTAACATCTTTTACCATTTTGTCCTATTCACCGATGGCAACTGGTGGGTTAGCATCAAAATTTATCGTTTTTTCTGGCATTAACTTACAGTGTTATTTGCTTTATTTTTTTATCCCTCTCAGAAGTGTCGAGAGGGTGGGTAGTGTGATCTACTCTGCCGTAAGACGGACAGAGCTTCCCAATTCATCGGGAATAGCCTCAAGGACTCCGTAGTTCTATTGGTCTGACATTCCCTCCAAGGGCAGGAGTCCTGGTTCCCAAGACCCAAATCTTTTGCTTGCAACACTTACTTATCAGCTTGGTTTTCGCTTACGGCATTGGTAGTCAAGAGATGAATATCTTACCAGAAAACCTGGGGATTCGTCATACATCCAGAATTTGTTTTTACCAAGTAAAAAATCAATTCCAGATGCAATCCTCATCAAGAGCTCACAATCCCCACCTTATGAGTACATTGAAGGTGGGGACTTCCGCGTGTTGTTAAACAGCAGCCAAACTCGCTGCTCGCAGTTGTTCAACCAATTGGTGCAAATTACCCGTATTCAAACGATAACTCAGCGGATGGGCAATCAACCGAGCCGTGCTTTGATATAAAGTAGCAATCTCAATCAAACCATTTTCCTTCAAAGTCCGCCCTGTGGAGACTAAATCGACGATCGCCTCAGACATCCCCGTAATTGGGCCTAGTTCCACCGAACCATACAGCGGCACAATTTCCACAGGTAGATCCAGGCTTTCAAAATATTCCCGCGCACAATTCACATACTTAGACGCAACCCGACCATGAGCAGGTAAATCTAAAGGCGATTGGTAAGGACTAGATGCTTTTACCGCCACAGACATCCGACAATGCCCAAAGGGCAAATCCACTAATTGTGCAACTTGCGGCTTTTTTTCCCGCAGCAGATCATAACCGATGATACCTAGCTGCGCTTGACCATATTCTACATAAACCGGCACATCCTGCCCCCGCACTAGCAACGCTTTTGCTCGTCCACTAGCGTCAGGAATCTGGAGTTGGCGGGTTCCTGAATCTAAAAAAGCACTAAAATCCAATCCTACAGCTTGCAGTAGGCGGATGCTATTTTTAAGTAGTTCCCCTTTCGGTAGTGCAACAGTCAGCATTCTTTTTCTCTTTGTCCTTGGCGTCTTTGCAGTTCATTATTTGAGAATATCTCGATATGCTCACAACAAGCAGCATGAGAATTTTATTAGTTGATGATGAAATAGAACTAACTGACCCCTTGAGCCGTGTGTTAACTCGTGAAGGTTACAGCGTGGATGCGGCTTATGATGGCACATCTGGCAGCAACCAGGCACAAGCAGGCAGTTATGATCTACTGATTTTAGATTGGATGCTACCAGGAAAAACGGGGTTGGAGATTTGCCAGGAATTGCGACGCCAAGGTAAAACCACTCCGGTGTTGTTTCTCACAGCCAAAGATACTCTAGATGACCGGGTAGAAGGTTTAGATGCTGGTGCAGACGACTATTTAGTCAAACCCTTTGAACTGCGGGAGTTACTAGCACGAGTCCGCGCTTTGTTGCGTCGTTCTGGTGTGGAGTCTTCATACACCACCACAGGACGGCTGATAGTAGCTGATTTAGAACTCGATGGCGAAAACCAAATAGCCTATCGTCAAGGACGAATTATTGAGCTATCTCAAAAAGAAAGCCAGCTGTTGCAATACTTTATGGAACACAGCGGACAACTGTTGACTCACGCCCAGATTCTGCAACATCTGTGGCAAAATGACGAACAACCCAGTAGCAATGTCATCGCGGCCTTAATTCGCCTGCTGCGCCGCAAAATTGAAGTAGGTAGTGAAGCTCCACTGATTCACACCTGCTATGGCAAAGGCTATCGCTTTGGCGCTGCTTCAGTGGAGTTAGTTTAGTGGGCTGTATAGCCCCCATCGACCATCAGTGGTGTCCCTGTGATAAAAGAAGCTTTATCAGAAGCTAAGAAGAGAATTGCTTCAGCTACTTCTCGTGGTTGTCCTAGGCGCTTCAATAGGTGTAATGGTGCTAATTCGTCCACTACATCTTTCTTAGTTATGCCTTGAGACTGGGCAAAGTAATCCATCATCGGAGTATCAATGCCGCCGGGACAAACACAGTTGACTCTAATATTGTCAGGAGCTAAATCGTAGGCTAGACATCTAGTTAATTGCAGAACTGCTCCTTTACTGGCGTTGTATGGTACAAATGCGGCTTGAGCAACAAAAGAACTGATGGAAGCTACATTAACGATCGCTCCACCGCCGCGCTTCCGCATTTCGGGGGCTGCATATTTGGCGCAGAAAGCATATCCTTTGACATTCACCCCCAGCACTTTATCCCAATCTTCGTTTGTGGCCTGTTCTACGGTGCCGTTGACTAACACGCCAGCATTGGCGACTAGTATATCTATACCGCCCCATTGCTCAACTATTTGAGCCATCCAAGCTTTTACTTCACTTTCTGCTGCCACATTTACCTGGTGGAAAATAGCTGTACCACCGCTGCTTTGAATTTCTTCAACGACTGCTTTTCCCCCTACAGGATCTAGATCGGCGATCGCTACTTTTGCTCCTTCTTCAGCAAACAGTTTAGCCGTCTCACGACCTATACCCGAACCAGCTCCTGTAATCAGAATTATTTTGTTGGTTAAACTCATAATTTACCTTCTCTCACACCCCTAGTTTTTCACTACCTTGAGAATCATTGACATTTTTTAGGCTTTGCAACTTTAATTCCTGTCGGAGTTTGCTGTAAAGGGATATATCAATGGGCATCATGATCTGAGAAACTCCTTTCCAGATGGTCAGCTGCTTATTTACGTCGATATCTGCTATCAGTTGCTCAATGTGTCGGAATGAAAATGAGGCGATGCATGTTCCACCACCGCCAAAACTCTGAAATTGCGTTGTCATCCAATTCATATCTGCTGCCATGTCCTGGTACATTACCGATGTTGAGGGCAACGAAAAAGTACCTTTAACATGCTCTACCAGCCACCAAGCGCCAATTTCGGATGTTAACTGACTAAAGAAGCTGTTGTTATAGCCAACAAAACCCATTTGTGGAATATTAGGGTGAATCAGATAACGGTAAAAGTTCAAATTACCCTCCTCATCCACCGTTTGCTGACGGTATTCTGCTTCCAGAAAGGGAACTTCTTGGCGAAACCCAGTGCCAAAAACTACTATATCTGCTGGCACCTGCTGACCATTGGCTAATTCTACGCCACCAGCAATCAACTTGGCAACGCTCGCTTTAATTCCCCGGATTTTGCCAGAGCGTACGTACTCAAAGAAACCGGGGGGAGCTACACTAAGGCTACATTCCAGTTTATCTATCTGGTGTTCGGGCACCATCCCACATCTATCAAGACGGAATTGTAGGCGTAGCAGGGTCTCGACATTACGCCAGAAAGCCCACACTAATGGCTTACCAAGACTGTGCAGCATTTTTTCAATCCGTCCCATCTGATGATAGGGATACCAAGCTTCTGAAAAGCGGGTTAACAAAATGTACTTAAGATTAACTAAACCCAGAAAAAACCGAGGAACCTTCCACAGAGACCGGCGGAAAATCAGGGTACATTCTTGAGCTGTTTCCGCTGCCACAGTTGCAACGTCACAGGCAGACTTGCCAAAACCAACTACTACTACCCGCTTACCTTCAATAATTGCGGTTTCGTTAAGCTCAGTAGAATGGAGTACCCGACCTCCAGATGCTGTGAATTCCTCTAGACCAGGTAAGGAAGGAATTTTTGGTTGGTTATATGCACCATTGCAAACCACAACAAAGTCAAATTCGTGACTTTCTGCCTTTATTTCATCGCCATCAGCATCCTTTCCCCTGATGGTAACTACCCATCCTGGGTTTTCTCCCGGTTTTTTAGAAACATCGGTCACTTCTGTTCGGAAGCGAATCCTCTGAATCACCCCAAAATGTTGGGCATAAGACTCTAAGTAATTCCGTATCTGCTCTGCTCTGGGCCACTCTGGGTAGGATGCAGGCATGGGATAATCTGAGAAACAGTATGTGTCAGAGGTATTCTGGCTAGTTAGTTCTGGGTAAGTCCGAGATTTTTCCCAGACGCCGCCGAGTCCTTGCTGCTTCTCAAATACAGTAACGTTGTAGCCCTCTTCCAAAAAAGTTTTTGCTGTTACTAGACCGCTAATTCCAGCCCCAATCACGCAAATTTGTTTGATTTCCATTTTTATCAGCGTAAATACTGAACTAATTTCTATTTTGGTGACAAGTTTGTCCAAGGTTGCTCATTGAGACAAGAACCCCCGTTCTTCTATAGGGCGGGGAGCGTCAAAATTCGGTAAACCATACCTTATGGAGTTGACTAAAATCTATTAATTAGTATAGAACGATTCATAAATCTGAAGTTGCAGTTTTTCTCGGAATTTTTGAGCCTGTTGATAAACTGCTACACGGGTTTTGCCGGGGTGAGTATCTAATCCTGCTGGTTCCAAAGGCTGAATAAAATATTGTAGGCGAGTTCTGATTGCCCAAACCCCCATCGAGGGAAACAAAATCAAGACCAGCATCAAAGGTGAGATAGGTAAGAAGGGTAATTTAGTTAGTCGTTGCAATTTTTTGAGATTTACAGTCCAAGGATGCAGAGATTCATTACCAATGCAAATAACTGGGAGAATGGGAATCTGATAGCGATCGCTTAACTGAATAAAACTCACATCAAACTTTTGCAGTTGATAGCGTCTTCCCCAACCTTTAAGGGGCCCACGTAAACCTTCGGGTGCATAGAGGACAGTTTTACCCCCTTGGATCGCCTCTTCAAAATCATTTAACTCTGCTCTGACAGCACCTAATACCTGTGACCATCTAGGTGGTAACCACCAAACCACCCAAGGATGCTCAAACAATGATACTCCTGCTAGGGGTTGCACCACCCATCCTCTTGCTTGACTTAATAAATAACCCAAGGTGATAAAGTCCCAAGGAAAACACATCCCTGCGTGATTCATGGCCACAATTATTGGGCCTGTTGGGGGCAAATTATCAATTTGTTGCAATTCCCCACGAAAATAATATTTAACTATGGGAGCAAGAACTTCCTCCCTAAAAGCTTGTTGATACCTGGGATCAAATTCCCCTACTTCTTTTCGTGGTGAACGACAACCAAGACGTAACCAGCGAATCAACAGCGCCAAATAAAAACCGCCAGGAAGTAAAAATAATCCATATTCTAGCCAATTCCAACCATCTGGATCGCTGTGATAGTGCTGCCAGTGTCGATTAAATAAAATCAGCCAGCCTGGGGGATACCATAGGCAAAACCAATCGAATCTGCTAAATTTATAGCCTTGACCTGAAGATTTTTTCAATTGTGGTTTGAGAATGTAGATTAACCAACACTTGTGTTAAGCAAGAGGTATGGTATCTCTATAGCTCTGCTACAGTTATCCTTCTATAGAAGTAAGATTTGTGATCCCTACGATATATTTATTGTGTTTCTGGAGTATTTGCTAAATCAAGCATTAATCTCAACTTTCCTGAGATATAAATATTCTCTCTATTGCCTGGAGTTTAGACTAAGCAATGCAAAACTACCCAGCTTTCTCTGAGTTAATCAGAGACTTACCGAAAGTATGAACAATCTTTGATATTAAACAGCTACAGATGGTTTTTGCCGGGGTGGTGTTGCTGTCTTTTTAACTATTGAAAAGCGGGTTTTACGTAGACGGAGTTTTCCTGGTGTCCAGCCTGGAGACTTTCCGCGAGGTTTGGGTGGAAGGGCTGGAGTACCAATCGCCCCAAGCATCGCCACTGCTTCCAGGATGACCGCCACGCCATAGCATCTCATAGCCTTGTGGGATTGTGGGTTATTTCCAGCGGTGGCGATTTTCAAGGCAGTTCCCAGAATATAAGCGATCGCCTCCCTCAGTGCATCCGATTACAAGCCGGAAGGTCAAAGCGCAATTAAGCGCTATAAATGTAGCTGATATCGCGATTGGGCTGGGGTTTACTGCCATTGCCCTACTTACCTTTCAGGGTTTTTTCTGTTCATTCTTTTATTTAGAAAACCCGGAAAGTGACAGAAGAGGGCTAATAAGTCCAGTTTTGCTTGGTCTGCAAACTATGTGAGCGATGGAGTGACAAACATGCCGTTCATGACTTGGGAGTTGTGGTTAGCTCGTGATATTGTCACTGATAATCCTTTACAATAATTATCATTATCTTATACGGATGTTTTATTTTTTGGAAGTTCCTTGAATTTGGCTCTCTTAATTGTGGGCTAATTTAGTAGTACAAAATAACTATTACAATCTTTTTTCAGGAATTTGCATAAAGAGTTGATTTAACTCTGATAAATATACAGACAACTCTAGCAATAGCAAGTTGTGACCTCTCTTTCGGCGGTTAAATATTTTTCTCTGGAAAGAAATTAAACAGCTTAATAGGTGACGGTCAAATTTGTGCTATCTGTGGGTGATTTTTATTATTGAAAAGCAGTTATTTATTTATCTAAAATTTATAATTTTGCGGTATTTACTATGAGGTATTTACTGAGCAATAATGAAATATCTGCATAAACTTTTATAAATTATTTGTCGCAATTGGTCATAATTACAACTATTGTTTAGTGTGATTATCACTTGTTAAATTAAGCCTTTAGGTAGATGACAATCAGACTGTTGGTAGTCAGACAGCCGGAAATTGGGCGACTGATACGTGAGCTTCACACCTTGACTGTTCTAACACAAGAGCGGTTTGCAGCACATATAGGTATCACTTATCCCACAATTAACCATTGGGAAAATAGCCATTTTCAGCCGTCACCCCTGGCTATGGAGAAAAAAAGCTGCGGGACTTGGGTACACAGGGACAAAATTTACAGCAGAAATACCCCGATTAGCAGGGGTATTTCTGCCAGAGGTATGTTTGCAAACTGCTAACCATTGGGAAAAGTGGAGTAACTAAGTGGCAACAAAAGATATCTATCTAAGTCATCAGACATCCGAATTTGACGAAAGCTTTTTATGTCTGGAATAAGCTACAAACAGAGTGCATCTTGGTTAACAAATTATTGCACTCGCTTGTGTATTGAAAAATTTGATACATAATTCATCAACCAAAGGAGTGACCGTGGGTACTCAAGTAGTTACAATTTCTGAACTACGTAGTTGTACTGAAGATATAAATCCAGCTTTTTGGCAACTATGGGAGAAGAATAAAGACTATCTTTTCCGTTGCTGTCTCAAGTGGATGAACTCTATCCTGGTCGATGCTGAAGATGCGCTCTCGCGGGTAATGCTCAAAGCTTGGGAAAAGTTTCAAAAGTACTCAGGGGAAATTACCAACTTTAAGGCTTGGCTGACACGACTAACTCATAATCTATGTGTAGATATTCATAAAGAGCGAAATCGCGGCGCGAATAGAGTAGAGAATATAGAAGTTTACTCCGCACAAGAGGAACAGCAACAGGATTTTCAGTCCTATATGCCCCTAAGTGCTGTGGAGATAGACGAGGAAAAGATTGTAATTCACCGTGCGATCGCTAACTTACCGACTAAGCTACGCGAAACGTTTATCTTGCATTTTTATGAGGAACTGTTTTATGCAGAGATTGCCCAACTGCAAGATATATCCTATCAAAATGTCCGCAAGCGCATTTCGCAGGCGAGGGCAATTCTGCAAGAAGGTTTGAGGAGATATTTTATCGGGGAGGATGCTTCTGATAGGGAATTATCGGCTACGCCAACCTCGGCGGCAACGGAGTCTGCAATTGTAGACAAGTCCAAGGGGAATGTGGGAGTTGAAGGCAACATTGAATTTCTCGGTCGTATCGATAATCAGGTGAAAATTTGCGGGTTCCGCACCGAACTGGGCGAGGTTGAGACAGCGATCGCACAGCACCCAGCTATAAGAGAAACTGTAGTCATAGCCAGAGAAAACCCCATAGGTGACAAAGAATTAGTAGCTGATAAAGAGGTACAAATTGTTGCTGGTGAGGAACCAAAAGATGCTGCACTGTCTATTGTGCAGAGAGTGCCTGCAATTGTTGCGGTTAAAGATACTGGAACAGAGGAGATGTCTGTTCTACAAGTTTGGGAAAGCTTGGACTACAGGGAACGGGGGATGGGGAATTTTCTCCTACTTTCCTACTCTCTCTCATCTTTGCAATCCCAAATCCCTACGCGAGAATCTATCCGGAATGAAGATGAGGATTCATTTCCAGTGAGCCAATCTTCTGCAAATCAGCCCAACCCTTACTTAACCCAAGTTTATGGGTGCGAAATTTTGCCTGCTATCGAGAAACAGGACTTGCTACACTCCTTAGTCCAGGAGATGCTGGAGATTTTTAGACGGTGCTGGAGAGTTTGGATGGATAGTGGGGGCTGTTGGCTTTCTTAAGTGTGAAAAATAGGTGGGTAAAAGGAGAAAATTACACAATATTTGCACAAAGAATTGCGTTGGGCAATCCTCGTTATCCCACAGTCTGAGTGGGCATTGTTCGCTTTGAATTAATTTTTAGCACCAGGGTGAGCGATATTTGATAGCCTCTGGTTGGTGTAAGAGTGCGATCGCGTATCCCTGACGGGATGCTTTGCACTCAGCGCTGCTGCTTTCAGCGATCGCGCTCATTAGAGCTACTCAGTCCCAGAGAGCGTGCCAATGCGTTGCGTAATTTTGATCTGAATCTGAATGTTGAAAAAGGCGTCAACTTTGTCTTCTTTACAATCGATTAATTCACAAATTTGCTTCTAGAAGCGTCTAATATCTAGAAACTCTAAAGCCACTAAAGGAAAAACAAATGTCGGACTTGAATAAAAAAATCGTTCATATTTTATCTATTGATGGCGGAGGTATTAAAGGAATCATTCCTTTGATCATCCTTAAATATATAGCAGATACAGCAGGAAAGCCTATTCATAAGTTATTTGATGTAATTGGAGGGACATCAACTGGTGGCATTATAGCTTTAGGCTTAAATTCAAAAATTCCTGGTACAGAAAAAATATATACTCCACAGGAGATATTAAAGTTTTACATCGAAAAGGATCAGGTGAAGAAGATTTTTAACAAAGACACAAGCATCTTGTCATGGGAAGGTTGGAAAAACTTATTCAGAGACAATATACTTTCCAAAACGCCCTGGGTGAAGAAGCATGGTGCAGGAATAACAAGTTCAGAGTATACTGGTAAAGGAATTGAAGAGTTTATCCAAGAGAAATTTGGTAAAGAACTAAAAATGTCACAATTAACAACAGACTGTGATGTAACAGTATATAGCTATGATATAGAGAATTGCAAACCTTATTCGTTTAACACAAAAAAAGCTAAAAAGCATCCTGAAGAACATGATTATTATGTATGGCAAGCTGCTCGCTCAACGTCAGCCGCTCCAACTTTTTTTCCTGCGTTAAAATCTGAGACCTCTCCTAAGAGAATTTTAGTTGATGGCGGAATATTTATTAATAATCCAGCAATGGATCTTTTCATTAGAGCTATAAAACTTTATCCTGGTGCAGAAAAATATGTGTTAGTCTCTCTCGGAACAGGCGATTTTTCCGAAGAGGATTCGGAAAAATTGATAAATGCTGGTTTTGTGGGTTGGGTAAGACCTTTAATCTCTTACATGATGAAAGGTGTTTCAGCCACGGTTGACGAACACTTAGAGCAATTGCTAGAAGAATCAAAAGATGACTTGACTAAAAATTTGAAAAATAAGAGTTCATATTATCGCTTCAATCCAAAATTTTCTAAAGATATTGAAATGGATTGCATTGAGGAATCGGAGCTTCAAAATCTGAAAAATTTAGGCGATAACTTCGTGAAAGATAACAAAGAAAAACTGGATGATCTTATTGATGTTCTTAATCATTCGGTGCGAGAAAACCAAATTGTGTAAGTTAAATGCACATCAACAAATGTATAACGTTGATGAACTCATAATTGAGATGAATCAGGAGTGTAAACAATGCTCCAAGACCTAGATGAAACACTGAAAAAACTGCTTGAAGTAGGACTCTCTCAAACCCCAATTGGGGCAGTGAAAATTAGCTTTGCTGCACCCGGTAGTGAGGTTGAAGAGCAAACAGTTAACCTTTTTTTGTATGACATTCGAGAAAACTTAGAATTACGCAGCAACGATTGGTTAGTCCAGCGTCAAGGTGATGGAACTGCACTCAAATATCAGCCTCCAGCGAGAGTTGATTGTTCTTATTTGATTACAGTAAAGATGCCATAAGTCACGGTGTTGCTGTCAATCAACCCAAACTATTAAAGCTTTGGACTCAGTTTGAGCAATTCTTCGTTCAGCACCCATCTGGGAGTTACCTGTCTCATGCAGTGCATGGTTTTTTTGAAAAATGAATTTATTGTCGTTCGCCTGATTCACGGCAGCACTGGAGTTAACATGACTCAATCAACTCAACCTTAATAATTCTTCAAAGGAGCATTGACTGTGCCAGATGTTAAAGCCCCTCACAAACCCGATCCCTACTTAGCCTATCGCTTTTATGTGGAGTGGAATGGTATCATTCATGCTGGGTTTCGAGAATGTACGGGTGTCAACTCTACCCAAACACCAACAGAGTATCGGGAAGGAACTGACCCATCAACCGTGAGGAAACTGGCAGGTTTAGTCACTTACAACAATATCACCCTCAAACGAGGTATTACCAATAATGACGAATTGTGGAAGTGGCGACAAAGCGTGGTAGAAGGAAAACCCGATTCTCGCAGAGAGATATCCATTGTTCTCTTAGATGACACAGGTACAGAAAAAATCCGTTGGAACTTAAGCAACTGCTGGCCTATAACTTGGTCGGGAGCAGACTTTAACGCCACCTCTAATGAACTAGCAATTGAAACTTTAGAACTCGCTCATGAAGGAATCAAGGTAGATAAATGGTCATAAAATGAACTACCCACAGTTGGCTTCGCCTGAACTGTGGGTAGTTCATTCGTCAGAGCAAAATAATCACTCCAGCCTTCACCCATTCCCCGACTTTGAGGCTGTTGGAGTCCTTGGGGACTATTCATCCGACCACCAACTAAACGATTAGTCACACCATGAGCAAATTCATGGAAAACTACATCTGCATCAAAAGCAGTATGCCGACTACTAGGAGCTACCAATCCCATGTTCATAATGGCTTTTCGCCCATCTGCCAGGGTTAACATGTTCGCTGTTCCTCTAACGGTACCAAGAAAAGCGCGAGCATCCACCGGATCGCCAGCAGTTCCTTCCCCTGTAAAATTTATCTTTTGAAAGTTACCGACTGCTTCATTGAAGCCCAACAGGTAGAAGAAATCGTGCATATAGTTGCAGAAGTAGAAGATGTTTAATATCTTCTGTTCATCTCCATCAGGGTCGTCAGGATTGAACACGACATTACCATTGTCCCCCTGCCCCTGAAGTTTCTGAACTACTCGCGGCAGTCCCTACCCTCAATGTACTCATAGGGTAGGGGTTAGAGCGGGAAATTGAGTGCGAAGCGGAAATAAGCAATCTATATTTATTGAATTGGAGTATCTTGATATTATAGAACATATAACATAATCGCAGGAGATAAAAACACTGTGGCAACAAGACGGATAACTTTTCGCTTATACCCAAATCAAACAACTGAATTTAAATTGCGGTATCACCGAAAGTTACACAAAGACTTGTACAATGCCGCAGTTAATAACAGGTTTACTCAATATCAAAAGTTTAACCACAAGGTTGATTATTTTGAGCAGCAGAATTGTTTGCCAGCGTTCAAAGAAGTCTGGATAGAATACAAAGAGCTTCCTAGTCATGCTTTGCAAGCAACTTTAAAACGGGTTGATTTTGCCTTTGAACGTTGGTTTAAAGGATTAGGAAAACGTGCTAGATTTAAATCAATTAGACATTATTCAGGTTGGACATATCCAGACTGTGCAGGTTTTAAAGTAGAATCTAATGGCGAAAACGGGTATCTAAATCTCTCCAAAATTGGCAAGATATGGCTTACGCCACGCTACGCTATCAGATGCGTGGACAAGCTAAATACTGGGGTAAACCAACTACTTGTACTATCGTTTGTCGTCATGGTAAATGGTACGCATCTATTACAGTTAATGTTTTAGAGCCAGCCCTTAAACCTGAAATTCTGCCTGTTGGGGCAATAGGAATTGATTTAGGTTGTACATCAGCTTTATCAATTACTGACGGAGAGAATCATCACCAAATTGATGCTCCTCAGTTTTTAAGGAATGCTGAACACAAAATTAAAAAAGCATCAAAAGATAAAAGACGCAAACGCGCACCAAATAGAAATAAGAAAATCAAGGCTGCTAGAAGATTTAAAAAAGCTCAGTCAAAGATTAGTAAACTAACTCGTAAAGTTGGTAATCAACGTCACAACTGGGTACATCAGGTAGCAGCAGAAATAATTAGCGGTAATAGCTTCGTTGCTACCGAAACTCTAGTTGTGAAAAACAT
Source organism: Cylindrospermum sp. FACHB-282 (assembly GCF_014697195.1). Lineage (GTDB taxonomy): Bacteria > Cyanobacteriota > Cyanobacteriia > Cyanobacteriales > Nostocaceae > Cylindrospermum. The sequence continues at coordinate 106,277 of NZ_JACJRJ010000012.1, read as the reverse complement.
GACTGGTAAGGCTAAGAGGGGTAAGCGCAAAAAGCAAAAAGCAGGTTTAAATAAGTCAATTCTTGATGTCGGGTTTGGAATGCTTCGAGCATCTATCAAATACAAAGTTGAGCAAATTGGTGGTGTATTTATAGAAGTTCCAACTCGTCAAGTTAAACCTTCTCAAACTTGTCCTCAATGTGGGCATCAACACAAGAAAACACTTGATATTCGAGTACATGAGTGTGGTGTCTGCGGATATGTTCAGGATCGAGATATTGCAGCTGCTGAGGTTATGCTTTACTGGGCTAAAGGAATTCTACCGGGGTTAGGAACTAACCGCGCTAACGCGCCGCTACGCTAACGTAGACGCTTTCTTCGCCTAGCTCTACTGCATTCACCAGTAAGCGTAAGCAAGCTGGAAGTATGCGGCAACTAGGGACGAAGAAGCGTCAGAAATCTACAGAAAATTTTGCTAAAAACGAACTGGGGGATGTAGAAACCCACAGTTCAGGCGAAGCCAACTGTGGGTAGTTCATGATTCAGCACCTCATCGCCAGCGTCACGCCGCGCCCACTCTTCAAGCTGTTCACAACTTATACCAACCCGTGGTGGCGTGCAGCAGGCTACACAGTCGATGGTAAGTTCGTTCCGGTTGAGTCTGGACGAACGGTCACAGACCTGCCAGTGCGGCAAACCTATTACTGGCCCAAGGACGACGGCAAACCAGCGACCAAGGGACCGTCGATGCTGATGGCAAGTTATGATGATGGCACAGACATCGGCTTCTGGGACGGTCTCCGCCCACGAAGGCATCAGACCTGGCAAGCGCGTCGGCAGGTTGCGGAACTGGTGAAAAATCCATACCTGGGCGCAAGCAAGCAACAGTCTAATAGCGAATGGGACAAATACGTGGCGCCGACACCGATGGTTGAGGAGGTGGCACGCCAGCTCGCGACGATCCACGGTCTCAACTATACACCGAAGGTGCGGGAAGCCGCATTCCGCGACTGGGGCGACGACCCATTTGGTGGTGGATGGAACAGTTGGAACATTGGCGTGAAGAGTTGGGAAGTCAAGCAAAACATTATCCAACCGTTCGGCACTGACCGTTCACTCTACATCTGCGGTGAAGCCTATTCAGACGCTCAGGGCTGGGTCGAAGGCGCGCTGGAGACGGCTGACATGGTGCTGGAGAAGTTCGGGATTAGAGCCTATCCGAAAAATGGATAGAAAATGTCTGGCGTTGCTCAATCAAAATATCCGTCTTTTGTCAGAGTGGGAGAATCCAATCAACGAAACGGTTACAGGGCTTTAATTTCCACTTTATTTATTTAAATAAAGAATTATCTCTAAAGGTGCATTATAAATTGAATTTGTTTAAATTATTCTTGCAAAATGCGTTATGAAAATGGAGTTAATAAATGTTTTCTGCTAAAAAAGGCACAAAATACCCTCAGTGCGCTAGCACTAATTACAACTACAGAGAAGTTGAAATATACCCTTCGGCTCTAGTAGAACAACTTAGCGATGCTACAGCCGAAAAAGTATGTGGGGGTGCAATTAATACTCCGGAGACTACAGCAGGAGAAAATAAAAGTGAACCTCCAGCTAAAGTAGGAAATGACAAGGCCATTCCACTAGGAATAGGATATGGCGGACTTGGTAAAGTCCCTTTCTACTCTCCTTTACCCCCCACCAAATTACCCCGCTTAGGTGGGCTTGATCCATCTACCAGAACTTCCCCCAAAAATGCCATAACTATCACTATACCTCTACCAACCTTTTAAGGTTATCCAGATTTGGATATATGGGCAAGAAAGCAATTATTTAAAATATTGCTTTCTCCAACACATTTTAGTTGATAGATGCTATCAATTTCTCCACTCGTTCCTTAACTTCATCGCGCACACGGCGAAAGGTGTCAATTGAGTTTCCTTCTGGATCGTCGAGTTGCCAATCTTCAAAAACTTCTCTTAATACCCATGCTTCGGGTAAATTAACCCCACAACCGCATAAAGAAATTACAGCATCATAATCTTCAGGCTGAAAATCGCTTAAAGACTGAGAAATTTGATTACTAATATCAATGCCTACTTCTGACATCACTTCTACAGTAATAGGGTCTACTTGACTACCTGCTAAACCAGAACTATTGACAGCAATTTTACCTGCTCCTAAAGTTCTAGCAAACCCCTCTGCCATTTGGGAACGGCGGGAATTTTTTTTGCAAACGAACATTACTTTTTTCATGATTTTAGTTTAATTTGGAATTGTTTAAAAGCTTCGATTAGCATTAACTTCCAGGGCGCTATTTGCTAACTTGACAGTTTCTGCTGCTGCTTTTTCCTTACGTTCGCTGTAGCGGTCTGTGAGGTAATCAACCTGGTGACGCAACAGCAAGGTAAATTTATAAAGTTCTTCCATGACATCAATAACGCGATCTCGGTAAGGTGAATCTTTCATTGTTCCATCTTCGTTAAACTCTTGATAAGCTTTCGCCACAGATGACTGATTGGGAATCGTAAACATTCGCATCCAACGCCCCAAAATTCGCATTGTATTGACAGCATTGAAAGACTGAGAACCACCACTTACTTGCATTACCGCTAATGTTCTACCTTGAGTTGGTCTGACTGCTCCTAAACTTAGAGGAATCCAGTCAATTTGGTTCTTCATAATGCCAGTAATATTGCCGTGCATTTCAGGAGAAGACCACACTTGCGCTTCAGACCAGATACTCAATTCCCGTAATTCCTGTACTTGAGGATGAGTATCCGGCACACTGCCATAAATGGGCAATTCATCAGGATTAAAAAACCTGACTTCTGCCCCAAACCCCTCAATAATTCTCGCGGCTTCTTCTGCTAACAAGCGACTATAAGAACGCTCTCGCAAAGAACCATATAAAAACAATATTCTTGGTGGATGTTCAAAAGAAGTCATAGAAACCATTAATCAACTCTAACTAACAGAAATATCCTGAAAAATTAACATTAGATTTTCATAAACTCTTCCCCTCTGCGTTCTCTGCGCCCTTCGGGTTCACCAGTCGCTCATGGGGAGCCACTGCGTTGGACGGGTTCCCCGGCTTAAAGCACGTGGCGTGGAAACCCCCTGTTCTGCGCGCTGGCTCACCTCTGCGGTTCGTTTTTCCTGATTCTTAAAAATCCCTAAAACCGTGAGAAAGTTGCCTGTAAACCATCACGGCTAATTGCGCCCCTAAAATTGGTGCAACCCAATAAACCCAATGATGCTGCCAAATTCCCCCCACAAAAGCAGGGCCAAAAGAACGGGCCGGATTCATACTTGCACCAGTAATTGGCCCCATAAACGCCGCTTCCATTCCTACCGTTAAGCCAATAGCTAACCCCGCAAAACCGATATGTGCGCGACGGTCTAGTCCAGAACCCAAAATCACAAACATCAAAATGAAGGTGAGAACGGTTTCTAGCACCAAAGATTGCCACCAATTGCCATGCAGGGGTAGAGTAGCTCCTAAGTTGGCAACTCGTCCTAAACTAGTGAGCAATAAAGCTGAGGCGGCGATCGCCCCAAATGATTGTGCTAAAATATACGGTATCACTCGCCCCTTAGAAAAAAAACCACTAGTCCAAAATGCCAGTGTCACTGCTGGGTTAAAGTGTGCGCCGCTCAGATGACCAATTCCGTATATCAGTGCTGCTACTACCGCCCCAAACACAAAACTGATACCTAAATGGGTGATAGTGCCTTGGCTAATGTTGTTTACCATCACTGCACCAGTCCCGGCAAATACTAAGGTAAATGTGCCAATGGCTTCTGCTAAAGCTTCTCGCCTAAATTGATAAATTTCCTGAAAAAATGACTTCATTAACCTAAAACTGCTTTTGTTAAAGTTATCTTTCTATCATTTCAAAAAAACTTGATGTGTCAATGCAGAGCATAACACAATACACAAAATACATCAATTTTATTTGATGTATCAGCTAAGGTCTTGGCAGGGAGGTGCAGGACAAATTAGAATATTATGGCGAAAACCTGCCAAATACTGCTCTAAAGCGCTAAATTGGGCAAGATTCAAGCTGTAATAAATCCAGCGCCCTTCCTGACGAGAGTGGACTAAGCCAGCTTCCTTAAGGGTTTTGAGGTGAAAAGATAGTTTCGACTGACTTACCTCTAAAGCATCACACAAGTCACAAACGCAGAGTTCTTGTTGTCGCAACAGTTCTAACACCCTAATTCTGATAGGGTCAGAAAGGGCATGAAACCCTTCAGCAATGAGATGGGAAATTGTGGCAGGAGGAGTGAGCATTAACTTCTCGAAAATCAAATAAGATTGCTATATCACAATATTAGGCAGCAAAATCACTTAGGCTTTATCATAAGGGTTAAACAGTTACCTGACACAAATGATGATATGCTGCCTAAACCCAGAGTGTCACCAACCCTTAAACCATGATAGTAACAAGTTTTGCCAAGCTTGTAGCACGCCATTAGTACCATTATTAATCAATCGCTTTCGGGTTCTGCGGGTACTTTCTAACGAAGGTGGTTTTGGTAAAACCTATTTAGCCGAAGATACCCATAAGCTAAACGAAACTTGTGTAATTAAGCAGCTTGCACCGAAACAGCAGGGAAGTTGGGCTTTTAAAAAAGCGATAGAGTTATTTGAAGAAGAAGCCAAACGTTTACAAGATTTAGGAGAACATCCCCAAATTCCCACGCTTTTTGCTTATTTTGAGGAAAATAATTTTCTCTATTTAGTACAGCAGTTTATTGCAGGGGAGAATTTATTAAATGAATTAGAACAAAGCGGGGAATATAACGAAAGCCAAATTCGAGAATTATTACTAGATTTATTACCACCTTTGAAGTTTGTTCATGAGCGCAATGTCATTCATAGAGATATTAAACCAGAGAATATCATGCGCCGTAAAAGTGATGGACGGTTAGTATTAATTGATTTTGGCGCATCGAAACAATTAACTGTCACAGTTCACACGCAAATAGGAACACAAATAGGTTCTCAAGGGTATAGTCCACTAGAACAAATAAAGGGTGGTGAAGCTTACCCAGCCAGTGATTTATTTGCTTTAGGTGCAACTTGTTTTCATCTTTTAACTGGGGTTCAACCTTTTGATTTATGGGCGGAAAATGGTTATGCTTGGGTGAATGACTGGCGGCAATATTTACCTAGTTCTGTGAGTGGGAGATTGGGGGAAGTTTTAGATAAGTTGTTGAAAATAGATATTCAAGAACGTTATCAATCTGCGGATGAAGTTATTAATGATTTGAGTCCGAAACCACCAACGCCGGTAGTACCGCCAACAATACCTGTACCACCTCAGCGGACAGTACTACCAATACCTAAAAGACAAGTAACTCCACCTCAGCCGCAGTTCAAGCAACCTGTTGCACTTACACAGCTAATCAAAACTGGTAAATTCAGAAACTGGCTTTTAGGTGTTTTATTGTTGGGATTAATTGGTATTGAAATCTATAGTTATACTCGCTATGGATTCTCTGCCAATCCAATATTTTTGATTGATAGTTTTCCTAGTAGTTTCTTTTTAGAAAAAAACCTCAAGCGGTATTTCAATTCGGTTTTTTCCGTCGCAATCAGTGCCGATGGCAAGACCCTTGCTAGTGGTGGTTACCAAACCATCAAACTGTGGAATCTGGCAACAGGAGAGGAAATCCGCACCCTCAAGGGGCATTCCGGTTCGGTTTATTCCATCGCAATCAGTGCCGATGGCAAGACCCTTGTTAGTGGTAGTTATGACAACACCATCAAACTGTGGAATCTGGCAACAGGAGAGGAAATTCGCACCCTCAAGGGGCATTCCGATTCGGTTCTTTCCGTCGCAATCAGTGCCGATGGCAAGACCCTTGTTAGTGGTAGTTATGACAACACCATCAAACTGTGGAATCTGGCAATAGGAGAGGAAATTCGCACCCTCAAGGGGCATTCCGATTTGGTTCGTTCCGTCGCAATCAGTGCCGATGGCAAGATGCTTGTTAGTGGTGGTTACCAAACCATCAAACTGTGGAATCTGGCTACAGGAGAGGAAATCCGCACCCTCAAGGGGCATTCCGATTTGGTTCTTTCCGTCGCAATCAGTGCCGATGGCAAGACCCTTGTTAGTGGTAGTTTAGACAACACCATCAAACTGTGGAATCTGGCTACAGGAGAGGAAATTCGCACCCTCAAGGGGCATTCCTATTCGGTTAATTCCGTTGCAATCAGTGCCGACGGCAAGACGCTTGTTAGTGGTAGTGATGACAAAACTATCAAAATTTGGCGGGTTGCACCGTGATAAATAGGGTAATTAAAACAAAGTTTGTAGTAAGGACTAAAGTCCTTAGATTTATAGAAGTGCAAATATTCAACAATCAACCAACGGAGATCATCTAGAGCCAGCCAGGGCGATTAGAAATCGCGGCTACACAAACGAAGTCCACCGACCTGGTCTAAGGAAAAACTAGCTGTTTGAAACCCACGGAGGTGGGTTTTGCCTGTGTAGCTGCGGTTTATAACCGCCCGTTTAATCTTTAAAAGACATAGAAAATTAGAGTTTATTTTATCAATCCCAATCTCCAATTATCCAATTTAATTTTATAATCCTGATTGTCATATAAATTTTGATAAACCCGTGAGTTTTGATAACGTTTGTAAAGTATTAGCTGAAAAATATCCCCAGGATTTTGCCCGGTGGTTACTTCCCGAAGAACCACAAACAATCAAAGTATTAAAAACAGAATTAAGTATTGAACCAATTCGCGCTGATTTCGTCACCTTCTTACAAACAGAAAATCGGATTTTACATATTGAATTTCAAACTGAAGCAACCTCTAAAACTCCTATTCCTTTAAGGATGTTAGATTATTCGGTGAGATTAATACGTAAATATGAAGTTCCTGTCACTCAAGTAGTGATTTTCTTGCAAGAAACAAATAGCGAAGTCGTTTTTACCGAAGAATACATCAATGAAACCACAAATCACCGCTATCGCGTCATCCGAATGTGGGAACAAGATTCGGCTTTATTTCTCGATAATCTGGCGTTATTACCCTTAGCACCATTAACACGAACAAGTTCACCCCAAAGCTTACTATCCCAGGTTTCTCAGAATGTTGCTAAAATTGCAGATAGGGAGACTAAACAGGATATTGCAGCTTACACAGACATTTTAGCAGGTTTGCGGTTCGAGAAAAACTTTATTCGTCAATTGTTAAGCGAGGATATTATGAAAGAGTCAGTAATTTATCAGGATATTTTGCAGAAGGGAAAACAACAAGAAGCTTTTTCATTTTGTATGCGTCTACTTAATCAACGTTTTGGAAAACTTGATTCATCCCTAGTTGAGAGAGTAAGAGTTTTATCTGTTGAGAAGCTAGAAGGTTTAGGTGCTGCGTTGTTCAATATCTCAGAAACGGCTGATTTAGTAACTTGGTTAAATCAGCAAGATAATGATAAATAGTGATTTTTGGGTTGAGTTTTCAACCCAAGCTAATTTATAAGCGAGGATATTATGCAAGAATCAGTAATTTATCAGGATATTTTGCAAAAAGGAGAAGGAAAAGGAGAACAAAAAGGAGCAGTTAAATTTTGTCTGCGTCTACTTAATCAACGTTTTGGAGAACTTGATTCCTTGATAGTTGAGAGAATAAAAGTTTTATCTGTTGAACAGCTAGAAAATTTAGGTGCTGCGTTGTTTAATATTTCAGAAGTTGCTGATTTAGTAACTTGGTTAAACCAGCAAGATAATAGTTAAATTCAGATTCTTTAAGCGGGGACTTAAAGAATTTGAAAACCGCGCATTACACTCCTAATTCGGAAGCAGCGACGACGGCTTCTGGTTGATAGCGGATACCGGCTTCTTTAAATCTAGCTAAGGCTTCGCCCAAGCGATCGCAATCTGCAATCAAACTTATCCGCACATAACCCTCACCAGCAGCGCCAAAGGCATTCCCAGGGGTTAAAACAACGCCAGTTTGCTGTAATACTTGCAGGGCAAAATCTGTGGAACCCATCCCCACGGGACACTTTACCCAAAGATACATTGTAGCTTTAGTTTTGGGCACATCCCAACCCAATTTACCTAAACCCTCAATCAGAAAATCTCGACGGGTGCGGTAGCGTTGTTGTACTTGATGCAAATACATATCTGGTAGTTGCAAGGCGGTTTCTGCGGCAGTTTGCAAAGCGGCAAAAATGCCATAGTCCAAGTTGGTTTTTAATGTCCGCAAACCTTGAATTACATGGCGATTACCCACCACAAATCCGACGCGCCAACCTGCCATGTTGTAGGTTTTAGATAAGGTGTGAAACTCGACGCCAATATCTTTGGCACCGGGAATTTCTAGCAAGCTGGTGGGTTGATAACCATCAAAAGCCAACTCGGCGTAACACAAGTCATGTACTAAGAGAATTTCATGTTTGCGGGCGAAGGCGACGATTTCTTCAAAGAATTCGCGGGGGGCGGTGGCTGCGGTGGGATTGCTGGGATAATTGAAATAGAGGATTTTGGCTTTTTGGGCTACTTCGTCGGGAATGGCAGCTAAATCTATTAACCAGCCATTTTCTTCTTTGAGAATTAAGCTGTAGACTTCTCCCCCAGCGATTACCGGGCCGCGAAAATGTGCCGGATAAGCGGGAGAAGGAACGAGAATCAGATCACCGGGGTTGATATAGGCGATCGCTAAATGAGTTAATCCTTCTTTAGAACCAAGTAGGGGCAAAGCCTCACTATCAGGATCGAGAATCACACCATAACGGCGATTATACCAGTTAGTAATAGCACGGCGGAAACTGGCAGTACCTTCAAAAGGCGGATAACCATGATTAGCAGGATCTTGCAAAGCGGCGATTGCTGCATCTACCACCGGTTGCGGTGTGGCGCCATCAGGGTTTCCCATCCCCAAATCTATTAAATCTAGCCCTTGTTCCCGTGCTTTTGCCTTCAGTTCATCGAGACGGGCAAAGACGTAAGGCGGCAGCTGTTGGATGCGTTCGGCGGGTGTAATCCAATTCAAACTCATTCTGTCACCTCGTCACTCATTACCCTGTTAGAAACTCTATTAATTCCGTCTCGATTCTCTATTGGTGCAGTGGTGGAAACCATCGCCGCCATTAACTGTTCTGATGCCACTTTAAAAGGTAGTCGATGGATGTCAGAATTAGGAGCAAGGGCAATTTCGGCAGATGTTTGCAACTCACTCAGGGTGATATTGCCCAATCCCAAATCCCCTAATTTTTGCGGCAGTCCAATCTCTGCGTAGAATTTTAACAATTGTTGCCGGGATGTCCCAGCTAGTTGATTACCCTGCACCATTTCTTCTAAACGTAGTTGCACTAAAATTCCATAAGCGACTTTTTCGCCGTGAATGCTGCCATGCCCAGAAATATGAGTTAAACCATTATGCACGGCATGAGCGGCAACAGTGCGACATTGGGCCCCGCCTAATCCACCGATGACGCCAGCGAGGAGGACAGTAGCATCTACCACTTCTCGCCAAACCTCGCTGCCTGGTTCTTGCAAGGCTGTGGCAGACTTTTGTAATAAGATATCCCGCAAGACTCGCGCTTGTTGAACAGCGGCAATGATTAAGGCTTGTTGTAAGTGTCCGCTGCTAACTGAGGCTTCGTACCATTTGGCGATCGCATCGCCGATACCTGCCACTAAGGTACGTTGCGGTGCAGTTTGGATCAAGTCATAATCGAGAATCAGTAAATCGGGACAGCGCGACAGGGCGACATCATAGAGAAACGCCCCCGCCTCTGAATACACATTCGACAGGGCACTCCAAGCCGCACAGGTAGATGCAGAGGTGGGAATTGTCACCACGGGTAACTGCAACTGTTGGGCGACTAACTTCGCTGTATCCAGTGCTTTGCCACCACCAACACCAATAATTACATCAGCTTTATGTTCTTGTGCCGCCTGGCGTAAGGATTTCAGACTGGCTTCACAGCAATCTGCACCATAGGAAGCTTGGGCAATATCCAACAGTTGCCCTTCTAAAATCGGTTGTAAACTCTGTTGACTGAGGGACAAAGTATAGTTGCCTGTCACAATTAAGGGACGACTTCCCAAATAGGCGATCTCTTCCGCAGCTGCCTGCAACACGCTGGCGCCACGGATAACTTTTGCCGGAGCAACTAAGAGCGTAAATAATGAACTAGGGGTTTGAGTAGACAAAGTTTGAGTAGAAAATTGATTAGGCATAACAACTATTTTGCCAAAACCTTGATATTTCTTAATCAAATTTAGATAGACTTGTGGCTCTCCAGGATTCTGATTGCCGCGCCGTAAAAGCATTTTGCCGACTGGTTCAGCACTTTGACAGCGTGGCTTGAGCCTATCATGCCCATTAGCCTTAATTTCCGAAGTCCCAAAGTTTGGAATCACTGTATAACTAAATAACATTACCATTCTCAGATTCTCTCCGAAAAGTTTCTGAGAATTGGTGATTAAAAATTGAGGATTTAGCGGATTAGGACTAATTCCCCCTAGGAACCGATAAGTTACTCAGTCACCATTAGCTGTTAGCAGAATACTATAAGTTCTCATATCTTAATCTTAGTATAACCTTTTTTGTATAGTAAATGACAAAAAAAGCCTTGTTATTCTGATGCATAGTAAGTTCTGGGTGACAAGGAAGATGGGAAGATGGACAGAGAGTTAAATCTTTAATTGCTCCAAGTCCTCCTTCCCAAACCTCTTAAGCTGCCGGTGGCAATTCGGCGAATTTGTCTAGGTATACTTCCACATCCATTGCGGTATCTTCACGACTTGCTAGCGATCGCCTCACCTGACCCAAGTAAACTGGTACAGAAACCCCTGCTTTGGGGTGGACAATGGTACGGGCGCGAACTATCAGTTGATTGTTGTTCCGTGAACCTAAGCGACCATAAGAGTAAAGGTTACTGGCAGCTTGACGCAAGGTGGCTTCTAACTGTGTGGGGGAAATCTGGGGTGAAGTGGCAATAACCGTTTGGGTTGAGCCGTTGTCATAAACTAGAGTATACTTCACGGCACCGGGAATGACAGTCCGACTCAAAGGCATTAACGAGAGTGCAAATAAACCTCCCGTCAACACCAGCATAAAGCCAGTTGTACCCACCAGCCGAAAGCGAAAGCCCCATTTGACAATAAAGGCTAGGATTGTCACGGCAGCAAATATCAAGGTGGCAATCCCTGACCATTGGGTATATTGAAGGAAATCAGATGTTGTGGGCATAAGGTTTGAATTGCGAACACACCTATTTTACCGATTGCTTGCACCCTGGTGCTTCTGTGGTTGGATTTTCCTGGAATTACTAGATTAAATCCCCGCTGAATCAATTGATATACACAAGCTAAACCCGCTAAACTACCCCTAATTACTAATGATGATGAAGATAATTGATTCAAATACTACTAAATTAACTGTTTAAGATGAAATATTATCGTGAAACTATAGCTGTAACCAAGCGCATCTTAATTGAACTATTGCGCCGCAGACGCAGCCTCATTTTTTGGAGTATTTTCCCCATCTCAATATTGATTATCAACGGATTTATTTTGGCAGAAGGGGCAAAACTATCAATGGCTGTTGCTTTTGAAAATGCTGCACCTTCAACCTTGGTGGGGGCGGCACTTTTTTTTAGCTGTTTGGGTGGTAGTGTAGCCACTGTAGTTGCAGAAAGAGAACAGCAAACCCTCAAACGTTTGTTTATTTCTCCCTTGAGTGGTCTATCCTATTTTTTGGGAATTTTTCTCGCTCATAGTTGCATTGGCATTGGACAAACACTTTTGGTTTATACTGTTGCTGCCTTTTGGGGTGCTACATTTAAAGGTTCTATTTTCTTAGGAATCACAATTATTTTCTTGAGCATTATTGCTTATGTTGGTTTAGGCTTTATTTTTGGTACACAATTAGCCCGTCGTACCGAAGATGTTAATGCTTTAATAGCAGCTTTTGGAGTGCCTTTATTAATTCTTGGTGGGGCATTTTTGCCTACTTCATTGTTTCCTCCAACACTATTGGAAATTGCTAAATATAACCCAATTTATCACATGAATGAAGCTCTCTTAGCAGTTTCAGCTAGGGGGGAAGAAATTAGTAAAATTACATCTCGTTTTGTTTTTTTATTAGTGTTTGCTATGGTGATGGTAGTCGGTGGGTGGTTATCTTATCGGCGGATGTTGATGGTAGAGAAAAGGCTGTGAAGTCAAAATTGAATTATGCTCAAAATTAAAAAATTAAATAAGTCTTACGGAAAAAGAAAAGTTCTCCAAGATTTGACACTACATATCGACTCTGGAGAAATTTATGGTTTACTAGGTGCAAATGGTGCTGGCAAGACAACAACAATAAATATTATTTGTAATTTACTCAAGGCTGACAGTGGTGATATTACGATTAATGATCAGCCTATTTCGGAAGCAACAAAAAAATTAATTGGTATTGCTACTCAAGAAAATTTACTGTATAAAACTCTTTCCTGTGAAGAAAATCTCAGATTTTTTGCTGATATTTACGGTTTAAATCGAGAAATACGCGAAAAACAAGTAAAACAAACACTAGCATCTGTCAATTTATTAGACAGAGCAAAAAGTCCAGTAGAAACTCTCAGTGGTGGGATGCAACGGCGTTTGAATATTGCAGTTGCTTTGGTACATCAGCCAAAGTTAGTGATTTTAGATGAGCCGACGACGGGGTTAGATATTGAGGCAAGATATGAAATTTGGGAGTTAATTCGGCAACTAAAACAACAGGGAATTACAATTTTATTAACTACTCATTTATTAGATGAAGCAGAACGTCTTTGCCAGAAAATTGGCATTTTGAAAAATGGTCAAATTTTGGCTGAAGGTAGTTTAGCCGAGTTACGCACTTTGATTCCTGCTCAAGAAATTGTCGTAGTACAGACTGGAGAAGAGGAATTAGCCATCGCTAGAGCAAAAGAATATGGTTTTACACCCCGGCGTTATGGTAGCGATTTGGCTTTTTGGCTATCAGAACCTCTGGAATTAAAGGAAATTATTTCCCGGTTTGAAGGAATTGTAATTGATTCTATTTCCCGTCAGCCTGTGCGATTAGAGCATATTTATGTGGAAGTAACCCAAAGGAATTAAATGTTGTATGTAATTTGTAATACCAATTCTATGTGAGGTTGCGCTTTATTGGCGTAGGGGCAATTGATGAATTGTCCCTACATCGTCTAGTTTTGCGTAAACCCTTACAGCGCAATTATGCCCCTAGGAAAGAGATTTTAACTATCTGAAGTGTCTTGAGAGTACTTCTTATGGATAGTTTTAGTCTGTTTCCCATTAGCAGCAGATGCTGTTATGAGATAGTCAATTAATTTGTCTGAGAAGGGGATACGCAAGTGAAAAGTACCATCTTGCTTGAGTTTAATGGGATGACCATCAATGCTCACTTTGGCATCTGGTTCTGTTGCTCCGTGAATAATTAACTCAGTATCGGCGACAAACCAGAAATCTGTATGGGGACGGGTGAAGATGCGAACAGTCACTGAACGAGCTATGGGTAACCAGCGATCGCCTTTAGTAGCATAACCAATTTCAATCATGTAGTCGCGATCGCCTGCGGGAATTGCTACATAGCGATCATGTGTCGCTTCCTCACATTCATACTGCTGTATTAGATGGGGACTCTGATAACTCAAGTCAATATCAGTAACATCATACAGTCGCACTGCTAATAAGGAGTCGCCCTGTTGTCGTAGTGCTTTCTTCTGAGTCTCGGAAACATACCAAGAAACATAAGCCCACTTGGGAGTGCGGGGTGTGAGGACAACACGGCTACTAACATTATTTGCATCTGACAAATTAGCAAATTCTTCAGTATTAGTTTGCCCCTCTGCCTCTGAGTCTAGATTGTTTTTCAATTCATAACCAGTAGCCCAAGTTCCAATGCTTGTACCTGCTGCTAAGGCTACATCTTCAGCTGTTACTTCCGAAACTTTAGACACTGTTTTGGCGATATTGTCCTCTGGAGTAGGCAATACCTGAGATATTTTCTCTGTCAAATTGGCAGTGGGTTCAGCTTCATCTGCTATCACATTTAATGCCTCTTCTGGCATTTCTAGCAATTCAGAAGCAGAATCTGTTTCTGGTGCTGTTGCTAGTTCCAGATTTAATGCCTCTTCTGACATTTCTAGTAATTCAGAAAAAGAATCTGTTTCTGTTTCTGTTTCTGTTGCTAGTTCCAGATTTAATGCCTCTTCTGACATTTCTAGTAATTCAGAAAAAGAATCTGTTTCTGGTGCTGTTGCTAGTTCCAGATTTAATGCCTCTTCTGGTATTTCTAGTAATTCAGAAAAAGAATCTGTTTCTGGTGCTGTTGCTAGTTCCAGATTTAATGCCTCTTCTGGTATTTCTAGTAATTCAGAAAAAGAATCTGTTTCTGGTGCTGTTGCTAGTTCCAGATTTAATGCCTCTTCTGGTATTTCTAGTAATTCAGAAAAAGAATCTGTTTCTGGTGCTGTTGCTAGTTCCAGATTTAATGCCTCTTCTGGTATTTCTAGTAATTCAGAAAAAGAATCTGTTTCTGGTGCTGTTGCTAGTTCCAGATTTAATGCCTCTTCTGGCATTTCGAGCAATTCAGAAAAAGAATCTGTTTCTGGTGCTGTTGCTAGTTCCAGATTTAATGCCTCTTCTGGCATTTCTAGTAATTCAGAAAAAGAATCTGTTTCTGGTGCTGTTGCTAGTTCCAGATTTAATGCCTCTTCTGGCATTTCGAGCAATTCAGAAAAAGAATCTGCTTCTGGTGCTGTTGCTAGTTCCAGATTTAATGCCTCTTCTGGCATTTCTAGTAATTCAGAAAAAGAATCTGTTTCTGGTTCTGATTCTGTTGCTAGTTCCAGATTTAATGCCTCTTCTGGTATTTCTAGTAATTCAGAAAGAGAATCTGTTTCTGGTGCTGTTGCTAGTTCCAGATTTAATGCCTCTTCTGGCATTTCGAGCAATTCAGAAAAAGAATCTGTTTCTATATCCGGTAATTCGGGAAGCGAATCTGTTTCCTCATTTGTTGCTGGTTTCGTATCGGCTGCCAACTCTGAAATATTTGGCATTTGGGGATATGAAGTATTTACAACAGCCACGGGTGCTTCTATATCCCATGCCACTTCGCCAGAATCTAGAGAAATTATCTCAGCAGTACTACTAACTGTTGCTGTATTAGTCACTGCAGTATGTGAACTTTTGGCAGCAAAGGCAGACAAGATGCTTGTACCACCTTTTGCAGTAGCAGCTTTATTTGCGGTGATATCTTCTATGACGTTGGATACGGTTGAGTTTGTGTCTTCAGTCAGATGAGACTTGCCGTTTGTTTGGGTACCGTTGCCGTTGTTAAGGGGGAAAGCAATGCTGGGGTCATCAGTCGCCGCGATGGAAGGACTAGAAGTTGATTCCGCTAGACTATCTGTTTCCCCATCTGATAATGGGCGTCTTTTGAGGAACCACCAGAGTAAGATTCCACCTATAGAAACAACAAATAAAGGTAACAGCAACCACAAGGGTGTATCCCTTTCTACAACTGAGTTGTTTTCCGCAGGCAGCCTAAGCTGCTCTCTATTAGTTGCAACAGGTGCAGTCTCAGTTGGTGAAACAGTCACCCCTGGTAAAGCCTCAATTGG
Source organism: Cylindrospermum sp. FACHB-282 (assembly GCF_014697195.1). Classification (GTDB taxonomy): domain Bacteria; phylum Cyanobacteriota; class Cyanobacteriia; order Cyanobacteriales; family Nostocaceae; genus Cylindrospermum. Next base: position 90,667 of record NZ_JACJRJ010000012.1, on the reverse strand, counting down.
CGAAGCAGTTGCAACAGGTGCAGTCTCAGTTGGTGAGGTAGGCTGATTTGCTGTGGTGAATTTTTGCAATACACTTGAGGCGATCGCAGATGCTTCAGCTGCTCTAGCTTCTTCTATCGCTTTCTTTCCTGGTGGTGCAAGGGTAAAACCGAGAAAACCCCCTACGCTTGGGCTGGGATTTTGCTTGTAAACATAAACCAAATACTGGGAGAAGGGATATTTGGGATCATCTGGCGACATTTGTTGTAATTGCAGAACTCGCACATCTTGCAGTTTCGACACCTGATTAGCCATCGCATAGGTGATGCCGTCTTTGCCTAGTTGTTTAATCAGTTCTGCGGTGTTGTCCTCAACTAGTTGGGTAGCATTAGAGCCTGTGGCAAATTCAGCAGTCTTGAAGGCTGGATAATCGCGCAACGCGTTGCGGGTATCGCTGGTTGCTGGGCGATCAATTAACCGAATCTTACCCCTAGGCCCTCCTAGTTTCGACCAATCCGTAATTTCCCCCCGGAAAATCCTAGCAAATTGCTTACTAGTCAAACTGCCTTGAAAAGGATTCTCCGTACTCACTACGATCGCAATCTTTTCTTGATACAAGGGGACTTGCTCTAGACCTTGTGCCTTTTCTGCTGGGGTCAGTCCACGAGGAATCGCGGCTACATCAATATTGCCATCTAGCAAAGCTTTTAGGGCAGCATCCGTACCGTTAACTCCAACTTCAACCTTTGTGCCTGAAAACTCTTTCTCAAAATTTTCTTTTAGCCCTTGGTTGATTGCCGCCAAGCTACTTGAACCATCAATCCGCACTGTAGTTCCATTGTCCACTGTTTGCGGCAGCGGGAAAGTGGGATCATCAGTTGCCGTCTCTGCCAGCATGGGTGCTGACATCAATAAAGTTGCTGTCATTGGGGCGGTAGCTAAGGCCAGCCATAATGCCAGATTGACAATCGCCCTATCTTTTTTTTCTTGTTGCCACATATGCCCCTTATCAACGGATTGGAAACAGAAATCTGACCAGTCTTAAAGGTTATCTTTTTATTTATGGAGGAGACGCGCTAATTATACATCCTTGTTCTCTTTCTTCTCAGTTACTGACTATACTTATATAAATCTATACTTCGTCTAATTCTAGCTTGTCTACGAGCAATGTTTATGGAGTGTTAATTGTTTTAAATTCCTTTAAATTAGGGTTTTAACCAGGATTAGAGGGAATTTTCCTCAATCTATTGCTGAGTTTAAGCGATAGATTTTTAGATTTGATTCTAGAGTTAGGACTCGATATTCTGCCAGTTAATTAAAATTATCTCCGCATTGAAAACATGATAATCTATACTTTGTTGATTAAGCATCATTTAGGAAAAATTATTGAGTTGTTGACTGTGCAACTTATACCCTGTTGATAGCTTGTCGCCACAGTATAAATTATTCAATTGCTAAAAGTTGCTATTTATCACAAATTCAATATTTTTTAACAAAGTCCTAAATTGCCGCGATTTTTGATAAAAACCCCCAATAACTTTTACCTAAAGGCATCCTTCAGATAACAATGACAATCTGGCTTCTCAATCAGTGATTCCACCAAGGCATTTAGAGCAGTAGCCGCTAACAAGCCTCCGCCTAAAGTCCCTTCAATAGTGATAAAAGCCACATCTTGTTGCATCAGTTGTCGCTTGGCTGCGGGTGCATGACTAAAGCCAATGGGCATACCAATTACTAATGCAGGCTGAATTTTCTGGTTTTCTAGGGCTGTACAGGCTGTTAGCAGCACTGAGGGAGCATAACCAACCACCAGCAAACTACCCGGAGTTATTTGCAGCAATTTATCACGCCATTGCTGATTTTGCCAAAAGGACTCTTCTGCCTCTGCGGCAGTGGTAATGTGGGAGTTATCAATTAATGTTGTCACCCGACAGCCCAAGTTAATTAATCGGGTTTGATCTAAGGTGGCTGCAACTGCGGGGATATCGACAATAATCTCACAGCCTGACTTGAGGCATTGACGACTAGCGGCGATAGCATTTCTACTCAATCTCACAAAAGATACTAAACTCACATCACCACAAGCTAAAACTAACTGAGAGATGAGGTGTTGTTCAATTTCCGAACGTTCAGATAAATCAGGTAGCAAGCGCTGCAACGATTCGGGAAACACTTCTGAGTGGGTATGAACCTCTGCATCCAAACCACGCCACAGTTTTTCTAGTCCCCCCAATCCGGCTTGGGTGTCTACTTCTAATAACTTAAGTTGGGCTAAAACTTCAGCTTGCATAATTTGACAATGCTGATCTCGCCCCAGTAAACCCTCTAAGGCTGCTGCTGTTTGTCGTAGTTGAGAAATTTGTTGCATCACCGCCCGATATTGTTGTTGAAGCAGCACCATCAGGTTGTTATTGGTGTCTGCTTCCGGTTCCACTTCCAAAATGTGACGGATGTGGTTGAGTTGAAACCCTTGCTGCTTCAGTGCCACAATGCGCTGTAAGCGGATGACATCCTTTTGAGTGTATAGGCGATAATTACTAGGCGATCGCATCGGTTGCGGTATCAGCCCCAATTGATGATAATGCCTTACCATCCGCGGTGTCATACCACCACCTACCGCATCAGTCAGTTCTTTGATAGTTAAGCAACCTGCATTCATCGGCAGCATATTACTTTAATAGGATTTATGTAAATATTACAATTTCACACTCAATGTAAGATTGTAGGGTGCGTCAGATGTCGAAAATCTGTTGATTTTTAACGAATTATCGAGTCTGACGCACCCTACTAATCAGTTGTATAAGTCATGTTTAATTCTCCATCACCCAATAAAGATAAAATCGTTCAGAATCCACCCATCCCCTCTCAAAATTCTTGATCGGCATAATCTTCAAATCTTTGCGGCTTAACTTGAGTTGGTTATGTAAAATCATCAGAATTCTCTTTCTGTCTGCTTGATTTTTCAAAAGCAAACTAATCTGTCTGAGAACCTCATCTTGTTCCACACCTTGGCGTCCTTTTTTAAAAAGGGTGAAACTTCCCATGCCTTGCCGTTCAGGATAGTAAAGTTTTCGATTCAGATAACCTGATATTCCTGCCATATTCGCATCGCGACTGGCAACAATAAATTCATTTTCTAACTTGTGTTGCTGAATGTAATCAACCGTTTCTCGACTACTAGAAAATGGTACAACTAAGTCTTTAGAAAAATAGTAAATTCCACCGCAAAAATGGATAAATAAAATTATCATTAAGGTAAAATGATGCCATTGATTAACAACTTTGATTAATTTTTCTGGTAGAGAGAATTTGTTGTTAATCAAAATCTTAGATTCTTGATAATAACTTCCTAACCATAACGCTGCTAAAAGAACTAAATAAAAATGCCCATAATGTCGAGTACTACCGATAAATCTAAAGTAGGAAAATGCCAGTATTCCAGAATTTACTATGATATAAAAAAAGAGTGCGAAAGGCTTTTTCCATAACTTAATTAAGGTTAAACCCACCATGAATAAGGCGATTGAGGCACATATAATTAAATCCAGCCATCTTTTAGATGTGGGTATTATTAAAAAATAACCACCAAATAATCTGCCTATACTTTTCAACAAATGGCGCATATCTAATTGCAGCAACCATCCATTGCTTAACCCACCATGAAGATAACTATCAGCGGGAGGAGTAATAATATAGATAGCTAAAAGATAAGAAAATAAAATAATTACAATACTTAAAAAGGAATCGTATTTTTTACTTTTAATCAAATACTGGTTTCGTTGTTCAATATCAAACCAAAATTCCACCAACAAAGTTAATAACAAGGCAAATGATACAAATAACCCATAAGCATTACTATTTGCCAATAATCCCAAGAAAATCGCTAAATATAAATAAGTCTTTCCTCTAGTTTGAAAAACTGCCAAAAAAGCAAAAATAAACAACATACTAAAAGCATAGTTGCGAGAAATCAGCAGATATTCAGAAAAAGGAAAAAAGCCGAAACTAAAAAGTAACTTTTGTCTATAATTAAAGGGACTGTATAACCAAAAAATAGCCACAGAACCGGTTGCAATCCCTAAATGAAATAGTTGCATAATAATAGGTGTATCTGCAATTCTTCTCAGCAGTGCCAAAGAAAAATACCACAGAACAGGATGTCCTTCATAATGAATATTTGCCAGTAAACCTGCAAAAGATTCACTATCTCTAACAATCAGCCAGGGATTTAGTTCATCTCTCCACATCGAATGATTGAGAATGCCTATTAAACCGAGAAATGCAAAAATAGATATAGTAAACCAAGGAGAATTAAAAGGTAACTGGGAAATACGACTGCTGACTTTCTTTGCTAGCATTGGTGTGTATTTTAGAAAAAATTTCTTTTTGCGTTCGGTTTATATTTTATACCAATTTTCCGCCAGGTTGACACAGATATAATTCCCCCAAGCCTTGGAGTGAAAAGAGGAATCGTACTCTGGTTAATGCGACTATCGACTACAACTGTAAGTTCTTTAATAGTTAAACCAGCATTCATATTCTATCTAATAGCGGTAAAAGTCTTTGTAATTCACCGCAAGCAGCCTGAAGAGATGGCGGTACATTTTCATCTAAATTTCCTTGAGAACACTGGGTTACTAATTGTTCAACACCGGGTTTGCAAATTGCCTCATTTTTGCGGAATTTAGTATAAGCATCTGTTTCGTTAACAGTTTCTCCCTGTAAGTAATGTATCCAAGTTTCAATGTTTCTTTTCGGCACAAAGATTGCTATTCTTTCATCAGGCTTACAAATTTCTTGAGAATCTGCTGTCAGTGCGACATCTAATTGTTTCAACCTTTCCTCAACTGTTTTTTTTATCCGCATCAATCAAAACAACCAAACCGACAGATAAATAATTTACTTGTTTGCGGTATTCTTTGATTTATTCTCCTAACACAGTGTCATATCTTACAGCAAATTGCTGTACTTGCCTCATTCTTGAGCAACCCAAAATAAGATTTTACTCCGCGTACCTCTGCGCTTCCCTCAGCGTCCCTTTGCGTTTCAAAATCATTATAAGCCTTGACATTGACATTAATGTCAAGGTTTAGAGTAAGAGCACTCCTTGTTAATGCAACCCATAATGCTCTACCCCCAGCGTTTAAACCAATTCACCAAAGAACACGCCGACGCCTTCGCCGCCTTAGTTTGCGGCTTGCTACTATTTCTCGGCTGGTTCTCTTTGCATCTCGGCTGGTTGGGATTAGCCCTGCTGCTGTTACCTGCTGCCTATGTCATCGGTGGCTATGAAAGCGCCCGTGAGGGACTAACCACCCTTTTTAAAGAAAAAGAACTAGATGTAGATTTGCTGATGATAGTGGCGGCTTTAGGTGCTGCTAGTTTGGGATTATGGAAACGGGAATACCATCTAATTATTGATGGGGCAATTTTGATTCTCATCTTTGCCATTAGCGGCGCTTTGGAAGGTTACGCTATGCGTAGCACTGAACGCAGTATCCGCAGTTTGATGAAACTGACATCTGACACGGCGCGGGTTTTGCGTCAGGGAAGAGAAGAGGAAGTTCCTATCTCTCAGCTACAGGTGGGGGATGAAATTCTTGTTAAACCAGGTGAGATAATTCCTACTGATGGTTTGATTGTGTCAGGTTACAGCGCTCTGAATCAAGGGGCTATTACAGGGGAATCTTTACCTGTAGAAAAGACTGTGGGGGAGGAAGTTTTTGCTGGCACAATTAATGGTTATGGTGCTTTAAAGTTGAAGGTACACAAACCGGCTGAAAGCAGTTTAATCCAACGGGTAATTCGTTTGGTGGAACAGGCGCAAACTGAAGCACCACCTTCTCAAGAGTTTATCGAGAAATTTGAACGGGGTTATGCGCGGGTAATTGTGATTGCTGGGATATTGCTGGCAATTTTACCGCCGTTTATCTTGGGTTGGAATTGGGAAATAACGATTTATCGATCGCTAACTTTTTTGGTGGTAGCATCTCCCTGTGCTTTAATGGCGGCTATTATGCCCACTTTGCTGTCGGGAATTGCTAATGGTGCTAGACAGGGAATTTTGTTTAAAAATGGTGCCCAGTTGGAGAAGATTGGCAGAGTCAGAGCGATCGCATTTGATAAAACTGGTACCCTAACAACAGGACAGGTGCAGGTGTGTCAAGTGATTGCTGCTGATGAGTTCACCGCAGCAGATGTCTTAAAATCCGCTGCATCTGTGGAATCATCTTCTGAACATCCCATCGGTAAGGCAATTGTCGAAGCGGCTGGTAATTTAGATTGGGTACATACTGTTGAGGTGCAAGCTATCCCAGGACAAGGTATTGTGGGGATGGCTCTGGAACAAAAGATCATTGTTGGAAATGCCAATTTTGTGCAGGGCTATGTTGGCAATTTACCAGATAAATTACAGGAAATGGCGGAATCTTTGCAAAAAGAAGGTAAAACCGTCGTTTGGGTAGCGCAAGCAGAAACAGTAATCGGATTAATTGCTGCTGCCGATCAAGTAAGAGCAGAAGCCGCTGCAACTATTACCCGGTTGCGGAAACTGGGAGTTGCAGAAATTGTCATGTTAACTGGCGATAACCAGCGAACCGCCCACAGTGTCGCCCAAACAGTGGGGATTGAGCGGGTGTATGCAGAGCTTTTGCCAGAAGATAAGCTAGATGTAATTCGCAGTCTCCAGAAACAATATCAAACTGTAGCAATGGTGGGGGATGGGATTAATGATGCTCCTGCTTTAGCTCAAGCGAATGTAGGTATTGCCATGGGTGGCGCTGGTAGTGATGTGGCTTTAGAAACAGCAGATATAGTATTGATGGCAGACAAGTTAGAAAAAATTGCGGTGGCGATTCATTTGGGCAGGCGATCGCACAATATAGTAAAACAGAATATCGCCGTAGCTCTTGCCTTCATTATTTTACTATTGATTGGTAACTTTTTAGGGAATATCAACCTCCCCATCGGCGTCATTGGCCATGAAGGCTCAACTGTGTTAGTTACCCTCAGCGGTTTAAGATTGCTGAAAAACTAATCTCAACCCTAGGTTATCCCCCTAACCTATCTTGGCTAGGAGGGATCTTAATGTAGGCGAAAACTCCTACACCAATTTAGAGGATGCCCCAGAAATGCAGAAATCCTTGGCCAGAGAAAAATTCAATCAAAGCCACAGAGAGAAAACCAAGCATTGCAAAACGGCCGTTCCAATTTTCGCTCTGAGGAGTAAATCCCCAACGCAAAGCATTTGGATCTTCTGAAGTAGAAGGAGAAGGCGCAGGATTTTTGAAACCTGACATAAGTAAAACTCCAATGTATTGCGTTATGACAGTTGCAACTGTCTGTAACGTAATGTAACAGATTTTTAAGAGAATGCAAGAATGTTGCATTTACCTTAGAAGAATACAACCCAGCAATCAATCTTTTGCACTTTGCTCTAACTGTCTAATCCGCTCCATTTGCAGCAGATTCCACTCATCGTGAGAAAAAGGCGTGGTAAACCAAGCATCGGGAGAAATTCCCCAGCATCAAATTAAAGGTGGTTATGGCAAATAAACCGTAATCGGCTGCACACCTTGGCCATCCGACCAAGTACCCATATCAAATTCGGCGTTGCTGAATCAAAGTATGAAATGCCAAAATTACCCTTCTTTTTCTTCGTACCTTTGAGCCTTTGCGCCTCTGCGCGAAACAAATTCATATTCTCAATCAGCAACGCCTCAAATTCTAATTGATCTGCCCTAGCACCAAAGCGGATCACTTGATCAAGTCCATACCAAACATAACGCCAGTCTAGATTGTTTTCTACACCAATGCCACCCAGAATTTTTCTCGCCAGAAAGTCAGATAAAAAGCTGGTATTCATAGAACCAATCCCCATACCCAATGTTTAAAGGTCTATAGCTGACTCCACTGATTCTTTGGCTCTCAATTGTGACTGACAAATAGGCGATCGCTTGGTAATAATCTGAGAAAATAGCTCTTCATAATGATCCAGCGCTTGCTCCAAAGAATAGCGTTCTAGAGCAAATTGTCTCCCTTTCTTACCTAGCTGTGCCGCTAGCACGGGATTATGATATAAATCTAGCACTGCCTCCGCTAAAGCTGCTGGTGATTCTGGCTTGACAACTAAGCCGCCCCCACTCTCATTGATGGCTTTTGCAGCTGTGCCAGTGGCGGGAACTGAACCCACAATCGCGCAACCACTTGCAAGCAGCAGAGGCAACTTAGAAGGCATATTAAAAGAAATTATATTGCACTTCTGCACAACCAACCCCACATCAGCCGCCGCTAGCATTTGGGGTAGTTCTTCTCGTGGTTGCAATGGTAGCAGCAAAACATTATCTGCTCCACAAGACAGACAATAATTTTGCAATCTTGTCAAAGCTGTTGATTCGCCAGCAATGACAAAAGCAATTTCTCTGATGTCACGCAAGCGAGCTGCTGCTGCGATTACTGTCTCTAATCCTTGCGTTAGGGCAATATTACCGGAGTAGAGTACCACAAATTTGTCATGCAATTGATGGGTAGATATCCAAGGGTTGCTCTTCTTTGGTAAGGGGCGGATAAAATTCACATTTACCCAATTCGGAATGCAAACAATTTTCTTAACAGGCACTCCCTTGCTCACTAAATTATCACTAAAGCTTTCTGTGATTACGCTGATACTGCGTGCAGTCCGATAGGCAAATTTTTCTAAAGCCGCCAGGCCGCGAATCATCAATTTGTTTTTTAGCAAGCCGACGCGCACAGCAGCTTCTGGGAGAATATCTTGCAAATTTAGCACTACTGGGCAGTTGTATAACCAACCAAGTAGGGTTGCAGGCAAAGTAACTAGTAAAGGAGGAGTAGTTAAAATAATTACATCTGGACGCTCGCCTTTGAGGGCTTGGGGCAAGCTACTTAAGACAAAACTTAATTCAAGTAACAACCTGTCTATGAGGTTGGGTTTAGACTTAATTCGCAGATAACTTCGCTGGATGGTAACACCATTTTTTTCTTCAGTAACGTACCACTTGCCCCGATAACCTTCGTAAATTTCGCGCTCAGGATAGTTAGGCATTCCTGTAATCACCCGTACTTTATGTCCTCGCTCTACGAATCCTTCTGCTAGTTCAGTCATTAAGGGAGCAATACCAATCGGCTCTGGATGATAGTTGTAGGAATAAATCAGAATGTGCATGAGTTTGTGAATTCCTGAAGTCTGCCCGAAATTGTCAGATTAATTCCTAACATCAGGCAAGTCTAGTATTTTTTCTTACTAAGTTATTATTCTCTTGTATCAGTTGCTTTAAACACTGATGATTTATCCCCAGCCTGTATTTTTATTCAATTTTAGTGATTAAGAACACACTAAAAACACGGTTTAGTACTTATGATTTATCTATTGACAGAACAAAACACGTATGGTATGGGATTTTTCAGGCATTAAAGGTTGATTTTTCCAATATAGCTATTGCTACCTATCTTTGGGCTTTTACCAACAGCATGAAATAACAGAGTTCCATTACCACAGATGAGGGTTAACTTGTATGGTGCGTGAGTCCTAGTATTAAGTTTACCTAGTGGTAACAACGATGATATCAATAGTCGAATTATAACTCCTTGCTCTTAAGTTTTGTTTGGCTACTGTAACATTATATTCAATATTTATGGTTCTCAATGAGAAATTTTACTTAGATTATTCAAAACTTTAAAATCTCTTTATGTAATATTTATGCTTGTTTATGCTTGTGGTACTCAAATTTTATTTAGACTTAGTTATGCACCAATATCCCTGAGAAGATTCGGTTGATCGTCGCCAGCAAAGCATCAATGTTTTGTCTTTATATTTCCCAACAAAAAATTAGAAATAAAAATATTCTCCTGAGAGAGTAAATTTGATAAAACACAGCCAATGAGATTGAGTAAAATAGCTATACTGCTGCTAAAGTCAAGTCTATGCCCCTCATTTGATACCAGGGGTGTGGAGTCTCAACCAAGTTTGTCACTCTTGTAACAATTCTAGCTGAAACGGCTAGGCATGGCATCCCTCAGGGTTCTGGCAGGGTACACTATTGGGATTGACTGCTAAAGTTGAGCTACGCGAAGTTGAAAACAGAGTCCTATGCCTGCGTTTTTATTAGAAGTTGGAACAGAAGAACTACCGGCAAGCTTTCTCAGTGATGCCATAGTACAATGGCGATCGCGCATTCCCCAAAGTCTGGAAGCAAATAGCCTCAAGCATGAAGCTGTGGAAGTTTACGGTACTCCCCGGCGGTTAGCGGTACTCGTCACAGGTTTACCATCCCAGCAACCAGACAAGGAAGAAGAAATTAAAGGTCCCCCCGCACAAGCAGCCTTTAAAGATGGTAAACCAACACCAGCAGCCGTGGGTTTTGCCAAAAAGCAAGGTGTGGAACTTGACGCCCTAGAAGTTCGCCCTACAGACAAAGGGGAATTTGTCTTTGTGAACAAAAAGACTCCCGGACGTCCTGTGGCGGAAATTCTCATAGAATTGGTTCCCCAGTGGGTTTGGAATTTAGAAGGTAAGCGGTTGATGCGTTGGGGAAGTGGGGATCGTAAATTTTCCCGCCCTATTCGCTGGCTGGTAGCTTTGTTAGATGCAGAAATTTTGCCGCTAGAATTAGAGAATGGTGGCAAAAGGGTAAAAAGCGATCGCCTAACTCTTGCCCATCGCGTCTTGCATCCCCAACCTGTAACCATTCCCCAAGCCACAGATTATGTAAACATTCTGCGCGATGCTTCTGTTATCGTTAACCCAGAAGAACGGAAACACATCATTAAAGAACAAGTTGAAGCAGCAGTACAGAAGTTAGGCGGGTCTACAGTATTTTACCCCGACTTGTTACAAGAAGTTATCAATCTTGTAGAATACCCCTCAGCCGTTATCGGCAAATTTGAAGATGAATTTCTGGAATTACCCACTGAAGTAATTACTGAAGTCATGGTTAGCCACCAGCGTTATTTTCCGGTCTTCAAAGATATTGCCCAGCAAGAATTATTACCTAATTTCATCACCATTTCTAACGGCGATCCTCAAAAAGCAGATATCATCGCTGTCGGGAACGAAAGAGTAATTCGGGCGCGTTTAGCTGATGGCAGATTTTTCTACGAAGCCGATTTAGCTAAACCATTAGAAAGCTTTTTAGTTCAGTTAGAAAAAGTCACTTTCCAAGAAGATTTGGGTTCTGTCCGCGCCAAAGTAAATCGAGTTATTGATATTGCTGGGCTAATTGTGCATCATCTGACAAAAGCGCAATTAATTTCAACGACTGACTTTCCTGACTTCATCACAAAAGTGTTACGGGCAGCTTTACTTTGTAAAGCTGATTTAGTAACACAAATGGTGTATGAATTCCCAGAATTACAAGGCATTATGGGAGAAAAGTATGCTCTATCTAGTGGTGAAGAGCCAGAAGTTGCTAAAGCAATTATTGAACATTATTTACCCAAGAATGCTGATGATGATTTACCCCAAACTCTCATAGGTCAAGTTGTGGGTTTGGCGGATAGACTAGATACATTAGTTAGCATCTTCGGACTAGGTTTAATCCCCTCCGGTTCCTCTGATCCATTTGCTTTAAGACGTGCAGCAAATGCGATAATTAACATTACTTGGTTTGCTAATTTACCGATAGATTTAGAAAACTTATTGGCGCAAGCAGCAACAAATTTTGCAGTAGATTTTCGTAAAGATAGAGAATCATTAATTACCGCTTTGCAAGAATTTTTCTGGCAACGCATTCGCACCCAATTGCAAGAAGAAAAGCAGATTGATTATGACTTGGTAAATGCGGTTTTGGGCGAAAATGACCCAGAATATACCAAACGGGCATTAAAAGATTTACTAGATGTACGCGATCGCGCTTTATATCTGCAACAAATCCGCAAAGATGGTACATTGGATAAAATCTATGAAACCGTTAACCGTTCCACCCGCCTAGCAGCACAGGGTGATTTAGACACCAAACAGCTAGAACCAACAGCCGTAGTTAACCCAGAACTATTCCAAAAGTCTTCCGAGTCAGCTTTTTATAACGCCTTAGTTGAATTAGTCCCCCAAACCCAAGCAGCCCAAGAATCACGCAATTACCAACTGTTAGTAGCCGCACTAGAAAAAATTGCCCCCACAGTAAGTAGCTTTTTTGATGGTGCAGATAGCGTGTTAATCATGGATTCCAATCCTGATATCAAGCGCAATCGGTTGAATTTGCTCGGATTATTGCGAAATCATGGCCGTGTCCTGGCAGATTTCGGTGCAATTGTGAAAAATCTGTAGCATAGAACAGCAAAAAAAGGTGTAATTTTTGCCGATTAACGCTACCATGGGGAGTGCTTAACCAGGGATATCTATTGCACAGTCTATGCCAGAAGCTCGCGTTATTGGATTGGGAAAGTCCGGTGTTGGTGCGGCAAGATTGTTGAAACGGGGAGGTTGGGAGGTGGAAATTTGCGATTCCGCTAGCGCGGACAGCATAGCTTCACGGAACACCTCCGAAACCCTCCTTCAACAACTCGCAGGCGAAAAAATTACCGTTAAATTAGGATATTCTTTGGATTTAAATAGTCCTGATTTACCCCAATTAATAGTTGTCAGTCCCGGTGTACCTTGGGATATTCCCCCATTAGTCAAAGCCAGAGAATTAGGCATAGAAACCATTGGAGAAATGGAACTGGCTTGGCGAAATTTGCAAACTATACCTTGGGTAGCAATTACCGGCACCAACGGAAAAACTACCACCACCGCCTTAATAGCCGCCATCTTTCAAGCAGCAGGATTAAACGCCCCCGCCTGTGGCAATATTGGTTATGCTGCCTGCGAAGTCGCCCTCGCTGCAAAACCTCCCGATTGGGTAATTGGAGAAATTAGCAGCTATCAAATAGAATCTTCTGTTTCCCTAGCACCCCGTATCGGTGTTTGGACAACTTTCACACCAGATCATTTAGCGCGTCATCAAACTTTAGAAAATTACTACAACATTAAAGCTAAACTTTTGCATCAGTCTCAATTGCAAATTTTCAATGGAGATGATGCCTACTTGAGCAAATTAGGTTTAAATCATTGGCCTGATGCCTATTGGACAAGCGTCAAAGGCAAAAATTTCCTGATTAGCGAAAAAGGCTTTTATATAGAAGATGGCTGGGTGATAGAAAAATTAAATGCCGAAACTCCACCAAAACCCATTGTCCAAGTATCTGCTTTGCGAATGGTGGGAGAGCACAACCAGCAAAATCTTCTGATGGCGGTAGCAGCAGCAAGGTTAGCAGGAATTGATAGCGAAGCAATTACCAGTGCAATCCGTGAATTCCCTGGCGTTTCCCATAGGTTAGAAAATATCTGCACTTGGGAAGGGATTGATTTTATTAATGATAGTAAAGCCACCAATTATGATGCAGCCGAAGTTGGTTTAGCATCTGTAAAAAGTCCGGCAATTTTGATAGCTGGTGGCGAAGCTAAACCAGGTGATGATACTGGCTGGTTAGCAAAAATTCAAGCCAAAGCCGCTGCTGTTTTACTAATAGGCAAAGCTGCACCTGCATTTGCCCAACGCCTGGAAGAGGTGGGCTATGCTAATTATGAAATTGTCGAAACCATGTCCAATGCCATTCCTAAATCAGCGGAATTAGCCAAGCACTATCAAGCTTCTGTGGTCTTGCTCTCCCCTGCTTGCGCCAGTTTTGACCAATATCCAAATTTTGAAGCGCGGGGCGATCATTTCCGCCAATTGTGCCTTGATTGGGCAAAATCCTGAAAATCTGAGAGAAATTAGCCCCCCGATGATTGAGGGGGCGAGGGGGATTTTAATGTTAGGAAGTTTCTTTAAATTTAACTCTCCTATTTATTGTGCATCCACCCCAAGAAAGATGTTTTACCTACTGCAATTATTTAGACTAAAAGGTAATTTTACCCTGAGTGAAGTTCGGGCTTGGTTTCCCTTCCAAGCCCTTTTTCATAAGCTGAAAATTATCTTAATTACAAAAATTTTATGTTTTTTAAGGTTGACTTATTTGATTTCCAGTAAATTCGTTTACTAACCCCATAGCTTCAGGCGGAATCTCCGTTACTAAGCGAAAGGGAAATGTCTGAGTTGAGGCAAATTGAGCATAATCTGGGGTGAGAAAAACAATATATTTGCTAGCTTCTGGAGTCATCTGTGCAGCAAATGCTAAGGCTAGAGCATTCACTAATCTGCGAACATCAGTTGCTTGATCACCAACAATTTCACCACCACTAAAGGGTGTATTCAATTTTTCCTTTTGATCTAAAGTTGTGCTGGGGTCTTTCACGCTCAGATGAGTAGCACCAAGTACACCAACCAGCCATTTGGGAGATGGGATTTTGGCAAATCCAATAATCTGCTCTGTTAAAGCTGGGGTAGTTTTATCAGCGGAATTTGCTAATATTAGGGTGGGGATTTGTACCTTTGTTAAACCGGTTTCACCAAATAATAAAGAAGTTGTGGGACTGAGTGCGATCGCTTGTTTGATTCTTTCATCCCGCAGTTGATAGCTGTTTTCTGGTAAACCTTGAGCAAGACACTGGACACCTTCACCCAAACTCAACACATTCAATTTATTCTGACACCGTTGTTTAAGTCCCCCCAGTTGTAACTCAGCCCCAGCCAGTGATAAAGCTGTTGCACCACCAAAAGAATAGCCAATAACCATCGCTTTATTGGTTGCCAGTTTTCCTTGCAGTGGGTTATTAGCTGTTAGGTTGAGCTTTTCTAGTTCATCGAGGACAAAACTAATATCTCTAGGACGATCCAAAAACTCCTGGGGCTTGAGGAAACTATTTTTACCCTGGATGGCAGAGTTGGTATTTGTCCCATTACTTCCAGGATGTTCTAAAGCTGCAACTACATAACCGTGAGAAGCTAAATGTTGTGCCAGATAGCGCAAATCAGTGCGAATTGACGCGAATCCGTGAGAAAAGACAATTACAGGTTTTTCAGGGGTTGCAGCAGTTGACCAATAAACATCAACGGGGATGTTGCGAACTCGCTTTTGGTCATTCAAATTCAAGTTGAGTACTTGTACTTGAGCTATTCCCCCTTGGCTGGGATCAAAGGAGAAAGACATCTGCGGTTGTCTAGGGTCGAGTTGGGGTGCGATCGCCAGCATAAATTGCTGAGTCCGCCAAAAAGAAGTATTTAAACTGCCTGCAACTCTCAGTGCCTGGGGTAAATTAATTGTTAAATATTTACTCGGATAAGCAGCAATAAAACTGAGTACAGAAAGACCCTGAGGAGCGGTAGCACCTAACACAAATCCTGCTCTTAGTGCTTGTACTCCAGCTTTATCCTTGCGGACTACGGCCGTAGAGACATCGTTAAGAATAGTTGTACCCAACTGGGTATTAAGTAACCTATTAATGCTGACAACATTTATAGGTACAGACATTTTTAGCCCCTCCAAAAAGAAGCGGCGTTGTTGTTCTGATAATCCCTGGATATAAGGCTTTAAACTCGGAGGAAATGCTCCAGTGTCCGCAGCCTTTTGTAACTCAGCAAGAGAGATAGATTCTTCCAACAGTCCAATACGCACAACAATCGTCTCAGCCGCTTGTGCAGAGGTATTTGCCCCGAAAAATTGCGTCAGAGCGATGCCTACAGTAAAGGCTTTACCCAAGGCACAAACACAACTTGCAGCTATTTTTAGACCTTTCCAGCTTCTTCCCACGAACTTCTCCACCAATTTGTAATTACGGGAATATAGCTGATATTTGTGTATTTTACTACCTTTCTGGGCTAAGAAAGTTTTTGTTGACAACCAAAATTTCACAGGAGAATTGCTGTGTAACTCCTGTGATTTGACAAACTCAAAGCAAAGCTGAGTTAATGTCCGATAGTACAGCGCTTGTTGCCCACACTGTATGCTTGCATACAGTGTGAGAGTACCTAAAACAGCGTTAACTCAATAGACCAGCCGCTTACCTGAAACAGTCGGAAGCAAAGCTAATCCAGTCAATTTTGCCCTAGTTTTTTCGGTAGGTTTTTCCCTAGTAAAACAGCAGCCCAAAGACCAAGCCCTAATAGACCTAATCCAGCAGAGGGTTCTGGAACAGTACGATAAGTTAACCCCCCTAAGGACACCTTGTAATTTTGAGTAGTCTGATCAAAATTTATGCTGTACTCAGTTGGAAAATAGCCAGTTTCAGCATAAGTCTTGGGTTGGCTAAGAGACTTGGTAACACTTGGTTGCGACTCAAGATAATCCTTCACGACCAATAACTGCACAGAATTTATTTCGCCATCGTAAATTCCATAATTAGAGAGCGAGGTGAGTGGCTCCTGGCCAGTTACTACTGCAAAAGCATCATTTGGGTTATAAACACCCGACCCATAGCGCGGCTGTGCATAGAATGCATCAGCCGTGGGAAATTGGACATAACCTTCAGGGATAGCGTCTTCCTCTGGCGCTTTGGCCGCCTTTTCCTTCTCTTCACCAACACAGGTGGCTACAAGGGTACTTGTATCAGGATTTGGGCAGATTTGGTCGCGCTCCTCGGAAGTGGGGACGAAATAACTAATCCGAAAATTGGGCACATTGAAGACTTCTGGATTTGGTGGATAACCCCGCGTCCTATAGTCCACGTTAATGACGCTGAATACTGTACTTGAAGCTTCAGAGGGCAAGGCCAGCTCTATTTGAGCACCAGGATCATCAGGGTCGGTAGATAAAGACAAAGCGCCTTCGGTGAAGGCTACGCCGATATCTAAAGGTTTCCCCGTAATATCGTCGAGGGTGACATAGGAACTAATAAATCCTTGGCCTAGTGACTTTGTTTCTCCATAGAAGGTTGCTGCCTGTGCTGCACTGACTGTTCCCAGAGTCATCAGTATTGCCCCCAAGGGAGCCAAAGAAAACTTTTTTAGAGTAACCATTGAACAGACTCTCCAAACATGAATAAAAGCGATACTTTCAGTGATTAGGTTGAAGATTTGCATAGCGGAGGACAGGAGTCATGCCGCTGGCTATTGCTATTAGCTAGCTAGCTTCAGTTTTTTCAGTTTTTTCTTCCCAAGTAAAACTGCACCGCAAAGACCAAGCCCTAGTAAACCCACTGCTGGAGAATTTTCTGGGACAGTTTTCCAGCCTCGTAGCCCCAGTCTGTATTCTTCAGTAGTGGAATCATAGGTCACGACATACTCAGTTGGATAAATTCCATCCCCAGGATATTTTTCGGGTTGGGCTAGAGAGTTAACCACACCATCTGGTTTCGATTCCAAAAAGTCCTTCGTGACCACAATATAGGCGAAACTCCATTGGCCATCGAAATACCCATAGTTGTAGTTAGAGGTGAATGGCACTTGCCCCATGGCTACAGGAGCGAAGAGGCTGGGGTCAGCATAACGGGTTCCATAGCGCGGCTGGGCATATAATTCATTACCTGCCTCAAATCCCTGAAAACCATCAGGGATAGCCTCTGGTTCTGGTGTTTTGACCGCCTGTGCCAGCTCGTCACCAACACAGGAAGTGTAGCTGCTGACCAGGTCCATGAAGGTATAAGTCACGGTGCCGGGATTTGGGCATATTTGGTCTCGTTGCTCAGAACTGAGATAGAAAAAAGAAAATCTGTAGCGGGGCACAGTAAAGACAGATTCGGGACCCGTACCACCACTGTTCGGGCTGTAAATAACTTCCGCCGTCTGGACTGCCGTAGCTCCCGAAGCCTCAGATGACAACGAAAGCTCATTTGAGACCTCTTGAGCATCATTGCCAGTGGGTACAGAAAGCGCTCCTTCTGTGAGGGATATACCAAGCTCTAAGACCTTTCCAGTATTATCATCAACTGTGAAATAGCTACGAACACTACCCTCTCCTAATGACTGCGACTCTCCATAGAAGGTTGCCGCAGGCGCCGCAGTAACTGTTCCCAGAGCGATAAGCACTGCTCCCAGGGGAGCTACCACTAAGTTATTATTCAGAGTCACCACAGAATACACTCCCCGTAAATTCATCTTGGTTATAGTATTATTTGATGTCTTGATTTGTTGTTGGATGGAGGCGTGGGCCTTGTTAATCAGCTAACAGCACCCGGCCAGGCAACACGTTCAACTCTCGCTGGAGATCCTCTAAGGGTCGATCCCACATTTCTTCCCAACGCACTGACCAGAGTGGCTTGGCGTCACGTCCACGCTGCCAACCCTCAAATAGTCCATCAAGTGCTTTGTTTAGTATCTGATTTTTGGCAGTAGCAAAGTGTAGAGTCATCCCGATCATGATCAAAGTCTGGTAGACTGTTGGTCCTTGACCATGACAAAAACCTTGCAGTGCTAATTCTCCCAGTACATCTGTCTTGTAGCCAGTGATCACGTGCCAGATGTCATGGGTCTGCATCTTCCGGAGTTTGATATAAGTGGCATCGTCAGGGGACTCATAGGCGCCGTAATCATAGGCAGGAATACCATTGCCGGTCATATGATGGTAGTAAACGTAGCCCAGTGTCCCAGGAGCGCAATTCCTATTCAGGTCTTCTAATTTATACTGAGGTCCCACATAGCGTTCCTCAATCAACTTGTCTGCCTCAGGGGTGAGCCGCAGCTGCTCAATATATTCAGACACTTCTACTGTCTCTAGCTGTTTCATGGCCTCCTCTAGTTTGAAATACCAGCTAAGATCCTCAGGATTAGTTGCTATCCCTAGAAGGGACTGCACAAAATTTGGGTCGTTAAGAAGGATATTTTGATTAGTTTGCACTCCAACCACTGCATTTTGGGTTTCCATAGCCAAACTCCTTTCTGATTTAGAACAATTTTGGTGTTGACAATTTCACAGCCAAAGCATCTCGTTTTTCACAAGTCCATCTCTGGCTGTAAGTACCTAGATAAAAGCTAAGACAGAGTAATCTGCTTCTGTTTACGCTTCAGCAGAGAACCTGCACCTAAAGCCCCCAGTCCCAATAGACCTGATGTAGAATTGTGTTCAGGGATTTTAGTCTGAAGGGTGTCGTAGGTGTAGCCATATCTCTTTCTGAAATCCAGAGTGTCTGCTGGTGTGACAATATCATCTGATGCGAGAACTGGTAATAAATCTACAAGATGACCTGAGCCAACATTTCCTGGTCTGGACTGACCTCCATCCCATGGCCACATTCGATCATTGAGATTGTGTCCATAGGGTTGACCCTCGGCAGGATAATAAGCGGTACCTGTATGTCCATTATCTTGCCATTCCGCCCAGAGGCGATCCACATTAGAATGAAGCACCCAAAATACGGGATCATAAGGGGAAGAAGTCACAGTGGTCATAGTGCCAAGAGCGGCGACCGGCTCGTTGTTCTCATTAAAAAGTAGCCCGCCAATTAATGGGTGGGCGCCATTGTGATTATAAAAATTCTTGGAAATATAGTTACCCTGGCTATCAGTGTAAGGCTCTCCTTCTAAGGCATGGCGAAAATCGGTATAGTTGTCCTGACTAAGAGCAAATTCGATATCTTCTTTGGGTAAGTAAGAATTACTAAAAGCTGGTGTTTGGGTAAAGCGGACTAGTGATGTACCCCGCGAATTTCCAAACATATCAACATTTATCTCACTTTTGAGTACCCATCCCTCAGCTTCTGAGAAAGGACCGGACTGAACAGGACCCCCTGCTGAAGTTCCTAAACCTGCATCAATAGTTTGTCCGTTGAAGGTGAAGGTTCCTCCCTGACCCCTTGGTCCTAAAAAGTCGTCAGCTAAGACAATGTCAAGTGCCTCGGGGTCAGTCCAATCCCAGTATGGAATTGTGACAGTTGGGTCTACTGATTGCAAGAGATTTTCAAATCGGGACAATAATTCGCGATGCCAGGGCAAAAAGCCTGCATTTCCGTGGGCGGCATCAACCCCTGCCTCAGCAGCTGGACCATAAGCTGTATCTTCCTCATGGTGATGGGTTGACATGCCGAATCCCATTGATTCTACATGGGTGACAACAAACTGTTCATATAGATTGATTGTACTACCTTCTGGGGTCGTGTTGAATAATGTCTTCACCGC
The DNA here is from genome assembly GCF_014697195.1 of Cylindrospermum sp. FACHB-282. Taxonomy (GTDB): domain Bacteria; phylum Cyanobacteriota; class Cyanobacteriia; order Cyanobacteriales; family Nostocaceae; genus Cylindrospermum. Next base: position 70,706 of record NZ_JACJRJ010000012.1, on the reverse strand, counting down.
ACTGACGAATGCTGTTTTTTCCTGTGAGGTGAGATCAACAACGTTCTTGCGAACAGCAAGGTCTGCGGCTATTGATCGAGTCCCGAATATGTTTAGACCAGCAGTAATACTAACAGCTAGTATTGTGAATGTTTTTTGAAATATTTTCATCTTTTTCTCCTTTTTGTTTGATCAACATACTCACAGTTTTTCGGGACTCGACCAAAAGTCATGCTGGCACATGAAAATACATCTAGGGGTAGGAAAGTCTAGAACTGCCAGCTATCTGCCTCTGTACCCTAGATTTACAGAGCAGCGCGATCGCCAAATCAGTCCCTGATCATCCTGTCTGTACCATTGTCTTCAATGGCAAGATTGTTTGAGATAAACTCCAATCTGGTCTCAAATTTCTGGCTTGGCGTAAATACGGATGATAAATCTGCACAAGAGGATTTTTTGTATTGAAGTGGATCAATAAACGAATACAACGTTGTAAGCTACCCTCGACATACATTTGCTGCACATCTAATAAAGGCACATTACTCCAATGAAGACGTTCTCGAGCGATCGCTGCCGGAAAAATAGCATCTAGATCGCGAGTAACCGAAAAGGTAACACTGACAATCTCGCTGGGATCTAACTCATTATGAGCTTCCAGTTCATCTAGAAGCTCATTCACAACTTCTCGCATTGCCACAACAGAATTTTCCGCTACAGTTGTTGCCCCACGAATAGCTCTAACTCTCCACTCCATGTCAAATTCCTCCAAAATTAGTTATGAAGACCTGACCGCACATCACAAAAGAGTAGGAATCCTGTGTTCCTGACGATTAAGGCTCACTGGGGGAGCGGGAGCAGGGCCCAGTGCGACATCGCCCCAACGCATCACACTTGCACCTGCGTTAGATACTGAACCAATTGTGTAAACCAAAACTAAATCATTTTCACGAATTCTGCCAAATTCTGCGCCGTGGTACAGATTGGCCAGAGGGAGCATAGGACCAATGTTTGCATAGCGATCGTTGAGGTTGATTGCGCGCTGGGGATCTATGCCTAGGGCGCGGGCGCAGACGTTGGCGTACCAGGCGGTAGGAGTATTGAAGGCAAAAAAGTCAATCTCATCAAGACTCACGCCAGCAGCCTCTAGGGCGCCTGAGCAGCATTCTCGAACCAACTTGACAGAGGTATCACTCAGCACCTTGCCTGTACCTTTTGCTGCCCGTATATACATACGTGGGTTGCCTTGGTCGTCCGTCGTCAGCTCATTAAAGAAAGTCCCGCAAGTTGAGGCAGTGTTAATAATTTTTGTACCGAGGACGCCCTGGTTAGGTTTGACTGAGCTAACCACAAAGGCTCCTGCCCCGTCACCTGATAAAAATGCCAGGGTATCATTCTCATCGGTAAACTTGGAGTAGTTAGTGCAGATAACTACTAGCACATTGCGGTAATCTCCTGTACGCACAAATGCGGAAGCTGTCTGAAGTGCGACTATAGCATTCGAGCAGGTGGAATCAATATTCCAGGCAGCACCCTGCAATCCGAGTTCACCAGCTAAAAAGGCAGCATTGCCAGGTACAATTTGCTCAGGAAAAATTGTGGCAACGAGCATCAGATCAATTTCTTTGGGGGAGAGGTTTGCCGCATCCAGAGCGTCTTTGGCGGCGCTGTATGATATGGTCAGTGATGTCTCCCCAGGAGCAAATACCCTTCTTTCTACAGTACCACGAAAAGGGTCAGATAGATAGGGGGCCATTTCCAAGTCAAACTCATTCAGAGAGGTGGGGTCAGCAGTAGAAAACACCCTGGATAAGGTTTTTTTCTCAGCCTCGGCAATTAAGTGGGGGTAATTCTCTCTGTAATAATCGTTGGTGCGGATGATGCTAGGAAAGCTGACTGCAAGTGAGCGAATACCTACTGGTTGATACATGATGATAAATCTCCTGATTACTTAGCGCCTTGTGAGATTAGACTCTTAACGCGACCCCCAATGGGTGCAGGCTGATTGGCATCAATGATCACATCTACAACAAATGGTACAGGTGATGCCATTGCTTTTTCCAGCGCTGCTTCTAGGTCGGACTCAGTTTCGACGCGTATACCGTTAGCTCCCATACCATGAGCAATTTCGACGAAATCCGCCTGGGGTACATCTCCATCTATGCCCTTAAAGCCCAGCAAGGACATTCCTTGCTTGCACATGTTGTAGCCGCCGTCGTTCAGGACAATCCAGACCGCAGGAATTTGGTATTTTACAGCGGTGCTGACTTCGCTGTTCATCAGCATGGCACCATCGCCAACTATGGCCACGGCCTTACCATTCCGCGCCAGGGCCGCACCTACGACCCCTGTAACGAAATGACCCATGGAACCGAATCCAGTGCTGACCCGGTAACGACCCGGTTGGGCAAATCGCAACATATGATTTCCCCAAGCCAGGGAGTTACCCGACTCTGCCATGACAACTGCATCGCTACCCTCGACAATTAAGCGTTGTATAGCATCTAAGAGTACTTCTGGTCGCACTAGACCACCCGCGCTAGGCTTGATTACTTCACGTTGAGGACGAGGTAAGGAAAGGGTCGAGAACCGAGCCATACCTTCTGGAAGCTGCTTCAGCAGAGCCTTGAGGAACAGTCTGATGTCAGACTGGATAGCGAAGGTATCAGCGGTTGGATAGGCCACTCTTGGCACCTCTGGGTCGATATCAACATGGATGAAACCTTGTGAGGGTATCATCACTGGACTCCAGAATGATGTAGGTTCACTCAAGCGTGTTCCTAAGACTAAGGTACGTAAAGGTGGTTGCTCTTGCATATATGCAAGAACTGAGTCATCCCCACCGACACCTGTGACACCGACAAACTGCGGATGATTTTCTGGAAAGATTCCCTTGCCACGGGGTGATGACATCACCGCTGCTCCTGTTTTTTCAGCCAGATCGCGGATCTCTTTAGCTGCATTCCTTGCACCAAAGCCAACCCAAATCGCAAATGATCCTTCAGAAAGCAAGTGTACACATTCGGCGATCGCTTCCTCATTCAGGGTTGCAAGGGTGTGTGTGGAATTCACCCGTGGCATCGATACATTGCTTAAACTAGTCTGGATGCCCGTAGGAATACTAATATGAGCTACAAAGCCTTCTGGTCGTGCCAAGCCATTGGCCAGCCTGCAAGCAACCTCTGGCAGTTCAACATCGTTTTCGAGGGTAGTGGCGTAATTGAACAGTGGGCCTGAGGTAAAAATACCTGAAATGGGCATGGTGTAGGCACTGGTTTCCTGACAACCCCAGCGTCCTCGCTGTGGTGCAGAGGTGGAAGCCGATAAGAAAATCACCTTTGCACCTTCCCAGCGGGCCGCCATCAGTCCAGTCAGTGCATTAGTGATACCTGGTCCCGTGGTGGTGAATACAACAACGGGCTCACCATTAGCAATGTAAGCTTCGGTGGCAGCAAAAGCGGCTCCGGCTTCATGGCGAAAATGAAGTACCTCAATGGAACTATGGGTCAGGGTAGCCCAGAAGGGTGCGATCGCCCCTCCAGAAACACCAAATGCACGGCGTACTCCTAAATCTTCCAGCATCTTCACTACAGCTTGTGCAACAGTCAGATTGGTTGGTTCTAACTGAATAGATTTGCCATTAGGAGTTGGCGCTGTGGGTGGTGAAAAAATAGAAGAACCAACTGAATGTTCAACGGAGAGGTGATTAGGTTGGACAGGAGTTTTTATTGGTAACTGCTTAGATGGATTTGCAGTTTGATTAATAGATTCAACGCTCATATCTGTGAATTTTAATTACTACAAAAAACTGATTAACTAAAGAAATAATGCTGCTTTGAGTGCATGAACAACAGAAGAGCTAGTCTTGCTTATTTTAAGCATTAACAGCAGATAATTGAGCGATTGATTGCTGCCGTAAAAGCCGCTTCATAATTTTACCAGTCGGGTTTTTGGGCAGTGAATCGACAAAATTAATTACACGGGGAAGCTTGTATGTTGCCATTCTCACAGAACAGAAGTCAATGATTTGTTCTTCCGTAATCCTGTGACCAGGTTTCAGGACAATATTTGCCTGAACTATCTCTCCTTTGAAAGCATCAGGAACGCCATATATGGCTACTTCAGCAACAGATGAATGTTGATAAATAACATTTTCAACTTCAGTTGGATATACCTTAAATCCAGACACATTAATCATGTCTTTCAATCGGTCAACGATGTAGAAAAATCCCTGCTCGTCCATCCGACCAATGTCACCAGTATGGAACCAACCATTCTTAATAACTTCTGCGGTTTCAAATGGGCGATTCCAATAACCAAGCATGACGTTTGGTCCGCGAATTACGATCTCGCCTAACTCACCTGGCTGCACCTGATGACCATCACTATCAACAATCTTCATTTCCACATTCTCAATTGGAGTGCCAATTGAACCTAGTTGATATTTCAAGTCATGGTTATAGCAGGCACAAGGTGAGGTTTCAGTTAAACCATATCCTTCATGAATAAAAAACCCATACTTTTCCTGCCAACTTTGGGCAATTTCAAGTGGCAAGGGTGCGGCGGCTGAAAAGTAATAACGCACGCTCTCAAAATTGTAGCCAGAGGTGTCCGTATTCAGCAATTTTATGAATACAGTCGGCACACCAAAAAACATTGTTACTTTATGAGCAGCTATCGTGTTAAGTACTACCTCAAGGTCAAATCGTCGTTGCAGAATGACGGTAGCACAGATGTTGAATGCTGCGTTGAGAATAGCGTTTTGACCAAAGCAATGAAATATTGGCAGGTAAAGCAGTAATCGGTCGTCCGGCCCCATTCCACAACAACGGTTTTGGGAATACATATTGGAAATTACATTGCCGTGGGAAAGGGTAGCGCCTTTGGGAAAACCTGTTGTTCCTGATGTGTAGACAATGGTAGCAGGAGCGTGACGATCCATTGCCACGGCCATTGCCTTAGGGGAAGCACTTTCCATCAGTTGTGCTAAAGTAATTCCATCTTTGGCGCTGCCTTCTGCAATCAAAATGTGTTGCAATTCAGGTAAATCTGCCTTTAGTACCTGATTGCTTTGTGACTCAGTTGTAATTATTACTTTAGCAGCACAATCATGAAGGATATAGCTGACTTCAGCACTTTTCAACATGACATTAACTGAGACGGCAACAGCACCGATTTTGAGAATACCAAGATAGGAAATAATGAATTCTGGAATGTTTGGCAGAAACAAGGCTACGCGATCGCCTCTTTTTATTCCCAATCCTTGTAACCCATTTGCAACTCGCCCTGCCAACTCATTAATCTCTTTGTAGGTAAAAGATTTATCCTCAAAAATCAGGGCGATTTTGTCAGGAAACCACAGATGACCACGCTCTATATGATGTGCAATGTTCATGGCTACCAACACTACTCAGACAAAAGATTGTTAACTGCCGCGACAATCTGCCCTCCAGATGCAATATCATCTGCAATCAGGGTAATGTGTAAGTCTAATGCTTGTTCGTGGTCGTTCCAGATATAAGGTCGGTCAGCGGAGGGTTGTTGTCCAACTACGTTACGCACTGCCATATATAAATCTCTTGTGGCGGGCGACAGACAAGCACGGGCATCATAATGGTCGGCAACCAGGTGGGTGCGTAAATCAACCGCCTGCACTGCAAACATCAGGGAGATGGCCATATATTGTTGGAAGATATCTACTGAGCGCCGGGCTAAATTTGCAGAAGCAAAACCTTGGCTGTTGATATTTTGGTTAAATTGTTCCGCGTGGGTAGGAAATCTGTCGGCTATGGAATTACCATAAAAGGTCAACAGCGGCATGATCGAGTTGCCAGCTATTTGCAGACCCTTTAAACCCATGTTGACACTACGTTCGGGGTTACCCACTAAAGATGCTGGCAATCCATTGTTAAATTCCGGCGCTACAAGGTAGGCTATTTGCACATCCAAATGTTTAGCCAATAACCCAATGTAGTAACGCAGCTGATCCATTCCTACACCGATATATTGTCCTAAGAAATTACCACCATGATAACTAGCCTGGTTCTCAACATCGATCAGCGGGTTGTCCGTGACAGAGTTGATTTCCACCTCCATTTGTTTTTTAATCTGCTCAATCCCATCAACAATGGGGCCCATATATTGTGGCAGGCAGCGCAGTGAATAACGATCTTGAATGGGATGTTCACCTCTATAGTCGTGAGAACCATCTAACTCTTCACGCACTAACCGTGAACCTGCTAGTAGGTTTAGCATTTGGCTGGCAGCCCATTTTTGCCCTGAATGTGGTTTGAGTTTATGGATAAATGGGTGAAATGATTGATTAGTCCCATTCAAACCTTGGATAGCTAAGGCATGTGCACCCATTGCCAGAGCTAATAAGACTTTAGTGTCGTAGACGCAATTGGCAGCGATACCTGTCATCACTGATGTGCCATTCATCATCGCCAACCCTTCTTTAGGAAGTAGTTGCAATGGCTCTAAACCCAACCGCTTAAGTGCTGTTGGTGCATCAATCTCTTCGCCCTTAAAGTCAACGGTATAGCAGCGATCTAAACCAACCAGTGCCCCAGTAATGTAGGACAATGGCACCAAATCCCCACTTGCACCTATGGAGCCAAATTCATATACATGGGGTGTGACGCCAGCATTCAAGAATATCTCCATGCGGCGGATGATTTCTAGGCGGATACCAGATGCACCATACAAGTGGGAGTTAGCACGCAAAAGCATGGCAGCGCGGATATCAGCTATGGGTAATCTTTGTCCTGCCCCTGTCTTGTGATACCAAATCAGGTTGTTCTGAAGCAGCTCCGCAGATTCAGGGGAAATTACGACATTCGCCATGCCGCCAAAGCCACTTGTCACGCCGTAAATTGGCTGACCAGATTCCACAGCATTTTTAATGTAGTCACATGATGCCTGCACTCCTTGCAAAACATCTTGATTATCGCTTAATTGTACCTTGGCGCCATGACGTGCTACGCTAACGACCTCGTCTATTGTCAGGTCGTGGTTCCCCACAGATAAGGTTTTAGCCGAATTACCCAGAAAAGTTGCCGAAAAATTGGAAGTTTCGTTCTTGTTGAGAGATGTTGTGTTCATAGAATTTTTACTTTTTACCTAGATTGCACAGATAATTGACTGATTAGATATTTGTTGGCTGTTCCAGCTAGGAAACTGTGAAATAAGCTGACCCTGGTTTATGCCGTTGTGAACCTATTGGGGATATGCCAGGGTTTTATGCAGCTAAAGATTAAATTTGTTGACAGATTCCACAGAGTAGAAACTGCCATCAGTTTAGACATTTGCGGTGGCGGGAATTCGTCCAGCAAATTTTGGTGTTGCTGCTGCGCTATTGTTTTTAGACCAACGACCAAAGAATTGACCTAGAGGAGCCATCTCTTGCATTAATTTCTCAAATTTTTCCGGTGTCAGGGACTGAGGTCCATCTGAGAGTGCTTTCGCTGGGTTGGGGTGAACTTCTATCATTAGGGAATCTGCACCAGCTGCAATAGATGCCATTGCCATAGGTTGTACAAACTCTGATTTACCAGTGGCATGGCTGGGATCAATCATAATCGGCAAGTGAGTCAGAGTTCGCAAGACAGGGATCGCAGATATATCAAGAGTATTCCGTGTATATTGTCGGTCAAATGTGCGAATTCCCCGCTCGCACAAAATCACATTGGGATTACCTGCTGCCAGAATGTACTCAGCTGACATCAACCAATCTTCAATTGTGGCTGACAGTCCCCGCTTCAGCAGTACTGCCTTACCAGTAGCGCCTACTTTTTTAAGTAGGGAGAAATTCTGCATATTGCGGGCACCAATTTGGATCACGTCTGCGACTTCGACAATCTTCTCTAAGTCGGCTGCATCCATGATTTCTGTGATAACTCCTAAACCAGTAGCTTCGCGAGCTTTCGCTAACAAGCCTAAGGCACTCTCACCGTGACCTTGGAACGCATAAGGGGAAGTACGGGGTTTGTATGCTCCCCCACGAAGAAACTGTGCACCTGCTGCTTTTACTAGATGGGCTGTCTCTACAATCATTTCTTCGTTTTCAACAGCGCAAGGTCCAGCAGCTATAACTATGGGATGGTTCTGTCCAAAGGTTACAGGCCCATTGGGAGTTTGTACAACTATCTGACTATGTTCTCCATAACGAAATTCTAAAGAAGCGCGTTTGAATGGCTGTTTTACACGGATAACTTTCTCAATAAATGGGCTGAGATTTTGAATTTGGCAAGGATCAATTTCTGAGGTATCGCCTACTAAACCAATTACTATTTTGTGCTGACCTGTGCAGACTTCTGGTGTGATATTAGGACGGCACATTTCTGCACTTAAACGCTCAATTTCGGCAGAGGGGGTGGAGGGATTCATGATAATAATCATTGGTTCAAATACTCCTGATATGTTGCGAAATACAGTGTTTATTGGTAAGCCATATTCATCTGGCTTGTTTGATTCACTTCTAGATAATACTCAGTCAGCTTTTTAGGTTTTATGCAAGCAAGTGAGTTTTTTTTGTTGTTTATAACTCTACTTTGGGCTAACTTGGGTTAGTGCTAACCAATAGTTGTGCTGAATAATTTACCTTTGATTTGTACAGCTAAAGCTTCTGTGCTAAACGTTTTACATTCTGAGGTTTAGTCATTTGCATCCTTGATGACTGGAAATCTTTACAACCAGCATTTTTTTGCTGGAAATGCTAAACATCTAAGGCTGATTGCTTCAGATGTAAGTAATTTTTTCGGTAGGTCTGGATGAGGAGGTTCCTTCATTGGCTCCTCATTATTAGTCTGTAGTATTTTCTAGTTTTATGCAAGAAATAGAAAATAATTTAAAGCTGGCATTTTCTGGCAATGTGAGCTACGGTAGATAGCTAACCACCGGATATCTGTCTCAAAATGCTTATTATGCCAAGGTTTTCTATCTCTTACCTGCGAACTAAAAATTGAGGTCAACTCTTCTATTTCATAGAATTTATCCGTTTGTATGCCATAAAAATCTTAACCTCTACTCTATGCCCTGAATGGCATTTCAAGTTTCTGAGATGTTGGTTCTATGTTTTTATTAGGTTTAAGCAACATCAAATTATGCGTTTTTGAGAAGATTTTGGAAAATCATGTCACTCTAGGCATATTGTGGCAATACAAACAGCTAAACTTCCTCAATAGCTCTGTTAAACAAGGAAATTGCTACTATTGATAGATCCAGAAGAACACATATTTCGGCAAGCGTATAGTGGAGATACTTGATACAGCTTGCAACTTCATCGAAGGATAACTATTGTGGTAATTTTACTTTCTCAGTCAAAAGCTGGCAATCTGAGCAGAAAAAGTGCTTGGTTTGTTCACGAATCCATAGGTGTAACTGCTTGAAATCTACTAATTAAATTAGGTAAAGGATAGTAGTTACAGGATTTGTTTTTCTAGTTTTTTATCTCTAGACTAAATACATAGTATTGCACCGCAGTAAAAAAAACAATAAACAATTTGTTAGATCTAACTAACAATTCTATTGATGCTGCTATTTCTCTAGATAAAAAAATACCGTGATTTTTGAAAGCCTCCTCACATAGGAATTGTGGCTTTCAGACTGGATATAAATTGTATTTTCTTTAGAATAATTAAAAGTTTCTTTAATCAAGAAAATTAGATGTTTTTTGTAACAAATGTAACAAAATTAAGATTGTTTCTGATGTTCTTATCTTATTTTTCCTGATCTAGCTGGGCCTTTCTCCAGGCTTGGGGAGTTGTCCCATGATGTTGGCGAAACTGGCGGAAAAAATGAACCACATTTTGATAACCTATTTGAGCAGCAATATCCTCTACTCTGTCTGATGTCAAAAGCAGTAAGGAGCGTGCTGCTGCCATGCGGCGCTCAATAATCCACCCTTGCAAAGTTTTTCCCGTTTGGCGTCGCACAAGGTTAGTGAGGTAAGCAGGGTTGTAAGCGACTTCTTGGGCGACTTCGCTGAGGGTAATCGGTTGGTGATAATTGGCTTCAATAAAATGGAAGACCTTCTGGAAGACCTTGATTAACTGGGGATCGGATGGAAACATCGAGTGACAAATAGCCTGTCCTATGGTGGTGTCAGTGTCAGTCGGTAGTGGCTCTATATCTGACTGAGACTTTGCTCCGTACCACTGTTGGAGGGTGGCTCGTTTTTCCAAACAGGTAGCGATCGCCCTGAGTAATTCCTCTAATGTACAGGGCTTAGTGAGATAGTCATCTGCCCCTAGTTCAATTCCTTTGCGTATGTCAGACCGAGTATTTTTCACGGTGACAAAAATTAAGGGGATAATCGCTGTGGAAGAGTTTTGGCGTAGCTCCGTGAGGATAGAGTAACCATCCAGTTCCGGCAGCACAATCTCGCAGATAATCAAATCTGGTAAATATTCCTTTGCTTTCTGGAGACCAATCAGACCGTTTTTAGCACCTATAGTGCTGAAACCTTGAAGCCTAATAGCTTTGAGGAAAAGGTTTCTGGTTTCTTCTGTACCTTCTATGACTAATATTTTTTTCACAGTCTGCCATCTAAAACCAGTTGGTTGAGAAGCCCTTAATAAATTAAGGTTTAAGGTAAAAAAGTGCTACTGGCGAAAGCTCCATATATTTACTCATTAAGTTTCACCACTTTTATGCAAAATGGTGAATTTTTATCACATTTCTCGCAATCAGAGCACTTGTACTAAATCAGCAGGTCAGACTGGTGAGTAATTTCTTTATTTGGACTGACATATCTGTCATAACCAGAGAGTTCCGGAAATTCAGGCTGTTACCTGTGGTATTTCCAAACTGGTGACCCACTGGGGTAAAAGCTCGATAGCGTAGCCTAATGGATGTCCAGTGAATGTGACAGTTGCGTTCGTCGTAGCAGTGATAGATAGTGGGGTAACAATCGCAAATTGTACCATCTTGCTCGTAATATGTACTTACCTCTTAGGGTAGATATATTGCCTGGAAGGTACTACCGTTGCAATGGGAACCTCACTCTCATATAACTGGTTGGGAGTTAAGGGTAGGATAACCAATTTGTTTGCTCTGAAGCCGATTGCTAGCTGTGATGTTTAACTTCTTTAGTTCATTTCAAACAGCACTAATATTTTTCAGGTGTGCCAAAAAAATTTGGCAAAAGCGAGAGTTGACATACCATCGGACTGAAATTACTTGGTAACTTGGCGATCGCCAATTACAAATGTAAAATTACTATAGCAATTTTTTTCAGTACCAGAATTTATCAGTCTTTTTTGTTTTCCAGTTATTGTCAAGGACTATAGTGTATGTAAATAGGAGGAAGTGATTGTTTTAAACGTTGAATTAATATGCTCTTGCTTGAAAACTATTAAGGGTGACAATGCTGCTATACTATTTAAGTATTAAAAAGCAAATTAGCAGTTTAAAAATTACTAATTTTTAAACTATTTTTTCATAAAAATATCCATTGGCAACAGTCAAAAAAGTTTGAGCAAGCAGGGTCACTATGGCTAAGAAAATTTACGCGCTACTAGTTGGTATTGACGAATATGATCCTGCATCAATTCCCCCAGTACAGACTTTAAATGGTTGCATTAACGACATTAGGGAAATGGCAGCTTATCTTCGGGAGCGAATCACTAAAGATAGCGACTGGCAACTGATTGAACCCAGTAATCAACCGTGGATACTGACAAATCAGGAAGCCACCCGTCAAGGAATTATCAACGGCTTTCAGCAGCACCTGTGTAATGCTGACAGTAATGATATAGTCTTCTTTTATTATGCAGGTCATGGTGCCGAAGAGAAGACACCAGAGGAATTTTGGCATTTAGAACCAGACCGATTAGATAAAACTTTAGTTTGCTATGACAGCCGTACAGAAGATAGTCGAGACTTAGCAGATAAGGAATTAGCCTACCTAATCTCGAAAGTGGCACAAAATAACCCCCATATTTTGAGCATTTTAGACTGCTGTCACTCCGGTTTTGGAACTAGGGATTTATCACCAGAAAATACCGTGCGTCGTTCTCCAATAGACTGGCGGGAACGTTCTTTAAGCAGCTTTATTTTTGCTGATGACAAAACAGCGTTAGATGAATTCTTAACTGTAACTAGCGACGGAAAACAGCAGAGGAATGGTATAGTAGTGCCTCAAGGTCGGCATATTATGTTTTCTGCTTGTAGAGACTATGAGTTGGCAAAGGAATACAAAACAAAAGATGGTGAATTTAGAGGTGCATTTTCTTACTTTCTGTTACAAGCTTTAAATAGCACAAATGGTAGTATTACATATCTTGATATAGCCAGAAATATTCATACCCTGGTTAATAGTAAAATGAAGGATCAATCGCCGCAAGTGACAGCAAATGATCCCGAAGCATTAAATCAACCTTTCTTGGCTGGTGCAATTAGCAGACGTCCTGAGTACTTCACCTTAAACTACAGTCAGAATGATCAAAGCTGGGTAATTGACGGCGGTAATCTCCACGGTATTCCTCAACTGGCTAACAGTAGAGATACTTTATTAGCTTTCTTTGCTGTGGGAACTACTAGGGAAGAGTTACACCAACTCTCAGCGGCTGTAGGTGAAGGGCGAGTTACCCAAGTATTACCACAAAAAAGTCTGGTAGAAATTGTGATTGGTGAGGAAAGCTTATCGATAACTAAAAGCTATTGGGCCCTAGTAACTAACCTAGCATTACCGTCTTTGAAAGTTTATATCAAGGGTGATGCTACAGGTGTAGAATTGGCCCAGGAAGCACTGCAAACGCCTCAGCCTTCCTTGTTTGTGAGTCAAATAGACAAAGCTTCAGATGCAGATTGCCATTTGTTAGCACGTGACGGGCAATATTGGATTACACAACCGGCAGATGAGCGATCGCTAGTTGATCCAATTCCAGGATACCCGAATCCAGCAGCTTACACACTGGAAAATGCCACTTTGGTGAGCCGACGTTTAGAACATATCGCTCGTTGGCACAATATTATCCAATTCGCCAACCCCGCGACAAGTGACATTAAACCAGATGATGTGGAGATGGAGATTGTTATCTTATCGGGAAATCAAGAGACTGCACCAGATAGAGCATTTTCAGAGGTACGGGTTGAGTACAGTTATGAAAATGATGCTTGGCAATTCCCCATCATCCAAATTAAATTAACAAATCACAGTCATAAGGCTCTCTACTGTAATGTATTGGATCTTTCAGAAAGTTACACTGTAGATGTACCATTTTTTGATGCTAAAAGTAGCATTAGACTAGCGGCTAAAGAGGAAGTCACTAGTTTTGATCATATCGGCTTTATCGTTCCAGATATTTATTGGCAACAGGGCAGAACTGAATACAAAAATGTATTTAAGCTGATTGTCAGCACTACAGAATTTGATGCGAGTTTGCTTGAGCAAGATGGCATAAATCCATCAAAACTAAATTTATATTCTGGAGATAAATTAGGAAGCCTTGACTGTTTAATGGTAGGGGTTAATAGCCGTGAAGCTGTCAGATGTAGAGGTAACTATGATGATTGGCTTACGAAGCAAGTCACGATTACTATCGTGCGACCACAGGAGGCTCAATCAATTCAATCTGATCACAGCACATTATTACAACATGGCGTTGTCGAGGTGCAACCCCATCCAAGTTTGCAAGCTAAAGTTAATCTAACTAGCGTATCACAAGCAAGTAAGATTTTAGGAAATCTGATTTTACCTGCTATCCTGCGGCAACAACCTAGGGTTAATGAATTCTGGCAATTTACTCCTAGTAGAGGTAGTGATCCTGGCTTGAATATTTTAGAGTTAAGTGGCGTAGAAAACTACACAGTTGTCACACCAGAAATGCCTTTAAACTTGCTAATTGATCCAGCCTTAACAGATGATGAATATCTTTTAGCATTTGCTTATGATGGTGAGTTTTTTTTACCCTTAGGAAATGGCAAGAGGACGAAGCATGGTAAAACTAAGGTGACAATAGAAAGGTTATCTAAACCAATAGTTAGTAGTCTTAGTTTACAGGGTTCAATTTGGATATTTTTGGCAAAAATTACCAATCAAAAACGAGGAATGCCATTTGAATACCCAATTTTAGCTGTAGCCAACCTTGGGGAAAATGATCTAATAACCTACGAAAAAAATCAAGAAAACGTTAAAGCACAGGTTGCTCAAGCTGGGCGAATTATCTTGTTAATTCATGGAATTATTAGCGACAGTACAAGTATGATTCCCAGTGTCAATCAAACCATTGTTGAGGCAAAGGAACAACAGTTGCCAATGAAAGAAATTTATGATTTGGTGCTGATATTTGATTATGAGAATACCCAGACTACTATTGAGGAGAATGCAAGACTTTTAGGGCAAAGATTGGAAGCAGTAGGTTTGGGAGCCAACCACGGTAAAGAGTTGCATATTGTGGCCCATTCTCTGGGTGGCTTGGTGTCTCGATGGTTTATTGAGCAAGAAGGTGGAAATCAAGTTGTGCAGCATTTGGTGATGTTAGGTACACCCAACGCTGGTTTTTCTTCACCAGTGGTGCAAGATTGGGTATTGACAGCCTTGGGTATAGGGTTGAATCAACTTTCAGCAGTTGCTTGGAATCGGAAAATTGTGGCTGATTTACTAGAGTTTCTGGAAGCGAAGGAATCCTCTCTAGAGCAAATGCAGCCAGACTCTGATTTTATCAAAGCGATCGCTAACAATAACGATCCTTCTGTTCCTTATACCATTATTGCAGGTAACAAATCGCTAGTTAGAGCAGCGGTGGAAATACAGCCAGATTTGCAATCCAGTTTAATACAGCGATTGGTGCAGAAGCTGTTGGGTAAAGCTGTAGATTTAACTGTTTTCCAACAACCTAACGATATGGCTGTAACTCTAGCCAGTATTAAAAGTTTAAGTAACCAGAGGCAGCCGCGCCCCAAAATTTTATTACCAGATGCGGCTTGCGATCACTTTACCTATTTTACTCATCAACTAGGGTTAACTGCCCTAGCAAAGGCAATCCAACCACTGGTGAATCCCCCGCTCAAACTAACACAAGAGGCACTTCCCTCGCCGTGGGCCATAAATTCGCCTCAACCACCGGAGGCGATTCCCTATTCCCAAAGGACTCCATTAGATACCACAAATCAAGAAGGGCAAAATGCTCCTGGGGTGAATGGTGCAGTGATTAAGGTGATTGCCTTGTTGATTATAATAGTTGCTGGCTTAATTATCTGGAGGCGATCGCCCCAACCACAACCCCAAAATCCCAACAAAACCAGTCACGCTATACATTTGATGTGAACTACCTACACTGACCTTTCGGTAGAGTGTAGGCTTCCCAATTCAACAGGGATTGCCTCGACCTTCGTAGATTTTTTACGTCCCGAAGACTTTGGTCTTACATCCCCTCCAAGGGCAGAAGAGCTAGTTCCTAACTCTCTTACGAGTTCGCCAGTTACTTCACTTGGGGAGACCCCAAGACCGTACTGGCTCACCAAAATTCGCCATCCTTCATTTCTAATATTTATTGCAGCGTTGATGTCTCTATCATGCTGTTTCTGGCAGTGAGGGCAGTCTACAAATCTTACACCCAATGAATCATAACCTTTTTGCAGCATTGGGATTGGTAGTAGAGTCTCGCTACAAAGTTGAGAAGATGGAAAGAAACGACCTATTTCAATATAGGTATGACCAAATTTCTCGGCTTTGTATTTGAGCATGGTCTGAAACATCCCCCATCCCTGGTCACTGATAGCTTTTGCTAAGTTAGGGTTCTTCACCATATTTTTAATTGCCAAATCTTCTACACAAATAACTTGGTTTTCGTATGCTATTTTGCGAGATAGCTTGTGCAGAAAATCCTCTCTAACTCTAGCTATTTTGCTAGAGACTTTGGCAACTAAGCGTTTTGCTTTACGACGGTTGTTAGAAGTTTTATCTGTCTTCTTAGCTAACTTTTTCTGCTGGCGTTTTCTATTCTTTTCTAACTTTGCTAATTGTTTTTTGGGTAGGTCATATTTTGAGCCTTCTGAAGTTATAGCAAAATTATTTAATCCTAAGTCAACTCCAATAGCATCTCTAATTGCCACTACTGGATTATCAGCTTGATTAAAAAGAATAGAAGCGTAGTATCTACCGTCTGCATTTTTGGATATTGTTACAGTAGTGAATTTTGCATCAGGTAGATATGAGTGAAACACAGTTTTCATTAATCCCAAACTACCGGGAAACTTAACAACAGAGTCCTGTGGTATTAGTTTTACGTTTTGGGGATACTGAATTGATTGCAAACCATGTTTAGATTTAAAGTTAGGGAATTTAGCACGTCCCTCAAAGAAATTAACAAACGCGCTAGAAAGGTTGAATGTTACTCGTTGCAATACTTGACTGTAGGCAAGCCCTAACCATTCATATTCTTTTTTTAACCCTGGAAGCAACTTATCCATAGCTGCTTTAGAAAGTCCTTTTCCTGTTTCTTTATAAGCGGTAGTCGTGGCATTAAGCATATAATTCCACAACCATCGAGTGTTACCGAAACATTGAGATAGATAAGACTCTTGCTCGTCAGTTGGATAAATTCTAACTTTAATCGCTCTATACATGGTATCGACCTTACCGTGTTTACATATTCATGATAACAGGTATTTTGATAGGTGTGTTATCCAAGACAAAATATTTTGTTCGTCTGGTCGTCGTAGTCTTTCCGGTTTTCGCTACGCTCAAATATGGTCAGACTACACTCCGGGCGAGTACGCCCCGCTTCGCTAACACCTCACGGGCAATTCATCTCAACACTGACCTGAGTAAAGGTTCAGTGTGAGCCTTCTTGCTGTTTCAGGTAAATTAGCTTTCTAGCTGCTCAATGCCAATAATCCCTTGATTGCCTGCAATTTCTTTGCGAGTATGAAATGTGAAGCGGCGCTGTTCACCTTGTTTGTTCCATTCTTCTTGCAATGCTCCGTGGGGATATGTGCCACTGTTGAGCATTGCCATTAGTGGGGGCCATGCTGTTTCAATATTACTGGCATCACCAACAAAGATTTGAAAACGACCGATGTTAGCCACCGCATAAATCCCAGAAGCCATAGTTTCTAGTTAGTAGCTTAGACTATGGCAATTATAGAATTCATCGCCAACAGAGATTCGCCCAAATCGGTGTTGACAGCCACAAAAATGAGATCGCATCTCATCTAACTTTAAACTGGGCGGTGTCTTATCTCCGCGCATCTATAATTTTAATTTTGAATTTTGAATTCCCCCCAGGGGTTGATTTTATGCGTCACCTACGTACTTATACATTAATTCTGCTGCTCTCGCTGCTGATTATTACACTCTGGTGGCCTGTAAATGATTCTGATTGCAACTCAGAAGCTTTTCTCAAATCCAAAACCCCAAAATTTCAAGTCCAAGCCACTAAAGTTGTTGTTCAACCCTGGCTTGGTGAACATCAAGTATATGGAATCTTTATGGTTCCCGACGAATATAAACAAACTCCATTTTTTGTCTTATCGGTCAAAGGTTTTGGTAGCGACTGTTCCCGGCCTTTTGGCTACAAGCAAAACTTTGATGACATCTTTGCTGAACCAGGAACCCATTTAGTGAGGGACTACATCAGAACTCGCATCGCCCTGCGGCTGATTCTCCAAGGCTTTTATTTCTATCTTAATGATACACAAAATTGGACTCTCACCTTCCCTCAACAACCCTTCCCTCAACAACAAAGTAGTCAAGTTGGTGGTTGAGTGGTTAAAACATCACTTTTCTCCAATAAGAGAAAGCCCACTTTGAAACAGGCTTTCAATCGTTTCTTTATCTCTCAAGACGACACCCACCTCATCCCTATAGGTGAGACTGGGGTCGGCTTTAAAAGATAAAAAATTAAAACTGGTTACAACTCCAAATTTGTCATCACACACCATAATCTTACGGTGGGTATTTTTAACTTTTTTAAATTGAAAATTTTTATAATCAGAAGCTAAAGTTTCTAGTTGTCTTATAGCCGCCGGATCATTTTGTTGACCCCCACCACTTCTTTGCTTGATACCATACAAAATGTAAACTTGGCATTCTTTATTTAATACATCCTTTAACTTGGCTAAGAAATCATAATCAATTACATTGCTGCGTATCCACGGTGAAATAATCATTACCCTATTTTTAGCTTCTTTCAAAGCTTTAAATAAAAACTTACGATGTTCTGAAGTATGAATTATTTCTGATATTTTACTTTGAGTTTTTATTTCATTTAATTCTCTAGCTAAAGTTTTTCTTTGCTCGTTTATTGACTGAGTTTGATTATTACTAAAAGAGTCTGTTTGATTTAGAGCATTAATTTTTGTGCTGAGTCTTTCAACACTTTCAATATCATTGTGTCGAATGCTTCCAACAACCTGATTATTTAAATTTGCCAGTTCTGCTTTTTCTTCATCATTACTAATATCAAATCTAAGAATGTTATTTAGTACTTTTTTACCTTCGGCATAAAGTTTTTCTATAGTTTTTCTATATTCCACCTGAATATTTTCTCTAGAAAAAGTTTCATATCCTACTTCATTGTCATCTGGATTATTTTTATAAAAAACAAGAATAACCTCATGCCACTGTGTATAAACTTTCTCGATATGATTAACTTGTATGAGTTCAACTCGATTTTGACTACCTGGTGTCCCTAAAGCCGATTCAATTTCTTCATAGTAATCAATGACATCTGCTAAATGACTCTTTCTTGGTCTAGGAAAATCTCCCTTTAAGCAATTAGCATCATTCTTATCTACCTGTTTGAATTTAAAGCTATCATATAATTTTTTATTTAAAGCATCTATATAAAAAGTTTTTGTTTCTGAAACTGTATCTAAAACAATCTGCTTTTCCAGAGTTTTTAATCCTAAATCAGTCACTTTTAAATTTTCTTCTTTGATCACAATACCTTTTGAGATCAGACCCGATAGTACCTTTTCTACAAAATGGTCATCAACTCCTAAAAAACTAGCTATATTGGATTTATCAGTTAAACTATTAATAATACATTTAAGAACAAATTCCTCCTGTAACTCTAAGTCTCTATTAGATAAATAAGTTAAATCTAGGCTCACTATATAAAAGGGATAGCCAATTTTTTTGTAATCAATCACTACGGCTTCAGACAGTGAGTGATACTTTCTAATTTTATTTTCAAAATCCACAGCTAAATCAGTCATTATTTTCTGGTATACGGTTTATTTAATAAAATCACTAGAAACTAGTCTTTCACAAACTTTCGGGTTACTATCGATATATTCAATAAGTTTTTCAAACGGGTTAGGCAGCTTATTTGGTGTTCTACCTTCATAAGCCATAAGATCATTACCTACTATGATTAATAGCTGTTTAGCACGAGATAAAGCTACATTCAAGCGTCTGTAATCAGATGTAAATCCAAGATCCTTTTGTTGATTATTCCTTACTAAGTCGTAAATAATGATGTCGCATTCTCTGCCTTGAAAGGCATCAACTGTATGTATAGCTATATCTAAGTTATTCCACAAATTTTTGTCATGAGGAGCAACTGTAGCCTCTAGTACACTTATTTGTGAAGCATAGCCTGCTATAATACCAACTTCTTTATGTACATTGCTCGACTGATAATCATGCTGAATCTGATTTAAGATGGACTTAATCAGATTTGCTTCATAACTATTACTATAACTAGTTCCACTCTTTCTTTCTTTAGATTTATCGCTGGTAACATCGCTTGTTGATACCCAATAAACGCTTTTACTAAATTTGCTAAATTGATGTAGCTTTGTATTGGTGTCCACGCGTTCACTTAAAACCTTTCCTTCGTAAAATAAATCGCTAACTAAGTTACCAATATCAGGATGCATTCTGTATTGATGGTTTAGCGTTATTTTGTTAGACTTTGGTAGTTCATTGTATAGATACTCAAAAAGGCTTGTTTCCAGTACTTTCCTCTCTATATCTTTTTCACCTAGCGCTCTTGTTTGTAACTCTCTATCAATAATTGGTGGTAACTGCTGGTGGTCACCAACTAATATTATTTTCTTACCCCTTGTCATCGGTACAAAAGTTTCTGGTGCAGTAGAACGACCTGCCTCATCAACAATCACCCAATCAAATTTGAAGTCCTTAAGATTAGCAATACCTAAGCAAGTAGCACCAACCACATTAACGCCATCTAGAAATATTGATACTAAGTCTATTTGTTTACGCTTTAACTTTTCATTCCACTCTTCCTTCAAATTTCTCAATTTTAAAACCTTTTCGTAGTTTTCATTATTATCACCTAGAATAGATTGTAGTCGCTTATATTCTTGATCTATCCAATGGGAAAGTAGTTTTTTGTCAGGATATTCAATTCCAAACTTTTCTACATATTCTTTAATTTGTCCTAAAACTTTTTCTTCAATTAATAGCTTTTCATAGATCATTTCACAGGCATGATCAGCAGCTTGTTGAGAAGAAGTATTCTCTATGGATATAAATAATTCTGAATTAAATATTTTTACAGCTTGAGTAATATTTTCTGATATATGCTGTACTTGCTGGCTCAGGGTCTTGATTGACTCAATATCAGAGAGTTTTTTAACTCCTAATAACATTTCATCATGCTGGTTTTCATATTCTTGCCAATGATTAGACGATTGGAATCTAATAGAGTCCTGCCAGTTAATAATAGCTTTCTCTATTTCAAATTTTCTAGCATCTTCTTCAATTTTTTCTTCTCTACCAATTCTTAAAACTCTCACATCTCTCGAATCAAGTTTGATGCCAGAAAGCTTAGTTAACACATTATCAACAGCAATATTTGATTGAGAAGAAATCAAAACTTTATCACTGGGATGATCAGTTAAAATTCTCAACACTATTTCTGTGATTACAGAAGTCTTACCTGTTCCTGGTGGCCCTTGAATCAAAAATATATCTTCAGTTGCTAATGCTTTGCAAACTGCTGCTTGTTGCGAAATATCAAGCTGCTCATTAAAAAAGCGATTGATTAATAAAGGTTCTATAGCTTGTGAACTACTAGGATCAGATATTACTTTACATAAAGTACCATTTTCTGAGTCACCATATTTGATAGCTCTCAGTGCTTTACGTCGTCGTCCAATTTCTGATTCTTGTGCTTTAAAATCGGTTTCAATTTTTCCTTTCTCTAGAATTAATTCAAATACATCAAGGTTGCGAAACTCCGCAATGCTAATCTGCAACTTTTCAACAATTTCAGCATTCCTGGACTTATCTCCGTCAATTATCTTTCCTACTGGCCACTGGCTTTCACGGTAAGGGGGTGATTGTTGTTTAATAGAAATAGTTACTGGTAGCGGGGGTGATGTAATTTGTTCAAATTCATCTAATGAAATAGGTTTTTTCAATGTAATTATTATCCGTTGATTTTCCCTGTCATATTCAAAACTAGAGTAGGAAAAACTCTGCTTTCTTTCATTAATTATTTTTTCTTCTATCTCAATAACACTTTGCCACCTGCTAAAAGTATTATCTACTCCCTTATTACTTTCTATCTCATTTTTTACTTGCTGATCTTTCTGTAAAAGCTGGTTTATTAACTCACTCAAATCTTGCCTAATTCTAGGACTACTACCAACATTAATAATTGGGTTAATTTTGACAGCTATACCATTTCTAAAAAGCCTTTCTGACTGTTGAGGATTAACGAAGTTAAGTTCAGCAAATAAAACAATTTCATCAGGTTTATCTCTATTAATAAATCCTCTATAAATGTAAGATGTAGCTTCTACACCAATTTCAACTGTAAGTCTGTTTTCTTGTCCTTCTTCACCTTTAATTCTGATTATATGTATGATATTGGAATTGCTTTGTAACTTAGATTCAACATCTCTTTTAACTTTCAAAGATTGACCATCATATTTATTTAAATCAGATATTTTATCCTTTAAATTAGAAGTTAAACTAAACACTACAGTCAATTTTGCCGATAAATCATCTTTTATGGACTCAAGAGGCTTGCGGATTTTATCAATTTTCGGTCTGTTTTCCCGATTAGCATCTGTTGCTCTTTTTAATACCTCAATTAAGGATTCTCCGTGGTTGCTAGTGGCATTTAAGCTAGCCAAGGCAGATTCATAGAGAAAATTTTTATCTTGGTTTTCACGAAAATCATTTTTTGCATCACTAGCAGACAATAAATATAAAAATGTCATTCCCAATGAATATATATCAGAGTCCCTAGAAACACCCTGGAGTTGGATTTGTTCAGGTGCTGCAAATAACGGCGTGTGATATCGTCTAATAGTATTAGTTAAAATAGTAGTTGTAATAATTGAAATGCCAAAATCTAGAACTTTGGCTAATGGTTGTTCACTATTTTCCACAACCATGATATTTTCTGGCTTGATATCTCTGTGAATGACTTCTTTAGAATGAGCATGACTGATAGCATCCAGGATTTGCAGCAATAAATCAATTTTTGTTTTAATGTCAACTCCCTGATCAAAGTAAGTTTTGATATTTACTCCGTCAAGATATTCTAAAACTAAGTAAATAAAATTGTGGCGTTGCTCATACCCATCTTCAATAAACCTAACTATACTTGAATGATTTAAACGCTTTAAAGTTTTAATTTCCCGTTCCAATAACTTCAGGGAATCTTTTTCTTCGGTTGAAATAGTCTTAATTGCATAACGTTCATTAGTTTTTAATTTCTTGGCTAGGTATACAATACTACTACCTCCACTACCAATTTCCGATAAAATATCATATTTTCCGCCAATTACTTCGTTAATTATTTCGATAGACATTTGATATCCTTAACAAAAATTAAATATTTTTAGCCAGAGAATATTTTGAATCTATGATCTGGCTGCTACTCATAGATTAAGCTCAATAGTATTTATAGGTTTTAACAAATAAATACAATATTTATATGAATATTTATATGAGTTGCAAATTGCTTTTATCTATTATTGAATCAACTGCTGTAATGTTTAGAAAACAGTGAAATTACTTAATAAACATTGCTGAATATATTAAGTGCTAGTTTTTCGCTATGGTATGGAGCAGTAGATAACCCTAGTCAGGATAGTGGTTGAGTTGTCAAAACATCGTTTTTCTCTAACAAGCTTCTAGTCGCATCTACCACAATTTGTGCTGAACCCGTGAAAAAAGTTTTCTCAAGAGTTTTTGGTTTATCACTCGGTTGGTGATAATGAGGAGTACGCAAATTAGCGGTATCTGTTACCAGCACAGCGCCCACTCCTTGATACCAAAATGGGGCATGGTCGCTGCGTAGGGTGTCGGGTGTCAGCAAACCTTTGAAGGGAATCGGCAATTTTAGGACTGGTGGTAAATTTTGCTCAGAGTTTTCAAAGGCATTCAGTAAAGGCAAATGTTCTGCATCACCAATTACTGCTAAAAAATCGCCTTTGTCGCTGGGTGGAGTAACAGGCAACCCAGCAGGATATTGCTGGCAACCGACGGTGTAACAAGCGTAACCTACCATATCCATCACAATCACACCGCGGAGGTTTTGCAAGTGTGTAGCCTTGTTGACAAAAGCCCGACTACCCAAAAGTCCCGCTTCTTCTTTGTCAAAAAATGCTAACTGCAACGTTTGTGGTAGGGAACCAGAAGCGAAAAGTCGGGCAACTTCCAACACCACAGCCACACCAGAGGCATTGTCATCCGCACCGGCAGAAAAAGCCACGGTGTCATAATGGGCTGCTACCAAAATTGCCCCAGATGCTTTGTCAGTTCCCTGACGTTCAGCAAAAATGTTTACACCGTCGGTGAATTTTTCTAGCTGGGGTTTCCAGCCTAATTTTCTCAATTGGGTTGTAATATAAGTGCGAGATTGCGATCGCTCTTTTGCTGTATAACGCTGAAAATTTAACTTTTGAATATGGGCTAAAAGTTTGTCAGCAGACACCGAGAGTTTACTCTCTACTGGTTGCAGTTGCGGACTTGACACCGGAATGGGTTCACTCACTGGTAACGCCTCAGGTTGCCGCAAAAATCCGCTCACTCCCATCACCACTATCGCCCCTAGGATGACCAACAGCAGCCAAATCCATTTTTTCATCTCCACCTCCGTGCCTTCCAGATTTAGACTAACGCAAACCTCAAGTTTGACAGCTTGTCTTTTGACAAAGTCACAAATTTGACTTACACTGCCGCTCTGGCGTAAGTCTTCAGAACTCAGGACTCAGTACTTAAAACTTGATATATGCTAGATTTGCTGTTGATTGCAATCCTGGGCTTCCTGGGCAGTTTTGGACATTGTTTTGGGATGTGTGGCCCCCTAGCGGTGGCGTTTTCTCTGTCTCATCCACAAACAACACCACAAACACCGCCCCGGAAAAACACGCACCCTTGGCAACAGCAATTAGAATTTCACACCCTGCTCAACCTAGGGCGAATGTTGAGCTATGCTCTAGTCGGCGCTGGCATTGGCGGACTAGGTTCGGTATTAGTAGAGGGTGGACAATTAGCGGGTATTGGCAGCGGCTTACGCCAATGGATAGCAATTATTACTGGCATCATGCTGATTTGGTTTGGGTTAGGACAAGTAAAACCCGACTTATTGCCACGTATTCCCCTATTACACCCCCTGCTACAGGGCAGCTTACACAATAGTTTGAGTGCAGCGATGGTGAAGCTTTCCTTAGACACCAAATGGTGGACACCAGCACTTTTGGGGATATTTTGGGGTTTAATGCCTTGCGGTTTTTTGTATGCTGCCCAGATTAAAGCCGCTGCAACTGGTAATTGGTGGATGGGTGCGGCAACCATGGTGGCTTTTGGACTAGGAACCCTACCCACGATGGTAGGGGTAGGCGTCTCCACATCATTAATCAGCAAAGATAGGCGCAGTCAATTATTTCGCTTAGGTGGCTGGGTAACTCTTTTAATTGGAGTAATCACCTTGTTAAGAACCGGTGACACAATGGTAGATTATACCGGACACGCCGCCTTGTTCTGCTTAATCCTAGCCCTAATTGCTCGTCCCATTAGTAGCCTCTGGACGTCCCCCCTACGCTACCGCCGCGCCCTAGGAGTTGGGGCATTTGTGCTGGCAGGGGCACACACCATCCACATGATGGAACACTCCCTACAATGGAATTTTGCCGCCTTCTTTTTTTTGCCACCAGAGTTTCAGTTGGGGATGACTGTCGGTGCTGTAGCACTAGTGCTAATGACTCCCGCCGCTTTAACAAGTTTTGATTCGTTGCAGAAGTCTTTGGGCAAGCAATGGCGACAAATTCATTTATTAAGCGTGCCAGCTTTGCTTTTGAGTGGGATTCATGCTGTACTGATTGGTTCCCATTACCTAGGCTCAGTAGAATTAACTTGGGGGAATAAGTTAGCCACCCTGGTAATGGGAATCATCACCCTCAGTGTTTTGCTGGTGCGATCGCGCCTTTGTTGGTCAAAGTTTAGTGTTGAAAAGTTTTATGTCCCCCCAAGCAAGTCAAATTAAACAATTCAAAATTCAAAATTCAAAATTCAAAATTGTTCGCGTAGCGATAAGAGAATTTAAGCCCCGACTGAAACACAAGCTAGGTGTACACTCAGGGGTATTAGACCCTTTCCTTCCTGATAAATCTGTTGCTGCACGGAGCCAGGGACAGAAAAACTATGTATTATTACTTTTTTTATTGGTGATCTTGATAATTCCTTTTCACCCTGCCTCTGCCCATACGGTAAAAATAGCGGCAGATGTCGGCGGTACACTCCACATTGAACCAAATGATAATCCCCGTGCAGGGGAACTCGCTCAAGCCTGGTTTGCCCTCACCCGCAAAGGGGGAAAGGTGCTCCCCCTGGAAGAGTGTAATTGCCAGTTGGCTATTTATGCCGAACCCCATTCCCCAGGTGAGCCGGCACTAATAGAACCACCCTTGAAACCTGTTAAGGCTGAACGGTATCAAGGCACGCCAGGGGCAGAAATTATCTTTCCCAAACCAGGAGCTTATCAGCTACAACTCAATGGTAAACCAGCCACAGGGAAGAGTTTCCAACCCTTTGAATTAAAGTTTGCCGTCACTGTGGCAGCGGGGAAACCAGTAGAGGAAGCCCAAGCTGTACAAAATACCACTGAGGGACAGCAAGGTATAACAATAGGGTTGGCGCAACCTGTGATACTGCTGGGGATTCTGCTTTTGTCTGGAGGTATGTTATTTTTTCTAGTGCAAACCCTCAGAAGCGGTAAAGATTAGGGTAATTGGGTAATGGGTGATGGGTAATGGGTAATGGGTAATAGAAATCAATTACCAATTACCAATTACCAATTACCAATTACCAATTACCAATTACCAATTACCAATTACCAATTACCAATTACTAATATTTATGTCGGTGTTGATGCCACTGCCAGGCATGAGCGACAATCTCTTTAATACCTGGGTACTGAGGTTGCCAGTCTAAGATTTTTCTGGCTTTCTCGCTAGTGCCAATGAGAGCGGGAGGATCACCAGGACGGCGATCGCATTCTTTGACAGAAATTAACCTTCCTGTCACATCCTCAGCCGCTGCAATTACTTCTTTGACAGAGAAGCCACTGCCATTACCTAAATTAAAAACTTCACTCTCCCCACCTTTTAATAAATATTCCAATCCCAAAACATGGGCATCGGCTAAATCGCTGACATGAATATAGTCGCGAATACAAGTACCATCAGGGGTAGGATAGTCAGTACCGAAAATTGAGATCGATTCTCGTTGGCCTAAAGCTGTCAGCAATACTAAGGGAATCAAATGGGTTTCTGGATTGTGATCCTCACCGAGAGATCCATCTATGTCAGCACCAGCAGCATTAAAGTAGCGAAAACGCACCGATTTGAAACTGTAGGCAAGATCAAAGTCAGAGAGAATCCGCTCTACCATCAGCTTGGTAGCGCCATAGGGATTGATGGGATTTTGCGGATGGGTTTCGGGAATAGGCACGAATTCCGGTACTCCATAGGTGGCGCAAGTAGAAGAGAAGACAAATTTCTTAATAGAAGCCGCCAGCATGGCTTCTAACAGCGTCAAAGTACCCACAACGTTGTTGCGGTAGTATTTAGCAGGATCAGTGACTGATTCGCCCACATAGGCATAGGCAGAAAAGTGCATCACTGCGTCAATCTTACGGGTTTTAAATAGATCATCGAGTAGGAGGCGATCGCCTGTATCACCTTCTATGAGTTCTACCTGCAAAACCTGTTCCACCAAGTCGCGATGCCCATACACCAGGTTATCGAGTATTATCACCTCATAACCCGCTCGTTTGAGAGCAAGCACTGTATGGGAACCAATATATCCAGCGCCCCCCGTTACCAAAATGCTAGGCATTCCTTGCGACATAATTTTTCCTTTTGAGTTACTACTACTCAATCAATTTAATTTGCTGGTGCCACATTACTCATCTGTAAAATCAGAAATAATAGACGCAGTGTCAAAAAATTGCACTAAAATCACTACGAAGGTAGTCTTTGGGTGTGAGGTTTGAGCTATTTTTAAGTCAGGTAATGGCGCAATTACAGTTTGACCATAAAAATATATTCACTTCCCGAAACCACTAGGCTGACCCTTACGGGTTTGCCAGTCGCTTTATGCCGGGAAACCCGTCCACCGCACTGGCTGACCGCACCGGAAAATTTGAGAGTTAATCTATGTTTCTACTGTTAAGCCGGGTACTCCTGTGGCTGCTTATTGCTGCTGTTGCCTTGTCTTTTTTCCAGCGATTCTATCCTACAGGAACTTTTGTCGGGCGATTAGTCTTAGGGCTTCTGTTGTTCGTTTTAGTTTTAGCGTTTATTTCCCCCAATGAACCAGCTATAGCGTCTTTATGGAGGTTTGTATCATTTCCGCTCAAGCCTCTAGGAGCGTCGGTTTTGATGTTGATGTTTGCTGCTCAGAAGATCAAGGGAGGTGGGATAGACAAACCAGGAGGATACTTATTGGGTTGGTCGCTCACGATTTTACTATTGTCAAGTACACCAGCTATTGCTTATTTCCTGGTGAGGACGCCAGGTATAGCGATGGTTCCTACATCTGGAACACTTGTGGCATTGGCTCCGGTAACACCCACAATCAACATCTCAGATGTAGTTGGGAATAGCATCCTACCCGCGGGAGATATGAATCGGGCAGCTTTAGCCTTCAACTCTATGGCTGTTAAAGTTCCGCCCTACCTCTTGCAAAATCCTCAGGAAATTAGGACACGCGGGTTGCGGGTAGAAGACTTTGTACCCAGTGCGGAAACGCTGCAACTAACAACCCAAGTATGGGAAAGTTATCTCAATCAAATTTACTTTTTCTTGCGTGGCCGTCAGTCATAAGGCTAAAAAGTAATACCAAAAAGGCCGCAACGCTACGCTCTAGTGGCTGGCCTGATTCAAAATATTACTGCGGTGAACACCAAAAATTTGAGTAGACTTTCTGAGGAAGACTAGCCACTTTCTTCAGGAAGTTTACCCATCAGGTAGATTAGGATAGATTTGGCTGTTGAACTTGGGATAAAACCATAGAACTATATAAACTAATTAGGCAAATCGCCATGGAATTTGTCCCTGTACTTGATTCAGAAAATCGCTCCCTGATGCCAACTACACCCAGTAGGGTGACAGGTTGGGTTGAATTTTGCAAAACTGCTGTTTGAATGTCACAATCTCGACGACTTGCTAAACTTGGTGCTTACCTGCGTCCCCATTGGCGGGATACGACATTAGGCATTATCGCTTTATTTGCTGTTAATGGGCTGGGCGTTTATATCCCCTTGGTGATTCGCTCTGGGGTTGAGAAGGTCTCGACAACCTTCAGCTTAGACCAAGTATTACATTATGTATTTATCATCATCCTGCTGAGTTCAGCGATGTGGCTAATTCGGATTGCTTCCCGCATCTGGCTGTTTGGTGTGGGGCGCCAGGTGGAATTTGACCTGAAACAGCGGATTTTTGAACACTTACTCAAACTGGAGCCGTCTTATTTTGCCAGCAATAGCCCTGGTGATTTGATTAGTAGGGCTACCAGTGATGTGGATAATATCAGGCGGTTGTTGGGTTTTGCCGTATTGAGTTTGGCAAATACTTTTTTTGCCTATGCTCTAACACTGCCAGTGATGCTAGGGATTAGTGTGGAT
The DNA here is from genome assembly GCF_014697195.1 of Cylindrospermum sp. FACHB-282. Lineage (GTDB taxonomy): Bacteria > Cyanobacteriota > Cyanobacteriia > Cyanobacteriales > Nostocaceae > Cylindrospermum. Next base: position 41,664 of record NZ_JACJRJ010000012.1, on the reverse strand, counting down.
CTGACATTAGCTTCCCTGGCAGTATATCCCTTGATGTTATTTTTTGTGTATCTGTTTAGCGATCGCTTACGCAAAGAACAAACGGTAGTGCAGGAGCAACTCTCTGACATCAGTGAACTGATTCAAGAAGATGTCAGCGGTATGGCCCTGATTAAAATCTATGCCCAAGAAGAAAACGAGCGTCGCGCTTTTACCCAGAAAAATCAGCAGCTATTAGCGGCTAACTTGCAACTGGCAAAAAGCCGAAATACTCTGTTTCCCCTGATTGGTGGGTTAGCTAATCTCAGTTCTCTGGTAATCATCTGGCTAGGAACAACGCGGATATCTGCTGGAACTCTTGCCGTTGGTGACTTTCTCGCGCTGCTGATTTATGTAGAGCGTTTAGTTTTCCCCACAGCTTTGTTAGGATTCACAATTACCGCCTACCAACGGGGTGAAGTGAGTATTGATCGCTTGGAATCAATTCTCAGTGTGACACCAAAAATCCAAGATGCCGCCGATGCTATCCGTCTTTCCCCAATTCAAGTTAAAGGGCAACTGACAGCCAAAAATCTCAGTTATACTTTCCCTGGTGTCACAACCCCAGCTTTAGACAATGTTAACTTTAATGTTGCTCCTGGGGAAGTTGTGGCAATTGTTGGGGCTATTGGTGCGGGGAAATCAACTTTGGCCAATGCTTTGCCACGCTTGTTAGATATTCAACCGGGGCAGTTGTTTTTGGATGGGGTGGATATTACAAAGATATCTCTGGCAGATTTACGGGGTGCGATCGCCTACGTGCCTCAAGATAGTTTTTTATTCAGTACCACTATCAAAAATAATATCCGCTACGGCGACCCAGCCAGCGAGCAAGAAAATGTAGAATTGGTAGCCCAGCTTGCCCAGATTCATCCGGAGATTAGCAATTTCCCCCTGGAATATGAAACTCTCGTGGGTGAACGTGGTATTACTCTTTCTGGCGGTCAGCGGCAACGTACAGCCTTGGCTAGAGCCATGCTCGTTGATGCCCCAATCCTAATTTTGGATGATGCCCTCTCTAGTGTGGATAATCAAACAGCTACACAAATCTTAAAAAATATTTCTAGTGGCAAGCGACACAAAACTGTAATTTTTATTACTCATCAACTTTCTGCTGCTGCCACTGCTGATCGGATTTTTGTGATGTCTAATGGAAAAATTGCCCAGATAGGCAATCACTTAGAACTTGTACAACAACCAGGGCTTTATAAAAGTTTGTGGAGTCAGCATCAAGTAGAAGAATTACTGCATTAGTTTTTGTAAAGAAAATTCTTTCATTGCCCGCCTAATTTTTCAAATATATTGCCATTGTGATATTTAGAGTTGTGACTGCGTTAATTTTTTTGAGGTTTAGGGTATTATAAATTACCTATAAAGAATAATTAGATATCAAAGATGTTCAAAATTGAATTATCCCCATCTTCTGATTCCGGGGAATTTACCACCTATTCGTTACAGCACCGTCATATTGGCGCCATCACAGCTTTAGTCTTAATTAGCCTGCTAAGTTCATTGGCTGGAACCCCTGCCTATCACGCCATATCTAACTGCTGGGAAGGGTTTATTTGGGGAATAGCAGATCCAGTCATGAGGTTAGAGCGTTTGGCTCTGATTGTGGCTATTGGCTTACTCTCTGCTGGGGTGGTTCGTAGTACTTGGATGGCAGCCTGTTTTGCGATCGCCGCAGTCTTAGGTACTGTAATTTATTTATCTCCAATATACTTACCCAATGTCCCAATTGCGATCGCCATTTTCACTATTGCCTTTGGCGCTATGTTAATCATACCCATTCAACTAAACTGGGTAGTACTCGCCGTGTTAGGTATCATTGCTGGTTTATTTCAAGGTTACGCCAATGGTGAATCCGTGGTTGGGCTAGGAATTGTGACATCAGCTACCTATTTGATAGGTGTTAGCTTAACTCAGTTGGCGATCGTCATGAGTGCTAGAGAAATTGGACTGAGCCTCGGTATGGGAAAAAATCACCAACCGATGTTCAGTAAAATTCGCCTTGCTGGTTTAGCTTTTTGTAGTATTGGCATCGTGTTTTTGGGTAATTAGCCTAAATCAAATCCTGTAAGTTTAGTTTTTTCAATTTTGATATCGCTAATGGGTAATTTATCTAGGACAATAATTTCCAAAATTACCCTTTTAGTTTTTTATTGCTCTATGATTACCAACATAGTATTGCCAATCAACAAAAAGTCTTAAACAATTAAAAATTCAACAATCAAAAATAAAGGTAAGCACTATCACAAGCAAATTATTGCTTAAGTATATTTGCTCAATATTCTCTGAAACAAATTTTTTATAAAATTAATATAAATAAAGTCGATAATACCTATCATCCGAGAGATGACAAATCATTCCAAATAAATTTGGTTGGAATTATAATTTCGTAACATTTATTACTAAATTTATACAGGTAGCAAAGCCATAACTAAATATCTCAAAAATATGCAACTAATAGGGGAGACTAAGATCCAAAAGATAACTTTTATGAGCAACAGTAGCAGACAAAATATTGATTGGGGAACAATATCTCTATAGGTGTATGAAAGCACCAAAAAACAAAATTACAAAGAGTATGATTATGGCAGAAGCTATTGGGTGCTGTTACTGGTATTAATTTTTTAAATCTATATTAGCGGTAATACTATTATGTTTTCACAAAATTGGGGTGGTAAAGAAATGATTTCCGCAGGCGTCGAAGTTAAAATAAATCGATTGGAATCAATTGTTGAGCAAATCGGGGAAGCAGTACTCTCTACAACTGAGACAATTGAGCGTCTGGCTGAAAGATTGGAAACTCTCAGTGTGCAAATCGAAGCCCAGGGAAAGCAGGTGCAACAACAAGGCTATCAAATTTTTGCCTTGTGTGATGCCGTACAGAGCCTTGCTGAATCTCAGGATGATTCACTGCAACAACTCAACCAATTGACACAAACTCTAAGCAAGCTCACATCTCTGATTCAAGGTGCCGATGACGAACTCTGAATCAAACCCTTAACAGAGTTACCGCAATATTCCCAGAAAAGCAGACATCCACATCACTGCCAGGAGTGCGCAAGCGTTTACCATATTCTCCTACATAATAAAAATCATCGCCCTCAATGCGATAATTGACAGGCAAAGGTTTGGTACAGGCTTGGCAAAACACCACCTCAGGTGAGGGTTCTCCTGGTAGCAAATGCGGCAGATTCACATTCCAGAAACTTCCTGGCTCTAGGGAACGCTGGAGTAAGTCAGCTAAAACTTCAGACGTCCATCTAGCAGCCAAATCCCAATCATAATTTAGCTTGCCTTTGCGATACTGGGAAATGGCAATTCCCGGAATACCATGCATTGCTGCTTCCCGCACAGCAGCCACAGTACCAGAAATATAAGCATCCACTCCCAGATTACCGCCAGCATTGATGCCTGAGAGTACAAATTCGATATCTTGGGAGATATGGGTGGCTGCAATTCTGACACAATCAGCGGGTGTGCCCCCAATCGCATACTCAACATCCGAACGGCGCTGGAGGTTGATGGAACGAGTAGTGGTGACTTGATGGCCACAGCCAGACTGATGGTCTTGAGGAGCAGCAATAATCACATTTTTACCGTTTACAGCTTTCAGCAAAGCTTGAATACCGGGGGCATCGATGCCGTCGTCGTTAGTTAAAATTAGAGTCATCTGTAGCAATAAACATCTGCAAATATACCATTGTAAACGTTAGTTGTACTTATTCAAGTTCCCTGATTTCGGCAAATTTAGCTCTTGCGCTAAAATATAACGTGATAGGGAAAATGCTTGCTATTTATTCCCAATAACCTGTTTATAGTTTGAGGTTAAGACAAATGACACAAGAATTAATCGACCTCAGAAATAGTATCTTAGAAGCACGTTATGCAGATGCCTTGGCAATTGTTGACGAATTAGAGGGCATGAGTAAACAAGCAATTCTCCGTAATATCCAATCTTATTTAAAGATTCTACTGATTCATTTGATTAAAAACCAAATTGAGCAAAGGTTAACAGGTTCTTGGGCTAGTTCTATTCGCAATTCTATTCGAGAAATTAAAAAGGTAAATATCAAAGATCATAAAACATCTTATTATATCAACTTAGATGAATGGGAAAATTTCATTTTAGAAGAAGTTATCGAAGATGCTATAGCTGATGCTAGTGTGGAAGTTTTGAATGGAAAATATACTCGCGCTCAACTTTCAGCGATGTTAGATAGAAACCAGATTTTAACCACAGCAACTAGGTTTCTAGCTTTAAGTTATGCTTATTCAGCAAAGGAATTACCAGCGATTATGGATGATTATCTCAGTCAGTTACCTGGTGGTGAAGAATGACACAAGAACTAATCGATCTGAAAAATAGTATTTTAGACGGACGTTATGCAGATGCCTTGGGAATTGTTGATGAATTAGAAGGCATGAGTACAAAAGCTATTCTGCGGCAGATTAAATCTTATTTAAGGATTCTATTGATACATTTGATTAAAAATCAATTAGAACAGCGATTAACAAATTCTTGGGCTGCATCTATTCGCAATGCCATCCGCGAAATTAAAGAAGCAAATCTCAAATATCACAAAAATTCTTACTACATCAATCAAGATGAATGGGAAAATTTTATAGAAGAAGAAGTTATTGAAGATGCTATAGCTGATGCTAGTCTGGAAGTTATGAATGGTGCATATAGTCAATTTAAACTTGCAGAAATTGTTGATAGAACTCAGTTAATGCAAACAGCATTGAGTTTTTTGACTTTGACATATTCCCAGTCAGCTAAGAATTTACCGATGGCTGTGGCGGAAGTTTTAATGCAGTTACCAGGTGGTGAAGATTGGAAGTTAGGGAGAAGAGGAGATTAATATTTTTTGTTTCGCGCTAAGTCGCAAAGGAGCAAAGATTTAAACGCAGAGGGACGCGATGGTAACGCAGAGTATCGCGGAGGTTTTTTGAGGTTTGTTAGTGATGATAGAGAAGGATTAAGTGATTGCTTGAGGTTGGGTTTAAGTTTGGGGCTAATTATTCTAGTTAATAGTTGCAGTTATGCACCTTCAACGTCGTCCTAATTACTGGACTGATAGAATATAAAAGTAAAAATTATTATTGGGTTTCGTTTCTCAACCGCTATTTAGAGGAAACGGGGAAAAATCCGCAGGTTTGTGGGTTCAATTCATCGAAACATCCCTGTAAACCTTGAATGGGGCGGAATTATTTTTGAGTGCAACTCATGGTTGCAGTAGCTTTCCTGGAAAGGATAGCTGAAACTTCCAGATAGATAAATCCGTGAATAAGGTGATTTTGACATCGGTTGTGTAGTATTTTGATTGCAAGTCTGTCTTAGGATTCATCCCATGCAACGGCTACTCAAGCAATTATTTAGTAGTAAAACATACCTCATCCGGCTAATTGTCCCCTTGGTGACAATGATGATCACAGCTTCGTTGTTTGTCCCACCCACATTAGCCACTGGTGTATATCAAATACCCAATTTCGCAGCAGACACCTGGGTTTTAGATCAAGGTGAAGTCATCAGCCGTCTGAATGAAGGTCAGATTAGCAGCGCCTTCGAGGATTTGGGAAAGCAAACTGGCAATGAAGTCAGAATCGTTACTATACGCCGCCTTGACTACGGTGAAACCCCTGAAAGCTTCACCAAAGGACTGTTTGAAAAATGGTTTCCCACAAAAGAAGCGCAAGCTAATCAAACCTTGTTGGTGATTGACACAGTTACCAATGGCACGGCGATTATTTCTGGGGATCAAGTCAAGTCTGTGCTGACTGATGCGATCGCCGAAAGTGTAGCTTCAGAAACCTTGAGTGCGCCATTAAGGAACGGAAACAAATACAATCAAGCATTTCTCGATGCTAGCGATCGCTTAGTTGCCGTCCTCTCTGGCAAACCTGATCCCGGCCCACCCCAAATAGTTCAAAAGATTCAGGTAGAAGGCACATTCAAAAAAGCTGAAGATACAGACCAAGGTAACGCTACTGCTTGGGTAGTAGGACTGTTAATAGCCGCCACCGTTATCCCGATGGCTACTTACTACATTTACCTAGCGATTCAACCATCGTCTGAGGGGTAATTGGTAATTGGTAATTGGTAATTGGTAATGGGTAATGGGGAAAAAGGTAATTAATTATTCTCCCTTTACGTACCCAGTACCCAGTACCCAATCTTCAGTCCCTTAATCTTGGATGTACTCTTGCCCTGTCACTAAAGCTAATTCTGCTCGCACAAATTCCCGACCTAAATAGCTGGCATGATCTAATAAAGTCACCGGACAGGGCTGAGTTTCTTCAAAAATCTTTACACAAAGTTCTTTTGCTGTCCTTCCACTAAACACAGTCATGTGTGTTCTCTCTACCTTTCCCCGTGCAGGAATCACCTTCCCCGTTTCTGGATCGACAGCTAAACCACGCTCATCAATCACATTTGTGAAATGCTTGGCATAAATTAACTGTGCATTCCGATCCAAGTAAATAATGAAATATCCACCAGGATCAAGGTTAATATGACGCTGGGAAAGCTTGTCATCAATCGCCGCCAAATCTACAACTATCAAATCCATAAGCATTATAAAAAGCAAAATTATTTCATTAGGGCTTTTACCTTACATTTTCAAGTGTAGTTTGTAGGTTCCTCTATTTATTAGCAATCTGGGAATTTTTGTAATTTCTTCTTCCTAAGCATCCCGTTGACTAAAGGGTAATTCTGCATTCATCGCCGAAATCTCTTGTTGTTCCATCTGATTCACCTCATTGATATAAGGGCGTAAGATTTGTCCTAAACGACTATTGTAAAAGCGGTGCAGACTATAATTCGGCATAGCCGGAAAACCGCGACGTTTCTTGTGGCGTCCACCAGCACCAGGGTCAAAAGTTTGGATGCCGTTAGCGATCGCCCATTCAATCGGTGCATAATAGCAAGCATCAAAATGCAAGCAATCTATTTCTTGAAAACTCCCCCAATACCGCCCATATAGTTTGTCATCCTTAAATAGACAAAAAGACATCCCTACAGGTATATGCTCGTTTTGCTCACTGTATGCAGCAATAAATAATACCCGATGGCGATAATTAGCGTCTAGCTGCTCAAAAAAACTTTTTGTCAGGTACTTACTACCCCACCAGCCGAACTTATCACAGGTATCAGCATAGAATTGGTACATCAAAGGAAAATGGGACGGAGGAATTTGATCACCAGTCAGCGGTTGCAGTCGTAAACCAGCCTGAAAAACGGCTTTACGTTCCCGCTTAATATTGCGACGCTGATTGGCGTTGAACACTGTCAAGTAATCATCAAAAGTTTGAAAACCAGCATTTTCCCAGATATAGCTGTGGTGCAACCACGAGGTAAAACCCTGTCGTTCTAAAACAGGACGCCATTGGGGATCGACATAGAGAAAATGACATCCAGAAATGCGATGCTGCACACAAAAAGAGTCAATCTCATGGAGCAACATGGCTGTAATTTCATCCTCATCTTCCCCAGGAGCAATTAAGAACCGATAACCTTCAGCGGGAGTAAATGGCGTCATTCCCAATAGTTTTGGGTAATACTCTACGCCAATACGAGAAGCTAACTCTGCCCACTGATGATCAAAAACAAACTCGCCCTGACTATGTCCTTTAAGATAAAGTGGGGCAGCAGCAATTAGTGTTCTATCTCGCCACAATGTCAAGTGATTTGGCAACCAGCCGGTTTTAGCTGTAACACTGAGGGAAATTTCGAGATTATTCAGCCACTCCCACTCTAAAAATGGGGTCTTTAGTGGCATAGCTAGAGCATCCCAGGCATCTTGGGATACTTCAGCTATTTTATTTGTCCAAACAACAGAATAGCTAGGCTTGAGTGGTTTCACCATCGTGTAGTTAAGATACAAAAGTTAGCAAAAGCTCTATTTAGCGTAATCTAAGAAAGCTGGCCGTTGTCGCCGATAGTGCAAAAACACTTCCTCCTCAACTGTATGAACTTCTAGAAGTTGTAACCTGGGGGCTAAATGGGATAAAAATCCTTGTCCTTCTACAGGGGTGGGTGCGGTAGCACTGCCTAAAATTAACGGACAGATGGTAAACCAGAATTCATCAATTAAATCAGATTCCACCATAGAAGCTACTAATTGACCCCCTCCCAAGACCGTTAAGCGTGTTATGTGTAGAATTGCCAGGTGTTGTAGAGCAGCAAGAATGTCAATTTTTCCTGTTGGTGTTTCAAAAACCAGAATCTGCTCAAATTCTGGGCGTCCTTGCCAGAAAATTGCCCCCGCTGTTGTCGTCAGCAACCAGTGTCTCACAGGTTGCTTAAAGAAGTTAATGTCCGGATTCAGGTGGCCAGAGTGTGAAATTACTATATGAACTGGTTGGTTGGGCTTACCTTGCTGTGTACGTTGTTGCAGCAGCGTTGGCTGTGATACGGTAAGTGTTGTACCGTAGGCACGGAGAGTACCAGCGCCAAATAAAACTGCATCAGAGGCAGCGATTTGTTTTTCCAGGTGTGCTTTATCAGCCCCTGAGCCAAATCGAGCAGGCGATCGCCTAAAATCTGCTATTTTGCCATCTGCACTCATTGCCAAAACAACTGTTGTATGAGGACGATGTTGCGTCATTGGGTTAGTTTGATGGTTTTGATATTTTCAAAAGCTAGTGTGTTGATTTTAAAGAAATTTCGTGCTTACCAGCCACTGTTTAGCAATTTCGTCCCTATATTGATATGCACCACGAGTCACTTTTACACCTACCGCCTATGAGTTTTGGTATATCATGCTTCTTTCTGGATAAGAGCAATTTGATAATTTTAAAAAATTACAATAAAGTAGTAATAACTTAATAAAATGTCTCATTTAGCTGGTCTAATTGCATATCGTTGCTGTTGTAGTTTGCAGATGCGAAGTGAGACACTCGATGGCTAAGATCCGTCAATCATCCTTTCGTCGAATTTTAGTAACGAGAATATTACTTCTGTTTGTTCCAGTTTTATTTGTAGGGGAGATGGTCGCCTTAAATAAGGCCCGCTCTAGCCTCTTAAAAACTGCCCGGCAAAACCTCACAGAAAGCGCCATCAACAAAGGGGAGAAAATTGTCGATGCGATCGCATCTCTGAAAAGCAATTTACTCAGTGCCAGTCAAACAAAAGTCATTCAGTCAGGTTCGCCAAGCAAATCCCAAAAATTTATCACTGAATTAGCACAACAACTGCCAACTAATATTGAGTGCATTCAATTAACGAATCTGCAAAAGGGTAACATCATTGCCAGCAGTTGTGGTGATAAAGCAATTGGAGAATTAAGTTCATCTTTCTCTAGTGATAACGTTGATATTAAAGCAATATTACCGCCTAAAGCCGGAACAACTGGCAAGAGAGATCCACAAAACAAACTGCAATTGATGTTATCTGTCCCCGTTTACAATCGCAATGGGGATTTAGCCTACGCCTTAAGTCTTCAAACTGCATTTTACCAACAAATTGCAAATCAGCCAGGATCACTTACCGGCTCTACGGTAATAATTGCTGAAGATGGCACAATCTTGCTGCACCCCTTAGCAGACCGAGTGGGTACTAATATCCAAAATAACCGGGATGCTGCCCGCCTAAAAAGCATTGTCAAAAAGGCGACTGCTGGGCAAAATGATTCTATACATTTGTATTTTACAGATGGGAAAGAATTAGTCGCTGGCTATACGGCTATTGTAAATCCGATTACACAACAGCAGCAACAAAAATGGATTATCTTAGCTGTAACGAGCGTGGAAAATGCTCTGTTTGGTTTAGACGAAATTAAACTCATTCTCATCGTTTTAACAGTTGGCTTAATTGGCGCCAGTTTGTTGGCATCGCTATATCTGGCTCCAAAATTGGCACGTCCTGTGGAAGAATTGCGCGACTACGCTTTGAATATTCATAGCCATCACAGCGCCCAACCAATTCCCCACAACTTCAAAATCCGGGAATTTAATCAACTAGCCCAAGCACTAGACCAGATGGTTGAGCGGCTGAAAGCTTGGGCAGAAGAACTAGAAATAGCTTGGAAAGAAGCAAAAACTGCCAATCAGATTAAAAGTCAGTTTTTGGCTACAACTTCTCATGAATTAAGAAACCCACTAAATATCATTATTAATTGTGTTCGTCTAGTTGAAGATGGCTTGTGTGATAACCGGGAAGAAGAAATGGAATTCCTCAAGCGTGCTGATGAAACGGCGATTCACTTGTTAGGTATTATTAATGAGTTACTAGACATTTCCAAAATCGAAGCAGGTAAACTCTCAGTAGTCACAGAACCTGTTGACTTACGACGAATACTGTTAGAGGTAATTAATCTACAATCGGTTAATGTTCAAAAAAAAGGTCTGCAACTGAAATGCGAGTTAGGTAATGAACCAATACCAATTAACGCAGATGGTTCAAAACTCAAACAGGTACTAATTAATATCATCGGTAACGCTACTAAATTCACCGACGAAGGAAGCATCACGATTGCTACAGAAATTCACGTTAGAGATGGTAAATCTCAAGTGATAGTTTCAATTAAAGATACAGGTATAGGTGTTGATCCTACCCAACAGCACAAACTATTTCGCCCCTTTGTGATGGTGAATGGCGCAAATACACGCAAGTTTGAGGGTACTGGACTGGGACTAGCAATTTCTCGGAACTTAATCGAACTTATGGGAGGTAGAATTAATCTTGAGAGTGCCGGTCTGCATCAAGGTACGACAGTGCTGATTATATTACCTTTGATTGATATTTCTCTGTTACCTAACTCAGAAGAAGGGGAGGAGACAAGGGGAAGCCGCTACTCTAAAGTGCGCCAAGACCCACCTTCAGAAATATACAGTTCTTCGAGAGCAGTGGTAGATGGAGAGAAAGGAGAAACTTGTGAGGTGAGTTTCCCACCGCAGCCAAGTGTCCTTCCTACCTTTCCCACTTAATGCGACAATGGGATATCTGAAAAACGGACGCAGAGACAGAGTAAGACTAGCAACGGTTAGCATCAGTCAGTGAAGCGTCAAGTGTTTCCCCGCTCCTAAAGGAGCGGTGAGTATGTCAAAAAAATAGATTTACCGCCCTGGTTTAAAGATGCTGTCAAAGCGGCAAGAATTTCCACTAAATCTGTACCTACCCAGCCAGAGGAAATCACTGGGGGAGTATTCTGAAGGACACAGACAACAAAGCGATCGCAAACCCGCTGCAATGGTTCACCTGTTTCTATTTCCAGCATTTCTTGTCTTTGATTGACAGGAATAAATTGATTTCCCTGTTGTGCAAACTCCCCATGTTGTAGGGTTAACGGGGATGAATTTGACATCTCATCAAAAATCAAGCTGCCTAAGCTACCCACAATCCCCAATCGTCGCTGTTTATCTGGATTGAGCCAGCACAGGTGGATATAGGCTTGAAAGCCATCTGGATATGTCAGGGTCACCCAGACTAAATCAGCTACACCTGATGGGGTGATTGTTTTTTCTGGCTCCTCACCTCCTTGTAGCCACACTGTACCGGTTGCTTGCACTTTCACAGGTAACTGAGCCAGCCAGGTGTTAAAGATGGCAATATCATGAATAGCTAAGTCCCAAAGCGCATCAACATCTTGCCGGACAGGGCCTAAATGGGTGCGGGTGGCGTAACCATAGCGTAAATTACCTAATTTACCTGCCTTAACTACAGCTTGTCCTCCCTCAACTGCTGGGTGAAATAAATAGGTGTGATCAACCATAAGTATTAAGTTTTGTTGCTCTGCCAATTGGCAAAGTTCTCGACATTCTACTGGGTTGAGAGTTAAGGGTTTTTCTGCCAAAACATGATAACCCTGGTTGAGAGCATCCTTAATTAAGGCATAGTGGGTGGAAGCAATTGTGGCAATTACCACCCCTATCAGTCCCGGTATTTGCTTCAGGGCTTGCCACTCGGTGGTTAATAATATATTTTCATCTAAGTTAAACTGCTGTTTTACCGCTGCCAGTCTTTCTGGATTGGAATCTACTACCGCCACAACACTCACTTGGGGGTGTGCTAAAAAATTTCGCAGCAAATGTACTCCCCAACGGCCAATCCCAATAACAGCAATTTTAATTTTAGTCATTTGTCATTTGTTCCCTCTGCTACCCCAATGCCCAGTCACGTTTTTTCCTGTTCGCTAATTGCTAAAAAAGCTACTTTGGCCGCGGCCTGTTCAGCGGCTTTAATAGAGCGTCCTTTACCTTGTCCTAGCATTTTTTCATGTAACCACACTTGGGCAGCGAAACGCTCTTGATTGTGGTGGGGTTGACTGACTTCCACAACTCGATATTCTGGCAAAACTTTAAATTGTGCCTGAGTCCATTCTTGTAGGGCAGCTTTGTAGTTAAGTCTGGCAGGATCAAGGCGAATTTCTGTCGCTAGTTTTTGGAAGTGGGGATCTAGCCAAGGGCGGATTAGTTCTAGGTTGTGAGTGCTTAAGTAAAGTGCTCCTAAAACTGCTTCAAAGGCATCTGCCAGTCGTGACTCTTGACCAACGTGATCAGCGGTAGCACTGCCTGCGACGAGTAAGTATAATTCTAAACCATATTCTCTGGCCAGTTGGGCGAGAATGCGATCGCTCACCAACACCGAACGAATTGCCGCAAAATCCCCTACTGGGCAATCAGGATAATGTTCCCATAACACAATAGCTGCTACTAGCCGCACCACCGCATCACCAACAAACTCCAACTGTTCATAATTTGCCGACTCAGACACAGTGGGATGAGTCAGCCCTAAGTCCAGCAGTTGCCACTTGATGGGTGCATCAACTGACAAACCTAACTTTTGGACTAAACTTTCCAGTTGCCGCTGACGGCGAGGATAAACAGGGGACATTAAAAAACTGGGGGAGAATGGGCTAATAACTCTTAACTTAGCACTAAAAATAGAGTATAAATACAAGTCGGTTTTTTGTAAAAAAACTTACTGTGTCAGCATTCTCAGAACTTCAACTAGCTGGGGTATGTGGGAGAAAGCGATTCCTACGGAGCGCTTCGCTATCGCATACCCTACAATAAAGACATGGAAGGAGATATCAACCGATGGCGATCGCACAAATTGAAAGTCAGATTCGTTATGTCACCAATGTGGACGGAGAAACAACCGATGTACTCGTCCCTCTAGAACTTTGGCAACAGCTTATAAGTTCCATAAACTCTGATAACGCCAGTGGTTTAGCTTGGATTGATGAACAAGAGCCAAAAGCACAAATATTAGCTGATTTACAAGAGTCTGTGCGACAGGTTGCAGCAGGAGAAACTTACCCTGTTTCAGAGCTTTGGGACGATATTAACGCCTAATATTTATGCCAGAAGTTCGCTTCACACTTCCTTTTAAACCTTGATTGCACTTTCATCATAAAATACCTTTTTATTGATTAAATATTTATTGCAAACATCCCTGAAAAGTTTTACAGAATTGTCTAACTCTTTTTGAGAAGAGTAAATCTCAATTAATTTTTTCAGGAAAAAATTTAGAGAGTTATTTTTTGGCTTTGCTTCATTTAAAAGGATGTCTTTAATTTTTTCTTTTTTTGGTTCTGTAATTCTATTTCCCACACGTGACAATAAAATTTCAACATCATTATTTTCGATATTGTTCAGGAAATCACTATCTGATATATCTTCCTCATCTTCTATCAGTTTATTTAGAATTTCTGACGATATCTCTGAAAAACCTTCTTTTAAAAATCCATCAATAGTCTTTTGAATGTTATTAAAACGTTTTTGGACATCATCCATTCCAAATTGGATAAGTGTATTTTCTTGATTTAAGGGTTCATCATCATTATAACCAAGATTATATAAATCTTCTTCTACACGCCTATATGTTGGAAAATAGATAATGTTACTACCTTTAATTCCGGATTTAATCTCCTCTTCACAGTCCCGTAAAAAGGAGTTTGATATACTTTCTTTCTTGATTTCGATTTGCTCAAAAGCTCTTAAGATAAAACGCGTAGGAATGTTTTTTCTAAACTTGGAACTGTATTCAAATTCCCAATTTATTTTTTTTCATTATCTTTGCTTTGTATAAATCTATTTCTTAATATCTCAAATTGAGAATAACCAATTTCATCAATAATCTCTTTAACTATAGGATTATCATAAACCTGTTCAATAAATTCATCTACATTAGATTTAGATATTTCAATAGCCTTTTCGTCATGAAATTGCAAAATTAATTTATCAAAACTGAATTCACTAAGTCTAAAAAAATTTCTTGTCAAAGTATAATAAAAAAGGTTTAAGACTTGAGTTTTCCCAAGTCCGTTCTCTCCAATGAGTATTTTTATATTCTCATCAAAAGGAATGTGAACATCATCTGTTCCAAAAAGACCATGTATTGAAAAAGATTTTATATTACTTGTGTTGATTTTATTGTCCATAAGAGTACACATAGCTTTATATTAGGTCAAGTGTTTGAGTTTAAGTATCTCTCATTTTTTATATTAATTGAAAAAACGAACTATGGAAAATAAAATATCCACAGTTCGTTTGAAAAGAGAGTTGGTAGTAAGCCGGGTTCTGTTCTCTTGCGAGGGCAGTTATCTATCTGGGACGCTTGTTACCAAACGCCTCTAGCGGCTCTATTTTCACGGAACTGGTAAAAGACCAACCGTAGTTCCTCTGGCCTTGCTCCCAACCGGGGTTTACCGAGCCAACGCCTCTCGACGCTGCTGGTGCGCTCTTACCGCACCTTTGCACCCTTACCAAGAATTGATAATTCGTAATTCGTAATTCGTAATTGGTGTTTTTCCCATTACCCATTACCCATTAACGATTACCCATTCTTGGCGGTATCTTTCTGTGGCACTATCCTCACGCTCGCACGCACTGGACGTTATCCAGCAAGTCTGGTCTTTCGGGAGCCCGGACTTTCCTCAAACCAGTCTTGATGACTGATCTGCAACTGCCAGCGCCAACTCTCTCCCTACATCCAGTGTAAGCTTTGATAGCAATTGTGTGTCCGGATCTGATTTACTTCTTTTTATTCCAAGGTAGGGCGTAAGTCCAGGGTAGTTTCTTGACGCTAAAGGGACAATTGATAATGCATAAAGGAGGGATATTCACACCTGGAGCTATACCGGCACGCACCTCAGAGATTCTGAGCACCAGTTGAAGCGAAAAATCAAAAGTGCGTTTTTCGCTCATAAAGTCGTTATACATCTTCTTTTGTGGCCCACCACCAGATTTAAGCTTGCCGATAGCAAGTAAGGGGCTATTTACTTTGTATGTTCCCGAATCTTTATCTAGCTGGAAAACATCTTCCGCTGTTATCGTTTCTGAAAGAGTATTCTTGGGAGCAATCAGGCTAGGACTTTGGGGTACAGCTAAGTCGCGGGTTAAGTCTGGTGACTTGCGAATCACTCGGCGCGATTGCTTACTCAAATCACCGACTATAGAGCTATTATCCCAGTCAACGTATATTGCCAGATTCTCAGATTTATTTTCAATACTGATCGACAATTCTTTCAAATCATCAAGTGGATTTGAAATACCGAATTTAAAAGAAATTCCCACCTGATTTTGGAGATTTTGTTCTTTTAGTTGATCATCGACGACTCCTTTCTTAAACTCATACTTAATTTTATCGTCAATGGATTCAACCATGCGATTAAAGGTATAAGATAAGCCGATGATATAAAGCGTCAAAACAATTAGATTTTGGTCGCCATTTTTCATTACCATAACTCAGAATATAAACTCCACACACACGCTAATTTTCTATCCGCTGCTGATAGCCAATTTACCATCATTTATCACGCTTAACAGCTACCGAATTTGATAGCCAGCCCCGACGCCAAAAAAAGAATAGCAGTCCAAGTGCGATTACCGCCATAAGAGACAAGCATATGGGGTAGCCCCAATACCAATTTAATTCAGGCATATTATATGGTGATTTTTCGGTATTGAAATTCATCCCATATATTCCAGCAACAAAAGTTAAGGGAATAAAGATGGATGAAACCACCGTTAGCACCTTCATAATTTCATTCATTTTGTTACTCACTGCCGAAAGATAGACATCCATTAATCCAGATGCCAGTTCGCGGTAAGTTTCTACCATATCCATCACCTGTACTGCATGGTCATAACAGTCTCGTAGATAAATTCGCACCTCATCACCAATCAGTTGGCCGCTATCTCGAATCAAGGCATTAATCGCATCCCGTTGGGGCCAGATAGCGCGACGCAGTTGCAGTAATTCTCGCCTAATTTGATAGATTTGTTGTAGTGTTTGCGGAGTGGGTTTGACTATCACTTCCTCCTCTAACTCTTCTATGCGCTCCCCATAAAGCTCCAGCACTGGAAAAAAGCCATCAATGATTGCATCTAACAGAGCATAAGCTAAATAATCGCTTCCTTGTTTGCGGATGATGCCTTTACCTTTTTCAATTCGCGCTCTCACCCCTTCAAAGCAATCATGCTCTGGTTCCTCTTGTACTGTGAGCAGATAATTTTTCCCCAATACTAAACTCACTTGCTCACTATAAAAACCGCAGGTTCTTTCCTTAGGCACAACCATGCGGGCAATAATCAGCAATTGGTCTTCAAAATCTTCTATTTTTGGACGTTCTGCCATATTGACCACATCTTCTAAAACCAGAGGATGTAAATCAAAAACTTTACCCAAACTTTGTAAAATATCTCTATTGCCTAAACCCTGTACATCCACCCAAGAAATAGATTCTGTCTCTAGATACTTGACACATTCCTCCGGGGTTGCTATCTGTTCCCGGATAAAGTTAGTTTGGTTATAGTCAATCAAAAAAATAGTTGGATATTCGGCATTTTCATCAATGATGATCGTTCCTGGCAGAGTCCCTGGTTGGTGATAGTATTCTTTTCTAAATGATTTAGTTAAAACTTTGGGAAGATGGCGAAGTTTTCGGATCATGAACTGTTCCCTGATGGTTATTGGTCAATTAGTCATTGAGCCAAAACTCTAAATTATGAACTAGTAATAATATTAAGTATTACAGCAGATATAATATCATTTATAAACCCTAAAAAATAGCCTATGGGTAATACTTTGTTTTCGTACCTTAAACCAGATGAAAAATAGAAATGTGAAATCTTACCCTTAGGGTTTGCCTAAAAGCGTTGAAAGTAGTCAATACTATATTAGCTACTGGGTTTAGGTTGCATAATTTACCGAATACTGCTGTCGAATAGGAATCTGGATCACAAACTCAGCCCCCTTTCCAGGTTCAGAGATACAGTCTATCTTACCGTGATGTTTATCCACAACAATTTGATAGCTAATTGATAACCCTAGACCAGGCCCTCCTCCCACAGGTTTAGTAGTGAAGAAAGGATCAAATAACTTTTGTTTAACATCGTTACTCATACCTGCACCATTATCTTTAATAGAGATGGCTACCCAATTAGAATTTACTACTTGAGTACGAATTATAATTTTACTGGGATTATTACTTATTGCTACTGTTCGTTCCTGATTAAATTTATCCAGAGCATCAATGCCATTAATCAGGAGATTCATAAATACCTGATTCAGTTGCCCTGCATAACATTCAACAAGAGGCAAGTCACCATAATCTTTGATAATTTCAATAGCCGGATGTCCCGGTTTAAGTTGAAGACGATTTTGTAAAATTAGCAGAGTGCTATCAATTCCCTCATGAATATTCACAGGTTTCATGTCAGCTTCGTCTAAGCGAGAGAAGTTACGTAACGTCAGTACAATCTCTCGAATGCGCCGTGTCCCGACTTTCATAGAAGCTAGAGTTTTAGGTATATCTTCTCTGAGAAAATCAAAGTCAATATTTTCCAGAAAATCATCAAGTTCTGGTGCTGTATTAGGATATATCTTATAGTAAAGATTAATGAAAGTGAGCAAATCCTGGGTGTACTCATCAATCTGAGTCAGATTACCGTGAATAAAGCTCACAGGATTATTGATTTCATGGGCAATACCTGCAACCATCTGCCCAAGACTAGACATTTTTTCCGTTTGAATAAGTTGGGTTTGTGTAAGTTTTAGTTCCTGTAGCGTTTGTTCTAGTCGGAGATTTTTTTCATTTAATTCCTGAGTTCTTACAGCAACTTTTGCTTCTAAGTTGGCATAGAGTTGGGCATTTTCTAGGGAGATAGCTGCTTGAGAGGAAAGGAGTTTTAATATTTGCAATCTTTCAGGAGTAAAAGCCCCTACAGTTAGAGAATTTTCTAAGTAAAGAATACCAATAAGTTTACCTTGATTGAGAATAGGGGTACATAATATAGATTTAGGTTGATGTTGGATAACATAAGTATCAGCAGCAAAATTATTTTCAGTAGTAGCATCATTAATCAGGAGATATTCTTGAGTATGGGAGACATAATTAATGATGCTCACTGGCACATCTTGACTGCTGCTAATTGGCGTTAATTGTAGCTTATTCTGTTGATGATATTGAGATTGAGCCACAAGGATTAAATTGCCATCCTGTTGCAAAATCAATGAAGCTGTTTCGGCTCCTACATTCTCTAAAATTACTTGCATTAGAGTGTGCAGCAACTTATCCAGTTGAATTTCAGAAGCAATGGCTATGGATGCTTTAGTCACAGTTTCCAAATCCAATATAGCTGAGATACTTGTACTGTTAGAGTCAGTTCTTAAGTTAGTATCTATATCACTTCCATCACTTTGACTGAGACTGATAATTTTTTGATTGAGTATTGGTGCAAGTAACTGAGGATAGCGTTGTTCTAAGTCGTCAACTTTTGCTTTTGCTCCCCAGTTGATATAACCATAGTAAGCATCAGTCAAGTATAATTGGGCGAGTTTTTCTTTACCATCAGCAAGGTAAAATTTAGCAGTTAACTCGTTGGCTAGTGCTTCTTCTTGGATGTATTCATTTTCCTTAGCTCCCTTAATTGCTTGCTCATAAAGCTCTATAGCCTGTGATTTTCGCCCCAATACTCGTGCTTTTTCTGCTTCTACTAAATCATATTTATGCTGGAAATTATAGTAAGCATGATGGGCCCATAATTTCATGTTTTTTTGGTTCGCTGCCACTTGTTTAAGGTATTGTTTTTTCTCAGGTGGTAATGCATGATTAAACTCAGATAGTAGCGCTAAGGAATGGTAAAAATTATTGATGCAATAAAATATAAAGCCTGGCTGAACTGCCTGATATTGTTTTGTTAACTCAGCATTTTTAATCGCTACTATATTATTTTGAAATAAATAGTTAAGCATAGCTTTTTGAAAATGAAATATGGCCAAATAAGACGGATTATTTTCCAAGGCAGGCATCATTTCTACTTCATTAAATGCCTCACCCACTAAAGTACATTTTTCTAACGAAAGTCCTTGAATATTTAACAAAGTCTGCCTAAAAATGCTGAAAACCAAGGGTAACGTTTCTATTTTTAAACTTCGCGCAATTTCAATGGAATTCAGGCATTTTTGCTCACATAATTCTAGATTTTGTCCGCTTAAAAATAGGTTGATAACTAAAAAAGCATTGGCATTACCGACAAATTCTATATCTCCGGTTTCTAAACCAATCTGCATTGCTTCTATTAGCGGTGCTATTGTTTGTTTAACAGGCTTTTTAAAGTGTCGTATCATGCTATTGAATAAAAAGTTGACTTTACATCTCTGTGAACTAGCATTCAACTTTTCTAGTAAATCAAGTCCTAATTTCCCAAATCTATAACCTGTTTCAATATCCCCAAATTTGTCACATAGCATAGCACCGTAAAGACTATAGGCAAAAGCAGCAAAGGTCGAATTGCCATATTTTACCGATAATCTAACCATTGCCAAAACAGTTAGCGGAAAGTGTAAAGAGCCTGCCTGACTCGCAGCAGAAGCCATA
Organism: Cylindrospermum sp. FACHB-282; assembly: GCF_014697195.1. Lineage (GTDB taxonomy): Bacteria > Cyanobacteriota > Cyanobacteriia > Cyanobacteriales > Nostocaceae > Cylindrospermum. Next base: position 21,811 of record NZ_JACJRJ010000012.1, on the reverse strand, counting down.
AGTGATAAAATTTGCATAGCTGCTAGTTTATAGGGATCAGCCATTATTGGTAAATTTGACAAATCCTGAATTCGTTTGCCAATTAAAGTTAATTTGGTCTGTAATACTCCCGCCAAAATATCCAGCACACTAGGTTGATTAGGCAGTTCTACCCCCAGGTTTTTGAGTATTCGCACTCCTATTTCTACAGCTTCTGACATCAGATTTTGAGCAATAAAACTCTGGATTTGAACTTTATATACCCTAACTTGCTCTAAAATTGTTTTTGCTTGTTGCAATGTGAGATTGGCTAAGTGTTTAGACTTCTCAAAGTTGCCATTTAAATATTCTACTTCTATAGTTTCGACATAGAGATTTATTGTTAAGTCATACTGATGCTGCCAACTATCTGCTGCTAAAAGTCCTAAACCTACATTCAAATATCTAACAGCAGCTTCATAAGCTGTAGCTGATTTGGCCTTACTGCCTGCAAGTAGATTGAGTTTGGCCAGATCATATTTTTCTAACTGGCTGACAATTAGATCAGATCCCATATTTAACTGGTTGACAAGCTCAAAAAGATTTTCTTCCAATTTTTCTGGAGTGGTATTTTGGAGAATAAGCTGACCAATTTTCAAATGTGTAACTTGTTTATCGGCTTCTGGAATTAGCGAATAAGCCGCTTGCTGTACGCGGTCATGGAGAAATTTATACTTAACTGTTACTTTTTTATCCGTCGGTTTCCAGTGTTCATCATCCCTAATAACTGAATCATCTTGATAAAGCTTATAGACTTCATTTTTTGGTAAAATTAGCCCTTCTTGTAAAGCTTTCCACAAATTAGCCGCTGTTTCAGTTTCTGATTTTTCACAGACGATTGACAAGGTATATAGGTCAAAATTATTCCCTATACAAGCTGCAATTTTTAAAGTATTTTGGGTGTTTTTTGGCAATTTTTGTAACTGAATTCCTAAAAAGTCTAATACATCAGTATTTAGGTGCAAAGACCGTAATCCTGTAATATCATACTTCCAGTTACCCGTATTTAAATCAAATTTAATTAACCCATCTTCATACAAATATTTTAGTAACTGATTAGTAAAGAATGGATTACCTTGAGTTTTATTTAACACTAACTGTGTTAAAGGTAAGGCTTTAGATTCCGGACAATGTAGAGCATCAGATACTAGGAGATTTAGATAAAATTCATCAAGTGGTTTCAATGTAATTTGGTTGACGGTTCCCCTAGTTTTAAGGATATCATCTAAAGTCATCATAAAAGGATGTCGGGCATTAACTTCATTATCCCGATATGCACCAATTAGCAAGAGATATTGCACATCTGTTTCAGTTATTAGTAACTGAATTAACCTTAACGATGCCGAGTCTACCCATTGTAAATCATCTAAGAAAATTACTAGGGGATGTGATTTAGTTGCCAAGACTCTAATAAAATTAACGAATAATAAATTAAACCGATTTTCAGAAGCAGTTCCTGTAATTTCTGCTACTTGTGGTTGTTTGCCGAGAATCTTTTCTAATTCAGGAATGATATCAATCATCACCTGTGCTTGTTCTCCCAATGCTGATAATATCTTAGTTTTCCAATCCAATAATTGAGATGTGCTTTCTGTTAGCAGTTGTGCCATGAGACTACGAAAAGCTTGGAGGAATGCTCCCAAGGGAATATTTATTTGGAATTGGTCAAATTTACCAGAGATAAAATAACCTTTTTGTCTGACAATTGGTTTATGAACTTCATGAACAACAGCAGTTTTACCAATGCCAGACAAACCAGCAACTAAAATTAATTCTGCATTACCATTACTGACACGTTCAAAGGCATTTAATAAAGTGGTAATTTCGGTTTCTCTACCATAGAGCTTTTCAGGAATTAGGAAGCGATCGCTGTTATCTGTCTTTCCCAATTCAAAGCCTATAATCTCGCCTTGATTTAACCACATTTGCTGACATATTTCTAAGTCATGCCTGATACCTCTAGCTGTTTGATATCTTTTTTCAGCCGTTTTTGCCATTAATTTCATGATAATATCGGCTACAGTTTGAGGAATCTTAGGATTAATTTCTCTCAGATTTATAGGCTCTTTAGCTAGATGACAATGTACTAACTCTAGGGGATTAGTGCTATCAAATGGTAATCTACCTGTAAGTAATTCATAAAAAGTCACGCCGAGAGAGTATAAATCTGTGCGATAGTCTATCCCACGATTCATTCTTCCCGTTTGTTCTGGGGACATATAGGCTAGTGTGCCTGACAAAACATTGGGATTTTTAATCTCGGCGTTTTCTTTAGCTAGGAGTGAAGAAATACTAAAATCTATCAGCTTAATTTGTTTAGTTTCGGGATGAATGAGAATATTTTTAGGCTTGATATCTTGGTGAATAATTTTATTTTCATAAACGTATTCCAGGGCATTGCTAATTGATATAGCAACAGCCAAAAAATCTTCTAAAATCAATGCTTGAGAGTTGGCATATTGACTTAGACAAATACCACCAAAATCCTCTAAAATGAGAGCATAACTATTACCATAACGTTCTAAATTATAGCATTTAATAATATTGGGGTGATCAAGGTGTTGGGCGATCGCATACTGATTTTTCAACAAAATCAAATCACGAACTTGGGGATACTCTGTGTTAAGGATTTTGATGATAACTGGGGTCTGTGTCTGGTCTTGGTAAGCACGATAAACTCTGGTTCTCGTACTAGCATAGATTAACTCGGTAATTCTATAACCGGGAATAGCGATCGCAAAAGTGGAGGTCATAAAATTTATTGCCTAAATTTCCGGCGTTGCTATGGGTGATATGAAGAGGTAAATCTACTTGACTATGTTCAAGAATTTAGAGCAAGGCTTCCTGTATAGTTATCAGTACTTGATTAATAATTTACGCAAGTTGGAAATACTTTTACATTTATTCAAATTCATTTCCTTGCTTCAGCAAAGTCAAATTTTTAGAGGTGCTATGTAAGTAGTATTCCCAGAAATTTCACTTAAAAAACACTTGTGGCTGTCATTAGACAAAAAGCTTTCAAAAAGTCACTATAAAAAAGCAGTTTGCCTTTTACAAGACAAACTGCTGAAAAACATTTCATTAATTTGGGAAAGGGTCGATTAGAACATGCCCATGCCGCCCATGCCGCCCATGCCGCCCATACCACCCATGCCACCCATGCCGCCCATGCCGCCCATGCCGCCCATGCCACCAGCATCAGGGGCAGCAGATTTCTTCTCAGGTTTTTCCACAACTAGGGCTTCTGTGGTTAAGACCAAACCAGCAATAGAAGCGGCGTTTTGCAAAGCTGAACGCACAACTTTAGCTGGGTCAATAATGCCTGCGGCAATTAAGTCTTCAAATTCCCCAGTAGCGGCGTTATAGCCGATATTGAAATCACTTTCTTGCACTTTAGAGACGATGACAGTACCTTCGGCACCAGCGTTGTCTGCAATTTGCCGTAAGGGAGCTTCTAGTGCGCGTGCGACGATATCAGCGCCAATTTTTTCTTCAGCATTGAGGCTGTTTTTAATTGCTGCTATCTTGGAAATCAAGTGAATCAGGGTTGTTCCACCACCAGGAACAATACCTTCTTCGACGGCGGCTTTGGTGGCGTTCAGCGCGTCTTCAATCCGCAGTTTGCGGTCTTTGAGTTCGGTTTCGGTGGCTGCACCTACTTTAATTACTGCCACACCGCCAGCTAGCTTGGCGATGCGTTCTTGCAGTTTTTCTTTGTCGTAGTCAGAATCAGTTTCTTCCAATTGCTTGCGAATTTGAGCAACTCGCTTTTGCACCTCTGGCTTAGTGGTGCTACCAGAAACAATTATGGTGCCTTCTTTGTCAATCACGATTTTGCTGGCAGTTCCCAGCATTTCTAAAGTAGCGGTATCTAGGTTTAAGCCGATTTCTTCGGAAATTAACTGTCCGTCGGTGAGAATGGCAATATCCTGTAATAAGGCTTTGCGGCGATCGCCAAATCCCGGCGCTTTGATCGCGGCTATAGCCAGTACACCACGTGCTTTGTTTACTACCAAAGTCGCCAAAGCATCGCCATCCACATCTTCAGCCACAATCAGCAAAGGTTGACCATTACGGGCAACTTTTTCTAATATCGGCACTAAATCTTGGATGCTGCTGATTTTTTTGTCAGTAATCAGAATACGGGCATTTTCAAATTCCACCGTCATCCGGTCGTTGTTGGTGATGAAGTAGGGGGAAATGTAACCCCGGTCAATCTGCATCCCCTCAACTACTTCTAGTTCGGTTGTCAGAGATTTGGATTCTTCAACGGTGATGACGCCGTCTTTGGTGACTCTCTCCATAGCTTCAGCCAGCATATTGCCGACTTCTTCATCATTACCAGCTGAGACAGTGGCAACTTGAGCGATCGCACTTCCCTCTACTGGCTTCGCTAATTTAGCAATTTCCAGCACCAAAGCCTCAACAGTCTTATCGATCCCACGCTTTAAGCTAACTGGGTTAGTACCAGCTGCGACGTTCTTCAACCCTTCTCGAATCAAAGCCTGTGCTAAAACCGTGGCAGTGGTAGTACCATCCCCAGCGACATCTTTAGTTTTTGAGGCTACTTCCTGAATTAGTCTCGCGCCAGTGTTTTCTAAAGGATCTTCTAATTCAATTTCTTTGGCAACAGTGATACCATCGTTGACAATTTGGGGGGCGCCAAATTTTTTTTCTAAAAGGACATTACGACCTTTTGGTCCCAAGGTGATTTTCACCGCATCAGCCAGGGCATTAACACCTTTTTCGAGGGCCCGCCGTGATTCTTCATTAAATGCAATAATTTTCGCCATGTTTCTTTTCTCTAGCGCTTCCTTTAGACAATTTAGCACTCACGGGCAAAGAGTGCTAATTGCCCAAGCCGTTCAAGTTAACAAACGGAAACAAAAAAATTGATTAATATACAGTTGATGCTCATGTTGAATACTGGCAGTAATGGTTGAATTGGGAGATGAATCTAGACAACTCCCTTAAGTCTCTCGGTATTGCTGACTTTAGCGGCACCGGCTGGTTGGCGGTAATATTTACGTTTCTCTTAGCTTGGCTTGTAACGTGGCGTTTGATGCCGACAGTACGCAAATTTGCCTTGCGGGTAGGTTGGGCTGACCAACCCAACGCACGGCGACTCAACCGAGAACCTTTACCCAATGCAGGCGGTTTAGCTATCTACGCGGGAGTGATTGCCGCATTGGTACTAGCTAGCCTTTTAAGACCTATTGAACTCCAAAGCGTATTGGCTCAGGTGCTGACGATTCTCTTGGGGGGTTCGATATTAGTACTTGTGGGATTTATTGATGATCAATTTGGCTTACCGCCCTCTGTCCGCCTATGGGCGCAGATAATCACAGCACTGTTGCTGGTTGCTAATGGTATTAGCATCAAAGTCACTTTTGGCACTCCGATTGACTCGCTCCTGTCGATGTCCTTGACAGTACTCTGGGTAGTAGGGATTACCAATGCCATCAACTTGATGGACGGTATGGATGGTTTGGCAGGAGGAATCAGCTTTATTACTGCCATGAGTTTGTTAGGGGTTTCCGCTCAGTTTAACAATCGGGCAGCTGCAACTTTAGTTCTAGCAGCCTTGGGAGGTGCCGCCCTAGGCTTTTTGCGCCATAACTTCCACCCCTCACGGATCATCATGGGTGATGCTGGAGCGTACTTTTTCGGCTATGTGCTGGCAGCAACTAGCATTTTAGGCAAACTCCAACAAAACACAGTTTATGCCCTCGTACCCACAGTTTTATTTCTACTGTTGCCAGTGGTAGACACCACTCAAGTGTTTATCCGACGTCTCATGGCAGGGAAAAACCCCCTCAGCACACCTGGCAAAGATCACCTGCATCACCGCTTGCTTGCTTGGGGATTCTCCCAACGCCACGCCGCCTTCACTCTTTGGTCAATTACCTTAGTTTTTAACTTGCTGGCAATGAGAATACAAGGTATGACTTTGGCAGTGATGTTGGCCACTGCCGTTAGCATCATTATCCTGTTAGGTTTTACTGTCTGGCAAAGGATACGCCAACAGTCCTGAATGCTGAGTTATGAGGAGCCACTACGTTGTCTCTTTTCCCCTGGTTGTTAGCGAGAGCTAATTTGTTCGCGGAGCGTCTCCCTAGGAGATAAGAGGCAGCAAGTGGCGTTGCTGAGTTCTGAATTCAAAACTGTTTTCAACTTAACGCTCATAACTTATACCAATAAAGAAAAATGATGGCGATAGATGGACAGAGAAAACCCAGATACACCAAGCGGTTTCCCATCCAAAATCTAAAATCCAAAATCCAAAATGGTATTACTCAGCAATCTTCAAACCATCATCAGACCGCCATTGACGTTAAAGACTTGTCCGGTGATGTAGGCAGCGGCAGGATCGGCGGCTAGGAAGCGTACCATGCCAGCTATTTCTTCTGGTTGACCGAAACGACCTAGGGGGATGTATTTGAGAATTTCATCGGACTTGAGATCAGTAATCATGTCGGTGGCAATGAAACCGGGGGCGACGGCGTTCACAGTGATCCCACGAGAAGCAAGTTCTTTGGCAACGGTTTTGGTAAAGCCGATAACACCTGCTTTGGCGGCGCTGTAGTTTGCCTGACCGGGATTGCCCATTTGTCCAGCAACGGAGGCAATGTTGATAATTCGCCCAGAACGTTGCTTCAGCATAATTTTACTGGCAGCTTTTGTACATAAGAACACACCAGTCAGATTTAGGTCTATGACTGCAAGCCATTCTTCTAGTTTCATTCGCAAAAGTAATGTGTCGCGGGTAATACCTGCATTATTGACTAAGATATCAATGCGCTGGAACTTGTCGATGACTGTCTTAACTAGTGTGTCTACTTGATCAACTTGAGAAACATCAGCTTGTAGAGCGATCGCTATTCCTCCCCCTGCTGTAATTTCTTCTACTACTTTGTCAGCGGCGGCACTAGAGTTGGCATAGTTTACGACTATGCTCGCTCCCTGTGTGGCTAATTCTAGTGCGATCGCTCGCCCAATTCCCCGTGAAGCACCTGTAATAATTGCGACTTGGTTTCGCAAGTTTTGTAAATTTTCAGGCAAGAGTTCCATTAACTATTCCTCAAGATTTTGAATCACTGCGCTAATGATCTTATGGCGATTTGCACTCACTTACTGAGATGATTTCAGATTTTAGTCTGCTGTCCTCCAGAAGATATACTTCTGAGATTGGCAGCGAAATTGAGCAACAATAAAAACAAAATAATGTTGCACCGATTTTATTTACGAAGAATTAATATTGAAACAATCAATTAAAAATTGGTGTGTGTCAAATGACAACTAAAAAGCAATTCAATAGCTTTGAAGAAATGCTGTCTGGTTCTGATGTACCTGTGTTAGTAGATTTTTATGCTGACTGGTGTGGGCCCTGTCAGATGATGGTGCCAATTTTAGAGCAAGTCAATACTCAACTGAAAGACCGTTTACGTATCGTGAAAATTGACACTGAAAAGTACACAGCCTTGGCAACTCAATATGAAATTTCTGCTTTACCAACCTTAGTACTGTTTAAGCATGGTCAGCCAGTGGAGCGGATTGAGGGTGTAGTGCAAGCAGCGCAGTTGGTGCAACATCTACAAACCCTCCTTTAAAATAAGAATAGCCAGAGGTTTACCACCCCTGGCTGATAGCTTCTGTCCTTTTCAGCCTACTGATCTACTATTTGTGTTGATTTCAGTAAACTTTCGTTTTATGACTCTGTTTAAGAACGGCGTGCGTTCAAGCAACACCATTCTTTCCTTTTCCACAGGGTAGCAACGACCCAGCCATTTTGCTCTAAGGCATCAGCAACAGCTTTGGATTGCTCCAATAAAATGCCACTAAAGATAGCCCAAGTGGTAGGTTTAGCGATCGCACTCATTTCTGGAACTAACTCAATAATCACATCAGCCAAAATATTGCAGACGATGCCATCCACTGGTTTGTTAATCAGTTTCGGTAAAATGTTGACACTGCCTTCAGTTGCCACCAAGCGTTCTGGATTAATATCGTTGAGTGCGCGATTGCTGCAAGTTGATTGCACCGCCAAAGGGTCAGTATCTATTGCATAAACTTTCTCTGCTCCCAATAGCACCGCCCCTATCGAAAGAATACCGGAACCACAGCCAATATCCGCAATTACCAGATGTTCTGGTTTTTCCCCTTTATCAACGAAAGATTGAGGAACTTGACTCAGTCTCATTTCCAGAGATTCCAAACACAGCTGGGTTGTGGCATGGGTGCCTGTACCAAAAGCCACACCGGGGTCGAGGCGAATTACCAGCCGTTCTAATGATTCTGGCAATGGGAGCCATGCGGGGTTAATCAGGAAGCGATCGCCTACTTCCTGAGGTTGCCAGTATTGTTTCCAGCTACTAGACCAATCTTCTTCATCAATCAAGTGCCAATGCAGGGCAGGGGATGACAGCCCTACACAGAGGGCATCTTGACGTAACCGCAGGGATAGCGCCGCTAAATCTAGTAGTTGTGCTTGAAATTTTGGTAAATAAGCCTTGACGAAGAAAGAATTACCTTTAGTTTCAGTAGCTGTACCACGACAGCCAAAATCTTCCAGTCGCCAAAAGATAGAATCTTCTAGGTCTGGCTCACATAAAATTTTCAGTTCCCACCAAGTGTTTGCCATAGAATTTTAGATTTTAGATTTTAGATTTTAGATTGGGGACTAGGTAATGGGTAATGGGTAATGGGTAATGGGTAATGGGTAGTTGTTTTTTCCTCTTCCCCAATCCCCTATTACCCATTACCAATCCAAAATCCAAAATCCAAAATCCAAAATTAAAGTGTTACTGTATACGCATCCCGAATCCCAGGTACTTTAGTAATTTCATCCAAAATACCATCGGGTAAAGGGTCATCTATACTCAGAGCCATCACCGCATCACCACGGACGATTTTGCGACCTACCTGCATACTGGCAATATTCACATTAAAACTGCCGAGTAGGGAACCGAGTTTACCAATAATTCCTGGCATATCGCGGTGCAGGGTGAACAGCATATATTTGCTGGGGGGGACATTAATCGGGAAACCGTCAACGTCAGTTAGGTGGATTTCTTTTTCACCCAACAAAGCACCAGTGACCGAGTGAGTACCCAAAGTTCCTGTAGCTTCTAGATGCAGCGAGCCTGCATAATCACGAGCTGAGGCATCCCGCGTTTCAATTACCCTAATTCCTCGTTCTTTGGCTTCTATGCTGGCATTGACATAATTTACCCGTTCCCGCAGGGCTTGGTAAAGTAGTCCTTTCAAGGATGCTACTACTAAAGGCTGGCTCTTGTTGGTTGCTAGTTCGCCTTGCAGTCGCACATTAAGTAATTCTACCCGACCGCCAGCTAGTTGTCCTACCAAGTTACCCAAGGTTTCTGCCAACTGCATATAGGGCTTGAGTTCTTCCAACACATCGGGGCCGAGTCCGGGAATATTGACAGCTGAACGTGCTGGTAGTCCCAAGAGGACATCGCGAATTTGTTCGGCTACGTCTATGGCTACATTCACTTGGGCTTCTGCGGTGGAAGCTCCCAAATGGGGGGTGAGGATCACTTCTTTACCTAGCGATCGCAAATCGGATTCACCAAGGGGTTCTGACTCGAACACATCCAAGGCTGCACCCGCTATTTTGCCCTCTTTAATCGCTACTGCTAAAGCCGCCTCATCAATGATGCCACCACGAGCGCAGTTAATAATCCGGGCTGTAGGTTTCATCTTCGCCAAGGTTGTGGCGTTGATTAAGTGGGTTGTTTCTGGGGTTTTGGGGATGTGTAGGGTGATATAGTCGGATTGCCGGAAGAGCAAATCTAGATCCACTAACTGACAGCCAATCTGTTCAGCTCGGTCTGTAGAAATAAAGGGATCATAAGCTAGCAATTTCATCCCCATTGCCTTAGCTACAGCGGCAACATGGGAGCCAATTTTACCTAAACCGACAATACCAAGAGTTTTTTTGTAGACTTCCGCACCAATAAAGCTATTGCGATCCCATGCACCGCGTTTCACTGAAGCGTTAGCATCAGGGATATGACGAGACAAAGACAGCATCATCGCCAGTGCGTGTTCAGCAGCAGCGATTGTGTTCCCCTCTGGAGAATTTACAACTACAATTCCGTGACGTGTGGCAGCGGGTACATCTACATTATCCACACCCACACCAGCACGACCGATGATTTTTAATTGGGTGCCAGCTTCAATAATTTCTTGAGTGACGCGAGTACCAGAACGAATCATCAGCGCGTCGTACTCACCAATAATTGCCACCAGTTCTGCTGGTTTTAAATTTGTTTTGACATCAACCGTGGCAACTTGGGAAAGAATGTCAATTCCAGCTTGGTCAATAGTATCGGAGACAAGAACCTTGGACATGATTACTTCATTTTAAAGTTACAGGTTTTGCTGTAGAAGACTTTTAAGTTTAGTCTTTATCAGTCGCTATTCAGCAAAAATTATTTGTTTGCATATCAAAGCAGCCTTCATCCACGCTTTATAGTGATGGTGTCAGAGCGTCAGTTGAAGGGGTGAATGTGGCGCTGCCTCTTAAGTATCGCAAGATAAGTGGCTGTTGGCGTCACTCTCTCGGTAAATATAAACCATGAATCGCCCCAACCCCCAGATATTTATTAATAGTTAAGAGTTAGCAGGATTTTGGAGCGCAAAGCAGCATTCCTACTTCGGTTAAAAATCTTGACTCTTGGCTGGACAGCACCAGGTGACGATTAACTAGTGTGTTAGCGATTCTAAACTAGCACAAAATTCTATAACTCCAGAGATTGCACCACAGGGGTATCTGTTAAAGACATAAACCGACAGAAAGAAGGTATAAACACGGTATGGACTGTTATTAGACTGTCACTTACAGATTAAGATAATTTATGTCACAATTGAGAAAACTGCTATTAATCCTACCGTTGCACAAGCCATAACCTGTCTTAGAGTCTGTCAGATGTTGTCTAACTGCCTCCGTGACATCAAAGGATATGTCTACATTTTGGCAGACGATGAAATCCAGATCATGATCTTACCTAGTGGAGAATGGAGGTTTATCGATGAAGCGTGATTTTTCCCAAATGTCAAGATCAGAACTGAGAGCATATGTACTGAAAAATCGCGATGATTTGGAGGCTTTAGATATTCTGGTTAGTCGTCGCACTCCAGACTCGGAAGCAACATGGTACGGGCCAATGGCGACAGAAGACGGTGTACCAATAAAAGAAAATATTAGGTTAGCTGAAAAGGCTATTCAGAAACGAGCCGAGTTAGATAGACAGCATTAGGCAGGTAAGTCAATGCTGAACCTTTCAGTGGAAGTTACGGAATAAATATATTAGAAGAATATCCAAGCTTAGTATTTAAAACTTTCAATTTCAACAATAATATATAGTTATTTAAAAACAAGAAATTCATCAACTAAAACAATTGTCTTATAAATAAGATTGAGTAATGATTAAAATCTGCAAATACCTAAAAAAACTATTGCTTTCATTGCTAGTTAAGATTCTTGTAAAACTTTTAAGTACGGAAAAAAGGAGACAGTTGTGGACAAAATCAAATGAGCAAGTCGTTCAATTTATGAAACAATCTGGATATGAAGATCAGGCTATACCAATTGCAGAATCTGCACTAGCAGGAGCATTTGAAGAAGGTTTTCGATTATCTCAAAAAGCAATTGATTATTTAGTAGAATGGAATACTGAAGCTGAAATTGCTTCTAGTATTTCTCAAACAACACAACAAGTTGTTGAAATATTGGTCAATGTACCTGGTATGACTATGGCTCATAGTAGAGATTTTAAAAGAGCAACACCTTTGTTTACACTGAAAGATAGAACAGTAGTTAAACTTTTTATAAATCCGGCACAAGTAAAACACATATTTTTAGCAAATTCCAACAACAAAATGATATTTGGAGGCTATGTAGGTTGGATTCATCACAAAAATTTAAATGAAGCTATTGATAATATAAAGAAAAAATTTAATTAGGAGTTTAGTAGTTTTTCTGCAAAAAGGAACGGCAGTAATTGGATCTATTTTACGCAAATTAATTAAAGAAAACTACATAATAGAGCAGCGGGCTTTTCGGCCCGCACTACAAAATTTACAACAATTCAGGGTCAACGCCTAGCTCACGTAACTTAGCAGCTAATAACTCAGCGCGTTGACGTTCTTGTTCAGCGCGTTGGCGTTCTTGTTCTGCACGTTGGCGTTCTTGCTCTGCTTGTTCGTTACTCCACAACAGCAAATTGCCTTCCTGATCCCACCACCGCAACCAGTTTATAGTTTGACACAATCTTTCACCTTGCCAAATTCCCAGAAATATCTCTAATTCAGGAATCCAAAACCTTCCATTGCTATCTGCTGGTTGCAAAGTATATTGTCCATTTTGCAAGTGTCTCACTTCTAAACTTGGTTCATAGGGGTCATAGGTGACGTAGGTTGGAACCTTGAGAACCTGTTCGTAGAAATAGAGCTTACCATAAGGCAGAGTGGAACGAACTGATAGTTCTCCACCTTCTGTATCTGAGAGAAATTCCATCACCACAGCGACAGGTGCGCCTTCTAAGTTTGGGGTATAACTACGACGCACCACATTAGCGGCTACAGGCTGCACTTGAGGCACATAAAACCAGTCGGGGGCTTTAACGATAATTTTTTTGTTAACTGTGGCTACAAGTCCAAAATTGGAGCCAATCAGCATCTGTGGTTGAATGCGTCCTGTAGCTCCCAAGGCATCAGTGAGTGCCGCAGCGAGAGGGGGTTGCTGAATATTTTCCACAGGGTCATCAGGTAAAATAAAGTCGGCTGGGAGAGCTTCCCAAGTAACAATTGGTTCTTTTTGAGTGGGGTGAGTTTGTAGAAGCATAGAACTACTCCTAAGTATATTTCTTTTGCCAAAACATTTATTTTTCAGGATTCATAGACTACTATTCTGGAAACTTGCGATCGCGCACATCCACAGAATAATCCTGCACAGCCTTGGTAATTGTTTCCCGCAGATTTGTATAAACTTTGGCAAAAGGTGGCTGCTTCTCTGTCAGTCCGAGTAAATCAGAAGTAACTAAAACCTGACCATCACAGTCGGGGCCTGCACCAATACCAATAGTAGGAATACGGAGTTTTAGAGTAATCTGCAATGCCAACTCAGCGGGGATATGCTCTAATACGATTGAAAATACACCGGCTTGTTCCAAAGCGATCGCTTGATTTAAAATCCTCTCCCCTGCTTCCTGAGTTTTTCCCTGTTGTCGCAAACCCAGTTGATGTACTGATTGGGGTGTCAAACCTACATGACCCATCACCGGAATTCCCGCTTGCACCAACCGCGCCACAGTTTCTAACATTGCGGGATGTCCACCCTCCAACTTGACCGCCTGGGCTCCCGTTTCCTTCAACACCCGCCCAGCGGAGTGCATCGCTTGTTGGACACTTTCTTGATAAGTCAAAAATGGCAAATCTACGACTACTAAAGCGCGTTTTACCCCACGGCGTACAGCTTTAGCATGGTGGAGCATCTCTTCTAAGGTGATTGGTAGAGTGGTTTCATATCCCAGCACTACTGCCATAGAGTCCCCCACAAGGATTAAGTCTACACCAGCTGCATCTAACAGATGAGCGATCGCATAATCCCATGCAGTCAAGGCGACAATTGCACGTCCCTGCTGTTTCCATTGAATTAATTGCTGGGTGGTAACTGCCATAGCCAATTTTAGATTTTAGATTTTAGATTTTGGATTGGGTAATTGGTAATTGGGAGCAAGATTTTCAGATTCAAGGATTAACATGATTGATTTGACGATGATTTAGATTAAGGAGTGCTCATCCAAAAATCCTTAAATCCTGATTGGTAATTCCTCCTTACCCAGTAACCAATCCCCATTGCCCCTTATCCCCAGAGGGAGCACTAATTTCCCCAATCCCCAATCTTTACTTAACAGCCCGACTAAAAGCAAGATGGGGTTTTGCCATACCCATTTTAGGCATTACCCAAGCCAGACCTTCGCTAGTACCAACCCACAATTTATTGCCGATATCCGGCGCAATAGCCAACACCCGACTGGAAGGAAGACCAGCAACTTCGTCTAACACAGCTCCGGTATTTGGATTCAATCGTAGCAAACCATTGCTAGTCCCGACCCAGACACTACCATCTTTAGCAAAACGTACTGATGTCACATTTCTTCCCCGCAGGCGAGTTACAGACCGTAGTACTATGCCATTTTTCGGGTTAATTACTAGCAAATTATTCGGCATCCCCGCCCAGATTAACCCTTCAGGGCTGATAGCTAGAGCTTGCACAGTCGCCCCTGGTAAAACAGCAATTCGCTTCATGATCAAAGCATTAGCAGTATTAACTCGCACCAATCCCTCAAGAGTACCCACCCACAGTTGACCTTCAGCATCTAAAGTTAGGGCATTGGCGCTGACACCAGGCAGATTTTTGACTGTCGTCATAGTCAAGCCTTGGTCGGGACTAATTAAAGCTAAACCGTTATCAGTTCCTGCCCACAAATAACCCCGCTTGTCAAGCAATAATGACAATACCCGTTTAGAAGGCAACAATAAATTCTGCGCGGTGATTTCATTGGTGCGTGGGTCTACCCTTGTTAATCCCTCATAATTTCCCACCCACAAACGTCCTACTTTATCTTGGGCTAATGCACCAATAGCAATATTCGGTAAACTAACGCGAGCCACAATTTTCCCAGTATTCGGGTCAATCCGTGATAATCCCCGCCAAGAACCTACCCAAAGATTACCTGTAAAATCTCCCAACAAGTCGCTGACACGGTAATCAATTTCTATCGCCTGCTCTTCTATTCCCCGTTGATTAGGCAAAGGGACTACTTGCGGTGGTGGTGGAGCAGCTGGATAAGTAGGGGCTTTTTGTGCTGTTGTCGGTATTGCCATATTTGGCACAGCTATCAACCCCAGTAGAACAGAAGTAATCAAACAACTAGTACGCCTGCCAAACAATACCACAGTTATATTTCCTTTAAAGACAGTACCCATAACTATTACCTAAACTGGCTTCAGCTTAATTGCAGTGTTCCCCTAAACTAGTATTTTTTAACGTCACGGGCAATTTTTCGCCAATCCCAGCAGCCTAACAGCCCCAATGGGGAACCCTTAGCCTCTCAAGCTCAATACAATTATTGATAATCATTTGTAAATCATTCTTAACAAAATGTTTAAAATTTTATGAATGTAATAATAAATTTAAATATTCAAGTTAAAAATTTTCAAAGAATAACTTATGCAATTTATTGATATATTGTGAGACAAGCTACAAATTTACGAGGTGTGCAATTTTTTATCCTCTGCTCACCACTAGGCTAAACCTGTTTTAGTTAAATTCCCTCCCTGTGTCTTTCCCGTCAATGGGCAAGATAGAAGGAGTAAGGAGCCAGGAACGTGAGCCAGCCAGCCCACTCCCCTAAATTCCCCGAATTTCAAGGGATTATCTAAAATGATGCCTGCAAAGTGCAGAACTTTAGGCGCAATTGAGCAGGTTTAGTAGGGTACGAAGAAGAGATAAAAATAACTTGTATTGGTGGGACGAGGGAAAAATACAAACGCTAAGTCGCGCGCCCCTAGAAGGGGAGAACACTGGGGAGGAGGTCTAAAACCGCTACCTAGTGTCGGTCGCAGAACCATCGCTAACCTCTGCCAAAAGCACCCATAATCAACAATTTTTCCTAATCTTCCCCTGATTAATTGGGGAAAAAGTGGGGGTGAGGGAAAATTGCATACCACGTGATTTGCAAGTAAAAAGAGTGACTTCTGGGAAGAAAATTATGTCTTACGCTCAAACGAAAACTCAGGCAAAAACTGGGTATAAAGCCGGGGTTCAAGATTACAGACTAACTTATTACACACCTGATTACACACCCAAAGATACAGATATTTTAGCGGCATTCCGTGTTACCCCTCAGCCCGGAGTTCCCCCCGAAGAAGCAGCTGCGGCAGTAGCGGCTGAGTCTTCCACCGGTACTTGGACAACTGTGTGGACAGACTTGCTGACCGATCTAGATCGCTACAAAGGTCGTTGCTACGACATCGAACCAGTTCCTGGTGATGACAACCAATTTATTGCCTACATTGCCTATCCTTTGGATTTGTTTGAAGAAGGCTCTGTAACCAATATGTTGACCTCGATTGTAGGTAACGTATTTGGTTTTAAAGCATTGCGGGCACTACGTTTGGAAGACTTGCGGATTCCAGTTGCTTACCTCAAGACCTTCCAAGGGCCTCCCCACGGTATCCAAGTTGAGCGCGACAAATTAAACAAATATGGTCGTCCCCTGTTGGGTTGTACCATCAAGCCCAAATTGGGTTTGTCAGCTAAGAACTACGGACGCGCTGTATACGAGTGCTTGCGTGGTGGTTTGGACTTCACCAAAGACGACGAAAACATCAACTCTGCACCATTCCAACGGTGGCGCGATCGCTTCTTGTTCGTTGCTGAAGCTATCCACAAAGCTCAAGCTGAAACCGGTGAAATCAAGGGTCACTACCTGAACGTCACCGCCCCCACCTGCGAACAAATGTTGCAACGGGCTGAGTACGCTAAAGAACTCAAAATGCCCATCATCATGCATGACTACCTCACCGCAGGCTTCACCGCCAACACCACATTGGCTCATTGGTGCCGCGATAACGGTATCCTGCTACACATTCACCGTGCTATGCACGCTGTAATTGACCGTCAAAAGAACCACGGTATCCACTTCCGCGTATTGGCTAAAGCCCTGCGGATGTCTGGTGGTGACCACATCCACACCGGTACTGTAGTTGGTAAGTTGGAAGGCGAACGTGGAATCACAATGGGCTTCGTTGACCTATTACGTGAAAACTACGTTGAACAAGACAAGTCTCGCGGTATCTACTTTACCCAAGACTGGGCTTCTCTACCTGGCGTCATGGCAGTTGCTTCCGGTGGTATCCACATTTGGCACATGCCCGCACTTGTAGAAATCTTTGGTGATGACTCCGTACTACAATTCGGTGGTGGTACTCTCGGTCACCCCTGGGGTAATGCTCCTGGTGCTACAGCTAACCGCGTAGCTTTAGAAGCTTGTGTTCAAGCTCGTAACGAAGGTCGCAACTTGGCTCGTGAAGGTAACGACATTATCCGCGAAGCTGCTAAGTGGTCTCCTGAACTCGCAGTTGCTTGCGAACTTTGGAAAGAAATCAAGTTCGAGTTTGAAGCAATGGATACCGTCTGATCTGAGTAAAAAGTTAAGAGTTAAGAGTTAAGAGTTAAATTAATTGATAACTCGTAACTCATAATTCTTAACTTTTGTGGGCTGGGGTCAAGTATGAATCTAAAGCAAATTGCGAAAGACACAGCCAAAACTCTCCAAAGCTACTTGACTTATCAGGCGCTGAGGACAGTTCTGGCACAGCTGGGCGAAACAAACCCGCCATTGGCGCTTTGGCTGCATAACTTTTCCGCTGGCAAAATCCAGGATGGAGAAGCGTATATTGAAGAACTGTTTCGCGAGAAATCTGATTTGGCCTTGCGGATTATGACTGTCAGGGAGCATATAGCAGCGGAAGTTACCGAGTTTTTACCGGAAATGGTTCGCACTGGCATTCAGCAAGCCAATATGGAACAACGTCGCCAGCATTTAGAACGCATGACGCAAATCAGTTTATCAAACCCCAGTCCTGACGCAGAACAGCAATTAATCTCAGATCCGAATTTGGATAATTTATCCAATTAGTTCGATCAAGCTAGTAGTAAACAATCGCACCCCATTATCAACAGCTATGCAAACTTTACCTAAAGAGCGTCGTTACGAAACCCTTTCCTATCTGCCCCCCCTCTCTGACGCTCAGATTGCCAAGCAGATTCAGTACATCCTCAATCAAGGTTACATCCCCGCCATTGAGTTCAACGAAACTTCTGAGCCAACAGAATTATTCTGGACAATGTGGAAGCTACCTTTGTTCGGCGCTAAATCTACTCAAGAAGTACTGGGCGAAGTCCAAGGATGCCGTTCTCAGTTTAACAACTGCTATATCCGTGTTGTAGGTTTTGACAACATCAAGCAGTGTCAAGTTCTCAGCTTTATCGTTCACAAACCCAGCAGATACTAAGCTTTAAGTATCTACTCTGTGACCAATAGCATGAGTTTTTAACGCAGAGGGGTGCTGAGGTTTACGCAAAGGTACGCGGAGTAATTATCTGCGTTAATTTGCGTTTCCCTTGGCTAACCTTTGCGTTTTTACTGTCATTATTTCCGTAGGTTTTAATGAATTTATCACACCTGCCCGAAGTCAGAATTTGTTTTGTTGGTGAGTCATTTGTCAATGGAACAGGTGATCCTGAGTGCCTTGGGTGGACAGGTAGAGTATGTGTGAATGCTAATAAAAAAGGTTATGACATTACTTACTATAATTTAGGAGTACGGCGAGAAACTAGCACAGAACTTAAAAATCGTTGGCTGAGAGAAGTTTCCTATCGTCTACCTAAAGAATATGCCGGCAGGGTTGTATTTTGCTTTGGCGCTAATGATACTACTATAGAAGATGGTAAAATTCGTGTTGAGGTGACAAAATCAATTACTAATATTCGACAAATTTTAAGTGAAGCAAAGCAATTGTATCCGGTATTAATGGTTAGCACTGCCCCTTGTGGAGATAAAGAACAAAATAAAAGAATTGCTAATTTATCTCAGGAATTTGCTTTAGTTTGTCAAGAATTAAATATACCTTATTTAGATGTTTTTTCTAAATTGATAAATTCAACTATTTGGCTGGAAGAAGCAAAAAACAATGACGGTGCTCATCCTAGAACCGCAGGTTATATAGAATTTGCCCAAATTGTGGAAAATTGGGATGAATGGTTAAATTGGTTTCCTCTAACTTAATTTAAAATTCAAAGCTAGGATAGTGATACCAGGTTATTTTTCTATTCTCAGGTGGTACTTATGCAGCAAATTACTCTCGCTGAAGCGTACTATAATCGAGGAATTGCAAACTATTTTTTAGAAAATTTTGAGGGGGCATTGGAAGACTTTAATGAAGCTTTGCAAATTAATCCTAACAATACCAAATTTCTCATTGCAAGGAGTATAATTCAATCTGTTTTAGGAGCAATAGAAGAGGCATAGAAGGGAATTTTATTGATAAAACTGAGAGAGAATTTGATAATATCAACAATATCAACGATAATAACTACTCTGCCCAATTCGAGAGTGATAGGTATGATAGTTGGCTCGATTATGGTTATATGAATGATATCATAAATCCCTATGAAGTATACTAAGTATAGACTAGCATTTATTTTATTTGTTTCCAGGTAGTAATTATGCAGCAAATTAATCTAGTCGAAGCATCCCAACACTTACCTGAATTAATTGAAGCAGCACTCAATGGTGAAGAAGTTATCATTATCAAAGATAATCAACCTGTGGTGAAGTTAACTCCTATGTTGCCAGTTAAACGCCGTCGTCAACCTGGAAGCGCAAAGGGTTTAATTACAATATCTGAGGACTTTGATGCACCTCTAGAAGATTTTCAGGATTATATGTGATGATGTTCTTGCTAGATACACATACTTTTATTTGGTATCTGACAGACAATTCACGACTTAGTAATCAGGTAATAGAGTTAATTAATGACGAAAATAATCAGATTTTGTTGAGTATAGCTAGTCTCTGGGAAATAGCAATCAAGCAGAGCATAGGCAAACTTACTTTGAATCAGCCTTTGCCATTTGAGATATTTATAACTCAGCAACTCAATCTTAATAATTTCACTTTGCTCAATATCACAGTTAGTGATATTGCTGTAGTTTCCACTCTACCTTTACATCATCGTGACCCGTTTGACAGAATATTAATTGCACAGGCGATAGTGGGAAATATACCTGTACTGTGCGCTGATAGGATTTTTGATGCATATCCAATTCAGCGTTTGTGGTAGATAGCGATCGCTTTCTAGGGAAAAATAAATTAAAAATATGTACCAAAAAAACTTAACATAACATTAATAAGTCTTAGCTAGTGATAATTTTATGAGTTACTATATTGCTCCGCGATTTCTCGATAAACTTGCTGTTCATATCACCAAAAACTTCTTGAAACTCCCTGGTGTGCGCGTTCCCTTGATTTTGGGGATTCATGGCCGCAAAGGTGAGGGTAAGACTTTTCAATGTGAGTTAGTGTTTGAGAAAATGGGTATCGAGGTGACTCAGATATCTGGTGGAGAATTGGAAAGCCCTGATGCGGGAGATCCAGCGCGTTTAATTCGTCTACGCTATCGGGAAACGGCGGAACTGATCAAGGTGCGCGGTAAAATGTGTGTGCTGATGATCAATGATTTAGATGCAGGTGCGGGACGCTTTGATGAAGGCACTCAGTACACGGTAAATACCCAGATGGTAAATGCCACTCTGATGAACATTGCTGATAATCCTACAGATGTGCAGTTACCTGGAAGTTACGACTCAACGCCTTTGCATCGTGTGCCGATTATTGTCACAGGGAACGATTTTTCGACTCTCTACGCACCATTAATTCGGGATGGGCGGATGGAGAAATTTTACTGGGAACCCAGCCGAGATGACAAGGTGGGGATTGTCAGCGGGATTTTTGAACCAGATGGACTTTCCCAGGGAGAAATTGAACAGTTAGTTGATACTTTTATCAATCAGTCAGTTGACTTTTTTAGCGCTTTGCGATCGCGCATTTATGACGAACAAATCCGCAACTTTATCCATCAAATAGGCTTTGAGCGCATTTCCTTGCGGGTGGTGAATAGCTTGGAAGGGCCACCAGAATTTAAAAAGCCTAATTTCAGCTTGTCTCACTTAATCGATCAGGGTAACTTGATGGTGGGTGAACAACAACGGGTGGAAACTTCTCATTTAGTTGATGATTACAATCGTCTGAATAGAGGTAGAAGTTACCAACCTGCGCCACCTGCACCGGTGACACCAACTAGTCAGCCGTCAAGTAATGGATCTCAAAAACAGCAAGTATCAAATACCCATTTAACCTTAGAAACACAAGAACAAATCCGGCAACTTTTATCTCAAGGTTACAAAATTAGTATTGAACACGTGGATGAACGCCGTTTCCGCACGGGTTCTTGGCAAAGTTGTGTTAATAGCCACATCGATGCCGAGTCAGATGCAATCTCAAGTTTGGAAGCATCTCTAGCTGAGTATAGCGGTGAGTATGTGCGTTTGGTAGGTATTGATCCGAAGGCGAAGCGGCGGGTGGTGGAAACGATTATTCAGCGTCCGAACGGCACCAAGTAAATTACTGGAAAACTAACTTACAAACATGACCAAGCTGATTGAATACGAAGAAGCCAGCGACGAAGTCCGCGCCGTGTATGACGACATCCGCGCCACCCGCCAGACTGAGTATATCAATAACTTCTGGAAATCTATCGCCAATCATCCCCCTACCCTGCGGCGAACCTGGGAAACGTTGAAGGAAGTAATGGCTAGTCCTGGTGAAATTGATCCATTGATGCGCGAATTGATTTACATCGCGGTGAGTGTGACAAATGGCTGTGATTATTGCATCGCCTCACACTCGGCGGCGGCTCGTGCTAAGGGTATGAGCGATGCTATGCTAGGTGAACTGATGGCGATCGCAGCTACGGCAAATATGACCAATCGTCTGGCCAATGGTTATCAGATTCCGGTGGATGATCTGCTATATAAATCCTAGACAAGTCTAGACATTTACTTCTTACTTCAATGGGAGCATGGGAGCGGTTATCCCTCAGTAAGCTTACACGCTGTAGCCAAACGTGATAAATTAAC
>NZ_JACJRJ010000114.1 GCF_014697195.1 Cylindrospermum sp. FACHB-282 | reverse complement strand
TGAGCTTGTTGATAGCTTCGTGTAGTTCATTCATATTTATTGGTCATCGGGTAATGGGTAATAGGCAATGGCTAAACTGATCGCACTCCCACTTCATCAGAAGCGCGATCGCAATTCTTACGGGGCAGGGGTGAAATCGACGTAGTAATCAGTCCCTACTTGAAACTGAGCGTATGCAGCCGGGTTATCAATCTGCATAGTGATTTGTCCTGCCGGCGTGGACTTCCAGAAAGTTAAGTTCTCCTTACTCGGTGGGTTGGTGGTTACGGGAGAAAGAATAACTGTGGCTGTTTTGGTTTCAGCGTCTTTAAGGTTGGCTTGGCAAGTGAATTTAGCTCTAACCATTGGTCATTAGTCCTTAGTAATGGGTGTTGGTCATTGGTCATTGGTAACTTGCCACTGGGGTTTCGCTCATATCATTCGGTCTCTGTCTAAATCCCAAATGGCCTTTTCGATGTACCATCGGTCATTTTTTCCTGGATATTTCCGCCTGAGGTTCTCGACCAGTCGTTCAGCGGTGGCGACATTAAACTGAACTCGAATTAATAGCTGATGCCACAAGCCGGAAATACCGGGACTGGTATAAGCTATTCGCGTCATTTTTGAATGGAGCTTATTTGATTGCAGGCGACCAAATACTTGGCGCAACTCTCCCCATGTGCGGCGGCGCCTTGGGGAAAGTGCAGCGGACTGATGTGCCTTGATAACCAAAAAAGCTAGGTACAAAAATCCTGTCATTAATGCCAGCCAGATGATTAAAATTAGAACGCTCATGGTGAATTAGGAAGGCGATTACTTAATTCACTATGTAGCCTCTACGTACTCGCATCAATGAACGTAGTCAAAAAAAATCATCACATCAGTTTGATGTGATGAAATTATTCAGGATCTGCCCCTTTCCCGTTATCAGGAGTCGGTTCGGTGATGAGCTTGTAAATTTCTTCCTTTAATTGCCCAACAGCTTCTTTAAAATCTTCCTCACGCCCTTTGCTTTCATCAAGCCGCGCCTCAAGCCTGTTTTGATGAGCATGGACATATTCAAGATGGAATTTTTCTACTAATTCGAGGCGCTGGAGAATTTTCCCATGAGTTGGGTTTCCACCTGAGAGAGATTCCCTAGGGTGATTTTCTCTTGAGCTATTAGCCGCAGCAGGGTTGACCTGTCTTTTAATCCCATCCTCTGAGCTATCACCTCCAAGTTGTTCCAGTCCGCCGCGCTCATACGCATACCTACTGTTTTTGCGTCTTCCGCTAATTCCTTTGGTCGTGCCATTCTTTGTCACTGTAATGATGACCTCATTTTATATTTACAAAACTATTTTGTGTAGACAGAACCTTGACAGGTTTTGCTTTTACATTATAATACTACTAAGTTTCGTAAAAGCGAAACTAATTCTTACAAGCTCCCTCCCGCCTAAACCTTGCGGGACACACCAGTAACCACGGAGCAAGCACCCTCACACTGCCACCGTACCCGTGCCGTGAGGAAACCTTACCACCCAACCCAAAGGAGA
>NZ_JACJRJ010000113.1 GCF_014697195.1 Cylindrospermum sp. FACHB-282 | reverse complement strand
GGGGGTAATGCGCGATCGCCATTAGTTCTGGAGCGGGTAGAAAAGATTAGAAATGCGATCGCACAGGGGAAAACATATTTTCAGATTGAGAACTGGATTAAAGGGGGCTTTGGCAAAAGCGGATACAGGCTCTAAAAAAAATCCCACCCTACTCGCCAGGGCGGGATTGGCTACATCTATCTACTCATGATATGAGTACAAATATACCATAGGGACTAGAGGGTTGCGATCGCACCGCGAATTTCATCGGTGCTGATGTCTATGTACGCTTCCAAGGCTTTGAAATCGCGGTGGCCAGTAATCTTCTTGATGGTGGCCGTCGCTACCCCGTTGTTGTGTAGCTTGGTGATAAAGCTTCTCCTGGTGCTGTGGGTAGAAATTCCCTTGGCCGCCAATCCAGCCCGCTCAACAGCTTTCATGAAAATTGAATAGCAGTTTCTCCAGGTGACAGGCTTGCTGCCGTCCCTGTTTGGGAACAACCAGGGACTAGCTCCTGGTGCAAAACCTCTCAGATTCTCAAATAAGATTGGGTGAACCGGCACTTGTCTGGTTTCGGCGGTTCCATCGGGCCGCTTTTTTCTGGTGGCAGCGCGAAAAGTTACCACATCTCTAGGCGTACCATTTGGCAGATAAACATCGCTTACTCGCAGATGTACCAAAGCACCCCACCGTTCTCCTGTGTACCAAGCCAAATCTAATAGTAATTTGTACTTAAGAGTTTTGATATTTCTTCTTAATTTGGAATAGTCAGCCTCAGTTAGAGTTGCTGCTTTTCCACATCGGTCATTTTTCATTAAAAAACTTTCACCTTCGGCTATTCCGCTTTTACCTGATTGGGTGGTAAATCTGGAATAGTTTCTTGATTACCCACTATCTATAATATGCTGTATTGCTTATATGGCAATAGTTGTAAGCTTTTTTTAAACATTCCGTTTTTACATAAAAGTGGAATGTTTACATATATCTGATAACCCTTTACAAAGGGTTTATAAATAATTTCTAAATCCAAGATGGCAACCAAAAAAGATGACTTAATTGCATTACTCCAGTCCATCCCCGGCAACCCATACTTGCTCGTAGTGGATGAGACGAATTTTCAACACTCCATCAACGGGTGGAGAACAGGGGATGTTGATCTAGTTCTGCTGGAAATCTTTAAGGGTTCCCCAGCGCCAGCACCAGAAGAGTAATTTTTTAATCTTTCCTAAGAAATACAAAAAGAATGGCAGAACCCACAAGACAGCAGGTGTTTGGTGCCAATAGCACTGAGACGCTAACGGAGTTAGTCATTTTTAAAGATGACCTAGCGGAACCTGACAAATTTATCCCCGCCGCGCAAAACAAAGCAGAGCAATTATTCGCTGCGATTTTTAAGCGGGCGATTGCAGTTTTCCTCTCCGACAGCTATTCGTCCAATATTGAGCAGTCAATTGTTATCACAGAAAACACCAAGAGCTACTCCACTAGATCGGATGCCTCCAGTGTATTAGTGCGCTCCTACACAGTGGAATTCAACGAGCC
>NZ_JACJRJ010000112.1 GCF_014697195.1 Cylindrospermum sp. FACHB-282 | reverse complement strand
GCGATCGCCTAAAAATTAGATTGAGTTAGTGGCGATCGCCTTTTTCAACTCCTTGAACAGCAACCGACAGCCATAGGCAGCAGTTTGGCTAATCACCAAATTACCGAAACCCTTCTTAACATCCTGAGTTTTCGCCCCCGGTGCAATTTCCTTAGCCGAACTGAGCAAACTAAGCTGCATTGACTGCATAGTCAAATTCAACATAGCCTCAACCTGGGGCGCCATTTCCTTTGACATCATGGGTAATAGACTGCGCTGGAGATTCTGTTTAAACTCCCGCAGCGCTTTCTCCTGTTGTCTAACAATGGCTTTCTCCTTCCATAGCTCAGGGTTGTCTTGGAATTGCGCCTTCCTGGTATCGTAGAATTTCCCCAATTTCCGACCGATTTCGTTGTCCGGTCTCGCTTTCGTTGGAGCAATCATATCGAAAATCCACAGGTACAACTGAGTGCGGCACAGTTTTGAGCCATTGCCAGTGTTCATGGTTTCTTTGTCCCCGCTGGAGTTTTCGTCTTTCGCCATACCCAGCCGTCTCTTGAATCGCCCCAACGACTCAAACTTTGTCACCGGGTAAATTTGGGAAATTAATAGTGCCTGGGGGCGAGTGCCAATCCCGAATCTACCCATCACCTGACGATAAACCTTAAATTCTGGAGCAGAGAGAATTTCCAATATCTGAACCTCAATCTCCATCTCCCAATCCCGCAAATCGCACAGCTGGTTAGCCAGGCGGCGGGTAAAAGTGGAGATTTCTACACCGTAGGATTTGGCGATGGACTGCTCCCAGAGTTTATCGTAGTAAAAACTTTGCCTTTTGAGATTTCGTTCCCGTCCAGCCAACCAACACCACATTGGTTCCATGCCATCAGCCGCGCTAATCTGCGATTTACTCAGGGCAGCTTCGGGAAACTCACGGGCCAGCTGCTGACGGGCGCGATTCACCACCGGACTCCTCATCCGATTCAACGATTGCAACTGCAACCACAATTGCCGCAGCCGTGCCACATTACCCGCTTCAAATTGAAGGAAAAAATCATCTTCTCCCCAATGAGTAAGAGCGTAGGCAGCCAAGGCTAGAGCATCCGCCTGGTCGTTCTTGTCGGGGAGTTTGTGTTGTTTGCGGTAATGCACAGCCTCCTGGTGGCCTGCCCAAATTACCGTTATGCCTTCAGCTTGGCAGATGTGGGCCCAAATCCAAGAGTAATGTACTCCCGTCGGTTCCATCACCACCGCGTCGGGTTTGAGTGCGAGTAATCCCGCCACCCCTTCAGCGTTAGCTTTAAAAGTTAATGGGTCAACGCCGTGCCGCTTATTTTCTTTGAAATATGTGCGGAAATTCCGGGGAATAGTTGTTAGTTCCCACGCAACAACACTGTCTTTGCAGACATCAAGCCCTACTATTTTCATGTTTTCAAGGTACAGATTGGAAGAATATTTTGCACAAATAACCCATACATACAAGCCACGAATCTTCCAAAATTGATGTTATCAATTCACTTTTAAGCCCAAATATGGGGGAAATATACAGCAGTAGTGAG
>NZ_JACJRJ010000111.1 GCF_014697195.1 Cylindrospermum sp. FACHB-282 | reverse complement strand
TTTAGCTGAAACAAAAAGAAGCCTCTCACCTACCCGAAGGGAGGTGATGAGATGAATTTTTGGGTGATGAGGAATTGACCTCTAACCAATTCAATCCGCTGTCCTTGAGAGGGCAGGGGGTCGATGAGGAATCACCATTTTCAAGTTTAAGGGAGTCTATAAAATCTTCAATAATCCGAGTCATCGTGGCATCTTTTTGAACAGAATATAAGCGTAGCTTATTTAATCTGCGTTCCGATATTCTTAAATTTAACGTTTTGTTTTTCATAAATGTCAGTACAATGCCGTTACATTTATGATATTGTATAAACAGGTCGAAAGCGAGAAATAAAAATGCGAACTTCATACCAATACAAACTTAAGCCAAACAAAGAACAGTCTGAAAAGATTGATAAAACACTCGAAATGTTGCGTTGTCAGTACAACTATTTGCTGGCTCAAAGATTTGACTGGTATGAAATGAATCGTTGTCCTATTGATAGATGTCCGTTAATTTGCCATATACCTGAGCTAAAAGATCAGCCTAACTATTACAATCAAAAAGATTCGCTAGTCCAACTAAAAGTGGACAGACCCTGGTACAAAGAGATTCATTCTCAAGTGCTACAGGAAGTCCCTAAGAGAGTTGAAAAAACTTTTGATAGATGGTTGGCTGGTGATGTTAATGGTAAAAAATCTGGTAGACCTCGGTTTAAAGGTAAAAGCCAATACAAAACTTTCACATATTCACAATTTAAGCGGCATCATTTTGTTAACAGCAAAATTACGTTGTCAAAGATAGGTGATGTGAAAGTTATTGTTCATCGACTTATCCCAGATGGATTTGATATTAAAACAGTATCAATTACTAAAAAATCTGATGGTTATTATGTAACTCTCAGCCTTGAAGACACGAAAGTTCCCACAATTAAATCTGACTTTAATCCAGACTTAATAACTGGTATTGATGTTGGTTTAAAAGAGTTTTTGACAACTTCTGAAGGCGAAACTGTTGCTATACCTCAACATTACCGCAAAGCGCAAAAACGATTAAAGGTTATTCAAAAACGTTTATCTCGCAGAAATAAGGTTAGTAATCGTAGACAAAAAGCGGTAAAACAACTAGGTAAGCAGCATAAAAAAGTTGCAGATAAACGCAAAGATTTTCATTTCAAAACGGCTAACAACCTATTGAAGAAATATGATGTTGTAGCGGTTGAAGATTTGAATGTAAAAGGACTTGCACGAACACGATTGGCAAAATCTATACTTGACGCTGGATGGTCAAGCTTTCTGTCGATTCTTACAAACAAAGCCGAAAATGCTGGTTTGTTGGTTATCCCGGTTAAAGCATCTAGTACAAGTCAAGACTGCTCTAATTGTGGTCTGAAAGTTCCTAAAAAGCTGCATGAAAGATGGCACGACTGCCCACATTGTGGATGTAGTCTTGACCGTGACCATAATGCAGCAATAAATATAAAAAATAGAGCGGTAGGGCATTCCGTTCTTAAAGCTCAACGCCTCCTAAGCGATAGCCGGATTGGTTGAGAAGCCTACACCT
>NZ_JACJRJ010000110.1 GCF_014697195.1 Cylindrospermum sp. FACHB-282 | reverse complement strand
TTAGCTTAAACGAAAAGAAGCCCCACACTCACTCTTAGGAGTGTGGGATGAATTTTTGGGCGACGACGAATTGACCCCCAACTAATTCAAACCATAGGTTTGACAGGACGGGGGGTCGATGAGGAGTCGCCATTTTCTATGTTTGGCAACGAGTCGATAAGTTCATCAATCACTTGAGTCATGGTTTTATCTGCGTAGGCTGCATATTTTTGAAGTCTACTAAACCGACGATCTGACATTCTTAATCTTAATTGTTTGTTTTTCATACTGGTTACACAATGGATACATAGTATGTTATAGTATCTGTAGGTCGAAAACAAAGGGTAAAGAATGAAAATCTCATACCAATACAAAATCAAGCCAACTAAAGAGCAAGCGGGAAAAATTGATAAAACGCTAGAAATGCTGCGTTGTCAATACAACTATTTGCTTGCTCAGAGATTTGAATGGTATGAGATGAATCGTTGTCCTGTTGATAGATGCCCGTTAATTTGTCATCTGCCAGAGCTAAAAGAGCAACCTAACTACTACAATCAAAAAGCGTCTTTGGTTCAACTCAAAATAGATAGACCTTGGTACAAAGAGATTCACTCTCAAGTACTACAGGAAGTTCCCAAGAAGGTTGAATTAGCTTTTGATAGATGGTTAAAAGGTGACGCTAACGGGAAGAAGTCTGGTAGACCAAGATTCAAGGGCAGAGGGCAGTACAAAACTTTTACATATTCCCAATTTAAGAGACATCATTTTGTCAATAATAAAATAACACTATCAAAGGTTGGGGATATTAAGGTAACTGTTCATCGCCCAATACCCGTTGGGTTTGACATCAAAACTGTATCTGTCACTAAAAAAGCTGATGGATATTATGTTACTTTGAGTTTGGATGATAAAACCGTACCAACTATTAAGCCTGATTTCAAAGCCGATAATATCGTTGGAATTGATGTTGGTCTGATTGATTTTTATGTAGCTTCTGACGGTTCTAGAGTCAAAGCACCTAAATATCTACGCAAGGCTGAACGTAGATTAAAATCAGCACAGCGTAGAGTATCAAGGCGTAAAAAGGGTTCTAACAGACGCAAGAAAGCTATTCAAAAATTGGGTAAACAGCATAAAAAAGTTGCTGATACTCGCAAAGATTTTCATTTTAAAACAGCTAAATTACTACTTGATAAATCTGACATTGTAGCTGTTGAAAAGTTGAACATCAAAGGACTGGTTAAGACAAGATTGGCAAAAAGTATTAATGATGCTGGGTGGAGTCAGTTTGTAACCATACTTTCAAACAAAGCCGAAAATGCTGGTTTGAAGGTAATAGCTGTAAATCCAAACGGTACAAGCCAAGAGTGTTCTAATTGTGGTAACAAAGTTAAAAAACCACTATCTCAAAGAATGCACAATTGTCCTGTATGTCATGCAAGCTTGTGCAGAGATTTGAACGCAGCTATTAACATAAAGGCGCGTGGGACACACGCCCTCAAAGCTCAATCAATGTCCTCATAGAGGAGTCGTTGAGAAGCCCACACTCACCCGAAGGGGAGTGTGTGGAGTATGTCAC
>NZ_JACJRJ010000011.1 GCF_014697195.1 Cylindrospermum sp. FACHB-282 | reverse complement strand
CCCCGTCCTGTCAAACCTATGGTTTGAATTAGTTGGGGGTCAATTCGTCGTCGCCCAAAAATTCATCCCACACTCCTAAGAGTGAGTGTGGGGCTTCTTTTCGTTTAAGCTAAAAGCGCACACTGACCTGAGGATAAAGTGCGCATAGTTTACTATGCTATGGATTCAGAAAGCAAGCCCGACATATCCAATACTCGCTCAGACCAAACACCAGATTGTTCTGCAACTTCAGTACGCACTTTTTCATCCACCCAAATGTCATCCCAACTTAATTCCCACATCGCCAGTTGAACTTGAATATTCACCAATTCTTCAGCTTGAAGAGGTTCTATTTCTGCTGCTGTCCACTCGATAAACCACTTGGTTTCTGAAATTATACTAGTCACTGCTTCTTTATAAGCAATATGAGAAAATGACCTAATACGCGCTAAATTAGCAGCTATATGTCCTAAACGATTTGGTATATTGTTGTCGCGTTGAAAGTGTGCTTGTTTTTCATCTAAATTCTGGTTCATAACCACCTATTAATCTTTCAGTAATTTGCGTCACACGTTCTCGTATTGCAGGGTCTTGAATTATCATCGAGCGATTATTTTGACGCTTGGCGAATATTAATAATTGACTCGTAAGCCATTTTTTGTGTAAATGGTATCCAGTCTGCACCCCAAATGTCTTTCTGCTTGCTACCATCTTTCAATAATGCTGCTTCGCACTCAGCGTGTTGCTGTCCACCTCCTGCAAGAATCCCTTTTTCTACATCTACTGCTATTTTGATATAAACTTCCAAAGTTTGCAGCATTTCCTCAACTTGTTTGAGAGTCGCACGCTCCTTGATAATAAGTATCAAATTTTTACCTCATTTTCCATATCGCTAGTATCATAGAAATAACCAATACAATTGTTATTTTCCCTTATTTCCTTCACCACTGTAAAATTCACCTGTTTGGGGTCAACTCTAGCTACAAGCTGCAACGCTCTCATAATTTGGTGCCCAAAGCTGTGGATAGTAATCAAGGTGCTGGAAACCAACGCGTAGTGTCAACCCCAGAAGATAGAGAGGGCTGAAGCCCTGACTACAAACCTTTAATTATTTACGTTGCTCTACTTGTATTGCTAGTTTAGCTATAACTGGGAGTAAGCGCGATCGCTACGATGGTCTATGCTGACGCTTAATGTGGTGTGAAGTGCGATCATGTAGACAAGATCGCATTTAATTGGGAATCAGCACCAGAGGCAATAGTTGATGATGACATTCTTGCCTCATAAGGGTCTGGGGTTTTACAACTTCGATAATGATAAATATTTTCAATAATCTTTAGGATTTTTTTATATTTGCCTCCTCACTCTGCTACCAGTAAGCCTGATTTTTAAGAGTTTTTACAAGTGAGTGCCTCAAATCGGTTTCGGCTTGACTAATCGATTAGGTTAAGAGAAACTAACTAAAGATAGAAGTGCCAGCTAATAAAAATAATAAGTTTTGTAAAGATTCTGAGATATATATTTTGAGAGATGGAACATTAGTTAACAAATGGCAAGTTTGTATCTAAGTAAAAATGTTCCGAGGGCTATATTCTTAGCCTGCTGTTAGGGCAGTGTAGTTCAAGCGTACTATCGGGGTTGGCCAAGAGCATGGAGACATTAGAATTCATAATTTATCCAGATGGTCGGGTACAAGAGACAGTTACCGGCATTGTGGGGACTTCTTGCGCTGAAGTTACAGCAGCAATCGAGGCACAGCTAGGACTGGTACTGAGTCATGAACCAACTTCAGAATTCTTCGCCACCGAGGTGCAGCAATCTGGCTTGGCGAATACGCAAAGCACTTACAGCGATTGGTAAGTTTTCACAATACTTTATTGATCCAAAACCACCATGTCACACTTTAGCCAAATCAAAACTCAAATCCGTAACCTTGACTCCTTAAAAGATGCGCTCACCGAATTGGGCGTAGACTGGAAACCGGGAACACGCGAAGTACGCGGCTATCGTGGCCAAACTCATCCTGCTGAAGTTACTATTGAGCAGGAAAATGGCTACGACATCGGCTTTAGATGGAATGGAAAAGAATATGAACTAGTGGCTGATCTGCAATATTGGCAGCAAAACCTGTCTGTAGATGGATTTTTGCGCCAGGTAACTCAGCGCTATGCTTACCAAACAGTGGTGAAAGAAACCGCTCGCGTTGGCTTTCAAGTCGCCGAACAGAAGCAACAGGAAGATGGTTCAATTCGCCTAGTAGTACAACGTTGGAGTGCTTAATGTCCGATTTTCTGCCGTCATCGGAAGAACAAGAAGACAATCGTTCCGGTTTAGAACCAGAGTTGGGCGGTTTTTTAAGAGATGCGCCAGAACGTTCAGGTTTTGAGCCGGAATTGGGCGGTGTGCAGCGACAAAAGGGTGTTTATGTTGATGAAATTACCTGTATTGGCTGTAAGCACTGCGCCCATGTGGCCCGTAACACCTTTTATATTGAACCAGATTATGGGCGATCGCGTGTAATTCGCCAAGATGGAGATGATCAAGAGGTAATTCAAGAAGCAATTGACACTTGTCCTGTTGATTGCATCCACTGGCTTAATTACACCGAACTCAAAAACTTAGAACAAGAGCGCCAATATCAGGTAATTCCTGTGGTTGGTTATCCGGTAGATCATGCAGTAGCTTCTACCGAGCGACGACGTAAAAAACAAAAGTTAAAAAACAAAAAATCCCGTTATTGAACGCAAAAGGGCTAGTAAAATCAGCCCTTTTGCTTGTTATTATGCGTCAATATAGCGTGGATAAACAGCCCAATAATTCTAGCTCCAAGCTTAACTTTTTTGAACTATAAATCCCTAATTAGTTTTAACTAATTAGGCGCAGGCGATCAATCTGTTAGCTGCTAAATGCCTTTATTTGAGACTTAGAGGATCGTGCTGTGAAAGTAACTTCTCTACTTTCGCTTCGTCG
This sequence comes from Cylindrospermum sp. FACHB-282, assembly GCF_014697195.1. GTDB lineage: Bacteria > Cyanobacteriota > Cyanobacteriia > Cyanobacteriales > Nostocaceae > Cylindrospermum. The sequence continues at coordinate 137,651 of NZ_JACJRJ010000011.1, read as the reverse complement.
ATTCTACTGGTTAATCTTCTAGCTTCGTGCAAGTCTCTAGTGGTTTTTGCCAAAGTAAAGGTTGAGCCAACAGAGAAAGATAAACCCATACCCATAAAGCCTTTTATCCAGTTATCTACAGGCAAGTTAACAATGCCGAAAGTAGTCATAGAAACAGATAAGATAAAAGCTGCCCACGTTTGAATAATCCAAGCTGCACTGTCTTTTTGTGGCCCAATTGTTTGCATATTCCCAACCTTTACCCTGAATGATTTAAATCTGATTGTATTGATTGGTACACTCAATGGCAATGGTAATATTTCCACTTTGGCAACTGGACTCACAAAGACTAGCTTAAAAGCAATTAAATCAAGCAAATACTGGTACAGACTGTGTACCAGTTTTGCAAGTGGACTCAAAAGAATGTATTTAACTATTGGGACTCTGAAAATGTCTGTACTTTGCCATCAGGACTAAGAACAACTCGAATTCTGACATTTTGCCCGTATTTATTGTTAGAAACGAAGGGTTTACCAATGTCAGGTATGCCGGCGCTGTCAACATATTGTCTTGCTGCCTGATTCAAAGGCAAAATTCGTTCAACTGAGCCATCAACACCCAGCATCAAACTATACTCTAGTGTTTGCGATAATCCAGCAGGTGGTTGCCAACGCTGTTTCAAGTATTCTCTAGCTTCGGCAACTTGAATTGTGTCAAACAATGTGCTGTTGGTGGCTACTTCTGTGGATATAGGCTTTTTACTTCCTGCTCTCAATTTTTCAACTAATGGATTTTCGTCACCCGTCACAGAGGCAGTAGTTGGGGGGGAATTTATTTCTCTCTCTAGCTGTTGTGGATCTAGTGGAGAGTAGGCTGGGATGGGGATATTACCAGGGTTATTGGGTATGGTGGCAATGGAAGCAGGGAGTGTGGATATCTGGGGAGAGATTTTGGCTTTGCTATTCGGTAAATTCTGCCCCCTAGGGAGAGCAGTTTCTCTTTGGGGATTTAATCCTGTGGGTTTCTGTTGGGAATTTTGTTGAAAGGCAACTTGCGAATTTGTTCTTGTAGGGGGTACTGCAAACTGCGGATTGGTGGGATTTTGTGTCTGAGGTATATTCAGTGAATCCCTAGGGACTGTTTTGGCAGTGGCGGGAAAGGTGGAATTGGGGAATGATAGGGGTGCTTGGGGCAAACTGGAAGTAGGAAGTGGCGGAGTAGCGCCTAGAAGTGGCAGCGATCGCAAATTATCTGGGGGGGTGATTCCAGGTTGAGGCGCAGGGAAGCTGTTTTCGGTTAAAGGTTGTGAGGCAATTTTTGGCGCTGGCGCTGCTGTTTTGGCTATTTGCTGCTGCTTTTGCCTGATATGACTAGCATATTGCCAGGTTAATGGTGTTAAACCCACAGATAATACCAACACTGCGGCGACAGGTGCCCAAGCAGGTAAACGCTGACTGTAACTAGGGCTGTTGACAGTTGGTAGTGTCATCACGTCAGTTGAGTATTCATCTAAAGCCGTAGCTAAATCAAATAGTTGCAGCAGGGTAAGTTGAATAGCAGGGATAGATGTCTGGTTGGTGTTCCCTTGGCGTCTCGAAGAGAGAGAACCGAGAAAGAGGTTATGAGTAAAATAATTGCTCGGTTCTAAGTGGATATATGCCCCTGGCATTTGTTCGGGAACTAACTCTAATCTCTTAGCCGACAGTGAAGTAGGGGAAAAATCTTCTGGTAATTTTGACTCATCAGACGCTGCGCTTGACTCTTGGAGTCCAGAGAAGCTAACCCAAAAGTTTTCCGGAGACTGTTGGAGTAATTCCTGTACGTAGTTTGTTACCGCATCACACAAAGCTTCAAGTTGGTCGCGATCGCCCCGAATTGTAACCCTGTGTTCTTCTGGTAGTCGCGGATCATCAAAGCGCAACTCGAAACTTAGCTGTTTGAGGACAGTTTTCCCCATCCAACGGGATAAAGGTGAGCTTTGCGCCGATACTTCTAGTGTGCAAGTGGGGGGCGTATAGCGACGGATAACAGAATTTAATCGTGGCATGACGGGAATTGCGATGGAGACGATTTGGAATTTTGGATTTTGGATGAAAGGATTTTGGATGAGAAATCTTAAATCTCAAATCTCAAATCTCAAATTTTGTGGAACGGTCTATTAGTGCTAGCCACAGACGGCGGTGTCCACCAGGAGCACTATAAAAAAGTAAATCTACCAGCAGCTTTAATGCTAGGTGACTAAGTAAATCAGTCGAGATTTTTTCGTCCTCTTCCATCCGCTCTTGGTAGGTATTGCAGAAAGCATCAATATAGTCTCCAAGTAAAGCAGTCTGATGAGGTTCCCGGTTATTATCCGCCATTTGTTCTAATAGACCAACAGCACGGCGAATCAATTCCTGGTGCTGTTTGGCAAGGTAGCAGGTGATGAGAACTAGCGATCGCGCTTCTTCTACATCTAGTTTTTTTCGCCCTCCCTGACCTTTGCGTAAGGGGTTTGACTGGCGCAGTCGCCATAAAGCTACGCGATCTGGCACTTTTGACTCTAAATTCAGATTAGTTGCTGCTGAGAGCATAGCCTCAGAACCAATGCCAGTTAAAGTTTCTAGCGCCAACAGCACCAAGTCTAATTGGGTTTTGATATTGTCCCATTGAACTGAGTTTGGGGCTGGAAGCTTATTCAAGTCCTCCCACTGGGAATTTGGCGTGGCTGAATTGGCAACCGGGTGCATAACTTTTAGCATAGGTGATCAGGCTGATAGAGGCTGTTGCTGTTACCCATTTTGAAACCAGACTCTCAAGCTGTTAGGTTGGGTTCCTTGAGCTTGTTGTGAATCAGTTTAATAAGCAGCAGCTGTCTTTGTTTTACTCTAGATGAAAATTTATGTTCCACAAAGAAGAAATTTCACCGTTCCTATGATGTTCTCGCTAGTATTAATCTCTAGCTAAGTACGAAGGTATAAATAGACCTAGAATAGAGTGTTAATTGCTAATTGAAAAGCTCCGCATTTCCAGGTAAATCTGTCATTTTGAAAGTAGCTTTACCCAAGGGTAGAATCTTTGAGTTGTTTCACTACACTGGGTTTTCCTTATACCATTTTAGATTTTAGATTTTGGGGAAGCAACGTGCAGAAATGTCTCACATATTACGGAATTGCACCAGTAGTCATCGCTTTTGTGAGAGCCAACTGTCGCCATCATTTCTCAAATTGGTATTACTATGACAAAACAGCATTTGCGTAAGTTTCATAATTACTAATTGCTCATCATAGTTAGGTAATTAGTAATTAGTAATTAACAATCAACAGCCTTCAGTAGTCACATTTATTTCCGCTTTATTCAACATAGGCGATGGTGACGCCACTGCCGCCATCTGCTCGTTCTGCTGGTTCGTAGTGATTAACTCTGGGGTGCTGTTGCAAAAAGGCGTGAACACCTTGGCGCAGTTTACCAGTACCATGCCCATGAATAATCCATACGGGGCCGACAGCTTCCGAAATGGCTTTATCTAACATATATTCAGCATCAGCCACCCGGTTTCCGCGCAAATCGATGGTATTTTGAGAGGTGCGAATGGCTGGGGCTGGTGGCGGTGGTGGAGTTACTACTGCTGGGGCTGGTTTGTGTTTAACGACAGGTTCGGCTTTTTGCCCATCTAGAGATTCTACATCTGCTAGTTGCACCGTCATTTTCATGATTCCAAAGCGGACAGTTAATTCCCCATCTTCATCGGGGGCGGTTAATACTTCTGCTGTTTGTCCCAATTTAGGAATGCGGAGGCGATCGCCTACTTTGGGCATAAACCCAATTTTTGCTTTGGGTGGCGGTGTCGGTTGAGACTTTTGGGCAATTTGATTTAAAGCGTTGGTTGCTTGCTGGGCATCTTGGGCGGTGGGTTTTCCTTGCTGTAAGCGGCGAATTACTTGGGCGATTTCACTTTTAGCACTGGCGATCGCTTGTTGTACTGCTACTTCTTGGGAAAGCCGTAGCGCTTTTTCCCGTTCCTGCAAATCTGCGGCTTTGGCGGATACTTCTTTATATAAAATTTCCGCTTGTCGTAACAAATCTTGGGCTTGGGCAGCTTTAGTTTCTTGGCGGCGGCGTTGTGCTTCTAACCCCGCAATCACCAAATTAACTTCATCAGTTGCCTCTCCCACTTGGGTTTTTGCCTGTTCGATCACTTCTGGTTTTAACCCCAAGCGCAGGGCAATTGTTAAGGCGTTAGAACGTCCAGGAATTCCCCACAGCAAGCGATAAGTGGGCGATAAAGTGCTTTCATCAAATTCCACAGAAGCGTTTTCAAACCGCTCATTTTCATATTTCAGCGCTTTCAGTTCGCCAAAGTGGGTAGTAGCGATGGTTAGCTGGGCATGATTTGCCAGATATTGCAATAAGGCGATCGCTAATGCACTACCCTCTACCGGATCAGTACCTGCGCCGACTTCATCAAGTAATACCAGGGATTTGGTAATGGGTAATGGGTAATGGGTAATGGGTAATTGTTCAGAGTCTTCCCCATTAGCGACTACCGATGTATCATCCCCCAATGCTTCTAAAATCCGACTAATGCGGCGGATGTGACCAGAAAATGTTGATAAACTCTGCTGTAGGGATTGTTCATCGCCAATATCTGCCAGTACCTTGTCAAACCAAGGTATCTCTACTGGTTCACGGGCGGGGACAAATAAACCCACCTTAGCCATTAAGGCAGCTAATCCCAAGGTTTTTAGAGTTACAGTTTTTCCTCCAGTATTGGGCCCGGTAATCGTCACTACCCGAATTTGGGGACTGATGAACAAATCTACCGGCACCACTGGCTGTCCTTGTTCGTGCTGTTGTTGCCACACTAATAAAGGATGACGCAGATGCCGCAAGTTAATGATTTCGTTGTCTTGGCGCTGAATAAATCGGGGGGGATTGGCGCCAATCCAGAAGCTATAACGGGATTTGGCCGTCGCTAAATCCAAGGTAGTAGCGATCGCTAACAACCTTTCTAAATCGGGTTTAACTGCTGCTACTTGTTCTGTCAAAGCGCGGCGAATCGCTTCTTCTTCCGTTTGTTCTTTTCTAATTACCTGCCGCAGTTGGTTCCCTATGGGCACAACGCTATGAGGTTCCACATACAGCGTCGCCCCACTGGTAGAGGTATCGTGGACAATGCCGGGAATTGCGTCTTTTTGGGGTGCTTTGACGGGGATCACAAAGCGATCGCCTCGTTGGGTAATCAGCTGTTCCTGAACCGCCCCTGATTTTGCCTGGATAATATTTTGCAGCTTTTGGGTAATTTGGCTGCGTAATCGCCGTAAGTCAACGCGAATTTCTCCTAGTTTTTGGCTAGCGCGATCAGTTACCTGGGCGCGTTCATCGATACAGCGGTGAATTTCTTGCTCTAGTTCCGGATAAGTCCGCAAATCGGCAACTAATTCCTTCAGGATTGGTAAATCTTCCTGATTGTCAATCACACGCCGCAAATTTCTCGCACCGGCAAGGGTAGTGGCGATCGCTAACAGTTCATCCCCTGTTAAAATTCCGCTGCGTTCTGCCCGTTCTAGGGAATCACCGATATCTTGAATTCCCTCAAAGCAAAGTCCTGGAGTCAGGCGAGATTCCAGTTGATAGACTTCTTTTGTTTGTGCTAACAACTGTTCGCTTTCTGCCTGAGATTCAGGTATTTTTAATTGTCGTGCGGCTATAGCCCCCAATTTAGTCGCCGCAAATGTGGAAAGGTGCTGGCAGAGGCGAGGCCATTCTAGTAGTTCTAAGGTTTCAGATTGGATCAAGGCTTCAACGTCGAATCTGAAATTATAGTAGCAATTCTAGCTGTACTGTGAAACATGCTCAAATCTAACTTAGGTAGTAATTAGTTCTTTTACCAGAACGTAGGGTTGGACAATCAGGGTAGTAAACCGCTTGGTGCGATTGCAATTCCATTCTCCCACTTGATCTACTGTGGGTTTGCTAATCAATTGCTGTTCAATCCACTGTTGCACCGAGGGAATGTTATCGCTAGCGATCGCCACCCCCACATCTAGCAAGTCTAGCTCTAATGCCACCAAAATCACCGCATCACGCTGTACATGGGGAATTAACCACTCCCACTCTGCCTCATCTAGATTTTCTGTTAATTCCGCTCTTAAATCCGCCATAATTCCTCATTTTTACCCTTGTAAGCCTGATTTTACCTTATCACCCACTTTCTAGCTCAAAACCAATCAGGATTTAAGGATGAAAGGATGTGCAGGATTAATCTTGACCAGGATTTAAGGACTTCAGGATTAATTTTTATATTCCTCACATCCATCATGTTCATCCTTTAATCTGAGAATCTTGCTCCCAATTACCAATTACCCTTCGGGTTCGCCAGTTGCTCATGGGGAGCCACTGCGTTGGACGGGTTCCCCGGCTTAAAGCACGTGGCGTGGAAACAAGACGGTTCTGCGCACTGGCTCACCAATTACCTATTACCTATTACCTATTACCTATTACCTATTACCTATTACCTATTACCTATTACCTATTACCTATTACCTATTACCTATTACCTATTACCTATACCTCTGATTTCATTTCATCAATTTCAAATAAAGATACAATAACTCCAGCAACGGGAATCGAGATAAAAATACCTAATAGCCCTGCAACTCTAGCCCCTACCAACAAAGCAAAAAATACCACCACAGGATTTAGATTTAGAGCACCTTGCATAATTCGTGGCGCAATCAAGTTGTCTTGAATTTGTTGGAGGATAATACAAGCTACCAAAACCCTTAATGCTAACCAAACATTTTGAGATAAAACAATTAAAGTAATTGTGCTAACTCCTAAGGTAGCTCCTATGCCAGGAATTATGTCTAGTATGCCGATTAGCACTGACAACAATAAGGCAAATGGTACTTTTAATAATAAGAAAACTATAAAAGTTGAAGTTGACAGAAACAAGGTTAATAATAACTGACCCCGCAGAAAACCTAAAAAGCTGCGTCTGATGACATTAGTAAATCTACTACGTCGTGACTCTGGCACTATTTTAATTATAAAATTCCATAGTTTCTCCCCATCTATTAACATAAAAAAAGCAACAACTGCGATTAAGATAAAAGTAATAAAATTAGTTAAAAATCCTTGTAAGATAGCCAAACTTGTCACAATAGTTGATACAGCTTGTTCCCGTAGTTGTGTTTCAATGAGGCTTAAATCTATTTGCAAATTCCGGCTTTTAAGAAATACTTCTAGTCGCTCTATTAAAGGTACTAAAGAGTTTAAAAATCCACTAATACTATCAATTAATTGTTGTCCTTGGGATAAAACTGTTAAACCTACGGTAATAATCAGCCCGCCCAGAATCACAATGCTGAGTAAGAAAACTACAATAACAGCTGCACCGTGGGGCAAAAAACGCCCCAGCCAGTCTACTGGGTAGCTGAGTAAAAAAGCCAAAATTGCGGCGAATGTGAAAATAACTATAACTGCTTCAAAATAAGCTAAAAGCTGAACAACTGCCCAACCAGAAGCAACTAAAAGCAAAAAGCGGACTAACGCCAAATTATTCAACCGCTGCCAAAAGTTCTTGGCTTCAGAGCCACTCATACCAATTTTAGATTTGGGATTTTAAATATTGGATTGGCCATATCTGTTGCCATGGGGATAATTATTGTGGAACATTGACTTTAAAGTTACCGAACCTTGATATGCGATCGCCACTACCCTAATGCATATTTTAGTTAGCGCCTAAATCATGCATTTCATTAATCACTGCTGCACACTTTTGTGTCAATGCTTCCAATTCTTGCTTATTAGTAGAACTGGGAGCATCAATCAAGTTGCCAATCCTGACAGTGATGGGAACTGCACGGGGAATTGCCGAACCTGATTGTAAAATCTTCTCAGTACCCGATAAACACACAGGCAAGAGAGGGACTTTTGCTTTTGCTGCTAGTAGTGCTGCGCCTTTTTTGGGGTCGGTAATTCGACCATCTGGGGTACGAGTCCCTTCTAAAAAAACACCGACAGCCCAGCCGTTATCGAGACATTCTAGAGCCGAACGGATGGCAGTGCGATCAGCCGTTCCCCGACTCACCGGATAAGCACCATACAATTTAATCGCTTGTGCCAAAACCGGGACACGAAACAACTCTTCTTTAGCCATGTAGGCCACAGGACGACGCACACAATTAGAAACAATCAGCGGGTCAAAGTAACTAGCATGATTGCTGACTACCACTAAAGGCCCGGTGTGGGGGACATTTTCAGCACCGTTAATTTGAACTCGAAAGTAAGCGTGTAGGATGGGGCTGACTATTGACCACTTAAAGGCGTGGTAAAGTGCCAGACTGATAAACGGTTCGCGACTTCTACCCACTGAAGATAATTTAAATCAGACTGAATTTAGCATAAGCGATCGCCACCACTTTTCGTCAAACGACAGAAAGCTTGAGGAAAAGCGGAGTTTGGCGTCTTTCGATAGGCAATTGCGCCGTTGATTAACCCATTGGTATTAATTTCCTAATGCCACGGCTTGCTGTCCTTGAGGGGAAGTTACATAGCCGAGAAATGCTTGAACTGCAGGGCTAGCAGGGTTTTTATAGACGTAATACAGCTGGCGCTGATAGGGATAATTACCTGCATCTGGGGTTAATCCATCAATGGCCACGACTCGCGCCGTTTGCTGATTGGCGGCCTGAGAAAAGGTAGCATAGCCTATGCCATCGGTTCCCAAAGCTTGGATTAGGGGAGTTGTGGCATCTCGTGGCAGAGTGGTAAAGTTTGGCTGAGTCCCAAAATTAGCCCCCTTCAGCACCAATTCCTTAAAAGTTTGATGAGTGCCACTAATTACGGGTCGATTAATCACCCGGATAGTTGCTGGTGAGCCACCCACCGCTGACCAATTATTAATTTTTCCCTGAAAGATATCTCCTACTTGAGCGCTAGTTAATCCTTGACTGAAAGGATTTGTTTTACCAATGATCAGGGCGATCGCATCTGTAGTCACAGTAACTGCTGTCAATCCCTGGCCCTGTTCTTGTGCAGTCAGAGGTCGAGATACTGCGGCAATATTAACTCTACCTGCCAAGAGATCATCAATCCCCTTGTTACTTCCGTTGCCAACTGCTTGCACTTTTGTACCTGGAAACTTTCCCTCAAAACCTCTTTTGAGATTTTGGTTAATTGTCACCATGCTAGTAGAACCATCAATCTTCACTGTAGTACCGCTGGCTACTGAAGTTGGCAGTGGGAAAGCCGGATTAATAGCAGAGTTGGCGTTGCCTGGGGAGGTTGCTGGCGATCGCATAAAAAACCACCAATAACCACCACCCAAAAGCGCTAGAAAGAGAAGGATAAAAACAATGGGAGGCGGGCCGCTTTTCTGACTCATATTTATTTACTTTATTCTGGTAGTTGTTTACGGCTGGAATCTTCTAACCGCTGCAAACGACGAGCAACTTCGTCGTCTAATGTCATATTTTCGATTTCTGCCTGGAGTTTTTCCACTGGGTTTTCTGACAATTCGGCTAAAGCCTCTGTGCGTAAATTCCGGCGTTCAACCGCACCTTTAGCTTTTTCAAAGTCACTTTTAGCCGAACCAATATCAAATTCATTATTGACTTTGGCGATCATGGCTAGGGCTTCGTTCACCTCTGACATATCTTTCATATTCTGCATATCAGCCTTGTAGGCTTCTAGCTTCATGCGCTCTCGGTTCAGCTTATCTTTAGAAGCTTTCACTGACGCCTCAGCCTGTTTAACCATTTCCTCCAGCCTTGGCAAAATTTGCTCTGTCTGAATTGCCCTTGACATCGCCATCCGCGCCGCTTCTTCATTACCACCACGTTGAGCAACCATCGCTTGTTGCTCGTAGGTTTGTAATTCTTTAACTTTTGCCTGGTACTTGCTCTTGGCAGTTTTGTAAGCACCTTCTTGAGCTGCGACTGCTTGAGCTAACTTTTGCACTGCTAATTGCATCGACTGTAGAGATTCTTCAGCAACTGCTACAGCCACTTTGCCTCCAGACTCGACAGGCATTCCCCATAGCCAATTCCATGTACCAACTATGGTTCGCCCCACCCTTTCACCCATGATCAAGTAGATAGCTTTTTTCATATGCCAGGCTTTTTTTAGTAAAGATGGTTTTGCTTACATTTTTACTTTTATACAAACACTTATACCAATTTAATGTCAACTTTGGCTTAATATTTGGTAGCAAATGAGCAGAAAAAATATATGAAAAACCAAGGTTTTTCTAGCTTTCACATTTTAGCAATCTTAAAATTATATGCCAGTCATAAATGAAGCTGTTTATTTTGTGAAATTCCGAGATATCTTAATCATTTTGAGTATTAACCTTAACCTGGCATTAATCATTTATTGGTAATCACATTGCGACTACTGTGTAGTCCTAACCAACGTACCGCCAAGCCCATAGTCAGCATTAAAGCTGATTCTTTTTGTTCAAATTAATGATTGTATAAATATCTTTGCCCCATTGGGCAATTTCTTCGCTGCTGATTTCTGGGTTTTTATCGCAGAATACAATTAGTGCGATCGCTCTTTGTTATGCCGCAACTCCTACCAATACCCTTGGGAAATCCACACCAAAATTCTTAACCAATAAATATTCGACCTGCATTCATATAGTTAGGACTTACGCACTGTACAAATTTACCCTCTTTTCAAGCTTTTTCGATGCGTCTCTTTACGCATCCTACACGTAGTGTGCGTTCCCTAACGCACAATTTATAGGAGTTTCAATAAATAAAATCGATGAACATATTCACCATTGTTTGTCAATGCGTAAGTTCTAATAGTTTTCCAGCGCCAACAAAATCTCAAAAAACCAGGTCGTGGCATATCTTTCCCGATAGCCACGCTTATAGAACCGATTTCGATTAAGCGGCAAGTTTTGGATTAATTTGGACTAAGCAGGTAACTCAGCTGCATTACGAATATTTTCTAATATTAAGCCGGGGCTAGTGCGCTTAATCAAGCCAGTTAGCACGTTACCAGGGCCAATTTCCACTACTCGCGCAATCCCATTTGCTGGTAATTGGAGAGAAATTTCTCGCCAGCGAACTGAACCCGTCATTTGATTACTAAGGCGCTGTTTTAAGATTTCGGCATCAACTGAGGGAACTGGATCAACATTAGATAAAACAGGTACAGTAGCTGGCTGAAATATTACAGATTCGAGAACTTCTTGGAATTCTGCCGCCGCACCTGCCATTAAGGGTGAGTGAAATGCACCCGAAGTTTTTAAAGGAATTGCCCGCTTAGTCTTAACTTGGGTCATCACCGCGTGTACACCGTCTGGAGTCCCAGAAATTACCACTTGAGCGGGACTGTTGTCATTTGCTAGCACGACATCCGGGTTTTGGGCAATAGCCATGAACAACTGTTCACGGTCAAAGTTCATTAAAGCCGCCATCATCCCACCTGCGGCATTATCCATGAGTTCAGCCCGACGCTTGACCAAGTGTAACCCAGTAGACCATTCAAAGACCCCGGCGACGTAAAGGGCGATGTATTCACCCAAACTGTGACCGGCAACTAAATCTGGTTGGCAGCCTCGTTCCTGAAACAGATCAGCGAGAATGCTTTCTACCACATAAAGACTTGGCTGGGTATAGAGGGTGCGTGATAAATTTTCAGCATTGCTTTGACAGATTTCTGTGACAGACCAGCCCAAGATGGACTCAGCTTCGGCAAATTTTTCTTTAGCAGATGGTATATCTAATAAGTCCATTCCCATTCCCAGGATTTGGGAACCTTGTCCAGGAAACACCCATGCAGTTTTAGTCATTGGTAATTGGTAATTGCTAATTGCTAATTGGTAATTGGTAATTGTAATTGGTGATTGGTTTATTTCTATTACCGATTACCGATTACCCAATTCCTATCTTCCCCATTGAAAAATTGCTGCACCCCAAGATAGCCCAGCACCGAAGCCGGATGTAGCAATGATGTCATTGGGTTTAATTTTTCCTTGTCGCACGACTTCATCTAAAGCTAAGGGAATCGAGGCGGCAGAGGTATTGCCGTAATAGGCAACGTTACTGATAATTTTATGGTCTGGAATATTGAGACGTTGGGCCACGGCATTGAGAATCCGCTGATTGGCTTGATGTAATAGTAGCCAATCTATTTGGTCAACACTGAGGTTAGCTTGAAACAAGGCTTTGTCGATGACTTCTGGCACTCGTTGCACAGCAAAACGGTAGACATCTTTGCCATTCATGGTAATGGGTTGGTAAGTTCCTTTGGCAACATTAATGCCAGGAATCAATTCTTGGGCAGAGGCATTGTAGTTCAGGTTGAGATAGTGGTTTTGAGTGCCGTCGCTTTTCAGTGAAAATCCCAGTAGGCGATCGCTCTTATTTGCCTGTAATACTACTGCCCCAGCACCATCGCCGAACAATACACAAGTGCGCCTATCTTGCCAATCTACCCAACGAGAGAGGATATCCGCACCTATCAAAAGTACATTTTGGTAAACGCCTGTTCTAATGTATTGGGCCGCTGTTACCAGTCCAAACAAAAAACCAGAACAGGCAGCTGTCAAGTCAAAAGCTACTGCTTTAGTGGCTCCCAATTTAGCTTGAACTTGACAAGCACTGCCAAACAGATCATCAGGGGTGGATGTTGCCAGCAGAATCAGATCCAGGTCGGAGGCTTTAATCCCTGCGGCAGCGAGGGCCTGACTGCCGGCAATGGCTGCCAGTCCACTTAAGGAGTCTGTTGGCAACGCTAACTGCCTTTGAGTAATTCCTGTTCTCGTGGTGATCCAGTCATCTGAGGTTTCAACTATTTCACTCAGTGTCTGGTTGTCTAGAGTAGTCGTTGGTAGCGCCGAGCCACTGCCGATAATTGCTACACCTAAATTTTGCACTTTTAATCTCCCAAGCTATCAAATATCAGCTTTTGGTCATTGGTGATGGGAATTGGTGAGCCAGTGCGCAGAACCGTCTTGTTTCCACGCCACGTGCTTTAAGCCGGGGAACCCGTCCAACGCAGTGGCTCCCCATGAGCAACTGGCGAACCCGAAGGGTCATTAATCATTGACCGCTGACCAATGACCACACTTTAGCTATTGATTGCTCGTCTTGTGGATGAATGCTAACCACTTTCACTCTGTAGGATTTGATATTGAGCCTGAATTCGTTGTAACACCTCGTTGTCAACAGCTTCTTTTGCCATCCGAATAGCATTAAAAACTGAAGGTGCTTGGGAACTACCGTGACCAATAAAACAAACTCCTGCAACCCCTAATAACAAAGCACCACCATGTTCGGCGTGATCCATCCGCTGCTTAACCCGCTTGAGGTTTGGTTTTAAAAAAGCTGTACCGATTTGACCGTGCAAGCCTTGGGGTAATTCTTCCCGCAAAATTTGCAGAATCACCTCTCCAACCGCTTCGGCAAATTTTAATAACACATTACCTGTAAAACCATCACAGACAATCACATCAAAGTGACCGGAAAGCACATCACGCCCTTCGGCATTGCCAATAAAATTAATTTGGGAATTTTCGCGTAGCAGTTGGTGGGCACGAACAGCGGCATCATTGCCTTTAGATTCTTCTTCCCCGATATTCAATAAACCTATCTTAGGTTCTGTCGTACCCAAGACATACTGACTATAAGCCGCTCCCATGACGGCAAATTGCTCTAAAAACTTAGGACGGCAGTCTACATTTGCACCGACGTCAAGTATCAGCACAGGCTTGCCCGCGACAATTGTGGGAAAAACTGTTCCAATTGCTGGGCGGTCAATTCCCGGCAATCGTCCTAAGCGAAGTAAAGCTGCTGCCATAGCCGCCCCAGAGTGCCCGGCAGAAAATACAGCATCTGCCTGCTGCTTCTTGACTAAATCCATCGCTACGTTGATAGAAGCCTTGGGTTTGCGTCTGACGGCGCTTAAAGGCTCTTCATCCATCGCGATCGCTTCCTCAGCAGAAACTATCTCCACCTGTGCCAAGTTGATTTTTGGCGGCAGGGCAGCTTCAATTTGTTGGGGATCACCTACCAACAAGACTTTTACACCCAATTCTTCTCGTGCCCGCAGTGCGCCAGCTACGATTTCAGCGGGTGCGTGATCTCCCCCCATTGCGTCAATTGCGATCCGTACGCCAGTAGATCCCATTGCTCCTAGCTCAAAGAAACCTTACAAATTTTACCAGATGCCTTTGCCGAAATAGCGTAACTTTCTAAATCCCAAATTATGGCTGTTACCACAACTACAACTACAGGTTTTAGTTGCTAGCCCCAAAGCACAAAAATATTCTCCTCAACAATCTTGTGCTTTGAAGGATTTGCCGTGTCAAATCAAACAGTCTACCCTTGTGGGTCGTTATTGTAGAAAATAATCTAAACCGCCCCGTAGGGCGGTCTGTTGGGGTTTAATTCTCGGCTGGATAAGTAAATTAACTCAGCACCCAGTTAACGAGTGTTCGTACCCCGAAGCCTGTTGCACCCGGACCGTTGTAGCCATTTTCTTTATCTTCCCAAACTGGGCCAGCAATGTCTAAGTGGGCCCAAGGGGTTTCCTTGACGAATTGCTTAAGGAACAGGGCAGCGGTAATGGAACCACCGGGACGGGGCCCTGTGTTTTTCATGTCGGCAATGCCAGACTTTAGCCCTTCAAAATATTTGTCTTCCATTGGTAGCCGCCAAATCTTTTCTCCGGCAGTTTCAGCGGCTTTTTCTAGCTGGGAAGCTACAGCATCATCGGGGGTAAATAAACCAGCAATATCGTTACCCAAGGCAACGACGCAAGCACCAGTGAGGGTGGCTAAATCAACGATCGCATCTAGTCCCAATTTATCGGCATACACTAAGGCATCAGCGAGGGTTAAACGCCCTTCTGCGTCGGTGTTGTTGACTTCAATTGTTTTGCCGTTAGACGCTGTGAGGATGTCCCCTGGGTGCATAGCGTGACCGCTAATCATGTTTTCAGTGGCTGCGGAAATAAAGTGAACTTCGACATCTGGTTTGATCTGACCAATGGCTTTGGCTGCACCCAAGGTCGCAGCTGCACCACCCATGTCTATTTTCATGGTTTCGATGCCGCTACCGGCACCTTTAATGTTAAGTCCACCGGAGTCAAAGGTCAGACCTTTACCAATAATTGCTAATTTCCGCTTGGCTGTAGTTTCTGGTTTGTAGGTCAGGTGAATAAATTTCGGGGGTAAATCAGATGCTTGGGCGACTCCCAAAAAAGCACCCATGCCTAATTTTTCGCAGTCTTCCCGTTCTAAAATTTCTACTTGTAAACCATGTTCGGTGGCGATCGCTTGGGCTGTTTCTGCCAAGGTAATTGGTGTTACCGCATTCGCTGGGGCCGCTACTAGTTGCCGGGCCAAATTTACCCCAGAAACAATCTGATTGGCGCGGGTGACGGCTGCTTCTTGTCCGCTTAATCCTAGTAAATCTATGGTTTCGATTTGTGGCCCTTTATCTTCAGGTTCTGACTTAAAGCGATTATCTTGATAAAGAGCTAGTTGTGCACCTTCGGCGATCGCTTGGGCTGTAGCTGCTGGATCGTTATTCCATACTGGTAAACTAATTCCCAAGGTTTTGGTTTTTTGCTTTTTGGCAACCTTTGCAACCGCAGCAGCGACGCGGCGTAAGGTTTCTAGTTTCAGCGCTTCTGGTTTTCCCAAACCGACCAAAATCACTTTCTTAACTTGGTTGACCGCACCCACCCGCGTAAAAATGGTGCTGTTGGCTTTAGCTGTAAATTCCTCTTCAGCAATCAGTTCTTTTAAAATTCCGGCGAACTTCTGATCCAAAGCCGCTAAATCGCCTGTTAACTCTACTGCATCTTCAAATAAGCCAACTGCTAAAGTATTACCCGCCCACTCTAATAAAGGCGTATCACTAAGTCGAATCGTCATTTTTGTTATGTTCTGTAAACCAACCTTCTTGTACCAGTATTGCTCAAAATTCTTTTTTTATGGGCAAGCAGCAGCAAGGAGAACAAGGGAAGGGAAGGGGGACAATTTTTCCTGACCTCTTCCTAATGACTAATGACTAATGACTAATGACTAATTTGCTAGCTATTTTGGTAATTATTTCTTTCTCAACTGGTGTAGTTTGATGGTCAAATTGGGCAATTTTTTTACACTGAGCTAACAGGGGTATGGCAAAATCACGATTAAGCTGATCGAGTAGTGTATCTAAAGGCTGGGGTGATTTAATGTTTTGGGCTATTACTGCCAATGAGGTAGAACTCAGGTTGATAGATTGCAACTCTGGTAGAATTTCTTCCCAGGACTTTTCTGGATGACTGGCGAGGATCATGTGAACTAAGATTTGATCCATAATTGCTTGTTGGGCGATCGCCATTTCCAGATATTTTTCACTCTCTGCTTTTAAAGTTGCCAATGTCTCTTCGTTCGTCAGGGAAGTTGCTGCATCTAGCTTGGCTTCATAAAATCGACAAGCAGCATATCCCAATGAATAGATCATCGTTGCATTTGAACTAGCTGCGATCGCCGCACCAGCAAAAGGCATATTTCTCAACAAACCCAATCCTGCCGCTTTCAGCAGACGACCACCGCCTAAGCCTAAACCAAAAATCGCTAAAATTTCCCCCTTACGGCTAGGATCTTTTAAATCTAGTCCATAGTCAGCAGCAATCTGATAAAGCATTTCTGACTGTAATTCTGTCGTTGCTACTAAATCAATCGCCAACAACGCTACCGCTGCTCCTGGTAAAATACTCGTTGCCAACCCAATTCCGCCTGCTTTCGTTGCTTTCTCCACCATGATTCGGTGAGCAATTTGGCTGGGTGATTCCTGGGGATACTGTTGTTTAAGGGTTTTCACCGCCGCTGCTGCTTTTTCTAAATCAACATTTTCAGCAGGCTGAATTAGCCAATTTAGATTTAATGCACCAGATAATTTGTGGATTAGCCAATTTTCGCCCAGGTTGTTGACTACCTCTCCTGTGGTGTGAGTTGTTTGCTCAATTAATTTATGTGTTTGTTTAGCCGCTTCAACCCCCACCCCCACAGCTGCATCAACAAAAAATTTACCAGTTTGGGCAATTGCTTCTCCCACGATGGCTACTGTATTAGCAAAAGACTCTAAAGGCGATGGAGTATGCTTTTGGGGTGAATTATCTGATGTATTCACCCCTTTTTCTGCTTGGGGTTTGTCTGCCATTGTTCAAAACTGACCTGAAAGCCTCTGTCTTTTGGTTGTAGCGAAACAGTCAGGAGTTTGACATCTGCCAGAGAGGATAAACGTTTCAATCCATCGGACTAATCTGGGACACTACCAAATATTTTATGTAGATTCATCAAAAAGAGATGGAAGGTGACGACGACCACTCACTACCCGTAGAACTTCAATTCCATCATCCAACACTCTATAAAAAATGACATAGCCTTCAAGTGGTAATCCTCGCAAGTCAGCACGGATTCCCGCGTAGCTTTTACCACTGCTAGGAAAAGAGATAAGTTGTTGACATTTGCGATTAAATTCCTGAAAAAATCGCTCACCTGCTTCCAGGTTGCTTTGTGAGAAGTATTCCGCAATTTCGTTGAGGTCACGACTAGCAAGAATATTAATAACGTAACGATTCATTGTTCTGTCTGTCGTTGTTGCTCAAATCGCTCTAAAATTTGATTGACAAAAATCTCACCGTCAATCGGCGCTGTCTGTTCTGAAACTGCGATCGCCGCATCAATTTTTTCTCTTACATCCCTGACCCATTCAGTCTCAGCACGATCATACTCATCCAGCAACTGTAGGGCGATTTCTAGAACTTCCTCTACAGAGTGGTATTTCCCAGCTTGGAGCTTTGTTTGAATAAAGCGTTCTTGGTTAGGTGTGAGACTGATGCTCATAGGAAACTTGGATGTAGTGGGTATAGATACTATTTTAAGTGCAACAACTGACTGTCATCCTCAAGCGTATTCTAGTCTATGCCGATTATGCGATCGTAATATTATAGGCGATCGCTCATTATGTCTTTAGCAGTTGTACAAGGAGGTTGCCAATTTGGTTTGGATGATAGATGTCTTCAAAAACGGTTTCAGTACGAACCAATCCAACAGCATAGAGTGACTGACACGTTGCATCGTCCAGGAAACTTGAGAAGGGCTTACCAGATGAAGGATCATAATCGCTTAATTTTGAGTAATAGTTTTCTAGATTATTCAGGTCACTAATAAATGCTCGGTCTATTACGTTAGCTAGCTTTGAAAAAGTTACGTAATCAATAGAACCTTTCATGTATCCTGCAAATATCTTTCCAAGTATTAAAGACTTCTCAAAGTCTTCATGCCTATCCAGTAAAAGTAGTAAAGACTCACCAACTTTTTTGGATAATTCGGGATCAGTGCTGATTTTATCTTTGAATTTCTCCCTTTCCTTTTCAGAAAGGCTTCGTGTACCATAGAGAAAATCTGCAACTTTTTTCAAGAACATACGATCACGCACATTGACCACTGCACCGTAGGTTTTTATAACCCATCCAAAAATCGGTATTTCCTTAACAAATCCTTCATTTTGATTGAATAAAGCATCTAAAGCAATATCACTAAGTTCAGTCGTAATATCACTTAATTGAGATATGCCTAGAGACTCGATCAGCGATTGTCCAATATTATTACTAGCTTTTTTTTCTTGTTTCATAATAGATGCATTAATTTAGAATAACTTATTTCTAATATCCCACTTCGCGAACCGCAGTTCATTTTTTTTATTTGGAAATGAGACAGTTATACAGCATATAAATTCGTAGTTTGGATCATAGCCTTCTATCAGAGAGCGCATAATCCTCATAATTTCATCTGGAACATTGCCAAAAATATCTTCGGGCTTACCAATTATCTCATTTTTATTAAAATATATTCCATCTTCACGCTTAAATTCCAAATCGATAAGTGTAAAGCGGAAAAGCACAGTTCCTCTACCACTCTTTGTATAATTATTTTTTGCAAAATTCAATAGCTCACTACCATGTAACTTAATCGTCTCTCGAAGAAGCGATTCTGCATCAGATGCCATTTTTGCTTTCTTTAAAAGTGGCCTATCTATTGCCAAAATCCTTAATAAAGTATTACGAAAAGTTTCCATGTTTGGGGGCATATAGGGATTTTCTCTTAGGTTTAAAAGAGTATCTCTAAGGAAATTTTCCACAATTTCCCCTTTTGTAGTTAACCCGTGCTTTCTTACTTTTTCGAGTAACTCTCTACACCCGTTAAAGAAAAACTCGTATTGGCCCTTTCGATCAAGATCAATATAGTAGTCTAATTCTTCTATAAATTTATCTGGTGGTATTGGAGCCATAGATACCGCAATTTAATAAAATTCTACTTAGGGGCACTACATAATACAAGCATTCTAACATTACATAGTATAGTTAGTTACCGTATATTTACCATAATTAGATTACTGTAGACGATCAAGAAAAAATAAACTTATGCTGCTAAATCAGAGATCCTGTTTGCGAAACTAGTAACGACTCATGCTAGCTTATCGAAATCAATTTTATAAAGAATAGCCTGCAAAAGCAGGCTTTTGATCTAAAATCTCCAAACTTCCAGCCTGAGGGCAATTTTTCTTCTAACCCCTCACCTCTAATTCTTGAACTTTCGGCGCAATACTTTCTAAAAAATTTTGACTCTTGAGAATTTCATAGAGGTTAGTCTCTTCCTCTAACAAACAAGCGTGTCCACTATCAGGTAATACCACCATTTTAGAATTGGGTAAAATCTCAACTAACCGTCTCACTTCCATCTCAGAAGGTAAAAGGCGATCGCTACCACCGGCAATTAATAAAACTTGTTGAGTCAGGCTACCTAACTGCTCCTCATCTACCTGAAAATCCCGCAATAAAGATAACCGCCAGTTGATGGTTTCTGGCGGCACAGAACGCATAGTTTTTAATAGTTCATGGCGAACGGTGCGACACATCCGCACCAAAGAGGCGAGAAATGGTAATAACCCCAGTGCGCCGATATCATAAAAATAAGCTGGCACAAAATCAGTTAGTTGGGATGCCCAATTATACCAAGGGCGGAGTTGAAAGCTAGAAGCTGGGTTAATTAGAATAATTCGTTTAAATAAGTGGGGTGCTTGGGTACTAACTTTCATCGCCAAACAACCCCCAAAGGACTCACCGCATAGGTAAACAGGTCTCTGGGAGCTTTTTTCTAATTCGGCGTGGATCAAGTCTAATACGCTTTTAGATAGGACATCCCAGGTGTTGAGGTCTTGTCGGGGGATCGCTAAACAGCGGACATCAAAGCCAGTTTCTAATCCAGCGGTTTGCGATCGCAATAATTGACCAGTTCCATCCATTCCTGGCAAATAGACAAACAGCGGATAGTCTGGTTGAACTCGTTGAGGAGTCAGGAAACATGGCTTAAGTTGAACTTCAGGCATATAAAATCTAATTTCAAGTTTTTGGTTTTATCTAATTCACCCTATAAAGATTTTATACTTTTAAGTCTTGTGTGGCTCGTCTGTCCGAGAGGCTCAGATCCCCGACTTCTTGAAGAAGTCGGGGATCTTGTATTTTTTCTTTTGGAATACTAGAAAGTATATAATAGAATCTCTATTAAATATCCGGAGACAAACCTATTTTAATTAATTTGATTAAAAACTCAAAAGTAATTTTTGAGTTAATTTATGGATAGGTTAATAACAGCCTTGGCGCAGTAATTGAGCAATTTCGTCGTGACAGTGTGTTGTGAGTTCTGTCACCACACTTCTAGCTTGTTTCCCTTGATATTTTTGCTGAAGTTGGGGTGTAATCCAATAAGGGCGACCGATTAACACCGCCACCCGACGATAGATAACCAAGGGATGCAAACCAGGTTGATTAAATAAAGGTTCAGAAGGATCAAACAAACTAAATAGGCGCAAAGGGAAACCAGAGGTGTTTACTTCCTCTAGGGAGGCGATCGCAATTGGTAAAATTACCAAATCCCGTACAGCGGCGCGCAATGCCAAATGAGCAAATCCCCGCTGAAATCCACCCACCATGTCCGGCCGGGTAAACTTCACCATTGGTTGGGTTCCTTCTGGAAAAACCCCCACCATCTGCTGAGACTGCAACAGCATCTGTGACTGCACAAAAAAGCTATGCTGGCGGCTTTGGGTTTCCTCTAAGGGAAAGCACCCCAATTGTTCGGTAACAATCTCCCGCATGACTGGAACCTTTCCCATATAGTGATGGCAAGCAAAGCGAATCGGACTCGATAAAGCCGCCATTAAAACCAGTGCATCCATAAAGCTGCGGTGATTGCTGACTACCAAAACGCTAGCATCACGGGGAATTCGATCTTCATAATAGCGAAACATTTGCGTTGAGAGTGACGACAGGAAGTAACGAGAAATTTTCAGAGGGCTATTGAGAGTCATGCCTAATCAATAATATTTTTTCAAAAAATGTCGGAGTTAATCTTGACTTAATTTTTACATTTCTTTACTACAATCATGACTATCTTCAGGTAGAAATGCCTCAACCACACAGATTGCTATATTTTCTGAGTTCAGAATTATGTATTTTTCGTTACAATAAAAGGCAATAAAAGGTTTTTACCAAAATTATTAAAAGCTAATTTTTCTATTTTGGGGATAAATTAGCTAGATTTATACACATTATAAAATTAGGAAATTTGCTAATATTAAGGAGTTGTGTGAAAAAATAGTAGTAATGGGATATAATTACGTGGTTTTGCTGAGATAACTTCGATAGAAAACGTTTTAATAAGCTGTTATTTATTCTGCATGAATCTAGTGGATAAAACTGAAAAAACATTTGCGCTAACAACACCGCTTTATTATGTCAATGATATCCCCCACATTGGCAGTGCTTATACAACGATGGCAGCAGATGTAGTGGCGCGGTTTCAAAGGATGTTAGGCCATCGAGTACTACTAATTACAGGTACAGATGAGCATGGACAGAAAATTCAACGGGCAGCAGCGAGTTTAGGGAAAGCGCCACAAGAGTTTTGTGATGAAATTGTGCCTAGCTTCCTTGGCTTGTGGGAATTATTAGACATTCAATACGATCGCTTTAGTCGGACTACGGCCTCTGATCATGAAGCGATCGTCAAGGAATTCTTCCAGCGAGTATGGGAAAGTGGCGATATCTACCAAGGACAACAACAGGGCTGGTACTGCGTATCTTGCGAAGAATTTAAAGATGAACGGGAACTGCTACCAGGAAATCGCTGCCCTATACATACTATCAAAGAAGTCGAGTGGCGAGACGAGCAGAACTATTTCTTTCGCTTATCCAAGTATCAAACCAAACTGGAAGAATTTTATCAATCTAGACCGGATTTTATCCAGCCAGCAAGTCGGCGAAATGAAGTCCTCAGTTTTGTGAGTCAAGGTTTACAAGACTTTTCGATTTCGCGGGTAAATCTAGATTGGGGTTTTCCCGTACCAGTTAACTCAAAACATACCCTTTATGTCTGGTTTGATGCGTTGCTAGGTTATGTCACCGCATTGCTAGAACCAGATGCAGAACCGACTTTAGCAAATGCCTTAAAGACATGGTGGCCGATTAACCTGCACTTGATTGGTAAAGATATTCTGCGCTTCCATGCAGTTTATTGGCCAGCAATGCTGATGTCAGCTAATCTACCCTTGCCAGAGCGAGTATTTGGACATGGTTTTTTGACTAAAGACGGTCAAAAAATGGGCAAAACCCTAGGTAATACCCTCGATCCTGTAGCGTTAATCCAGCGTTATGGCAGCGATGCCGTTCGTTATTACTTCCTTAAGGAAATCGAATTTGGCAAGGATGGCGATTTTAATGAAGTTAGGTTCATTAATGTTCTAAATGCAGATTTGGCAAATGATTTAGGTAATTTGTTAAATCGCACCTTGAACATGGTGAAGAAATACTGTGCTGGTAATATGCCATCAATCGCAAATGAAGCGATTCTGGCTGAAAATCCTTTAAAAAGGATTGGTTTACCTCTGGGGGAACAGGTGAAACAAGCTTATGAAGCGTTAGCTTTCAATCAAGCTTGCGAAGCTATTCTTGCGCTGGTACAAGCCAGTAATAAGTTTATTGATGAACAAGCCCCTTGGACATTATATAAACAAGAATTGCAGCAAGAAGTGGAAGCGGTACTGTATACAGTTCTAGAATCGGTTAGACTAGCAGCTTATCTGTTTTCCCCCATTATTCCAAATATCAGTAGCGATATCTATCAACAACTGGGCTTTGGCATAAACTTTAACAATCAAAAAGAAAGTTCAATTGCTGCACCTTTTGCCACTCATGCAACCTGGGGCTTACTATCCCATAAACAACAGTTGGGCACACCTCAACCAGTTTTTAAACGCATAGAAACCCTGAAAAACGATTAGTTCTTTCAATTTTTGATTCTTCAAAAAATTTATTCGGGGCTTAACTTATTAGCCCCGGAAGCTTATCATAAGCCGCTCTAACAAGCATCTAAAAGCTGATAATTTGTAGCAAATTTTACACAAATAACAACTGAGGTAAAACAATAATGTTGAATAATTTGGAAAACGACTCAATATTTACGCCAGAACAAGTTTTGGAAAATCGGGGTCGTGTTGCCATTTTTATTGATGGCTCAAATCTATTTTATGCGGCGCTGCAACTAGGAATCGAAATTGATTACACGAAGCTGTTATGTCGCTTAACTGGTGGTTCTAGGCTGTTGCGCTCCTTTTTCTATACTGGGGTAGACCGGACAAACGAGAAGCAACAGGGGTTTTTGCTGTGGATGCGTCGCAATGGCTATCGCGTCATTGCTAAGGATTTGGTACAGCTACCAGATGGCTCAAAAAAAGCCAACTTGGATGTAGAAATAGCTGTAGATATGATGGCGTTGGTAGATTCCTATGATACCGCAGTCTTAGTTAGTGGTGATGGGGATTTAGCTTATGCTGTGAATTCAGTCAGCTATCGCGGCGTTCGGGTAGAGGTGGTGAGTTTGCGTTCGATGACGAGTGATAGTTTAATTAATGTGAGCGATCGCTATATTGATTTAGAAGCCATCAAAGAAGATATCCAAAAAACCCCCCGCCAAAGCTATCCATATCGACCCTTATCTAGCGTCAGCTTTTTGGAAGATCCAAGACTAAGTGATGGACACCTAGACATTCAAGAGTAATGAAGCATCAACAAGGCAGGAATAATGAGAGAAGAACTTCAGTTATGAAGGGGGGAAATCAAACAAAATTGCCCCACTTCTATACATTGCCATTTGTTTTTTATTTACAATCAAAAGTAAATTGGCGTTACCTGCCTGTGAGCTTATTCTTGGTAATTGGTTTGGCTGGCTGCGCGGGGAAATCCCCCACAGCCTCTAAACCAGATACGGCGAGCCAAAAATCGGATAGCAATTTAACTTTCTTTGGTGTTGATTTTGAACAGTTTGACGAAGTGGGGCGACCGATTTGGAAAGTCAAAGCCAAACAGGCAAAGTATACCAAAGAAAAGCAAATTGGTCAAGCAGAAAGTCCCTCTGGTGAACTATATCAAGACGGCAAAGTAGTTTATCAAATTAAAGCAGAAAAGGCAGATATCGAGCAAAATGGGAAACAATTGTTTCTCAAAGGTAAAATCCTCGCCACCGATCCGGTTAATGGCATTGTGTTGCAAGGCAATGAATTAGAATGGCGTCCCCAAGAAGATTTGTTAATTGTTCGCAATCAGCTAAACGGAACTCATAAACAATTACAGGCTGTGGCCCAGGAAGCGCGAGTTAAAACCCGCGCACAAATTATGGAATTTTCTGGGAAGGTAGTAGCTAACTCTGCCGATCCACAACTACAAATCCGAACTGAGCATTTGCTCTGGCAAATCAAAGAAAATAAATTAATTGGCGATCGCCCTGTACAAATTGACCATTACAAAAATAAACAAATAACCGAACGTGGCAGCGGGAATGCTGCCGAAGTCAATTTAAAAACTAAAATTGCCACTATCAAACAAAATGCCCGACTAGAATTACTAGACCCACCAATGCAAATAGCTAGTAACTCTATGACCTGGAACATGAGCAGGGAAATTGTCGCTACAAATTCACCTGTGCGCGTGTTCCACCGTACCGAAAATACAACTGTAAGTGCCAACCAAGGCGAAATGAAGATACCACAAAGAACAGTTTATTTAACAGGCAACGTCAATGCCCTTGGACAGCGTCGCCAGTCTTTAAAATCGAATACACTAACTTGGTATCTGGATAATAAGTTGCTGCAAGCTCAGGGAAATGTAGTTTATCGCCAAGTTGACCCGCCATTAAATTTTACTGGTGCAACAGCTGAGGGTAATCTAGAAACTGAAAATATTGTTGTTAAAGGTGGCGGTTCTGGCGGCAGAGTAGTGACAGAAATTATTCCCCAAGAAGGAGTAGGTAGTCAAAACTAATAACTAATAACTATTACCTATTACCTATTACCTATTACCTATTACCCATTACCCATTACCCATTACCCATTACCTATTACCTATTACCCATTACCTATTACCCATTACCCATTACCTGACCAATAACTAACTTCTCAACAAAATTTCATTCCGGCTCGTTGCGCCCAGTTTGGGTAGAGAGTTAATTGCTGAATGGGGGGTGAGGGTAGTAGGCACAACCGCAGGTATTTGCAATTTTTGGATTAGACTTTGCAAAAATTTGTCTTGCCCAGTACGGAAGCCTGAGACATTGGGGCCACGGTTGAGGATAGCAAACCAGACTAAACCGCGATCGCGTGTAGGCATGACTCCAGCTAAAGCACTTACATCCCGCAGAGTACCAGTTTTAATCACAGTCGCACTAGGGAGGTGTCTAGAATGCATTGTCCCCCGGTGATCAAACCCAGACATGGGAAACAAATCAGCCAAAGTCAACTGATGGGCAACTGCTTGCTGTTGCAGCGCCATGAACATAGCACATACTGCTCTGGGAGAAATGCGGTTTTCTGTCCCCAGTCCAGAACCATTGATTAACTGAATTTCTGATTGCGGTACTCTAGCCAAGTTAGCAGCTGTTGATTGGACTACAGCTGATCCCCCCACAGATTCAGCCAACATCTCTGCCATATCGTTGTTGCTGAAAACGTTCATCTCCTTAATTAATTGCTGCAAAGGTAAAGAACGATGACGTACAAGCAAGGTTTGTTGGGGTTTAGGCTGAACTTCTACTTTGACAGTACCAGCGATGACGACTTGGGGCTTAGGTGTCCCCTTGGGCATAATCGAGTATATGTAAACAGCAGGACGGCCCCAAGTAGCAGAATTCAGGGATTGTTTGAGTATTTGACCTGCTAGTAAAGGATTACGTTGAAAATTCATGGCAAACTTGCCAGTGATCACCAAATTTCCCTTTACCTGTTTGATACCTAGCTTATTGAGAGTATTCCCCAAGGCGATCGCCTCCTCCCAAACAAACATCGGATCATTACCACCAGTAATTACCAAATCACCCTGCAAGACCCCATTGGCTATCGGCCCTGTAGCACTGACCAAAGTTTCAAATTGGTGGTCTGGCCCCCAAGTTTTAAAAGCAACTAGTGAAGTGGCAACTTTGGTTAAAGAAGCAGCAGGTAGAGGCGTCGTACCTTGGTGATTAGCCATCAGCATCGGCCCCGACTGCATCCAAATTCCCTGACTTTGAATCAAATTCTGCCCCACAAGCTTTGAAGTAATCAGTCCCTTCAAATATTCCTGCACTGTCGTCGGCCCAACTGGATTTGGATCAGGGGCAATAATCAAGCCAGGACTACCTTGCCAAGTCAATGTATCTAACGCCTCTAAAGGCTTGATCTGTACTCCAGCCATTTCCAGCCAAAGGGAAACCAAACCTGAACCCAATAATTCCAGCATCTTTTATTCCTCTGTCTTTGTTAGGATGTCCTATATTGTTTCCTGTGCTAATATACAAGCTTTTTTATGCTGATCAGCATTGAGCCATAATAACTGGTATTTTTCATAACTGGGAGTAGGTAATAGCACATCATTTTAATTGCTCACAGTAAAATTTCAGGAAGTCTATAATTTTAGGCACAGGAAACATATAATAAATATTTGCATTTGAACCAACAACAGTATAGAAACTATTCATGAATAGTCTCTAGGTAGGGAGAGACTATAACTTTGTGTTTTTCATGCAGCTAAAAATAGCTGTAGAATCGTTGTTATTGCAGATTTATTATATTTATAATGATGATTTAATAGCCTGGGCAGTCTCCACTCTGATTAATTACGGTGAACACCACCAATTCAACAAATGTAAAATTTTATAAATAGAAATATGGGGGAATTAGCTGAGTAAATAGACCGGGCTATCTTGGGTTATAAATTTTATCAAGGGTGGGAAATTCCACCCTCATAGCCTACTTCCTTTCAGGATGCGCTGCTGCTTCTGCAGAAGCAGTACCCATTTGGTTAATCACCGCAATCATCTGATATAAACGCCCCAAATCTCGCTGATTGAAGTACAAAATAAGACGGGGTAGCTCAACTGTCTCATCTTGCCCTTCTTGAGGTAAAGCTTGACTTTTTTCAATCCGTCCTTTCACCAGAATATCGTTGAAGTTTCCATTGAGTTGCTCAACTTCAGCATCTGATAAATCTTTTGTTAAACGAATCACCAACTGCTCACCTACATAGCGGCTAGAGTGATAAACCTGGTAAAAACGAGTAATGGCATTGCAAGCAACTTCCAGGTTATCTGTCACCGTGTAAAGGCTGGGATCTTCAGGACTGACAAGACCTTTTTGCACCAATTGCTGATCGATATACTTGCTCCAAGATAGCCAGTAATCGCCCCCAGGTTCATCAATTAAAACCACAGGAACAGGGCCAAATTTGCCCGTCTGACTCAATGTCATACATTCAAAAGCTTCATCTTGAGTGCCAAAACCACCGGGAAACAAGGCGACAGCATCACTTTCTTTCAAGAGAAACAGTTTGCGGGTAAAGAAATATTTGAAGTGAATCAGCTTGGGATCACTATCAATAAAGGGATTTGCTTGTTGTTCAAAAGGTAGCTGAATGTTTAAGCCAAAGGAATTTTCTCGTCCCGCACCTTCGTTTCCTGCCTGCATAATACCGCCGCCACCGCCTGTCATCACCATGAATCCCAACTGAGAAATAGCGCGAGCAAATTGAACTGCTGTCTGGTATTCTGGGGTGTCTGAGCCTAGGCGAGCCGAACCAAAGATAGTCACTTTGCGGACATGACGGTAAGCATAAAAAAGCTGGAAACCCCGCTCCATGTCTGCTAAAGCAGCAGACAGTATTTTCCAATCGAGACGTTCAATTTCACTATCAGCCAAACGTACTATGGTGGCAAGTGCCTGCTGTATCAATTGCCGATTTTTTAACGTCGGTAAACGATCAATTAATTCAGCTATATCCGCTTGGAGAGACTCTAATGTGTCAAACGACGCAGATGAGGTCATGAGAACCGCCGCAACAATGGCATTATATTTTACCTAAATTTAGCGTGCAATTTATCAATTGCCTTCCATCAGTTATCAGTTAATCATCCCAGCTAATAGCTGTTGATTTTTAACTGCCGCATGACAATAAAAAGCACCTTTGGTTAACCATTTACCAAGGCGCTAGTGATGACTGTCATTTTTATCAATGATCTAAAGCACAAATGTATTCCTTTAGCAGGATATATCATTGTTGCTGATGAACTGCCAATTTTTCTTGGGAAGAAGTTTTGTAGAGGCACAAAGCTCGTACCTCTCAAACTTAGTTACAAATATTTACCTAAAACTAGAGCAAATGGACAACTCAAAAGGATTTTGTTACCGATTGAGTTTCAAAGATACTTTTCCAAAGTGTTAGATAAAGTAGTTTTAGGCACGGCACCGACAACCATATCTACTTTTTGTCCGCCCTTAAAAATCATTAATGTGGGAATACTGCGGATACCATACTGGCTGGCAATCTGCGGATTCTCATCTGTGTTTACTTTTACGACCTTTAGTTGACCTTCATACTGCACTGCAATTTCCTCGACAACAGGAGCTACCATCCGGCAGGGGCCGCACCAGGGTGCCCAAAAGTCAACTAACACAGGACAATCGCTGTCGAGTACTTCTTGCTTAAAACTCGAATCCGTAACACTTGCGGCTGCTGACATGCCTAAAAACCTTTGCCTATTATATTTCTGAGTTTTGTGAAAATTCTACCATAGCAAAAACATCTGCTTGGGAAGGATGTACATTTGCAAAGAAGCTCTAAAATTTATTCATTTTATAAGGAACCGCCCGAACGGTAGTCCGGGCGGAGTGTGGTGTGAGGAGTGAACGGAAACATTTGTCTCCGCTATTCCTATTGTAGGCGACATATGCAATTTTTCCAGGGATTGTTTAAAGCTCTAGAAAAATTTCCTTAATCGGTAATCGGTAATCGGTAATCGGTAAGAGTCTTTTTCTTGGTCAAAAGTCCCCAATGCCCAATGCCCAATGCCTAACCCCTTTATTTACCCATGCCTAATTGTTGAGCTTTTTGGTAGACTTTACCTTCGGTTAATAGGGAAGGTGCAATCACGACTTCAACTTGCTGCATTTCTTTAATGTTTTTGGCTCCCAAAGTGCCCATGCTAGTTTTCAAGGCTCCCACAAGATTATGAGTGCCATCATCTAGTCCTGCTGGGCCAATGAGTATTTGTTCTAGACTACCGGTGGTGCCAACGCGAATGCGGGTTCCACGGGGCAATATGGGGCTAGGAGTCGCCATACCCCAATGATAACCCCGTCCTGGGGCTTCGGCGGCTCTGGCGAAGGGTGAGCCAATCATCACGCCATCAGCACCGCAGGCGATGCACTTGCAAATGTCGCCGCCAGTGATTAAACCACCATCAGCAATTATGGGGATATAAATACCAGTTTCCTGGTAATAATCATCTCGTGCTGCGGCACAATCTGCGATCGCCGTTGCTTGGGGTACTCCCACACCCAAAACCCCACGGGAGGTACAAGCAGCACCAGGGCCAATTCCTACCAACACCGCTGCTGCTCCAGCTTTCAACAAATTCAAAGTCACCTCATAAGTCACACAATTCCCCAAAGCCACAGGGATGGGCATCTTCGCGCAAAATTCTGCTAAATCAAGTGGTACTAAAGACTCTGGCGACAGATGCGCCGTAGAAACCACCGTTGCTTGTACAAAAAATAAATCTGCCCCAGCTTTTGCCACCACCGCACCATATTTACTTGCCCCAGCTGGTGTAGAACTCACCGCCGCAATGCCGCCTTGTTGTTTAATTTCCTGAATACGTTGTTCAATTAATTCCGGCTTTATTGGTTCGGCATAGAGTTCTTGCATCAGGGAAACAAATTCATCTTTCCCCACGGAGGCGATCCGATCTAAAATCGGTTCTGGGTCAGCATAGCGAGTTTGGATACCTTCTAAGTTGAGGACGCCTAATGCTCCTAACTGTGACAAACGTACAGCCATACGAACATCGACTACGCCATCCATCGCACTGGCAATTATCGGGATTTCTCGCTCAATATTGCCAATACGCCACTTAGTATCTGCCAAACTCGGATCGAGTGTTCTGTTACCAGGAGCTAGCGCAATTTCATCAATTCCGTATGCTCTGCGAGCTTTTTTTCCCCGCCCAAGTTGAATTTCCACGCTTTAACTTTTCTCAAATCTGTTTAAGCTAGGGTATCAAATTGTGGGCGTGTTGGGGGGGGTGTTTTTTGGATGGGCAATTGGTAATCGGTAATTCGTAATGGGTAATTGCTAAGAGTTTTTTCCCAATATCCAGTCCCCAGGATGATTTAGCGTTTATTTTTAGCTGCATCGGCACCAGTATAACCAGTTGCTACCCAAATGATGGCTCTTACTCCGTCGCGGATAGATTTTTGAATTGGTTCTGGATTTTTTTCCGAAGGAACTGGTACTGGTTTGAACTCAATCCCCCGACTACCCAAAACAATCTCGCCAATGACGCAAGCACGGCGCATATGAAAATCGGAAGTAATTAAATAAACGCTTTTGATGCCACGAGCTTGCAAATCATCTACCAACGTAGTAAAATTAGTAACTGTATCAACCGCTTCATAATCCAAGTGTAAACGTCTGGGATCAACTCCAGCTTTGTAAAATACCTGTTGTGTGAATCTCGGTGGACTACCCCCAGTAATCCAAATAGGTATATTAGGATGCTCACGGGCAAAATCTGCTGTAAACTTCTCCCGCTCTAAACGTCTAGTTGAACCACCCAAAACTAGCATTGCTTGGGGTGAAACAAATTGGTTTTGCACTTCCTTATATCCCCACCACACTAGCACCGGCAGGACAAAAGCCATAAACCGAAAAGATTTACCTGTAAACAGTAGCTTATTCAAGGCTCTATAGGTTCGTCTGTGAAGACGAGAATTTTCTTTAACAAGAATAAAAACAACAAAAACAATTATGTAGAGTAGCAAATTTCCGCAAAGTTACCCGAATAAGAATTTGGGTAATTTTGTTTGTAGACGCGATTAAACGCTCTAAACCGCTATCACTGTAACTGATGCACCATATTAACCTGTATCGAACAATTCTTAAAGAATGTCCAACCACTCATTTATGCAATTGTTTTTTGACGACGGGACTGGCCAGGTTCGAACCGGCGGCCTAGCGCTTAGGAGGCGCTCGCTCTATCCAACTGAGCTACAGCCCCAACTACTACAGAGCATGCATTATTATAGCAGTAGTTTTAGGGAGACTGCCAACTATTATTCCAAGAACCGCCGCCTATCTCTAAACCACAAAGATAACTATGTGCTTTCAGGATAATTTTAGATTTACCCCCACTTATTTTTCGCAACTCTAAATCCAATCGCCCTTGCATGGTGTCCCTGCAACAAAATGTTAAACCATTGGCAGTGGGTGCCCGCAAATCAGTACCTGGTAGATGGGTGGTTCCTGTCAATTCAACCTCATACTCTAAATTTCTGGCTCGCATATCCCATCTACCCCAAGGCTGAATTTTCCACTCAACTTGTGAATTCCAGGGCACAAATTCGTAAAACTTGCCTTGGTAGTGTAAGCCAATCATGGCTACAGATTCCATCCACCACAGTACACCACGCCTTCCGCCGCCAGCAGTTAAGGCTAAGTTGGGTTCACCTTCAAAAAAGTTGCAATTTAGCCAAAACCATTTCTGGGGAAAAGCACCGCCCCAATTTTTTTCCTTATAAGCTGGAGCATTGGTAAATTGGTAGATTTTGCCATTCCAATCAATTTGGCCGCTAGCTAAACCGTGAGCCATCAAGATTTGCCATCCGGGTTCAAAAATCTGCGAAAACGACAGCCAACCAGCAGTTGATTGCTGAATGCTGTTTTGATTGCCCCAACCATATACTGGCTGAATTTGATACTGCCAACGGCAATAATTACCAGTTGCAGGATCAGTAATCATCCCTTGATTTAAGGTAGCTGTAGCTTGATAGCCTTCTTGAACATGATGGTTAAACTCTGTCGGCAGAAGGTAAAGGGGTGAAACTTGTAAGTTGGTTTTGCCCCAATGCCCTAAACCGAGGACATCTCGACTACCCCAAAATTTGTTGACATCGGGAAAAGTGCGGCACAGATACTCATCATTTATCCCCAGGATTTGGGCTGCACCGCCGCTGTGGGCCTTACCACCGATGGGATCCTCGATGGAGTACATGAAGGCGAAGGTTTGCTTAATTTCAGGCAAAGTAACGCGATAATACCAGCCTTCAAAGAAGCGTCGGCTTCTACCATCCCAATGGTAGCCGCTATGAGGTGTTTGGGTTGTGTTCAGAAAGTTTCTGGGAATACTAACCATAGATTCTCATTTGTTACCTATTTCCCAGTATGCGCGATTTCTAAGGATAACCCATATCTACCGCTCAACGGGCAGTTTCTCGTTTCAGCACCAGACAGAAACCCATGAATAAACGTCACTGGCTAGAAATGACCGAGTATGTATTGCTTGGTTTCTCAATATTGGGAACCATTCCAGCAGGGGTAACTCAGCAGGTGGTTTATGCAGCTGTTCTCCTGAGTTTAAGTATGGCGTTGAATTTAGCTAATCGGCAAAAGTTGAATTATTCGCAATTACAGCAAAATCTGCACAATCACACTAACGAATTTTACCAACGAAATAAAATCATCGACACATTTAATCAGCGATTGGAACAAATAGATGCTGGAGGTTCTGATTGGTTTAGGGAACGCATTAAAAAACCTTGAAAAGAGGATAAATTTGTACGGTGCGTAAGTCCTCATACCTATATTTCGATCTGATTTGTCACGAAAAAATTTATCTCAAGCGCCTAATGCACTGCCATACCATATAAATGGTGGGTTAGGCTAAAACTGTAAGATATCCTACTGAAGATTTAGTTTATAAATCAACTATAGCAATCCTATTTGATTGGTGAACATAAAGTGAGTCAGATACCCGACTTCTCTAAGAAGTCGGGTATCTTTGTGTTCACAAATGATTTAGGACTGCTATATTAGAGGCTATTTAGGGGAATAATAATTATAGATTCTAATTTATTGCCTATTTCTTAGGATGAGCGATGTCTAACGACAAGCCGCAAGAGTGGCTACCCTTCGATATCAATAAGGCTTATAAAATTCTTGGCTTAAAACCCGGTGCATCGGGTGAGGAAGTCAAGCAAGCTTATCGCCAAATGGCGAAGATTTGGCATCCAGATAGTATTTTGGAACCTGAAAAAAAGCTAAAAGCAGAAGAAAAAATTAAAGAAATCAATCAGGCTTATGAAAAGTTAAAGTTTTATCAGCCAAGTAAGACCAATCACTCTGGACATCAATCGACTTCTACTTCCATCAAAATTGATTCAATTCCATCGAATGCGGAACGTTTCTACAACCAGGGGATGGAGAATGAGAAACAAGGAAAATATAGTGAAGCAATTGCAGATTTTACCCAAGCGATTCGCTGGAACTCTAACTATGTAGAAGCCTATAAATTCCGGGGGCTGATTTGCTCAAAACTGGGATATGAAAATAGAGCAAAGTCAGATTTGAAAAAGGCTAGAGAACTGGAACTGGAATTTAAACTGAAAAAGGCACAGCCCAAACCAACATCGCCACCAACACCACCTAATAAACAACATAAAAACGATGATACGCCCTAGTTATAACGCTATTTTAGGCTTGCAGGCATAGACGCTGTATCCGCCCGATATCTTCCTTGCCAAGATTAAAAGTGATTAAAGTAATTATTCACTACCCCCCCCTTTGAAATTAACGAAGCCCTTGATTTATCGTTGAAGTTAGGGGGGAGAATGAACGGTTACAAAGTTACACTACGAAAGCTTTGAACGACATATAACTAGCTAAGAAAATCAACAAAAATGTAAATAGAATTCGGACTAAATTATCTGACAATTTTGGCAACTGCCTAGCACCTAAATTTGCGCCAAATAACGATCCTAAACCCAACATCAATCCTGGTATTATCAATATATTAGTAGAATCTACGATTATATAACGACTAACTGCCCATAAGGAAATTAATACAATAGCTCCGTAGCTGGTTTGTATAGCTTCTTTTATGGGCATTTTAAGAACCAGAACTTGCAGAGGAACCATTACAATCCCCCCACCTACTCCAAACAAACCAGATAGAACTCCAGCTATTAGTCCAATGCCTTGAGTTTTTAAAATTGGCATTGTTGAATTTACAGTGGATTGAGGTAGCTCAATTTCCGCCGCTTTTTTCTCGACTTTTTGAAGTTTATTTTTCAAGTTTATCAGCCAAATTGCAGCTATCTGGAGACCAGCAAAACTCAATAATAGCCATTTACTAGGCAAAGCATTAGCAATGCCAACTCCTATTTCAGTTGTTAGCATTGCCGGGAATGTTAATAAGGAAACTGTTTCAATTTTAAATGCGTTCATTTTCCAATTCTGGATTGTTCCAGAAATTGCGCCAAGGCTAATTGCAACTAAGCTAGTTGCAACAGACTGAATTGGTGATGCTCCAATTGCTGCAAGTGCGGGAACATAAAGTAAACCGCCTCCAATACCAAGGATAGCAGAAATAATTCCAACTACTATGCCAATTGGAAACAAATGTAGCACATTTAAAATACTGCTAACACTTACTTGTGTCATGGTAGAAATCCTTAAAAAAAGAGGTATAGGGCATCTCAATCGGCAATTTACAATTCCCAATTATTTGGGGTAATTGCGAACTGACAGCTGAGTAAATAGGAAATAGGGAAATTACAGCTATTTTCAGGAAAATAGACTCTGCTGTGTTAAGAGGTTGAGCGCAGACATCTCAGGCTTGAGTTCAGGCTTATTTCTCCACATTGCAGAAGATATTTTCACCATATTACCGCGTTCAAATTTTACTGGTTCTTGCGCTGACTTATCTGTCCCACGCGGGGTGATTTCGATGAGCGGAGTAGGAAAAATCTGTTTGAGCTTAGAAATAGCTTCATAATATCGCTCTGTATCGAGACATTCTTCGCCATTATGGCCGCGAATATGCAGGTGTATAATAGCCGCTCCATTTCTAACAGCACCGTGAAGTTGTGGCAAGTTACCACTAGAGAACAACTTTACACTCTAGGCAGTCATAACGATTGGGTTAATTCTGTTGCTTTTAGTCCAGATGGTAAAATTGTTGTTAGTGGTAGTCGAGATATGAGAGTTAAGATTTGGCGGTGCGATGTTGGGTAAAAGGCGATCGCTAATATCTCAAGTAGGTTTTATCTATCATGTATTGATAAAGATAATTTTTAGGGTTTATTCGTTCAAAATAATTGGGTAAACATCCTATTTTGCGAGTAAGAATCAAATAATTTGAGCAAAGCAATAAA
Organism: Cylindrospermum sp. FACHB-282; assembly: GCF_014697195.1. Taxonomy (GTDB): domain Bacteria; phylum Cyanobacteriota; class Cyanobacteriia; order Cyanobacteriales; family Nostocaceae; genus Cylindrospermum. The sequence goes on along the minus strand of NZ_JACJRJ010000011.1, from coordinate 101,883 downwards.
CTATATATCGATCAATTAGCTAATAGCCAGCAAAATTTATTTATTGAATGCTCCTTCTTTTGATAGAGTATGAACTCCTTCATTTAGATAGAGCCATAGTTGCCGATGAGAAGTTATGCTGATATCTGTTTCAGACAAAGGTAGCTAATCGAACATTTTCTACCTAAAAATTGTTTGAATCTGTTCATATCTCTTGTTCTTGCAAAGATTTAGTTTGTCAATATGTTGAGGAGTGAAATCAAATTTTATGGCTAATCTAAATGAGCGCGAAGTCGGTAAAACTGAACTCAGTAAAGAATCTTCTACGGATATTAATGGTAATACTCACACTAGCTTGACGCGAAAATCTGAAACCGTTAGTAATAGCAAAACTAATCCTCAGTCTTACCAGCAGGGTTACGTACAGGGACGAAACAATGCCCAAGCTAATTTAGCCGAGCGTGATGATAACAATGCTTCTCGTGGTTTGCTGTTAGGTATTATCTTTACCTCCCTAATTAGTTTGATCGTGGGTGCAGTCTGGTACTCTAACCAGCGCAATAATGAAGCTGTGGAAAATGCTGCCCCTATCGTAATTCCTGTACCTAATAAAGTTAGTCCATCTCCGGCAGCGGCTCAAGCTCCTCAAACACAAACCACGATTATTGAAAGAACTAGGGAAGTACCTGTTCTGGTTCCACAACAGCAAGTTCGTCCCGCAGCTGCACCTTCCCCACCAACTATTAATGTGACTGTTCCGCCCGCAGCTGCACCTTCCCCACCAGCGGTTAACGTGACTGTTCCGCCCCTACAGCCTGGGGCTGCTCAAAAAGCACCTTCTGCTACGCAGACGATCCCTAAAGAGATAGCAAGCCCAAAAACTCCAATTAGTAATACTCCTGCTCAAGAAAAGAAGAACGTCACTTCTAAAATTACTGCGCCTAAAGAGGCAGAAACCTCAAACAGTACATCCGATAGTGATTCATCTACCACTACTACTCCTAGTAGCAGCGGTTCCACTCCGTAGCAGCTTCCGAATGCGTTCATCAGCGGTTTGTAATGGCTTGGTAGTCTTCTTGATAATTTGAGGTGACTACCAGATTTTGCACAAATCATCAGCAAAGCGAATAACACAGTGTTTATAAGGAAGTTTGTTTAAATATTACGGAAGATTAATGGTAGTAAAGTTTAGTAAATCTACGGCACAGGTTAACAATCTTAGTGCTAGATTAAGAGCAAGGTACAAAAAGGTTAAAAGTTAAATCAAAACCTTCTAGCTGCCAGTTAGAGCCTGTGCCTCCTGCTCTAATGTTCTCGCAATCACTGTTAAGTTGTGGCATCCTGTAAATGTGTTTTCGCCGAAAGTCCACTGATTTGTATTGGAGGTTTTTGAACGCACAGCCAGACAAATGCCTGCCTATTTGGAATAGATGATGCACAGTTCTGAGTAGTTGATTGCGAATATTGTCCACATTAGTTGAGTGAAGTCGAATTCTCTGATTTTCTTAAAAAATTGCATGATGAAAGAACCGCTTTAAGCTACTGATATGTATCCATCGTAGCTTGGGGCGGTTTCTGCTATGAGTTAGTCAAAAATCTAGAGTTTACAGTTTTTTGACTGCTGGACTAATGACTAATTAAGGTAATTACAGTAACTTCTGGTGGGCAAAATAGGCGTCCTGGGCGATAAGTTCCTAAGCCGCGATTGACATATAATTGATTTTCTGCGATTTTGTGAAATCCTTGGGCCCATTCCCAATAACGTACCACTTTAGAGCAGTCTCCTAACAACAAAGACACCCAACGCCGCAATTTTTTGGGAGTTTGTTTGAATAGCTTTTTGTAATAGAGGATTGCGGGGCCAAATCCTGGAATAACAATATGACCTCCGTGGGTATGGCCAGATAGTTGCAAGTCTACTCGCCATTTTTGCAATATTTTGGCTGTATCTGGATTGTGGGATAGAACAATGCGGGGTGTGGTGGAATCTAGTTGGTTCATAACTGGTGCGGGGTTGAATTGCTGTGACCAATAATCAGCTAGTCCTACTAGTGGTAATTCTTTGCCTAGTGGGTAGGCGATTTCATTCCACAGGACATGCACCCCAATGCTAGTCAGTGCATCTGTTATTTCTGTTTTTGAGTGGCTGTAATGGATATCGTGGTTGCCAAGTACGGCATAGATTCCACTGAAGCTTTGCAGATGTTTGAGTCGTATTACTAGTTGGTGAATTGGTGTGGGGTCGTCGGTTACGTAGTCACCTGTTAAGAGAATTAAATCTGGTTCAGCTTCGTTAGTAAGTGCGATCGCCTTTTTTAACATTTTCTCCGATAGACGTAAGCCATCGTAGTGAAAATCTGATAGCTGCACCAGCTTTGTGCCTTGTAAAGATGCCGGTAAATCTGCGATCTTAACCGTTATTTTATCTACTCTTAAACGTCCTGTAAACAACCAGTGCATAGTTTAAAAGATGCTCCTTATACTAGCGTTTACAGCTTATCAAAAATCAAAATAGATTTTGATTAAATATAATATTTTGCCTAATTTAATCTCAATTAAATTAATAAATTTGTTTAAAATATGACACTATCCTAGTACAGCATGGCGTAAATACACTACCTATTCAAAATCAATTAAAAGCTTACATCATCAGCTTTTTGAATGACAAAATTTTGAATCGCGCGAGGCGGTACTAGTACACTGGGGCGTAAATTAACCAACGATTCTAGCTATCTGAAAAGCTCACTCTGTTTTAATTTTTAATTTTTAATTCTACCCTAGGGTACTAGTTATTTTCTAGAGTAATTATAGTAACTTCCGGGGGGCAGAATAATCGTCCTGGGAGATAAGTGCCCAAGCCACGATTAACATATAGCTGATTTTTGCCTAGCTGATGTAAACCTTCTGCCCATTCCCAATGGCGGACTACAGAATAATCTTTTCGCAAGAATGGGACTCGACGCCGGAGTTTTAAAGGTATTTTTCGTACGATTTTTTTGTAATAGTGCCCGATAGGGCCAATTCCGGGAATAACGATTTGCCCGCCGTGAGTATGACCAGATAATTGCAAATCTACTCGCCATGATTGCAATATCTCGGCAGTATCTGGGTTATGGGATAAAACTATGCGGGGTGTGGCGGGGTCTAGCTGGTTCATCACTGGTGCGGGGTTGAATTCTTTTGAGAATTTATCCGCTAGTCCTACTAGTGGCAATTCTTGCCCTAGTGGATAGACGATTTCGTTCCATAGGACTTTAACGCCAATGTTAGTAAGGGCTGCTGTGACTTTTGCTTTTGATTGTTTGTAACATATATCGTGGTTACCAAGTATGGCGTAGATACCACAGTTACTTTGCAGTTTTTTAAGTCGTAGCGCTAGTTGATGAATGGGTTCTGGGCTGGTGGTTACGTAGTCACCGGTTAAGAGAATTAAATCTGGTTGGGCTTGGTTGCTAATTGCGATCGCCTGATCTAACATTTTTTCTGTCAGCCGCAAACCATCGTAGTGAAAGTCTGACATCTGCACCAGCTTTTTACCTTGTAATGATGCAGGTAATCCTGCAATCTTGACCGTTAATCTCTCTGTACTCAACGGCCCAGATAATAAACTGTGCATAAGGCGTTTAATAATCTTTAATGGTCGGATTTATAGCTTAACGAAAATTCTTCTGGTTGCCTGTAGAAACCGCATAACTTGTTGAAAGTTTCATGAAAACTATTGATTTTGGCGTATTTATACTTGGTTTAATTAACCGTAAATTTACTATAGCAGTCCTAAATCATTTGTGAACACAAAGATACCCGACTTCTCTAAGAAGTCGGGTATCTGACTCAGTTTATGTTCACAAATCAAATAGGATTGCTATATATTTTGGACATAAATATTTTTTGTTTCGTGCAAAGACACAAATAAGAACACAAAAAGAAGTACTTCTGCCAAATTTCTGAGAATTGACAGAGACAATCTGCCAAAAAGTAGAACAGTAGGACGGGAAAATTTGCTGTTTTTACCATGGGAAGCAGCGCAAGCTAAAGCTGAAGGAGAAAGGTTGGTTAGCGATCGCTTGGCTGCACAACTACCCACACTAAGAACTGCTCAAAATTTACTCAGCAACAGCAGGTAGAGGTTGTGGAAAATTTTGTAGATTATTAAGTTGTTGTTCTGAGGGCTGGAAATTGAACACTTGCTTCAACACCTGCATGAGGATAGTAGGGTGAAATAATGCGGTGGGTGGCTTAATCATGTGCATTACTTCTAAGAAAACCTGATGGATTTCAGGAGTTGTAGTTTGCAGCATCAACACTCGCTCTAGATATAGCTGCATAATTTTGTTCATCAGGCTGGGTTTCGCGCCCTCGGTAGTAGACCAACGTAAATCTTCCCCTGTTGTAATTAGCCAAGGTACATTAATTACCTTGTGGAGTTGTTTTTGAAAGCGTCGGGATAGACCGATTAAATTACCGTCTGGGTGCTGAGATAATTGTTTGGTTAAACACTCATCCAGAGTCAAAGCACCTAAAGCCGCAGTAGTCATGCCTTGACCATACACAGGATTAAAAGCACAGACGGCATCACCTAATACCGCCAAGCCTTCTGGTAATTTAGAAAGTTGTTCATAATGACGGAGACAATTTTCTGTGCGCTTATAGGCGTAGATAGGAGAAAGGGGTTTGGCGTTTTTGATAGTTTCGTAGATGATAGGCGATCGCAAACTCCGGGCAAAATTCAGAAATTCCGCCGCGTCAGTAGATGGATAATCACGACCTACGCCAATTAATGTAAGAATCCAGCGATTCTCTTCAATTTTACAGATCACACCGCCGCGAGTGCCTGGTGCTTGTGCTGTTATATAGGCAGCATTCCAGTCAATTTCCTTTTCAGGAGCCAGTTCATACCAACAGCTGGCATAGCCCAAAAAAGAGTTGATAATTGTTTCCTGGGGCGGCTCATAGCCCATTGCTTGCAACCATTGAGGCGATCGCGAATTTCGCCCACTGGCATCCACCACTAAATCAGCAAAGATATCTGTTTCTGCTTCTTTATCCAAACGTACCCGCACACCTGTAATGCTAGTGTTATCGGCGTTAGACAGTAAGCTAGTTACCTGTCCTGCTTCCATAAATGCAACACGGTTATTAGCAGCCAAGCGACGGCGAATTGTCGACTCCAACAGATTTCGGCTACAGGTGGGGCTAATCAGATCAGAATGAAATCGGGGTGCCCAGCCACCAATACCCAACCAAGGACAGTCTGCTACACAGTCCATAGCGGGTGCTCCTGAATCAGTTAATTCAGCCTCGATACCAGGAAATAGCTGCTCCAGAATTTGCTTACCCCGCGTGAGTAGCACATGCAAATGATGTGCTTGGGGTACACCTTGGCGCTGTTCTGGTTCTTTAGACAGGCGATCGCGTTCCACAATTGTTACATGGTCAAAATGCTTAGTCAGTACCTGAGCCGCTAGCAGTCCAGCAATACTTCCCCCAATCACAACAGCCTTATTTTCTGTGGATGAGCCACTATGGGAATTAATCATTTTATACTACACTTAATTTTTTATTAGGATATCGCAGAATCAGATCCGCCATATCTCATTTTAATAAATGGTAATTTCTCAGCGGTATTATAAGGATTTACGCATAACGTCATAAATTACCATCTCTTGGTAATATTAAAGCTTTGATATAGCAGTTTTAATTTGTGTGCAATACAGATAATTCATAGGGTCACTAATTGCACTTCCATACTAACCGAAACAACTTGTCCAAAAAGCAACTTGCTGTTTCATTTCATCCAAATCTAAACAATCTCTAGCATAGGCTTTACGTAAAAGCGAGTGCGGAATAAATTTATCGTATTTTTGAACTTCTGGGGCTTCCGCATCACCAACTAAATCTTCTGGAGTAATTCTTTGCTCACATAAAGACACAATTTCATGGTAAAGATACTCAAACTTACCCTTGCCTAATTTAATAGTCAAATAATATGGATTTACACCACCAATGCTGATGATTTCCAAAGACTCCCGACAGCAAGAATTAAGCAATCTTTCTAAAGTGCGGTAAGCCACAGTACCCATCCAGGGAAAAATACAGCATTTACCTTTTTCTAATAGCAAAATATTTTGTTTATTTAATCCAGTCTTGCGTGCCAGTTGGCGAACTATCTGCAAACGATGTAGAGCATTTTTTTGCAAATAGCTATACTCTGTGTCTTCCAGCAAAACCTGCCGCATCCGTTGCAAAACTCTTGTATGAATAGTGCCACCACCACCACGCCAATAAATACTAGCCTTTCCCTCAACTTGCTTGACAGCAACAGACCTTTTTTTAAAATCAACTTCTAAAACTTCCCAACTTCTCCCAGCCAAAGCAAATTGATTACCAACAACAGGCGGTGTGATAATACTACCAATTTCCACTGTACCTTGCTTTACCACATATTCCTGGCTATCAGCAAACACAGCGTAAAACTGAAATTTCCTCACCACTTTTTCCCCTGCCAAGCCTATAATTAATTTACCTTCTTCAGTTTTTTGAATATGATTAATATCAATTAAATAGCGTAGCAATATCAAGAAATCCCCTTGAGTAATAGCAGCAAATGGTGGCAGGTTTAGAACTTGTTTAGCGAGAGCAGCCGGTGAAAGTTCCCCCGTAGCAGCTAAAATGCTCATTGTTTGGTGATAAAGCAAACTCAAAGGATATTTGACAGGCTTTATCGGTTCCAGCCAACGCTCCTCTAAATAAAGTTGAATAATAGCAATACACTGCAAAAGTTGCCAGGGGATTTGTTCCGGTAGAGACGCTTCTGATAATGGTTTATCTTCAGCACAAACAAAGCGCATATCCGCAGCTTCACCTCTTCTCCCACTGCGTCCTAAACGTTGTAAAAAACTAGCTACAGACAGAGGTGATTCTAACTGAATCACTCGCTCTAAATGACCGATATCTATACCTAATTCTAGAGTTAGCGTAGCAGCAGTCACAGCGGGATTACTAGGTTCCCTCATCGCATCTTCCGCAGCTTGCCGCAAGCTAGCAGATATACTGCCATGATGTACATGATAGATGTCTGGAAATCCTTCTTTTGTGGCAATTTGTCGCAAAGAAGCAATTATAGATTCCGTTTGCGTGCGATTGTTTGCAAAAATGAGGCATTTACGAGATTTGCTGAGATTAAAAATATATTGTTCGTAATCAGTTATCTCTGATTCATCAACTTCATGATAAAAGTGTTCTAGCGCCAGTTTAATTTGACGTTTTGCCCCCTCAATTTTTGGAGTAATTACTAGCTGTTCAGTTCCAGAACTCAACCAATCTTCAGCCATTGAGTAATCACCAAGAGTTGCTGATAAACCAATACGGCGGGGTTGTTTTTGCGTCAACTTTGCTAAACGCTGTAATTGGCAAATAATTTGACAACCGCGTTCCGAACCCATAAAAGCATGAATTTCATCAATGATGACAAACTGTAAATCACCAAACAAGCGAATTAGGTCATGATTTTTATTAATTAACAAGCTTTCTAGAGATTCAGGTGTAATTTGCAGAATGCCCTGGGGATTTTTTAAAAGCTTGTTTTTCCGATTTTGAGCAACATCACCATGCCAATGGCAAACTGGAATATCTGCTGTTTTCAACAAGTCGTTAAGACGCTCAAATTGGTCATTAATTAAAGCTTTAATGGGACTAATGTATAATACACCTATCGTTGCCGCCGGCTTTTTATGTAATAGAGTTAGAACTGGCAAAAACGCCGCTTCTGTTTTCCCCGCAGCTGTGGCAGCGGTAACTAATAAATGAGCATTAGTGTCAAAGATAACTTCACAAGCGGCGATTTGCACAGGTCGTAATTCAGTCCACTCATGATGATAAATATATTCTTGAATAAAGGGTGCGAGTTTAAAAAAAGTGCTGTTGCTCATACATTTTCTTGATTTTAGCTGGCTATTTTGTACAGAGTGTGAAAGAAGAATCTCATAAAAAATACTGAGACTCATACTTGTTGTTGGCTTAAGTAAGCTTACAGTGGTAAAAGAGCAAAGAATAAAGTTATAAAAGCAACAAAGCTTTGAAGTAAACAGCAAATGACAAGTCAGGGTTTAGGTGATTTTGCCAAAGAGATACTAGCAGAACGCTACGAAGTGCAGCAGCATCTGGGTAAAAAAGCAGGACGACGGACGCTGCTAACTCGTGATTTGCAAACCCAAGAACTAGTAGTAGTTAAACTACTTTCTTTTGGTGATGAGTTTGAATGGCACGACTTAAAGCTGTTTGAGAGGGAAGCCGAAACTCTCAAAGCACTCTCCCACCCTGCTATTCCCAGCTACCTAGACTACTTTGAGTTAAATTTACTCGGCAGCAAAGGATTTGCACTCGTACAAAGCTATATTCCCGCTGAATCTTTAGAAACACAACTCAAAGCAGGACGTAGTTTCAGTGAAGAAGAAGTCAAACAGCTAGCAACAGCCATTCTAGAAATTCTCAAATATTTACATGGTCGTCAACCAGCAGTAATTCATCGTGACATCAAGCCCAGTAACATACTACTGACAAATCGTTCTGGCAATAGTGTGGGTGAGGTTTACTTGGTAGATTTTGGCTCAGTGCAGACCATTGTCAGAATAAACAGCACCATGACAGTTGTTGGTAGCTACGGATATATGCCACCAGAGCAATTTAATGGTAGGGCTACTCCTGCTTCTGACCTTTACGGTTTGGGTGCAACTTTAATTTATTTAGTGACAGGTCAGCATCCAGCAGACTTACCACAACAAGACTTAGTAATTAAATTTGAACAAGCAGCCAATATTACCCCTGGTTTCAGCAGTTGGTTGAGGAAGATGACACAACCTATTTTGAGTAGACGGTTGGCTTCTGCTGAACAAGCTTTGCAAGCTTTAGCAATACCTATAAATAAAACTCAGACTCCAGTGAAGGCATCTAATTCAGTTTTGGGAAAGCCTTTTGGTAGTAAAGTTATTTTGCATAAAAATACAGATTTTATAGAAATTATCATTCCCCCAGTGGGTGGAGTTTCAAAAATGATGGTGATGTTCTCTTGGTATTTTAGGATAGTTTTGCCGCTTTCTTTTTTAATGATTTTGCCTATATTTAACATGATGTCACCTTTACTGCTTCCAGTTAGTTTATTAATATTATTTTTTGTCGTATCTATGTGCTTATTTGGAAACAAAACACTTCACATCAATAGTAGGCAAATTTCTTTATGTTATGAATTATTTGGCATTGAGCGTCATTATCCACTTCCTAGCCTCAAAAAATATATTGTCCGCTTAGAAAAAACTTATACTTACTACAATAATAAACCTCAACCTTGCTTAATAATCTGGTCAGGAATGCAAAAGTATAAAATTCATACTGGTGAAAATAATATTTTTTCTGTTAATACCTTAGAACTTGATTGGTTGGCTGAACAAATTAGTGATTGGCTAGGATTACCAATTACTAAAAACTAATAAAAATTCCTTAATCACAGACTGAATTCTACTGCATCATCTTCATCTGCATTTGCATCTGTACCCGCAGTGGTAGGTCTAAAATTAGAGCCATGAATTAAGTCACCAAATGCAATTTCTGGGTTTTGGTGGAGAATATTTAGCAAACTCATAAAGTCGCGCACAATTTCCCCTGGAGTGAGTAATGCTGCTGCACCCAAGCGGTTGACAATTTCTTGGATAAAATCTTTCAACTGATGATTTGTCAAAATCTTTTCATACCCAAAATTGAGAGCATGAATTTCTGTTAAGCGCTGCAAAAGCGTGAGGATTTCTACTTCAGTTAACGGGTTGAGGCGAATGACTGGCCCTAAATACTCTTGTACACCAGCTTGGGCGACAAAACGGCTTTCTTTTGTGCGTCTGCGCCAAGCTTGGTCAGCAAAAAGTCCCCGATTTGGGTCTTCTAAAAACTTGGTTGTTCCACCGATGACAATGCCAAGATTTTCGGCTTTGCATTGCATAGTGTCATTGAACATTGTTAGTAGTCTATTATAGTTTTTTTCACGAGTTACTGTAGTGGATATTTGGTATAAGTTTACGGCTTCATCAACTAAAACTAAAAGCCCTTTATAGCCAATTTCTGCCACAAACTTAGCCCATAGCTTGATGTAATCATACCAGCTATCATCGTCAATTATTACACGCACGCCCAAAGCTGCTTTTGCCTCAGTTTTAGTATTAAATTCTCCCCGTAACCAGCGCAATGCTGCATTTTTTAATTGTTCATCATCTAAGCGGTAGCCACGCCAATAAGCAATTACAATACTGCCAAAATCGAATCCGTGAACTAAATCTTCAATATATTGAACTACTTCTCTAATTTTCGTCTCCACTTGGTCATCGAAACCTTCGTCATTGGGGCGTGTTCCGGTTTCTTTAGCCACTTCTTGTTGGATTTTATTAATCCATCCTTCCAAAATTGAAACTAAAGCACCACCATCAGGACGAGTTTTTGTAGCGAGGCGACACATCAATTCTCGATAGGTTGCTAAACCTTCATTATTGGTTCCTGCTAGTCGGCGTTCAGAGGATAAATCAGCATCAGTTACTACAAAACCTTGCTCCATAGCACGGTTACGAATCATTTGCAGTATGAAGCTTTTTCCAGAACCATAATTACCAATTATAAAACGAAATGCTGCAACACCCTCAGCGATATCGTTGAGATTTTGTAATAAGCTTTGGAGTTCTTTTTCCCGACCTACTGCAATATGTTCAACTCCCACTCTGGGGACTACTCCCGCACCAAGGGAATTAATTAAAGCAGTGGTTACTTTTTTCGAGATTTTGAGTTTTGCCATAAATAAAATTAACTAAAAAGTGCCCCGCTAACAGCACTACTGAACTCGCTTGATTCTACCCATTTGATTAATTATCTGACAATCAATGGGCGAGAATAATTTAATTTGGTGTGGCGTATCTAGCCATGAGGTCATCATAAATGGCAATCATTTTTTTGACATTTTTTATATGCTCCTGATAAACTTCGGGAATTTCTGCGGTTGTCTGGATTATTAATTCACCAATAGTATCATTTGCTCGTTCATTAATAGAATCGATTAATAGATTTGGCATGGTGATATTTGCTTCGGCTATTTGTTTAATGATAGCCTGGGGATTATTTTTCTCGACGATGGCTTTTAATATCTGTATTTCATAGCCTGGTAGATTTTCTAGTAAATCTGTCCATTCTTCGGGTAAGTTTTCAGATGCATCGAGTTGAGTATTTTCTGTTTCTAAGGGTTCGAGTAATTCAGCAAAAGGAAACAACTCAATACTATCTTCTTCTGCGGTGTCAAGTAAGGGTTCTTGATTGAATGTTTCCATTTGTTGTAGTAATTCCCAAACTTGGCTTTGCAAGATGTCGCGTTCATCTTGTAATAATGCAACTTGCCCTTGTAATTGGTCGAGTTCGGCTTGTTGTCCTGCTGTTTGGGTTTGTAAAGAATTTAGGATAATTTCTATATTTTCTTTTTCAGTTTTTGTAGCTATAAGTAATTGATTTTGCTTGATTGTGTCGGCTTCTAGGTCTTGAATTTCAATTCGCAGTTCATAAAGTTTTTCCTCCAGTTGGGGTTTGAGTCTGCCTAGGAGGGTTAAATTGCTCTCAACTTCTTGTCTCTCTTGCTGAAGTTCGTCAATTTGCATTTGCAACTGAGTAAGTTCTGCGCGAGATGTATGACAATTTAATTCTAGTCGGCGTTTTTCAGAGGTGAGGATAGAAACAGAATTATTGAGTTCTAATTTATTTTTTTCCAGGCTATTAAATTCGGTTTTTAGGATAAAAATTTCAGATTCTAGCTGCTTTTTTTGTCCAATAAAAGTGCTTAATTCCCGATGAAGGCTATCTCTTTGGCTGCGACATTCTGCTATTTGATTTTGCAGTTGCTTTGACTCAGCATATAATAAGTTATTATGCTGCTCTATTTGGTTGATTTCTCGGAAAATACGAGATTTTAATCCCTCAAGCTCTTTAATTCGCTTGTGGAGGGAACTTAAAATCAGCATTTCATAATTTCTGCGCCGTTTATCAACAAATAATGCAGCTGCATAGGTGGCTAATACGGTAATTATGCCTGTGAGAAAGGCTTTAGTAAAATCCCAGTTGGGAACGAGACTCAGACCAAAACTCACACTAAAGGCAGCTAGACCGAGAATCAATCGATTACTTACTATTGCTGATTGCATATTGCTTGTTCTTAGCGTAGTAAAGTTTTCAGAATAAGTAGTCTTTAAGGCCATTAATCCTCACGTTATCGCTTTTGCAGGTACGGTTGTAAGTAAGTGTATATAACATGGTATTGTGGGTAATCAGAAACTTAATTCACTAGCAAATTAATTTCATGATCAAGTTTCAGGTATATTTTTATTTGCACCAAACAGGGCTAAGTCGGCTTTTAAGAAATCAATAAACTGCCGCGCTGTTCTGCCAGAACGACCATTATGGCGAGTTGCCCACTGCAAAGCTTGATATTCTAAGTCTTCTGGGGTAATATTAATGTCAGCTTGTGCTGCTAGATGCTGGACAATTTTTAGATAAGTCTTCTGATCTGCTGGTTCAAATGTTAAGGTTAGACCAAAGCGATCGCTAAATGAGAGCTTCTGTTGCATCGTGTCCCAAGCATGAATTTCATTGTTATCCTGGGGAGCAGGGCGGTCGGCAAAAAACTCCGGAATTAAGTGGCGGCGATTAGAAGTGGCATAGACAACTACATTTTGGGGTCGTGGGGTCAAATTGCCTTCTAAAACTACTTTGAGTGCTTTAAAGACATCGTCATCTGCATCAAAAGAAAGGTCATCGACAAAGATGATAAATTTCTGGGGTACTCCCCGCAAATGTTCGACAATTTTCGGTAAGTCTTGCAATTCTGATTTTGCTACTTCTATTAGGCGTAGATTTTGATCGCTATACTCATTTAACAAAGCTTTAACTAAAGAAGATTTACCAGACCCACGACTACCATAAAGCAATACATTAAGTGCTGCCTCTCCTGATAATAAAAATGCTGTATTTTTTAACAAAGCATCTTGCTGAGATTCGTAACCTACTAGTAAATTTAGCTTGATTGTATCAGGATACTGGATACCAACAAAATGTCCAGCTTGCCAGCGTAAAGCGCGATATTCAGCAAATAGACCTGTGCCAAATTGGCGGTAATAAGCTGCTAAATCTTCTACAGCATCAGCCCAGTTTTCTAACTGTTGTAGAGATGTAACTAATCCCTTGGTTACTTCTACCTCTTCTGGCTCCTGATACCAGACTATGGGTGAAATAGGTAGATAGGCTACGTCTTGTACCCACTCGCTTAAAGAAGCGCTGCTACATTCATAGAGACTTTGCAATACTTGTAAATCATGCTGAACGGCTGCTATTAAAGCTGGGGGCAAATTAGCAAATTCTCGCCGTTGAGCAAGCTTGGTAAAGGGATTGTCGGAAATCAGTATTTGAGTAATTAAGTATTCCTCCCAGTTTTGATTTCTCGCAGCCAAAGCTTGAAAATAACTGCCGTAGGCTTGGAGGCAACCCCGTGCATCGGCGTTAGTGTAACGTATAGCTTGTAACAGGTCAAGAAATGTACTCCCCACTTCACTTTGGAGGACAGATTGGTACAGTAAAAGTGAAGCTGCTTGGCGCTGGAGGAATTGAACTTTGGTGTAGGACGAAGTACTTCCTGTATGCATCGCTTGATTATCCATCAATCAACTGGGTGATGAGAGCTACTAAGCTATGGTAAATTGTCTGCTGACACTGGCAGTAAAATGAAAATCTACACAGGTGTTAACAAATGAATTTAGGTATAATCGCTGCCCTTGTTTACGGTATTTTAGCTATAGTTGGTGGCATTATTGGCTACATTCAAGCTAATAGCAAGGTTTCGCTGGTGAGTGGTAGCATTAGCGGTTTATTACTCATTTTTGCTGCTTACTTGCAATTCCAAGGACAAACCTGGGCTTTGATCTTAGCAGCTTTGGTTACTGCTATTTTGGTAATTTTCTTTGCGTTTAGATTGGCTAAAACACGCAAATTTATGCCTGGGGGATTGATGATTATTTTGGGTATGCTGGCACTGGCAGCGATGGTGAATCAAATTTTGGTCTTCAGGTAGTATCCTCCTGTTTTTTTGACATAGCATAACTCTCTCTGCCTTAAGTAATTATATTAGTACATTTATATTACCGCAGGCAAGGAGCAAGGAGGTTGAAAGGTGGCGGTGACAAAACCTAGGTGATACTGAGGTTTTTAGGCATTGATGATGAGCATCTGAGCCAAAAAATTCTTCTCTACCTGCCTAAAATGTCCTGTTATCTTGGTTTTGTGATGATAAATAAAGATATTAATGTTGAATGTCATGCTGATTTCAGCGAAGTATTTTTGAGATTCGATGCTGGTGTCAGGATGAGATAGTTGTTATGGGTACTATATTTTCCTCAATTATATCAAGAGAAGTAAACATCCTAGATTGATAAATGACTGCAAAGAGAGCAAACAAGATTACGAGTGGATGAAGGCAGGAGGTAGAAGGCAAAAAATCAAGCTTCTAGGATTAACTTTTTAACTTTTTTCTACTGGATAATTATTTCTGCCACGCTGCGCTAATTATGTTGATTCCCTTGGGAAAAACCTGGACAAAATTGGTCAGCCAATGCAAGGAAAGCGGCTTGAAAATCTCGTTTTCACAGAATATCTTGGGTGATGCCGCGCGGCGCACCGAGTTTACCCATCTAACGAGTAGATTTTGGATCAGGAACCGCCAATGAAAGGATAACTTTAATGAAACCCCATAAACTGGAAGGCGGAACTGCATCAAAAAGATTAACTACAAGAGATTGCTTGTATCGGAGTTAATCATCTCAAAGATGTAAACACTTTATGTGAGCTTCAACAGATATTAAAGGAATATTCAAGGCTATATTGCCATATTGGCAAGTTTTTCTGGTGCAAATGGGATATTAGTAGATAGTACCAATCATTATTGATATTCGTACTATTGTTGGTATCTACCGAAAACTGCTAAGGCTAAGTCAATCCTGACATAGGTGATTCTCTCAGCAATTTAAGGAACTAGGAAATAATACATGTTATTATCACTGTCTTCTCACAATGTTATCCAGTATCTGCAAGATGCAGGTCTGTGTAGCTCAGAAGATGGCGCATCTTATGAATCTGAGTTGCCAGAAAGCGGTAATAAAAATCTCAATTTACTGGTGACTTTGGCAGGTAATCGTAAACTGCTGGTTAAACAAGAACGTAACATTAATAATGATGGAACTCCCCATGAGTTTTTTAATGAGTGGCTGTTTCAGCAATTACTACAGCAGTTTCCAGTTCTTGGCAACATTTCTGCGATCGCCTCATTGGTGCTACATTTTGATGAGGAAAACTCCATCCTTGTCCGCAGTTACCTGACTGAATACATAGAACTGGGGAGCTTTTACGAAAAAACCGAGATTTTCCCAGAATCGATAGCTGCTGTTATTGGCACTACATTGGCGGGATTACATCGTACTACCTTCCAGCGTCGAGAGTATCGTGATTTTATGGCAACTGCTCCCGAAGGACAGTTTCGCTATAGCTTCTACAACCCAGCCCAAGGGATAAACTCAATTGGCCCAGACATTTTTGGCATAGTTCCCACCGATGCCCTGAAATTCTATACTTTCTATCAGCGCCACGAAAGTTTGGAATCAGCAATTGCAGACTTGTCTTATGAATGGAAACCTTGCTGCTTAACTCACAATGACTTGCAGTTAAATAATATTTTAGTTCATTCCCGGTGGCAACAGCTAGATAATTGCTTAATCCGGCTGATTGATTGGGAAGCTTGTAGTTGGGGAGATCCAGCTTTTGATTTGGGAACTCTCGTGGCAAGCTATTTAAAAATTTGGCTTTCGAGTCTGATTGTAGATCCCACCATTGAGTTAGAAGAATCTCTGCGTCTGGCAGTAACTCCCCTAGAGGTTATTCAACCTTTGATAGTGGCTTTGATTCAGGCTTATCTCCATGCTTTCCCCATGATTTTAGAGTACCGCCAAGATTTTATTTTGCGCGTTGTCCAGTTTGCAGGGTTGGCACTCATTCATCAAATTCAGGACATGATTAAGTGCCGTAAATACTTTGATAATCGCGAGCTTTGTATGCTCAAAGTTGCCAAAACTTTATTGACTATGCCTGAGCAAGCCTTACTGACTATTTTGGGAATATCTGAGTCAGAACTTATCCAACCTGTGGTGAAATTACACAAACTTCCTGAGCCTGAAAGGGAGCAACAATTGCTTCGGATTTATTACGAAAAAACCCGTCTGCGTGGTTGTTAATATGTATAAATTTAAATTTGAGATAAATAAATGCCTCTGACTTGAATAGGCAATTTCACTTTTTTTTGCAAGCAGCCTAGTAAACAAGCATAATGTTTGCTCGCTAGTAATTTTATCATCCTGAATCTTGATTTGTGAATTGATTAATGCTAGATTATTCTACCAAGCAACTGCTTAATTCTTTGTCCGACATTGCCAGTAATATCCAGATTGAGTCAAACTTTTGTATCTATCATCCCAATTATCAACCTTTTGCCCTGCCGACTAAAGTAGCAGACAGATTTCAGCAAAATTCGGCAGCTTTACAACATAAGTATTTGACTCTATTACTGAGAAATTTCCTTTATGGGATCTATTACAATGGTTCCTTGCAAACTACTTTAGCTGTAAATGGTGATCAGTCTAATTGTTTGCCACACCAAAGCTTAGAAAATAATTCCAGCTTGGGGATTGATTGGGAATTTTATGAGCAACTTCATAATTGCAATCACGGCGCTGGTTACTATGATTCTAGTTGGCAGGTGTTGCGGTTAGAACCTGATGGTAGTATGGCGGTGACTAAAGGCGATTTGACATTGTATGTTGAGCCAGAATGTCATCTCAAATCTAGTAAAAAATCTGCCAAGGTGGGTGAATTGATTGCAATTTGGATGCCCAAAAATCGACTGTACAATGGCTGTTATGTTGCAGCTAGCAATATTGGACAGGAACGCCTGGGTAAAACAGACGGGAATTTAGAATTAGGGCGAATTTACTTTAATTTTACCCCTGCTGGTGCGATCGCACTCATGGATAGCTTAACACTGCAACTAAACGCCGCCTCTATTCCCTTCAGCTTTCAGGTTCTCTACAATCCCGCTGCTTATGGACGCTACGATTCAGGGATTCTCCATTTTGAACGTCACGACTATCCAGCTATTCGCAAAATCCTTCAAGTTGTTTATCTAGAACATCAATCTCATTTTCAGCCGGAAATCCCCCTATTTACCAAGTTTTTAGCCCCAGGATTGAGTTTAGCTGAAGAACCAAACCAAAAATTTGCCACAGAAGAAAGTTTTGGGATGAACCGTTGCCAAATTGTCGCTAATGCTTTGTTAGAAGCTTGGCAAAAAGGTAAAAATGCTCTTGAAGAACGGATGCGGACTATTGATCAACACTTTGCACAACACTTAATTGATGTCCAACGTCCCTACCTCAATCCCAGTTCTGAGGATATATATAACCCCTTAATTGAGTAGCAATCTAAAAGTCTGGACAGTTAGCGTTAACAACATTTCTGGGTGGCTGATTCTTCTGTCATTGGGAGACACAAAAAGGCTGGTATAGTAGAGAAATGATATACTGCTAAAACTCAAACAGCGCCTAACGGAAAGGACTTACAATAAGTAAGTAGGCGAAAAGAAATCAAACTATGTTAAGTAAAGTAACAAAAGTTGAAATTAGCTTGTAGTGAGGGCTTCAGTCCTACTTTGTAAAGCCCTCCGGGCATAGCTGCGCTTACCGCCTAGCGTCTACTACAGGAGATAGAGAGGGCTAAAGCCCTCACTACAAACCTTTAATTATTTACGTTCCTCTACTTAATAGCAGCCACCGAGAGAGGTGAATTATGGTTCAAGCCTTAACAAAACCAGTAACCTTTGCAGAATTTATAGACTGGTATCCTGAGACAGGGGTACGCTACGAACTGCACGATGGGGTAATTGTTGAAATGACACCACCAGTAGGAGATCATGAAGAGATTGTTGGATTTTTGGCTACAAAAATCACATTAGAGTTCAGCCGACTTAATCTACCCTACATCATTCCTAAAACCGCATTTGTTAAACCCCCTGAAGCAGACTCTGCTTATTCACCAGATGTGCTGCTATTAAATCGCTCCAACTTGGTTAACGAACCGTTTTGGAAGAAAGGATCTACAGTTAGCCAAGCGGCATCAGTTCCTTTGGTAGTTGAGGTTGTCAGCACTAACTGGAGAACTGATTACTTAACTAAGGTGAATGACTATGAGGAAATAGGTATCCCTGAATACTGGATTGTTGATTATTTGGCATTGGGCGGTAGGCGCTTCATCGGTAATCCCAAACAGCCAACTATATCAATTTATTCTTTTATTGAGGGTGAATACCAAGTTAGTCTGTTTAGGGGTAATGACCAGATAATATCACCAACTTTTCCAGGGTTGAGTTTGACTGCTGAAGAGATTTTTCGGGCTGGGATCACGATTTAGTTTTAGACATACCCCGCCCAGAACTAAAGTTCAGGGCTAATAACTAAAGTCCGTTAAAACGGACTAGAAATTTATTTTTAGTCGTCGTTAAAACGAATGAGTGCTATTAGAATCAGAATTCATTCTGAGGCGGACTTAAGTTCACCCGCTTGAAAAATTTGTCTAGCCGTTAAACTCAATTCTGGGAAAGTGGGTGATATTATTCTGTCATCACCTCTAAATTGGCTAACCTGATACTCACCATCAAATAATGAGTAAACAGAGAAAGTTGGTTGTTTGGGATTGCCGATAAATTTTCTACCACCCAATGCCAAATAATCTGCAATCCAATATTCTTGAATACCCAATAACTCGTAATCTTCCAATTTTCTGGCGTAGTCATCTTCCCAATTGGTGGAAACAATCTCTACAACTAAAGGAATAGATGTTCCTAATGTAATGATAGATTCCCTCTCCCATCGAGGTTCTACCCTGTCAACTTTTTGCCCATCTAAAATAATTACATCTGGCTCATATCCTGACTCTTGCGCTGGCTTAATGACGCATTCTTTTGGGATAAAGTAAGGCAGTTGCAAGCGTTCAATTTCTATAAATAGCTTGCCAGAGATAAACCCAGCTATTTTTGAATCTTTACCAGTTGGCTTAGGCTTTTCTACAATTTCCCCATCATGTAGTTCATAGCGTTGTCCCGTATTCTCTGGATACCAAGCAATAAATTCATTAAAGGTTATCGGTTTCGTTAAGGCTTGAGTCATAACTTAGTCCATACTTGTTATTTTATACTACAATTGTACTATCAATTTGACAAACTCATGTTTGTATGAAGATAGAACGTAAAACGTACCAAGAGTGGGTTCACCTGCGGTGGGGTGTAGCCCATCGCTAATCTTCTAGTTACGCCCCACCATCGGCAGTTCTTGTATAGTTGAGTTAGAAAGTATAAAGCTTAGTCTCCATAGATATGAGTACCCTCAACGAAATCGAACGCGCTGTTAGTCAACTTTCACCAGAGGAACTTGCTGCTTTTCGTGCCTGGTTTGCAGAATTCGATGCAGCAGTTTGGGATCAGCAGATTGAGGAAGATGTAGCAGCAGGTCGCTTAGAGAAGCTGGCTAAGAAAGCACTCAAAGATTTGAGAGAAGGGCGTTGTACTGACCTGTGAGACATCAAGCAACCCCGGATTTTTGGTATTATTATCGCCAGTTACCGAGTGATATTCAAGAACTTGCAAATCGCTGTTATGAGTTGCTTAGGGCAGATCCCAGACAATCCATCATTACATTTCAAAAAAATAGGTCAGGTTTGGTCAGTACGTGTTGGTATACACTATCGGGCGCTTGCGGTAGAGGAGGATGGTGATTTTGCCTGGTTTTGGATTGGTTCACACGCGGAGTATGACAAGTTGCTGCGTGGTGGATAGAAGTATAGAACTCTGATCCTCCAATTTTTGATAATTCTACAGCTACTCAATCCTAGTTATGAACATATATCTCTTTAAACTGATTATGATTATTGGTAAAATTAGAGCAAGCATTTTACCTGTTTTTTGTTTGAATTTGGAAATTTTGCAAAATGGTTTTTACATATAACCGCACCGTACACTTTCAAGATACTGATGCTGCTGGGGTAGTTTATTTTGCTAATGTTTTGAGCATTTGTCATGAAGCCTATGAAGCCTCTTTAGGGGTATCTGGTATTAATCTCAAAGAGTTTTTTACTAATCCATCTGTGGCTTTTCCTGTTGTTCAGGCTAATGTAGATTTCTTTCGCCCGATGTTTTGTGGAGATAATTTGGTAGTTAGTTTATTACTCCAAAAGTTAGGGGTTTGTAAGTTTGAAATTGCCTATGAAATTACAGTGGATGAGTTTGTAGTGGCTAAGGCAATTACTAGACACGTTTGTATTGATGCGGGTACTAGAACTAAGCAAGAATTGCCTGATGATATTAGTCAGTGGTTGGAAACGAACCGCAGAGACGCAGAGGGCGCGGAGAGAAGAAAGTTAAGGGAGGAGATTATGTGATGGGATTTGAGAGGAATTTTTGGGCGATTTGTTGTAGTTGCTGACGGTTGATTTTACCTTGGGCGTTACGAGGTAAGGTTTGGAGGGGAATCCAGTATTTAGGGATTTTGAATTTGCTGAGTTTGTCTTTGAGTAGTGTTTGGATTTCTAAGGTTGGTGTATTTGAGTTTTTGGGAATATAAATCGCTGTTACGGCTTGTCCCCAGTGTTTATCTGGGATACCAATGACGCAAATATCAGCAACTATGTTTGTTTGTCTAATTGCTAATTCAATTTCTGCGGGATAGATGTTTTCTCCACCTGTAATTATTTTGTCGCTGCTACGCCCGATAATATTTAAATAACCTTTTTCATCTAAATATCCTATATCATCTACTGATAATTTATTCTGATTTTGCCATATTTGCGGATAGTAGCCTAGGGCTAGGGATTTAGATTTAATAGTGATATTTCCTGTTTGATTTGCCTGTAAGATTTCACCTTTTTGATTGTGAATTGTTACTTGGGCATGGGGGAGAATTTGACCACTGCTAATTTTACCTTTGAGAAAATCATCAGGTTTCAGGGTGGCAATTTGAGAGGCTGTTTCTGTCATCCCATAGGTTGGTGCTAATCTAATGTTGTGGAATCTTGCTTTTTCTAGAAGTTCTTCCCAAGCTGGCGCACCTCCTAAAAGGACTGTTTTGAATTGTCTAAGCCATTGAGTTAGTTCTGGGGATTCTAATAAACGTTGTAATTGAGTTGGAACTAAAGATATAAAAAAATCTGCGGTTTGAATATTATCTATTTTACTAGATTCTAATAATTTAAATGGGAGAATAGCTAGTTTACCACCAGTTGTAAAAGAGCGCATAAATTGCATTAATCCGCTAACGTGATATAGCGGCAATACACACACAGAATTAACTTGCTTTAGCTGGAAATATGCTGTAAATCCTTGCACTGAGTCCATGAGAGTTTCCCAAGTATGAATGGCAAATTTAATTTGTCCTGATGAGCCACCTGTGGGAATCATGATACTGTGAGGAATTGGTAATTGGTAATTGGTAATTGGTAATTGGTAATTATGCTCGTTCCTCATTCCCAAAATTATATCTGGCTGTACTAAATCGAAGACTTGTTGCCATTCTTGTTTTCCCCAATCGGGGTTACAAAGAAAAACTGGGCAGTTAGCGGCACAAGCGGCGATAAAGCTTGCTAAAAACTGCACTGGTTCGCGTTCGGCTAAGATGATTTTTTGTGGGGATTTCTGTATTAGTTCTAAATATAATTCTGCTGCTATTTGCTGAAATTTATCGCTGTTATCAGCAATCAGGCAATCATGATTTTCTAAGTTTTTCAGATAGTCTAAAACTCGTTCCATAGACTTTGAAGCCAGTTTGATTTTTCTGGGGCAAAAAAGTGGTTAGTTCCAAAACCTACTGCCCGATTTTGGGAGGATAATTCGGCTGCTAGCTGGAGGGCTGCTTGTCTACCAATTGCGGTTTCAAAGACGGAGGAAAACACTGTGTCAATTTGATGCTGCTGGCAAAACTGGCGCAAACGCGATGGAGAGCCGGCTATGGCTGGTTTAATGACGAAAATGCCTCGCCAACCTTGCTGGAAGCAGCTTTTGAGTTGTTTTATTGTGGCGATGGATTCATCTATTGCGATCGCAATCTCATAACACTCACTCAACCTCAACATCCCCGCCAAACCTCCAACCGATAAGGGTTGTTCGATAAATTCAATCTGCGCTTTGAACTTGTCGCAAGTCTCCAGCCATAATTGAGCTTCTTCATAGCTGAGTCCCCCGTTAGCGTCTAATCGCAGTTTTGCCGAGTTTGGTAAGCTGCGAATCAGCAAGTCAAAAATTTCTAGTTCTTTGGCTATGGCATCAACGCCAATTTTCCATTTAAATGTGCGATCGCCCTGTTCCCATAAGCTTTGCCATACATGTATTGCCGCTTCCCCAGCCGGTAATAAGCCGCTGTAAGTCAGGTTGTGGAGATTCGTCATTTCTTTCCCTACCCTCTCTAAGGCTGATTCAAAGCCAAATTGACAGGCTGGTAAATCATCGGTAATGGCGAAAATAGCCTCATCGGTAATTTCTCCTGAAAGTTGGCGACAAAAATCTAAAGCTTGTTCTAGGGTTTCCGAACCAAACCAACTGATGGGGGCTATTTCTCCCCAACCAACTCTATCTCTGGCATCTGTGAGGCGCAGAATAATGCTTTCGCGGTGTTCCCAGATGCCATGATTGGTGGTTAGGGGCGGCGTAAATTTACGCGTGTAAGGACGAAATTCAAACTGATAAAGCATTAACCAAGCATAAATCCCACACCCAACAGCAAGCAAGCCCAGAAATGCACAGCGACGGCGATAAATTTACAGTTACTGACTTTTTCTGGTTGGTTATGATTTTCCTGGACATGGCGACATAATTTGATCGCAAAGGGTAAACTCACCCAACTCAACAATGTCCATACTGGGAACAGCCCCGACAAGACAAACAACAGCGTCAGAGGATAAATGCTGGCTGTAAACCAAATTAGGACTAGGGCTCCTTTGGCGGTACCGAGACGGACAATAGGCGATCGCTTACCTGCGGCGATGTCATCCTTAACTTGGTGAAAGTGTGAGCAAAATAAAATTAAACTTGTGGCAATGCCCACAACCGCTGAAGCTGCTAAATTCGTGATTGACCAAGTTTGAGTTTGGCTGTAATATGCTGCCCCCATACCCAAGGGGCCAAAGGCAAAAAAGCAAAGAATTTCCCCTAAACCCTGGTATCCTAAGCGGAAGGGAGGCCCTTGGTACATATAGCCCAAACCACAGCAAACCAGAATTATGCCAATAACCGTTGGGTCTTTTTGCCAAAAGGCGATCGCGAGTATCCCCAGCAAACCCAATCCTAAACACAAATTTCCTAACCAAAATACTAATGACTTTTTACCGGTTAGGTTTACCAGAGAATGATGTTTATTTTGATCAATTCCTGTTTCTGAATCAAACACATCATTACTGATATTTTCCCATGCCAGAATTAAAATCGCGGCAGTTACAAAAATAGAAAATACTACACCATTAAAAATTTTGGTTTCCGCAAAGGCTACCGCTGTCCCTACCCAAATGGGCATTATGGCAACGCTGTACATTGGCGGTTTAATCGCTGCCATCCATAACTTAGTGTTGGGATAATATAAAATCTGCTTGGTAGTCATCGGCGGTGATTAATTAAATTGCTGAAATTTTAGACATACATTAAATTTTATGATTTTGAAAGACACCAAATGTTGCTCAAAGGCAAAAAATCCTATTCTTGCTGTACCTGCTTAACCTTGTGATGGTAACACTTCCCCTTATATTGCAGCCAAAAACTGGATCTGGCTTGTCAGGTTCTGAGAACACCAAGAGCAAAATAAACCATACTCTGGTGAAATGGCGACTGAATATGTTACCTGTAGAAATACGACCACGTTTAATTACACTTTAGGAAGATAACTTAAAAAAAATTTACTATTACTATATCTATGACAGTTTCACCATGTCGCAGTAACTTCTTTGTAGATCACAAAGACCTATATCAATTTCTGTCAGCAGTTCAGGAAAATTGCCTCCACAATAATTCCCGGCAAATTGTGAGTATTTCCCAGGAGATTAACTTAGTTGACCCCTTAGTTGTATTAGAGAAACTAGCGCAAGTAAATGAAATAAATTTTTACTTTGAGAATAAGGGCAGACAAGAAGCGATCGCCGCCATTGATGCTGTAGCCAAATTACATAGTGATGGAGCAGAGCGTTTTACTCAAACTGAGCATTTTATCAAGACTTGTCTAAAAAATATTATTAATTTTGGTAACGCCAATTTACCTTTTGCTGGGCCGCACTTTTTTTGTTACTTCAGCTTTTTTCATCAAAATACTCAAATAGATTATCCATTTCCATCTGCAACCATTTTTCTCCCACGTTGGCAAATTGCTGTAAAAAATCAGCGCTGTATATTAGTAACAAATACAATGATCAATGCCAGCGCCAATATTACTAAAATATTGCAAACCTGGGAGAACAAAATCGAAATTATTAATTCTTTAGAATATTCTTCTCCCAAGATTGATTGTTTACCAGAAAATTTCCACAAACAACCAGTCACTAACGCCGCTTGTTTTAAGAGTTCAGTATCATCAGCTTTGGAACAAATTCAATCTAATCATTTAAGTAAAATTGTTCTTGCAGATGCTCTAGATGTTAAGTCAAGCAAACATTTTAACTTAGGTAAATCCTTAAATAATCTGCGACAACTCTATCCTAATTGTTATGTTTTTTCTACAAGTAACGGACAGGGGCAAAGCTTTATTGGTGCTAGTCCAGAACGCTTAATTAGTATTCACAAAAAACAATTAATCACTGATGCTTTAGCAGGTTCGGCACCACGAGGTAAAACACCTACCGAAGATGCCGATCTTGCTAATAGCCTAGTGAATAGTACCAAAGAAAGGCATGAACATAAACTGGTAATTGATTTCATTACTCAACGTCTATCTCAGCTAGGTTTATTACCCCAAGTATTAGCACCGCGCCTCAGACAATTATCTAACATCCAGCATCTATGGACACCCATCAGCGCCGTAGTTCCTGCTAATGTCCACCCATTAAAGATTGTTGCCCAACTGCATCCTACACCAGCAGTTGCCGGTGCAGCCAGAGACATTGCTTGTGCAGAAATTCGGCGTTACGAAAGCTTTGAGAGGGGTTTATATGCGGCGCCACTGGGTTGGGTAGATGCTGAAGGTAACTGTGAGTTTATTGTGGGAATTCGCTCTGCATTGATCAATGGCGATCGCGCTAGACTTTATGCAGGTGCTGGTATCGTCGCCGGTTCCGACCCTGAAAAAGAATTTGCTGAAGTGCAACTCAAACTTCAAGCTTTGCTAAAAGCATTAGTTTGACAAAACCCCGCCTCAAGAGACGGGGTTATCCTTATCCTTATATATTGGTGCTCATCATAATTGACTCTACAGGTATTCCCGGCTGTATAGCGGTTCGACGTTTCCAAAGCCGATCCTTGAGTCCAGAGGGGCCGTACTCCATGATTGGGTTATAGCGCACATTGGAAAGTGTCCAAAGTAGAGAAACTTGGCTGCTATTTTTCTGAGCCACTAAATTAGGGTCGTATTGAGGATCATGTCCGTCCCAAAGACCAATAGTGGCATAATCTATATCCCCACCATCGTCATACTGTTTGTTATTCACCCAGGAATGCAAAAACGTCGAATGGTAAATTACATAGACACACAGCTTTTTGAGGTCGGTAATATTTGCGATCGCCAGCGTCCCCAATTTTGGATCAAGAATTGAATGGCTAACTAAATCCTCGGACATAGCCTCAATTTCTGACCAATAAGACTGAATGCCTGCTTGGTGTTCCACAAAGAAATCTGACAGATAGTCTTCCAAAACCTCCCATACACTTGCCGCTGCCCGGTCAAAATAGTTATTCTTAACTTCATCTTTTAATGCCTGAACAGCAGGAGTCCACTTGCGATAAGAGAGTTGGGTAATCTCTTTCTTAAGCACATCTTTTACAGATGCTGGATTCAGGGCTGAAGCTGTGGGAATAAAGCCATTCTCACCAAGAATCAGCGCATCGCCTAGTTTGTTAATGTTGAGTAGACCCTCAAAGTGCGGTTCCAGAAGCAGACGAATCGGGTTATTGACCACATTGCGGTAGTATGCCATCCCATACTGATCCATATTCATGTGGGTGCGTCCGAGGTGAGTCTGAATCTCCTGAAAAACAAACTCGGCACTCCGAAATAACCGCTTTGACCACTCCCAGTCCCCATCACCAGGGAAATGAGTCTCCGAACTACTCTGATCATCCAGGGTAAACTGGATTGAGTGAAGGCTTAAAGCTTGGTCTTCCAGTGTGAACCGCGCCTCAATTTTTGTAGGCAAAATACCCGCCGGATTCAGGACATAATCACTACAATCGTAGCGGATAACATACTGCCAAGCCTCGCCACTCACTGGGTTGAATTTGCCAGGATTAAAGCCATTCAGACGGCGTTCGACAAAAAACTTATCCTCAAACTTATCAGGACGGCAACGGGTGAGATTAGAAGGCATCGCTTCGGGAACAGTTTGTCCAGTTGTTTGCATTATTTCAGCAACACCAGCGATACCCAGGTTCGGACTTGGGCCAAAAGCCCGCGCAGGGAAGAGGTGAATCCCAAAGTTTACTATGTAGCGTGGCTTAGGTTGGACACGGGCAGGTAAATCACGGTTGAAGTCAAAGCGCGGTATATCTACACCAGGCTGCCCGAAGTAGGTAAAAAGCTGTTTAGGGTTAGGTTGATTCCCCTTGATGCCCCAGTTCACCAGTTCAGCACTGGGTAACTGATACTTACGCATATTAGCCGAGATTTGATAGACAATCGAGCGCAAGTGATTGACTGAAGCAGTCTCATTAATAGAGTGAGCCAGAATTAGGCACAGGTCAGCAGGAGCATGGTAAGGGTTGAACTCCAATGGTTCAGCCAATTCATCAGGGACAATGGAAGTTAAGGAAATTACCGCCACATCTTTGCAGGGATACTGGGTTTCGTCCCAAGGTATGGTGCAATCTTTCGCTACTTCATTGGCTGCCTGATCTGCTAAAACTTCACGCAACTGAAACTGCAAAAGGTATTTTGCTTCTTTATTCTTCACCTTTTTGCGAAAGTCTAGTTGCAAGTAATTTTCTGGTCGGGTATCGTCCTCTAAGCGAGGTAGGTAATCTAGAGGCATCCTGACATCCGCCGGATTGATAAAACCAGTATCTGGGGAACGATCAGCATTAATCAGACGATAGCGTAAATGATACTTTTTGCCATCGATTCCCACAAACAAATATGTAGTCTCAGAATAGTAGTGGAGTTTAGTGTAAGAATCGGGATTACGAATAATTTCTTGAAAAATCGGCGTGATCTTTGGGAACTGTTGCAACATCTTGGCACGATCTGCCATAGAACTGGCAACCCAACCCGCAAAGGAAACTGCATCGGGTAAGATAAAACAACGCCCTGTACTCATTAACACATCTAATATAGGTGCATTCAAGTCGAGTTCGTCTATGGGGGCGTTAGATTTACCATTTAAAATCCGCAGAGTAGCCCCACGACCATCTTGAATTGCATCATCTCGAAACCCTTTAATATTCGCATGGCGTAACAGCACCGGGTATTTTTGTCCTGATGCAAACAATCGATGAGCGGGAATATCAGGTTTCTTGACAACTTCCAGCACTCCCTTAGCTACAGTTCCATAGGAATGGGTAGCTCGTTTTCCCTTCATCTGGGCCAATTTCCCAAAGGCCAGAGCAATATCAGAAATAATTTTAGAAAACTTTGGCTCAATATCCCTAACTCTTGGGTCACCAACAAGCTGGGTAATCGGGTTTTGCGCTTCGTTAGCCATATCTTGTTATTTCCTGCAAAAATATTTGAGAATTAAAAAGGCTGCAAAATGAAACGAGGAGTCATTTACTGAAGGAATTAAACGTAGTAATTATCTCAACGTTGGGTATCTTCAGCACTTTCGCTCAATCATCATATTAGGACGATTTAACACACCTTTACTGAAGAACACAATAATGTTTACTAAAGTTAGTTTCTTTCATAACTTCCGTTATCATTTATATATAAATCTTAAATATTTAGTTTTAATAATTTTTATTGGCGATTAACAAAATAAAAAATTTTCCTTTTCCATCTAAATATTCAGTAACAATAGCTTTTGTGCGGCAACAATATGAGCTAAATTTTCCCTTCTAAATTTGCTCTTTTATATTCTGCAAGAATTAGCAAATAAGCTTTCCAAATATCCAACTCTCGCAAATATTCGTTTCTCAAAATTGGGATTAAGTAGGTTAGCATAAATAATTCAAGATTGGTAGTGAGGGCTTTAGCCCTCTCTTTCTCATGTGGTCGCAGCTACTTACTTAAATCTCCTAAAGTGCTGACTAAATTACTACAAATTGCATCTAAAGGCAAATCATTAGGATCATTGCCAAAAGGGTCTTCTATCTGATTACCAATTTCTTCAATACCCAGCAAAATAAAACTAATTAAAGCTACAATTACTCCTGTCCACCAATGCAAATCATGAACAAGTTTTAACGGCAGTGCAAAGCAATATATTAACAAGAGCCGCTTGAGATAAATGGCATAAGCTAAGGGTATTGGTGTTGTTAAAATTCGTTCACAACCTATGAAAGCTTCTACCATGCCGTCTAGTGAAGTATTCATTGCTAGCAATTCATCCATACTTAAGCGATTGTGAATCTGCTGTTGTTGGAGATAATTACCAATCCATAAAGCAATCTTTAGTGGCGGATTTTTCACCTCTTGAAGTTGTAAATATTGCGATTGAGTGAGCAAAGTTTCTAGTTCTCTATTTACAGGTAAACGACGTAATTGTAATTTTGTGGCAATGGCAAAAGCACCCAATAGCTTTAATGCTGCTATTTTATGCTCTCTATCTAGAGGTTCTATTTCGGCAACTGCTATCCAAATCTTCCGTCCTAAATTTAGGCTATTGATAATTATTCCACCCCAAATTTTTCGACCTTCCCAATATCTGTCATAAGCAGTATTTGTCCGAAATACTACTAATAAACCTAAAACCAGATTGTAGGCTACATTAGTAATTACGCTGCCGAAGATTTGCTCTGGTAGAGAATAACCATAGTAGTGGATAAGCGATATGAGAAACCCCAATCCACTACATAATAAAACGCGCGGAAAAATAGCAGGAAGGATAGAACCTTTTAGTTGCCAAACAGCTTGAAACCAACTTGTGTTATCAGCAGTCATGGTACATCCTCATATTGATAGGCAAAATACACCATATTTTGAGGTGAAATTACAGCCTTCTCAGCAGGTATTTTGTACGAATCTAGGACTTACTAATTGACAAAAAATGGTAAAAATGGAAATCGGTTTTATTCATTGAAAGTCCTATAGATTGTGCGTTAGGGAACGCACACTACGGGGAAAGTTGGGTAAGTTCTAGAATCTTTTATCCCAAATCTTGATGAGTGAAGGCTTTAGCATTTGCCCCGGTGTAAGTAGCGGCAATATGACCGTCACCTACCATTTGATATTTATATGTTATCAATCCTTCTAAACCAACAGGCCCGCGAGGTGGCATTTGTTGGGTACTAATTCCGACTTCTGCACCGAAACCGTAGCGGAAACCATCAGCAAAGCGGGTAGAACAGTTATGGTAAACTCCTGCTGCATTCACCAGTCCGAGGAAGGATTCAGCTGCTGCTAAATCTTCAGTGACGATCGCCTCTGTGTGACGAGAACCATATTCAGCAATATGAGCGATCGCATCTTCTAAGGAATCCACAATTTTAATTGCTAAAATCAAATCGCTGTATTCTGTTTCCCAGTCTGTTGCTATAGCAGCGGCGATATGAGGTATTATTTCTAGGGTGCGTTCATCACCTCTTAACTCCACATGGCTTTTTTGCAAAGCTGCGGCAACTTGGGGGAGAAATTCAGCGGCGATATTGCTGTGAACTAATAAAGTTTCAATAGCATTACAAGCAGCAGGATATTGAGTTTTTGCATCAACTGCAATAGTAACAGCCTTGTCAATATCAGCGGCTTGATCTATATATAGATGACAAATCCCATCAGCGTGACCTAATACCGCAATTCGCGTATTTTCCTGCACATACTTAACAAAAGAATTAGAACCCCTAGGAATAATTAAATCTACATATTTATCTAATTGCAAAAGTTCCTGAATTTCTTCTCTAGTTGTTAGCAACTGCACCGCATCAGGGTTAACAGCAGTGTGAGATAACCCTTGTTTAATCGCCTTGACAATCGCTTCACAAGAACGGACAGCTTCTTTGCCACCTTTGAGGATGACACCATTACCAGACTTGATTGCTAGAGAAACAATTTGAATTGCTGCCTCTGGACGTGCTTCAAAAATAATCCCCAAAACGCCTAAAGGACAAGTAATCCGCTTGAGAGTTAAACCAGTATCGAGTTCGCGGTGAATTTGCACCTTACCTACAGGATCAGCTAACTTGCCGACATCGCGCACTCCGGCGATCGCATCTCTTAACTTATGTTCATCTAACTGCAAGCGCTTATAAAGCGGTTTGGCAATCCCTTCAACAGCAGCAGCTTGACAATCAGCCGCATTTGCCTGCAATATTTCCTCTCCTGCTGATTCTAAAGCCTGGGCGATCGCCACAAGGGCTTGATTTTTTGCCTCAGTCCCTAGCAGCGCCAACTTACTGGCAGCTTGGCGGGTTCTTATAGCGATCGCAGTTAGGGGAGAAGCAACTTGCACAATAGTCATAGCACAAAATAACTTTAAAGTATGCCGAATATCTTTACTCTCTATCCTATCAATAGTCCGATTTATTAAACTTTTACGAAAAAGTGATGACGAATACTGGATCTATTGAGTATTCATGGATCAAATATCACTCCAATGGTTGTGAGATTATATGTCATTGCAATCTGGGTTAGATGCATTTCAACAAGGGCGCTATCAAGAAGCAGTGCAATTACTGGAGCAATTCTGCCGGAATTGTGTTGATCATAATTTTCCAGATTACCTGACAGCGCAGATGTGGTTAATGAAAGCCTATCAGGGAACGGGTGAAATCGAAAAAGCCACCAGCCTGTGGCAAAAGTTAATCAACAGCGAAAACCCACAGATTCGCAGTTGGGCAGAACAGGCAGGCAAATCCTTACCTCAACAAGCTCCAACCCAGTCTAGCGCCTTCCAAAAAGCTGGACGTGCTGCTACAACTGGTGTGGCATTAGCAATGGGGGGTGTAGGTGGAAGTTTAGCCTTAGCCTCTGGTGTCACCATTGCCTTAATGTTTGGCATGGTGTTCGTTTTAGGTTTGAGCCTAGTATTGATTTTTGATAGTAACGATCCACTGACCGGATTAGCGATCGCGATCGCCATCACCCTAATTTTCAGTTTAGCTTCCTTTTTCCTCTCCCCCTTCCTCATGGACTTAAGCCAACGTTGGCTTTACCAAACCCGTTGGGTAGACTTGGCAGAAGTTGAAGCCCTCAGTCCAGAAACAGCAAGAATTCTTCGCAACATCTGTCAGCAGAAAAACCTAAAAATCCCCCGACTGGGAATCATAGACGACCAAAACCCCACAGCTTTTACCTATGGCTCATTACCTAACAGCGCTCGATTAGTCGTCAGCCAAGGACTTTTTACCTATCTAGACGATGATGAAATCGCTACCGTCTACGCCCACGAACTAGGGCACATCGTCCATTGGGACTTTGCAGTCATGACAGCGGCTTCTACCTTAGTGCAAATATGCTACCTGATTTACAGCACAGCTAGCAGATTTGGGCGTGGCGGTGGCGATAACAAAGTTAAAGATGCTTTGCAAACTGCTAGTTTAGTTGCCTATGTGTTTTACATCATTGGCACTTATCTGCTACTGTACCTCTCCCGCACCAGAGAATACTTTGCAGACCACTTTGCCGCAGAAAGCACAGGCAACCCCAATGCACTATCCCGCGCTTTAGTGAAAATTGCCTACGGAATTTTAGAAGAAGGTTCCCGGACAAAAGAACCCAGCCGTTTGATAGAAGGCACCCGCGCCTTGGGCATCTATGACCATAAAGCCGCGGCTTCCACCGGTACAGCTTACCGCATAGCCTCCGACCCGCAAAAAATTGGTCGCGTCTTTTTGTGGGATATGTTTAACCCTTGGGGCTGGTGGATGGAGTTAAATTCCACCCATCCCCTGACTGGTAAACGAGTTCGTGCCCTCAGCACATACTCCGAACAACTCGGTTTAGCGACTGAATTTGATATGGGGCGAGTCATGGGTGAAGGCAAAACTCTGAATAAGACTAAGCTTTATGGCAACTTCTTGTTAGATGTTGTGCTGTATGGTGCCGAAACCATCGGTTTCTTCGCTGGCTTGGTTGTTGGTGTGTTTCTCTGGTCAGCTTCCCCCACTTCCGGTTTGATTTTTGGTGCGCCATTCATCGGCTTAGGAATAGGAATTCTTATCAAAGCCTTTGTCATGTTCCCCAACTATATGCAAGCACCAGCAACTGACATTCTCACCTTGATGTCAGACCCCTATGCCAGTCCCTTGCGTGGACAACCTGCAAAACTAGAAGGGCAACTGATTGGTCGTGGTGACTCCGGTTATAAGTTTGGTTCCGACTTGAAAATTCAAGACCCCAGCGGAATGCTTTATTTACATTACGCCTCACGCTTTGGCCCCCTAGGTAACTTCCTATTTGGCATGAAGCGAGTGCAGAGTTTAATTGGTCAACAGGTTGGGGCTGTGGGTTGGTTCCGTCGCGGGGTTGCACCTTGGATGGATTTAATCCAACTTGAAAGTGAAAACGGCACCACTGTCAACAGTTATCATCGCTTTTGGTCATTTATCCTTGGTGGTGGCTCGATTATTTTAGGAATGGTTTTGACGATTTATTTGAGCAGCTGATAGTCTGCTGTCAAACCATTTCTAATTTTTCCAAATGTGATTTGTTAGGGGGTGGTTTGCAACTGCCTCTTTTTTTTTGGGTAATCCTCAACTGGACAATATTAGAACTTACGCAACTGGCATATTATTTTAAGTTTGTAGTGAGGACTTTAGTCCTCAAAATAAGGGCTGAAGCCCTTACTACAAGCAAAAAAATTTTATTTTTTGTGACACTTGCGTAAGTCCTGAATATGAATTTCTGTTTTATTCATAGAAAATCTTAATCCGTGCTGGGCAGCAACCCTACAGGTAGGATGCGTAAAGAGACGCATCAAAACTACGGGTAGGATGCGTAAAGAGACGCATCAAAACACCATTAAAAAAGCCCAAAATTAGGATGAATTTCCAAAGGAAGTAAATCCTATGAGTTTATTTTTTGGTGGAATTGCGATCGCTTCCACCTGGGCGCAACCCATCGCCTTTTTTCTCTTCCTCCTCTCGGCGGCTAGTAAGTTGCAGTACCGGGATGCACTGGTTAATCAGCCAAATCAGCGTTTCTGTCACCGAGTCACCTTGTTGAATGCGTTCTGTAGCTTCGATACCAGCCAGTAGAATTTTCAAACTTAGCAACACAACGATTAATTTTTGATTGAGGCGGGAAGTAGATTTTTTAGCTGACATTTGATTCACCTTTTTGCTTAACTAGGTGAATTATTTTTTTGGGTATTTCCCCAGACACCTTACCCCCGCAATGTCTATAATGCTTGTATGACTTAGGTTTGCAGCTTGGGGAAACTTCTCTGTTTGGGTAATGCTAGTTTCTTAAGATTGTCTTTATAAAATGCCAAGGAATATTCGTTGGGATGAATCGGTTTTAGAGAATGCGCTGATTTTGGTAGAAGCTTTAATGCAACTGTCTGAACAGCAACCAGAAAACTTACAACCAAAACCCCCGCTTTATGTTCAGTGGGAAGCTGATAAACTGCGCGTTACAGGATACGAAACCAAATCGACAGGAAAAATAGCTAGAACCGTTGAAGTTGGCACAAAGAAGGACAATTTACTCAAGCTTGTGACAACGGTACGCAAAACCTTAAAACTGCCTCAGCGCCAAAAAGAATCTGGTAGCAGTCAGCCAGAAAGAGAATTGCAGGAAGTGCAGAACGCCTGCAAGCTGCCATTAATAGCGATCGCATACTCAGTCAATCCATCCACCTCATCTGCATCGACACTAACAAGTTTATTGACCCCAATAACCCAGCATCTAAAATTTATACTGAAATCGTCAAAGCTGGCTGTCCCAAGTGCGAAGATGGCACACCAACGACAATGACGGAACTTCAAACCTATTGGGATTTGCTCAAAACTGACAAATGTGTGGTTTTAGTTTTTTATCAAGGTATGGGTTCACAATCACCACAATTAAGCGATCGCATTCTCTACAACCTCAGCAAATTTGACAAGGCTATTTGTGTCACCGGGAACCAAGGAATCGACGATATTTTAAACCGGCTGCGGGAATGGTAATTAAATCGTGATGTGAAAATTTATCAACAAATCCCACCGAGATGTTGAATTTGAAGAAACATAATTAATAGATTTAAGCAATTTTTCCTAAAAAAGCTTAAGGAGAACCTGATGGTTACAGCAACAGTACCAGAACAACAGGTAAAAATCGGCCCAACTCAGCTGCTAATTAACAATGAGTGGGTAGAAAGTGTCAGCAGGCGACGATTTGAAACCATCAACCCTGCTACCGGTGAAGTAATCTGCTCCGTGGCAGAAGCAGACGCCCCGGATGTAGATAACGCAGTACAAGCAGCCCGTAATGCCTTTAAGAGTGGGGAATGGAGAAAGATGTCAGCCACCGATCGCGGTGAGTTACTCTACAAACTAGCTGATCTAATTGAGCAAAATACTGATGAGTTGGCACGGTTGGAAACTTTAGATAATGGCAAGCCACTACAAGAGTCTTTGGACGACTTAGAATTAGTAATTGCCTGCTACCGTTATTATGCTGGTTGGGCTGACAAAGTCCAAGGTAAAACGATCCCAATTAGCGGGTCGTACTTCTGCTACACTCGCCATGAGCCTGTGGGTGTGGTAGGTCAGATTATACCTTGGAATTTTCCGTTATTGATGCAAGCCTGGAAATTAGCCCCGGCTTTGGCAACTGGCAATACTGTGGTTCTCAAAACCGCTGAACAGACGCCTTTATCGGCGTTGCGAGTGGGTGAGTTAATTATTGAGGCTGGGTTCCCCCCTGGTGTGGTGAATATTTTATCAGGGTATGGGCCAACAGCGGGAAGTGCGATCGCCCGCCAGATGGATATTGACAAAGTTGCCTTTACCGGTTCCACAGAGGTAGGGCATCTAATTATGGAAGCAGCTGCCAAGAGCAACCTCAAGCGCATTACTCTCGAGCTCGGTGGCAAAAGTCCCAACATCATCTTTGCCGATGCTGACATGGATGCAGCAATTGCAGGTGCTTATAATGGCTTATTCCTGAACCAAGGGCAGTGCTGTTGTGCCGGTTCGCGGGTATTCGTCGAAGAAAAATGCTACGACGATTTTGTGGACAGGACTGTAGAAAATGCCAAGCAGCGCATTGTCGGCAACCCCTTCGATCCGCAAACAGAACAAGGGCCCCAAGTAGATAAAGAACAATTTGACAAAGTGATGAGTTACATTGAGTCTGGGATGCGAGATGGTGCCCAGATGCTTTGTGGTGGTAATCGAGTGGGAGAACAGGGTTTCTTCATCGCACCTACAGTTTTCGCCGATGTCCGCGATGAGATGAAGATTGCCCAAGAGGAAATTTTCGGCCCTGTGATGAGCATCATCAAATTTAAAGACATTGATGAGGTAATTCAACGAGGGAATGCCACGATGTACGGACTCGCAGCGGGTGTATGGACTAAGGATATTACCAAGGCATACGCGATCGCCAATAACCTTCGTGCTGGTACAGTCTGGGTTAATTGCTACGATGTATTTGACGCCGCTGCACCCTTTGGCGGGTTTAAGCAGTCTGGCATTGGTCGGGAATTGGGCGAATATGGACTGCAACAATACACCGAAGTCAAAACTGTGACCATCAAACTGTAGAGCCACTGGCGGAATGTTCAGGCGCTTTTTTGAGACTTAACTAGCGAATATCCCCCCTGATTCTGCTTGTTGTAGGGAATCAAGGGGGGATAAAAATATGATATTTGCTATGGGGTAGCGACTACAGATATTGTATTGCTTGCAACCCCAAAAAAATTATTATGGTAAATGCGATCGCTAGTAAATTTCGCCAAGTCATGGCTAAGTGGAACAGATTTATTACCTACTTTTTCAGACATCACAGCAAAAACAAAAACAGCCATTCCCTAATACCGCATATTTGCCTAGGATTAGGAGCCGGACTGCTGGTGCTATTGCTGGTAGGGCATCCAGTACTCGCCCAAACACCCCAACCTACACAACCCTTACTAGTAGCAACACGGGCCATACCACCCTTTGTCTTTGATCAAAAAGGAGAGCTATCGGGATTCAGTATCGATCTTTGGCGCAGCATCACCAAACAGCTAGGTTTGCAGTCTAAGTTTATTGAATATCCAACCGTAGTCGATTTACTCTCAGCCGTAAAAAACGGCACAGCTAACTTGGGGATTTCTGCCATTTCCATTACAGCCGAACGACAGCAGAATTTTGATTTCTCCTTACCAATGTTTGCAGCCGGACTTCAGATTCTAGTGCGAAACCCAGAAGCAAACAGCGGTGGTGTCCCCAATATTTTACAAATATTTTTCTCAGCCGCCTTCTTGCAGCTAATTGTGGTTGCTTTGGTGCTAATTGTCATTTCCGCCCACATCATTTGGTGGTTTGAGCGCCGACACGAAGACGGAATGATTGCTAAAGAATACTTTCCTGGCATTTTTAAAGCTTATTGGTGGGCAGCTGCAACATTAGCCACCCAAGCCGACGAAATGCCCAAAGGCCCACTTGGTAGGCTAATAGCGATTATCTGGATGTTTATCGGAGTTCTCTTCGTCACCTACTTTACAGCGATCGCTACCACTTCCCTAACCGTGCAGCAGCTTCAGGGAGATATCAAAAGTATCAGCGATCTCCCCGGCAAAATAGTGGCCACAACATCTGGCAGCACAGCGGCAATATACCTGCGAGAAAATAAAATTTCCGTCTTAGAAGTCCCCAAAATTGAGCAAGCTTATAATGCTTTGTTGCAAAAAAAAGCCGATGCTGTAGTATTCGACGCTCCCGTGATCCTCTTTTATGCCGCCAATGAAGGCAAAGGAAAAGTAGAAGTTGTTGGCAGCATCTTCCGTGAAGAAAGTTATGGCATTGTCCTACCTAATAACAGCCCCTACCGCAAACAAATCAATAGTGCATTGCTGAGTCTCAGAGAAAATGGCACTTATCAAACCCTCTATGAGAAGTGGTTTAAGTCTAAAGAGTCTTGAATTTTGTCAATGGGCGGTAATGGGTAATGGGTAATGGGTAATGGGTAATTGGTAATTGGTAATTGGTAATTGGTAATTGGTAATTGGTAATTGGTAATTGGTAATTGGTAATTGGTAATTGGTAATTGGTAAAAACTATTACCCAGTCTCCAGTTCCTAATTTACCTGATTTTCATCAAGCAAGTTGAGCCTTTGCTTGTTGCCACAGAGCATCTAATTCCTCCAAGCTGTACTCAGAAAAGGGGCGGTTAACAACTGCCTCCATTTTTTGTAACCGTTGGATAAAACGCTGACTTGTGCCCTGTAAAGCCGCGCTTGGTTCAAGATTAGTCCAACGGGCTAACTGAATAATCGCAAATAGCAAATCCCCTAATTCAGCTTGTTGTCGTGCTGGGGTTTCTTCAGCTAAAGCCTGTTGGAACTCCCCCAATTCCTCATGAAACTTTGCCCATACCTCATCAATATTTTGCCATTCAAAACCAGCAGCAGCAGCCTTTTGAGATATCTTCATCGCCGCTGTTAACGGGGGAAGAGTACGCCCATAACGACTGAGTTTGTCACTGAGTTTTTGCGCTTCTGGGGATGCTTCCCCCTTTTCTTCAGCTTTGATTTGTTGCCAGTTTTGCTGCACCTCATCCATACTCGCTACCGTCACATCACCAAAAACATGGGGATGACGACGAATCAACTTTCGAGAAATGCCTTGAGTAACTTCTTTCAGAGAAAACTGCCCAGATTCACTGGCGATTTGGGCTTGCAGTACCACTTGTAATAGTAAATCACCTAACTCCTCTGCGATCGCCTTTTGATCACCACTCTTAATCGCATCTACCACCTCATAAGCTTCCTCAATCACATAAGGCGTCAGCGTTTCGGGCGTTTGTGCCAAATCCCAAGGACAACCACCATCAGGCGATCGCAATTTTGCCACCACCTCAATTAACTCTTGCAATGCCCCTAATGTCTGATTTTGATGAGAGTCCATAAAAAACCTCTGCGTTACTCTGCGTTTCCCTCAGCGTTCCTCTGCCTTAAAGCACTATTGCCGCTTTCCCGTAGCACGACGACTGCGACTTTTAACTTTACGCTTCTTAATTTTGCCACTTGGCAGCAAAGCTTGGATTCCTTGTTTTCGCACCCGCTTATAAGCCGAATTACCCCAATCACTCAGAGAATGACTCATAGCGCCAAATTCCAACCCCAAAAACAGGGCGAAACATTCTCCATGATAAAGAAAAAGCGATCGCCCCAAATCCGCCCAATTAAAAGTAACATTCCCCAACTTAGCCCCAACAACCGCCAAAATTCCCAGAATACTCCCCAGATAAACAACCCGCAGCATCGTGCCAATAATTGGCCCGTGGGATAAAAAAGAACGATGGCGCAGGCTTTTTTGATAAGGTAGCCAAATCCAGCGCAAAAACCCCCAGCGTTGAAATTGCAAAGAGTAAATATCCAAATCAGGGCCAAACATCAGCCCCCCAAACAAAAACCCCCCCGCAACCAACAAAGTGATATTGCCACTGCGAGTCTGCCAGAAACTCACACCCGCCACCACCGGCAGAGCATACAAAGTAATGCGATCATGGGTTCTACCAGAGGGCATCCTACTAAGTCCTAAGTCCTAAGTGCAGAGTACTGAGTTAGTATAGGAGAAAAAATATTTTCCCAAAATACTTGCGCGATCGCACAATCCTTTGCTATATTAAATAAGTGATAAAAACGGGCGGTTAGCTCAGTTGGTAGAGCGCCTGCCTTACAAGCAGGATGTCATCAGTTCGAGTCTGGTACTGCCCATTTAAGTGAATAAGTTTAATTGTTTTAGAGCAAGCTTCTGGTCTGCTCTAAATTTATATATACTGGTTTTGGCGGGCGAAAAAGATTTTAATAAATTGTCCAATACAATACATTCTTTGATATTATCAAAGATTCGACTCCTTAAATATTGATTTGGCGTATGAGCAAAGGTACCCTGTTTGATAAAGTTTGGGACTTACACACCGTTGGTACACTTCCATCAGGGCTGACACAACTATTTATCGGGCTACATCTTATTCATGAAGTTACCAGTCCCCAAGCCTTTGCCATGCTCCGGGAGCGCAATCTAAAAGTACTTTTCCCAGAGCGGACTGTAGCCACAGTAGATCATATAGTGCCCACAGAGAACCAGGCACGTCCCTTTGTCGATAGCTTGGCAGAGGAAATGATCCAGGCTCTAGAAAACAGTTGTCAAGAAAATAAAATTACCTTTTATAACATTGGTTCAGGCAATCAGGGTATAGTACACGTCATCGCCCCCGAATTGGGACT
This sequence comes from Cylindrospermum sp. FACHB-282, assembly GCF_014697195.1. Lineage (GTDB taxonomy): Bacteria > Cyanobacteriota > Cyanobacteriia > Cyanobacteriales > Nostocaceae > Cylindrospermum. The sequence goes on along the minus strand of NZ_JACJRJ010000011.1, from coordinate 62,064 downwards.
TACCCAACCAGGAATGACCATCGCCTGTGGAGATAGCCACACTTCTAGTCATGGAGCATTTGGGGCGATCGCATTTGGCATTGGTACCAGCCAAGTGCGGGACGTACTCGCCTCCCAAACCCTAGCCTTATCTAAACTAAAAGTACGGAAAATCGAAGTTAACGGCATCCTCAAACCTGGTGTCTACGCCAAAGACGTAATCTTGCATATCATCCGTACCCTTGGCGTAAAAGGTGGTGTAGGATACGCTTATGAATTTGCCGGCACCACCTTTGAGCAAATGAACATGGAAGAAAGGATGACAGTCTGCAACATGGCCATAGAAGGCGGTGCTAGATGCGGTTACGTCAATCCCGACCAAGTTACTTACAATTATCTGAAAAATAGAGACTTTGCCCCCAAAGGTGCAGATTGGGATCAGGCGATCACCTGGTGGGAATCCATCCGCAGTGCAAGCGATGCTGAATATGACGATGTTGTAGTCTTCAACGGCGCTGAAATCCCCCCCACCGTTACCTGGGGAATCACACCCGGTCAAGGTATCGGCGTCAATCAAAAAATCCCCACACCCGACGAACTCCTAGAAGAAGACCGATTTATTGCCGAAGAAGCATACAGTTACATGGATTTGTTCCCCGGTCAACCCATCCAAGGGACTAAAATTGATGTCTGCTTTATTGGAAGTTGCACCAACGGACGCATTAGCGACCTACGGGAAGCCGCCAAAATCGCCAAAGGTCGTCATGTAGCCGAAGGAGTCAAAGCCTTCGTCGTCCCCGGTTCCGAAAGAGTCAAAAAAGAAGCCGAAGCCGAAGGACTAGATAAAATCTTCCAAGAAGCTGGATTTGAGTGGCGCGAACCTGGATGTTCCATGTGTCTAGCCATGAATCCCGACAAACTTCAAGGAAGACAAATCAGCGCCTCCTCCTCCAACCGCAACTTTAAAGGTAGACAAGGTTCATCCTCCGGTCGTACCTTATTGATGAGTCCCGCAATGGTCGCCACCGCCGCCATCAAAGGCGAAGTATCCGACGTGCGCGACTTACTATAACCCCATCCCCAACCCCTCCCCGCTGTTTCATCAAGGGGGGTAAAAATTCAACTAAAACTTAAAATTATGGTAAGTGAAGTTAAAACAGTATCCGGTCGCGGTGTCCCCTTAATCGGTAACGATATTGATACAGACCGCATCATACCCGCCCGCTATTTAAAAGCCGTAACCTTTGATGGCTTAGGCGAAGGCGTGTTTATCGATGACCGAAAAGCCCTAAACGGCGAACATGCCTTTGACCAACCCCAATATCAAGGGGCGAAAATTTTAATAGTCAATCGTAACTTTGGCTGTGGTTCCTCACGAGAACACGCACCCCAAGCCCTGGCTAAATGGGGAATTCAATCCGTCATCGGTGAAAGCTTCGCCGAAATCTTTTTTGGTAACTGCGTCGCCATGGGGATACCTTGCGTTACCTCTGAGGCGGCGATAGTCAAACAACTACAAGATTTAGTAGCAGCTAATCCTCAAGCCCCAACCACCATAGATTTAGAAAAATTGCAAGTGCAAATTGGTGATTACACAGCCCCAGTTGCAATTGGTGAAGGCACAAGAAGTACCTTCATTTCTGGGACTTGGGACGCTTGCGGACAGTTGGTAGCCAATGCTGATCAAGTTAAGGCGATCGCCACAAAATTACCTTATATTGGATGGGGTGAATTAGCGGCGAGTTAGTTTTTTGCACTTCCCCTTCCTCAGCAATTGATATCCCTTAGGACAGGGGTCACGAGAGTCCACTGCTAAGATCAAACTACACCCGCACTAAAGATTGTATAATCCCAATCAGCGAACCCAGAAGTAACACTATACCGCTGAGAGAACTGATAGCAAAGCCAATTACCCGCTTTTCAGCAGCCTGATAATATCCCCAGGCGTAAGCAGCGCGACCTACAAGCCAAGCCCCACCAATACCAGCACCCCACAATGGGTTAACGTAGAAAGAGAACAGCCACAGAGCGGGAAAAAACAAAACCAACTGCTCTAGAGTATTTTGCTGGACGCGCAACACTCGCTCAAAGTCGGGATTTCCCGTCATTTGCGGCACCGGCACTTTGTATTTAGCTCTGGCTCTGCCGACATTAATTGTTACCACAAAGTAGAGCAAGAGCGCAAGAGCAGTTATTAAACTAGTCCAGGGCGACATACCAAAATCCTTATACATTAAGAAGATCAGTATACCTCTTGTGGGGTGGGACGGACAGCCCGCCCTTGTGCAATGGATCAGCAAAGCTGGTAATGATATGAAAATTAGGATTTTTTTGTCAAGATGATTTAGACTGAAAGTATTATCCACTTGTCAGGTTTTTTTAATGCCAAGTAGGCAAGTGACGGGGGTAAAAGCTGAAAACCTTGCTCTTCATAGCTTTTTATACTGATGAGTGCCCAATAGTTTCAGCCACTCTAATTTTTCCCAATTCAAAGTGAATTTTTATTATGCCTAACGGTCCTTTGCGTGAAGAACCTCGTAACCAACGAGCCACTGTAATTCGTACAAGTAATGAGTTTATTCTTTTAGAATGGCTAAAGTCTACCGGTCGTTTAATACCGCGTGAACCTGTAGAATCTGAATATCTCAATGAAGTAGAAGAAATCTCAGAGATGATTGATCTTGATGATATCCCTTACGATCATGATGATGACGACTCAGAGATCAGTTTAGATGAATCGTAGATTTTTTTTTCGGGGATAGGGAGAGAGGCTGGAAATTTTCCCCTTCTCTATTGGGGAAGGGGAATAGGGCATTTCACCTAATCAAGCTTTCTAAAGCAAGTTGTAATTCTTGTGTCAAATCGCTCACACCTTGCCTAGATGCCTGACGGTCGGCTTGAGAATTTAGCCAGCGTTCAGTAACAGAAATTGGCTTACCTATGGTGATTTGTGACCCTTTCCAACCTAACCGGGGACGCCCTGGAAGGGTTGAATCTTTAATGCGGGAAAGCATATCGAAAATGAGTAAAACAGTTTCCGCAAACCGTTCTGCTGTAGGCTGTTCTTGAATATAGGTGGCGGTAACTGCCACAAAACTCTCTGCTAATCTCATGTGCTGTAGTCGCAAATCTGCTTCTTCAGCAATCCAATCTGCAAGTCCGCGTTTGAGGGGTGATAAAGCCTGAATATCTGCCAAATCTTCCCGGTAAATATAACTCCATCCTGCTTCTTCTAAGCGGCGACAACGGTCAATAAAATTACCTTGTGGCTGGATTCCAAAATATTGCTCGGCGACGTGTAAGGCTTTATCCATTAAGCGGTGTAGTCGGGCAATTAATACCTCATTGGGACTGGCAGATGCTTCAATGGAGATGGTTTTGGGGATGTCTTGATGATAGAAGCGACGATAAAACTCTTCCATCTCAGAAATTAGATGTTCAGCCAAGCGACAGAGGCGTTGATAGAAAATGTCTTCGCGGTTTTGGTTGGCAGATTCATCAATTTCCTGGACTGATAAGCCGCTATCAGCTTCTAATTTACTCAATAACCAATCGAGTTTTCCCCAAGGTGCTTCCACATAGCGATACTGGATGGCGACAGGTAAAATGAAAACTTCTTCGGAACGGTTAGCTTTTTGCAAGTCTTCTACACACCAAAACCCCAACTGGGCTACACCAGGTTCTAAGGGGCTTACTATCCCACTATGTCCATTAGTACCGCCTTCTGGTGCAACTGCGATCGGCATTTTCCCATTAGCGAACAATTCTCGCGCTGTTTGAATAGCCTGCCGGTCTATGCGTTTCCCACGCCGAATTGGTACACCCCCAGCGCGAGAGAACAACCAACCCAGCCAATTACCAGCCCACAAGGTCATTCCCCGATCATAAAGAAAGTAGCTGTGAAGCGGATATTGCAGGGGAATATTTTGCTGACGCGCTACCTGTGGCACAATGCGCGAAAGCAGATACATCATAGATAGGGGGTCTTCTACCTCTGGGTGGCGAAATGCAATCAAAAAGCGAACTTTCCCGGCCTGGAATTTTTGGTAGAGTTCGGCTAATACTTCGGCATTCTTAGCTTCTATCTGGAGAATACCCGCCGGTAGCCAAGGCCGAGTGCGAAATCTGAGGAAGAATGGCAGCAACCAATGGAGAGTTTTAAGTATAAGTGGGTTAAAACGCTGAGGAATAAATTTTAGTGGTGGTTGCGTGGAATGAATCGGTTTTGGCAAGTTGCTCTCCAGATGTTGTGGCGAAAAAGGGCGAACCCGACTACAAGCGGATCATCCCATTAATTCTGCCATTTTTCAAAGTGTGCGATCGCTTTTAAGGAATACAAAAGACCTAATCGCTCAACCCCCTTCCCGACACTCTAAGGGCGAGTGTAGAGACGTTGCAGGGAACATCTCTACATTTGCAGGAGAGAGGTCTCTAAGGTAGACACAATAAAATGTAAAATGAAAATTTTGTTCGTAGTGAGGGATTTATCGCTTTGGGAGAGGATTTTAAGGACTAAAGTCCTGACTACGAACGCTTTTATTTTTATGTATTCAAGCAAAGACGAGAATATGAACACACCAGCAGATGCGCGACACAATGCACCAGCAACACAGCGCAATCGTGAACCCATCCTAGAGGTACTCTTAGAAGTACTACCCGCGACTGGCACTATTTTGGAAGTGGCAAGTGGAACTGGCGAACACGCCGTATTTTTTGCCCCGTACCTGGCCCCTCGCCAATGGCTGCCTTCTGACCCAAACCCGGAATTAAGGGCTAGTATCACCGCCTGGGCTGAATACTTTCCTGCTGATAATCTTTATCCACCCCTGGAACTTGATGCTAGCACGCCAGTTTGGCCAGTGGAGAAAGAAGCATTACCTGACTTGCCAATTGTCGCCATCGTCAATATTAATATGATTCACATTTCCCCTTGGTCAGCTTGTCTGGGACTAATGGCGGGGGCTGGTCGGATCTTGCCAGCAAATGGTATTCTCTATTTATATGGCCCGTTTAAAGAAGGCGGAGAACATACCGCACTGAGTAATGCAGCTTTTGACGAGTCATTACAGGCACAAAACCCAGATTGGGGTGTGCGGAATTTAGAGGATGTTGTGGCAGCGGCTAAAGCACAAAACCTCAGATTAAAAGAAACTTACCAAATGCCAGCAAATAATCTTTCAGTTGTGTTTCAACGTTTTGCAAATTTTTGATGGAGGTTAGCGGACTCGAACCGCTGACATCCTGCTTGCAAAGCAGGCGCTCTACCAACTGAGCTAAACCCCCGTAAACAATTCAAAATTCAAAATTCAAAATTCAAAATTCAAAATTCAAAAATAAAATAAGAAAAGCAGGTAATTGTAGCTGCTGTTGTTATATTAACTTAGGATTGTGCTTTTGCGAAAGGGATGAAGTCAGAAAATAGCCAAATTGTTGCAGCACTATATAAATTTGTCAGTCTACCGGATTTTGCCGACAAACGCGATCGCCTATTATCTTTTTGTATTGAACAAGGTGTTAAGGGAACGATTTTATTAGCACCAGAAGGGATTAACGGCACAATTACGGGTTCTCGTCAGGCAGTTGACGCTGTTTTGTCATTTTTACAAGCTGACCCCCGTCTAGCAGACATAGAACACAAAGAATCCTTCACAGCTACACCGCCCTTTGAACGGATGAAGGTGCGGTTAAAGTCAGAAATTGTCACTTTAGGATTACCCGAAGTTGACCCAAATCAGCAAGTTGGTACTTATGTCAACCCCCAGGAATGGAATGACTTGATTGCAGATCCGGAAGTGACCCTGATTGACACCCGCAACGATTATGAGGTGAATATCGGCACTTTCCAAAAGGCACAAAATCCGCAAACTACTTCATTTCGGGAGTTTCCAGAATATGTACGCCAAGAACTAGACCCGACCAAAAACAAAAAAGTTGCCCTATTTTGTACAGGCGGTATTCGCTGTGAGAAAGCTTCGTCTTTTCTGCTGTCCCAAGGCTTTGCCGAAGTTTATCACCTCAAAGGCGGCATTCTCAAGTATTTAGAAGAAATCCCCCCAGAAAAAAGTTTGTGGGAAGGTGAATGCTTTGTTTTTGATGAGCGAGTTGCTGTCCGTCACGGTTTAGAAGCAGGAAATTACGACTTGTGCCTGAGTTGCGGACGCCCAATTTCTGAAGAAGATAAAACTTTACCACAGTACGAAGAAGGTATTTCTTGCCACTACTGCTTTGATAGCCTTACAGAAGAAAAAAGAGCGCGTCAGCAAGAAAAATGGCGACAGCAGCAATTAAAAATCCAGCGAGAAAAATGATTCCTCCTCTTACCTCAGCGCCCCTTGACCTAAATCTTCCGCAACAAAGTCAGACCATCGGCAATTGGTACCAAACTGATATTCACCCGCTGGTCTTGATGTAGCTTTTGATTCAAGGCGCGAATTTTTTTAGTTTGATTATCTTGCACTTGGGGATCTGCTACCGCCCCTGACCAGAGAACATTATCGATCGCAATTAGTCCTCCTGGACGCACTAATTTTAGCGATCGCTCATAATAGTCATCATAGCCGCTTTTATCAGCATCAATAAACGCAAAATCAAAGGTTTCAGCCTCACCATTTGCCAGCAACCGATCTAAAGTCTCGATAGCCGGGGCGATGTGCAGGTCAATTTTATCCGCCACCCCAGCTTGTTGCCAATAGCGTTGTGCGATCGCTGTAAACTCTTCACTGATATCACAAGCTACCACCTGGCCATCCGTTGGCAAAGCTAACGCCACCACCAGAGAACTGTAACCCGTAAAAACCCCTACTTCTAAAGTCTTCTTTGCTCCCAACAATTGCACCAGCAATGCCATAAACTGCCCTTGTTCAGGAGAAATTTGCATCATACTCCTCGGATGTTGGGCGGTTTCCTGCCGCAGTTGAGTCAAGATTTCTGGTTCTCGCAAAGAAACAGAGAGTAAATAATCATAAACATTTTGTTCTAGACCCAGTGTTTGTTTCGGCATGAATTCTCCCTCTTTAATGATCTAAATCTCTCTCAGGTTGTAGGAAAAATTGGCTCTGTTTCAGAAGAATCGGATTACCCATATCCATTTTTCAGCCAATGCTTCAGTTTTAGCTTTATTGGGTGCAGTTACAAAACTAGCCCAGTAGAGCTAATTTTACAAATAGGTGAGGTATTTATGACTGATCCAACTTCAATCGCTGAGATTGACTTTCGGCCAATTCCCGGTAAAAGATATTGGAATAGCGATCGCGAATGGCGAGAAGAATTTATCTACTTCTTGATGGTTGATCGCTTTCACGATGACAACAACCGCAGTCCAGTTTTTACACCTGACAGATCCGCAGGTAGTGGTACTCAAGAACAACTCAAGAAATTTTGCGGTGGTACTATCAGAGGAATTCAAGAACATTTAGATTATATTCAGAATTTAGGCTGCACTGCCTTGTGGTTAAGCCCAATCTTTGAAAACAACGACGCCCCAAATCGCGACTCAGATAAATACCACGGCTACTCGATTCAAAATTATCTCAGTATTGACCCCCGATTTGGTAGTAAACAAGACCTGATTGATTTAGTAGAAGCAGCTCATCAAAGAGAAATGAGAGTGGTTCTAGATATAGTGATTAATCATTCAGGAGACAACTGGTCTTACCCTGGTGATTATCCCTACTATTATTACAACGATATTCAGTTTCCTTTTGGTGGATGGCGACGAGAAGATAGACCAATTCCCACAGAATTGAGAAACGAAAATTGCTATCACCGTCGGGGTCAAATTAGGAATTGGGATAGTTATCCAGAAACACAGCACGGAGACTTTTTATCACTCAAAGGCTTCAACAACGAGAACAATCCAGATGGGCTAAAAGTTCTGGATATTTTAATAAAAGCCCATTATTACTGGATGCGCGAAGCTGACATTGACGGCTTCCGCATGGATGCTGTCAAGCATGTTGGCGAACTATCAATTTCCCACTTTTGTTCGGCAATTCGTGAATATGCATACAGCTTGGGAAAACGCAGGTTTTTCTTGTTTGGTGAATTAATCGGTAATGATGATGCCATCAATCGTTACACAGGCCCAAATACCCCATCAACTGACAGCCAAACAGTCTATTTTGGACTGGACTCAGTATTAGATTTTCCCCTCTACGGAAATTTACCTAATGCCATCAAGAATCTAGCCGCACCAACATATTTAATCAATCGCTACGAGGCCCTGAGAGGTCGAGCCTTAAGTCGTGGAGAATTGGGGCGTTACCTGGTAACATTCGTCGATAACCATGACCAAATCGGACAAAATTATAAACGGAGATTTGGTGCAGGTGCCTTTGATCAGCAGGTGATTGCAGGTATTGGTTATTTGCTGTGTGCTATTGGCACACCTTGCATTTATTACGGTACAGAGCAAGGATTTTCTGGTGAAGGCAATGGAGATGAGTTGATCCGGGAAGCGCTGTTTGACCTAGAAGATGACCAGAAAAGTTATCTCAATCAAAACTGCAACATTTACCGAGAAATTGCTCAAATTGCCACCCTCTTTAAAAATTTACCAGCCCTGCGCTTCGGTCGGATGTACTTCCGGCAAATCTCTGGCAATGGCCGCGACTTTGGTTTACCTTGGGGTAGGGATTGCACCCTAGCTTTTTCTCGAATGTTGGACGATCACGAGATTTTGATTGCCTACAATACCTCAACCACTGAGCGAAGGAGTGATTTTGTCATTGTAGACAGTTCCATTCACCATAGTGGCGACACAATGAAGTTTTTTTACGGTAAAGGGGGACCCGTTACCATCCAAAAACACACAGATCCTGGAAATACAGCATTATTTGTACAGCTGGATCTAGAACCGATGGAGTTTGTAATTTTGGAATAAACGAGCGTAAGGACGTTGTATGTGTAGAGATGTTGCATCCAACGTCTTTCTTTGAATTACTTACCTACTTCCCGAATAAAATTAAAGCTATTCTGTGAAAATTACAGTAATAAACTTGCTCTTGTCAGAGGGGGTATGATGAGCCGTCCAATAATTCTAGGTATCGTCGGTGACAGCGCCGCTGGAAAAACAACACTGACTAGGGGGATTGCTCAGGTACTTGGGCCGGAAAACGTCACCCTCATCTGTACAGACGACTACCACCGTTACGATCGCCAACAACGTGCAGAAATTGGCATCACTGCCCTTCACCCCGATTGTAACCATCTAGATATTATGCAGCAACATCTCTCGCTGCTACGGACGGGACAGCCAATACTCAAACCAGTTTACAGCCACAAAACCGGGACATTTGAGCCACCGCAATACATTAAGCCGAGTAAATTCGTGATTATTGAGGGATTACTCGGTTATTCTACCCGTGCTGCCCGCGATTCTTACGATGTCAAAGTTTACCTAGCACCTCCTGAACCACTGCGGGCCAAGTGGAAAGTTAAGCGGGACACACAAAAGCGCGGCTACACCCCTGAACAGGTGATGGCAGAACTAGAAAAACGCGAACCAGATTCAGAGCAATATATCCGTCCTCAGCGACAATGGTCGGATATAGTCGTGAGTTTCTATCCCCCCAACGAAGCAGAAGATGAAACCAATGACCATCTGAATGTGCGGTTGGTACTCCGTCCCTCAATTCCCCACCCAGATTTTACTGAGATTATCAACTCTACCAGCGATCATTCTCAGTCAGCAATTCGCCTCGGACTAGACAGGGATATGAGTAAACCGGTAGATGTCTTAGAAGTGGATGGTCATGCCACCTTGGAACAGGTGAATAAGTTAGAGCATATTATGTGTTCCGATATGCCTTATTTAAGAAATATATGCGATCGCGAAAGTAACCCCGAACTCGGCAAAATCGCCGGCACAACCGGGGAAACATTGCAAAGTTATCCCCTCGCTCTAACTCAGTTAATTATTACCTACCATATGCTCAAAGCTACGCAAATTTACCAATAAGTAATTAATGTTTTTATCGTTCCCAGATAGAAAATGCGAATACTCATTTACATCCTTCTGTTTTTTGATGCGTCTCTTTACACATCCTATGCGTAGCGTGCGTTCCCTAACGCACGACAAATGTTGAAAATACGCCAACTTTCATCAGAGGCAAAAAATATTAATTATTTTGCCAAATAGGCATAATTTATAGACGAAACAAGGGATAAATAAAGATAGCTCCCACGATGGCGTCTAATCTCTGCGTTTTTCTATGACTTACTGCCTCAGAATTGCCGACATACCAGAAAATGAACGTCCGCGAGAGCGATTAATCACCCACGGTCCAAAAATTTTAGCCACAGCGGAATTAATCGCCATTCTTCTAGGCACCGGTCAAGGCCCCGGAAAACTCTCCGCAGTAGGGTTGGGACAATATATATTGCAGGAATTAGGCAAACACCAACGCGACCCTTTAGCAGTAATGCGGGAAGTTACCCCCGCTGAGTTAATGCTAATTCCCGGAATTGGCCCAGCAAAAGCGACAACCATCTTAGCAGCCATTGAACTAGGTAAACGCGCCTTTCTCTCCCGTCCCTCAGATGGTACAATGATTGATAGCCCAGTTGTTGCCGCTGCTGCACTGAGTCAAGATTTAATGTGGCAAAATCAAGAACGGTTTGCAGTGCTGCTGTTAGATGTGAAAAATCGCTTACTTGGTACAAAAGTGATTACCATTGGCACCGCCACCGAAACCCTAGCCTCTCCCCGTGACATTTTCCGCGAAATCATTCGTCAGGGAGCAACAAGGGTTATAGTGGCACACAACCACCCCTCAGGCAACTTGGAACCCAGCGATGCAGATATAGAATTAACCCGTCAATTGTTATCAGGGGCGCAGCTTTTGGGCATTCCACTGTTAGATCATTTAATCTTAGGTAATGGCACTCACCAGAGTTTGCGCGAAATTACAACCTTGTGGAATGATTGCCCTCAAGGCGATTGAGAAAAATGGGCAAATATTACTTATAATTTAATGATATTTATGCTAATATGATTGTTTGCGGGCGATTAGCACAGGGGTAGCGCGTTCCCTTCACACGGGAGAGGCCATTGGTTCAAATCCAATATCGCCCATACGTAATAGTAACTAAAAGTAACCAAAATTAGAATAGTGTATCAAGTTTTATCACCTGATATTATTACGCCAGAATGTATTGAAAGATTCTGGCAAAAAGTGAATAAGACAAATAACCCCAATGAATGCTGGGAATGGCAGGCGACTAAAAACTCCCAAGGGTATGGCAGAGTAAAAATCGCCGGAAACGTTTACAAAGCCCATCGCATAGCTTATTTCATCACACATAATTCTCTAGATTCAGCACTTCTCATACAACATAAGTGCGATAACCCATCATGTGTAAATCCCAATCACCTCAGTCCAGGTACTCATGCTGATAATCAAGCTGATATGGCAAGAAAAGACAGAACAGGCAAGGTTTGGGGTTCCGAGAATGGTAACTCAAAATTGACCGAGGATAGTGTCAGAGCGATTAAGCAAGAACTCAAGATTAATGCTGGTATCAGAGGGATACAGGCCAAATTAGCTCGGAAGTATGGGGTAGCTGAAAATACAATTACTGAGATTAAAAAAGGCACTCGCTGGGGTTGGTTGGAATAGTATTTAGTCTTCTGAGGCAGCAACAGGGATAACAAAGCTAAAATGAATCCAAGGGGCTGCTGAATTTTACAACCTCAATAGTAAGCTCCGTCAGGATGTAGTTAGAATCTATCTGCGGTTTTGATGCCCATGACTGAGCAACGTAACGCTGATTTACCTTCAGCTGATTCTCCCCAATTGAGTACACCGACTGATGTTGTCACAACAGAGTCGGTTGATGATTCTTGGAAAAATCGGATTGCTGATATCTGGAATAAAGCTACAGCCAGTTTAACGCAACTTTTACCTGTAGACCAAGTAGCCCAAACGGTGGTGCAGTGGTTTAGTGTTAGTGAAGCGCAAGTTGCCGAGATTTTAGAGACTGTTCGCGCTGAATTACCAACTACAGAAGCTTTGCTAATTGGTAAACCCCAAGCTGGTAAAAGTTCCATTGTTCGGGGGCTGACTGGGGTATCTGCGGAAATTGTCGGTCAAGGTTTTCGCCCTCACACCCAACACACCGAACGCTACGCTTATCCTTCTAATGATCTGCCGTTATTGATTTTTACTGATACGGTGGGATTAGGTGATGTTAACCAAAATACTGAAGCAATTATTCAGGAGTTGGTTGGTGATTTGCAAAAAGAAACTCGCCGCGCTAGAGTCTTAATTCTCACTGTCAAAATTAACGATTTCGCAACTGATACGCTGCGACAAATTGCTCAACAGTTGCGTCAAAAATATCCAGAGATTCCCTGTTTGCTGGTGGTAACTTGCTTGCATGAAGTTTATCCGCTGGCTACTGCTGATCATCCTGATTATCCCCCAAATTATGAGGAAGTTAATCGGGCTTTTGCCGCGATGCAGCTAGCTTTTGCTGGAATCTCTGACCGTTCTGTCCTCATCGATTTTACTCTAGAAGAGGATGGCTACAACCCAGTATTTTACGGCTTAGAGGCGTTGCGAGATAACTTAGCAGAACTCCTCCCAGAGGCAGAAGCTAAGACAATTTATCAGTTGTTAGATCAGCAAGCAGGTGAGAAAATCGGCAACCTCTACAGGGATGCTGCAAGGCGTTATATTTTGCCTTTTGCGATTATGGCAGCAACTCTCGCCGCAGTGCCTCTGCCTTTCGCTACAATGCCTGTTCTGACAGCGTTGCAAGTTTCGATGGTGGGTTTGTTGGGTCAATTATATGGGCAAAAGTTGACACCGTCCCAAGCTGGGGGTATTGTGAGTGCGATCGCAGGTGGTTTTCTCGCCCAAGCTGTTGCACGGGAGTTAATCAAATTCATCCCCGGTTTCGGCAGTGTAATTGCTGCATCTTGGGCAGCTGCTTACACTTGGTCTTTAGGTGAAGGTGCTTGCGTCTACTTTGGTGATTTGATGGGTGGGAAAAAACCAGATCCGCAGAAGATTCAAGCGGTGATGCAAGAAGCATTTGCAGAAGCGAAAGAACGGTTTAAGGGGATGAAGCGTTAGGGGTAGTTATTGGGTTTTTCAACTGAAAAAAAAGCAAAACGTATCATGCTAAACGACGGTACAATTCAGTATTTTTCTTGAGTACATAACTAGCTGCTTGTACGAAATCGTTGTTGGAATGATTGAGCCAATTTTCTATACTAGCGCGTAATAACTCTTCAGCAGAAATCCCGCTCTCTTGTGCCATTGCTTGAAGTTTTTGTAATTGCTCGTCTGCAATGTTAATAGTGATAGCAGCCACAGCAATTTCTCCTTGGATAGATAATACAAATAAATGTGGAAAACTCAGCCATTAACGATTTCATTTAACGCTTCATGAATTACATCATCACTCACACCATGCCGTTTTAAACTAGCAATTAAAGCATTAATTGTATTATTTTCTACCTTTTCTAAATCTACCCGGAGTCCCTGTCCAATATATGCACGAATTAATGGCTGATAACCAGAAAAACCAAGTATTGGTGCAATTCGCTTCAAGTCATCTATCACATCTTCCGGCATCCGCAGAGTAACAGTAGTCATGGGACGATTTTTGTCTAAGCGTTGTTTCAAGGTTTCAATTTTCATATAGTGCAGTGATTTGTTATGTTACCTACAGTCTATTACTTCCACCAAGCATCTGTGTTATCAATTAATATCTTGCAACTAGGAACATACATGTTGCCAAATGTTCCGCCCTTTTGCTCCCTAAACTTAAAATCGCTCAAAAGATTAAGGATAGAACCTTCTGTTGGCGTTCTGTATCTTTTAGACTTTCGATAGTACCCACCTCCATAGTCAGTTGACTCCACCCAAAGTAAGTATTCATCAAAGTGAATAGGTATTATTTCAAGTTCTTCTAGCCAATAGTAAACACGTCCAAAGTAAGTTGCGTGCAGCCATTTTTCCCATTGCTTGGGGGCATATTTTTTTTCATCCAATTTGCTATCAAAAACTGAAAGCCAAAGAACATAGATTCCTAGCTCATCGTACTCCTCTGTTCTCTCAATTATTCTGGTCATCGTCAAGTTGCTAATTTGAACTTCAATAGCAACCTTCACACCACTAAACATAAAAAACACATCAGCTACTACAGTTCCGAAATCTTTTTCTAGCTCACATAAAGTAACGTTTGGAGCATCTTTTAACTCATCGTATATGCTTTGTTTACAAATTCTGTGTGCTTCAGACTCTCCCTGCCCATATTCACAAAAGACAGGTGGTTTGTGAGCAAAATGATGAACTTTAACAGAACCTTGACGAAGAATTGTCTCGCAGCCACATTTGGGACAAGTAAATGGGGCATCAAATTTATCTACTTCTTGTGCATGAACCTTACAATTATCTCTTTGGCGGATGGATGTCAGCATTATCAATAACCAAAATATACTATACTCTTAGTAGTGGTATGTTAGGGTAAAACATACTTGTTTTATACCTTCTCCCTAGGATGCGGGACAATACCGAACCTATTCAACCCCGCATCAATATCTCTCAATGCTTTAAAATCATCCTCCGGTAAAGGATAACTATTACTATTAAATAAACCCGCAGTAAAAGCCGGCTGCTTTTCTAAGAAAGAAAATGCTTGGCGAAACTGCCGAGGTTCTGCTTTAATTGGGGCATCAAAATGACAGGGAATAATCCACTGAAAATCCCAACTCGCTACTTTATCAGCCCAATTTATAGTTTCCCTCGGTGCGCGATTGAGAATTAAAGTTTGTAAAATTGGGGCAACAAATAAACGCCCATCCCCTCGCAAAGCTGCAAACGATCGCATCCAATTCCTTTCCCATTTAAAAGGAAACAACCCAAAATAAGCCTGCCGTGAGCGTTCTGGCGCTTTCCAGGCATCGCGAAACACCTCACCAAACCCCGGTATTTTCAACACACTGGGCTGAAAATACAAAGCAAATAGAGTTATCCGCTGCCATCCCTTACGGCGGTTTGCCTGATTGTCTGCAACCCTATCAGAGGCTTTATCCTTGGCATGGAATAGCAAGGGGTAGGGGTCGAATTGGGCGATCGCCGGGGGATCTTCTGGAACCGCAATTATGGTATCTGTTAAAAGTAGAGTGTGCGATCGCTTATGGAAAAAAGCCACCTCTGCAAACCGACCAGGGCCAAGTTCAATCGGCCCCAGAAGCGCATAATCAAAATCCTCAGCAAAAGGCGCTTTATGACTATCTTCAGGCAATATCTGAGTCCGTTTACCAGGTAACCCCAACCAACTCAAAGGCAGATTTAACGGAAAACTCCACTGATGAGGTGCAACAAACACCAGTGCATTGATAAAGCATCTAGCAAAAGGGCCAACGAAAACTTTGTGCTCTATACCAGAAATAGTTGGCAGAATGATATACTTAACATCTCCATGTTCTGCCACCAACTCATTTACCAGTCGGATACATTCAGCCGTTGGTGCAACCGGCGCGTAAACCAGCAAACCGCCTTTTTCCAGCTTAACAACGGTCATGCGAATCGGCACGACAACGTAAAAAATCCCCTGCAACTGGTCAAAAGTCCAGATACTATCCTTAATTACTTCTTTACGGATTGTCCGGCGTCTGCCATAAGGGTAAATTGGCACAACAGGCCAGAACGGCCATAAAAAGTCTTTGGGATGAATTTCTTCGATTTTGACAGCACCTTCACCATCAGCCACGCTATAATCCCCTCTGCATTCCCGATACTTAAAGTGTTATTATTCGCTCTCCAGAAGTTGGAGTTTAGCTTGTTTCTTAATTATTACCAAATAGTATTGACATCTAGGAGATTTTTCAGTCGCACAACAGGCATTAGCGATTGTTTTAGGCGAACTGGAGCAGATTAGATGTAAACGACATATTTTGTTACACCTTTCAAGTTAATAACGGGAGACGGCGCATACGAATACGCCTTGGTTCAACCGTTACAACTGCCCCTAGCTCTAAATCTTTCTCGCATTCACTAATAACTGTCAGTAATAATTCAGTCAGTGCTTGAGCGCGTAATTTTTCAATACGAATGCGAATGACTGAGGGAGAAATCGCTTCAGCGAGAGCTAACAAAGCGTGAAAATCTGCATCTAGGGTGACAACAACGCGCTGGTCTTCTTGAGCCTTCTGGAGTATTTCTGTATCATCTGCTGCGGATAAAGCAATCTCACCAACATGAATAGTATCAATACCAGCTTCGCACAATAAAGCAGCCGCAGACAGCGGTAATCCCTGGTCAAGCAACAGTTTCATAACTTGGGGATAGTTCTATAATGCGATCATCCAAATAAGTAGAAGCATAAATTAGGGCTTGCTGGATATCTTCGTCTTCCAGTTCAGGAAATTCTTGACGCAATTCTTCACGCTCAGGATAGATTGCTAGTAACTCTATTACCCGACGAACTGTAAGCCGCAGATTGCGTATACACGGCTGTCCATTCATCCGAGCAGGATTGCTGGTAATCCGGTCTAGTTTCATGCTCATTATATAGAAGGGATATTACTATTCTCTCAAATTTTGATTTTAATGAACAGTTTATCCCTCTTTTGTCACTTTCCGGGAGGGCAATTTCTGAAAGCCTTATCAACCAATCAATCCAACCTATCCTATTAGAAAAAAATGGGTGTTGTATTTATTCTTAGAAACAAATTGTGCAATCGCTTGGTAGATAAAAGCTCTAGAATTCAGAAATGGCAAATGTTTTCGGAGAGTGACAGAAGAGGGTTATTAGCTGATGAAAAACAAATTACCTCACAATTATAGTCAATGCGTCAATAAATCAAAAGCAATCCTTAAATTTTAATCAAATAAGTAGTCCATAAAAAAATATCTCTGAGTTCATGAGAAAATTCACTTAGTTTGAAAAATATTCTGCACCATTTTTTTATCCACACTCGCAGCAGCTTGATCTAACTCTGCAACTTCACCATCATTCAACAGCCAACCCAAAGCAGCAATATTATCTTCTGCTTGCTTTAAACTCTTGGCTCCAGGAATAGGAATTGTAGCTTTACAAATACACCAATTAATTGCCACCTGAGACATAGTTTTATTTCGGAAATTTGCTACCTCACGCAAACATCCTAAAAGCGGTTTCATTCCTGGTAATAACTGCCGACACAATAAGCCACGAATACCTTTAGGAAAAGTGCCTTTTTCCGAAAACTTGCCTGTCAACAACCCCAAAGCCAAAGGACTATAAGCTATTAGTTTAATTCCCAAATCATCGCAAACATCTTTTAACCCTAGTTCCGTCACAGGATAGGTAGACAACAGAGAGTATTGAACTTGCAAAGAAGTAATTGGTACACCTCTTTCGGCAAACTTTTTCTGCACATATTGCAGCCGTTTTGGCCCGTAATTGGATAGTCCCACCCCCTTAACTAACCCTTGTTCATAAAGATCAGCTAAACCATCTAACAGTCCTGTCTCTTGCCAAGGTGCGTAATTCGCTGTAGACCAGTGCATCTGCACCAAATCGACATTTTTGCCCAAACGTTGAGCCGAAGCCTTGCAAGCCGATACCATCGCTTGTCTAGTCCATCTCCAAGGGTAAGCAGCTAGCTTGGTAGCAATGCAAATATTGTCTTTACCTAAATCCTGATATTCTCTGGAAAATCGCCCCAAAAGTTGCTCACTCCGTCCGTTTAATCTTCCAGTCCCGTAGGAGTCACCAGTATCAAATAAGGTGACACCGTTGCTTACACACAAGTTAAAGACGGCTTGCAACTGGTCATCCATGCTTTCATTGTATCCCCAGAGCAGTTGGTTTCCCCATGCCCAAGTTCCACAACCCATGCTGGGGAGGGTTAGTTTTTGGTTCATCTGCATATTAACCTGCTATGGATTTCTATATAGAAAGTTTGTATATTAGCAGTTTAGTACAGTTGTCATTTGCGATGAGCTACGCCGCGCCAGAGTGCAGCTAAAATTATTCTGCAAGGTTGAGATAACACTATTTTTGTATCTACTGTGATTTAGTAAGCCTCAAATCGCTTGCTATCGTAGTAAAAAGTTAGAAAAGTATCATCATCAACCAATATTCCTAAGATGATGTCAAGGGTTTCTCGAAAATAGGGACTACCAGATTCTTCTTGACTGTTTATAATCGGTTCAGCTAGTATTTCCACAACAATAGCCGGTTGATTTTTGTAAGGTAGTTTTCTATTCTTGAGATTTTGTTTCCATTTCACTAATTGCCCAACTTGAAATAAATCTTTCTTGAGAAAATTATTGCAAGCGTCCTGTAGTTGAGCAATATGTTCTTCTCCATAGCTTTTCTGTTCTTCATTGATTTCCTTCTCTTCATCAACTGATTCTCCAGATTGAAGAGATTGTATTAATGTGCCTATTAGGTCTTTGCTAGTCTTTTCTTGTTCGCTCATAATCAGTTATTATTTAATTCCTATTAATTGAGTAATTTCTGATAGATTATTTATCTTTCGGCTATATTCAAATGAACCAATATTCATTTTTACAGGAGGAGTAAAGATATTGTTATTGTATGGGATATGCGACTTTAATATTAATTTTGGCATAGAAGACTTTATTTCATTGCTTATTTTATTTAATAACCTAGTTTGACGTAATTTAATCTCTTCTTTATTTTTTACTCCTTCAACCACATAAAATAATTTAGGAGGCAATAAATTATAGCTGGCTGGTACAACATCTAATAACCACCAGTCAAATAACTCACGTCTCCCATAGGAACCTGGAAAAACAGCATAACCTTCTAAGCAATCATCTAAAAGTTCTAAAATTGCTTCTACTGCTTGGTTATAGTTGATAACTCTCATCGCATTATAAAAAACATCTAATGCCTCACTGATTGCCTGAAAATTAGCTCCTTCTTTTTGAAAATAACATTTATGAGATTTAAATATATTATTAATTAAATAATCAAGATTATCGGGAATAATACTGATACTTTTACTTGAACTATTAATGGTTGTCCGTAACAATTCCTCCAGTAATTTAATAATGATTTTTGGTAATGAATTATTTGGATCATAGTATTCTAAAGTAGGTTCTACGGCTAGACTTAATATTAGTGTCATCCAGATATATCTAAGATGGTTTAGTGGCTTATCGCTGTCACCAAGCACTTCTATAACTGCATTTAAATCATCTTCTAGTAAAGCAGTTCCATCTGCCTCTGGTTCATATAATTCTTCATAATGTTTTAGCTTAATTTTGTTAAATAAAACCTGAAGAGTCTCAGGTGTTGTATTCAGTGCATACTGGTTAAAATTTGTAGATAGACTTGGTGTTGATATCATAATGTCTTCCTCTCCCTAAATTACTTTGATATATCTAGTACTAAAACTTTTTTTCCTCTTAAGGATAGGGGTAGCACCAGAATACTTGTACCTTCATATTTGGAAACTTTTCCTCAAACTGTCTGAAAACATCTTGACAACTTTCGCAAGGGTATAGTTCTGTATAAAGATAGAGATACCCTTCTACTTGCAGATCGTAGTTCATCTCAAGAGCATCTGCAATTGTGGATAATACTTTATATTCAGCATCAGTATTCATAAGGCGTTGACTATAGAAGTCAATTCCTGGCTCAAATTGCCCTCCTTGTGACTTTGGTGTGGGTATAGGAATTGGACTTTTATTGTTAGATATTGCTTCTCGACGAAAAACTACATTACCTTGGATGTGTACTTCGGCAACTGCAACATTACTTTTAACTTGAAGAAATGGTTTTAAACGAATTGGTTTGTTGAGAATATTCTCTCTAATTTGAGCAGCAGATTCCCGTAACCTTTCCTTGATTGGATTTTCTTCTCCATTGTTTAAAATATCTTGCGTAATTATCATTCAATGATATTGGCATCCGTACAGGATGTTATTTCCTTGATAGCATGAATGATAAACCAGCAACCCATCACGCACCACACAAGCATTTACCTCCACAATAGCAATATAAGAACTCAGCCCAAAGCAGGTATAAAGCAATGGTCCGCTTAAAAATATGGCAGTCGATTGTATTAGCAACACCGATCGCCACAATCGTCATTTTCTTACTTGTATCCGCAGGTTTGCAAATCCACACCTGGGGCATTAGTTGGATTTGGGCTGTATTCACCCTCATTTTTGTAGGATGGCGATCGCTACTGGTAAAATGGACTAAACCAGCGGTAAACCAGATAGAGACTGTATTAGCAGAAGTTCGCCAAGAATTGGCAGCAACCGCAGAAAATACTACAACACCATCAGCAGTAAAAGACGCCACAAGCCAAGCAGAATCAGCACTACAGCAGATTCTGAAAGCCTCCCTAAGCGATCGCCCCATGTGGGAAGATTGGCAAACCTTTTGGACAAGATGCCAAGATTTAGTCATAGCGATCGCCCAAATCTACTATCCCGAAGTTAAATATCCCCTACTTAACATTTACGTTCCCCAAGCTTATGGGTTGATTCGGGGAACAGTAGACGATCTCGATCAGTGGATCCAAAAATTATCACCTGTCCTCAATCAAGTCACAGTCGGGCAAGCATACCAAGCTTATGAAGTCTACCGACGGTTAGAGCCATCCGCTCGTAAATTCTGGCAAGCTTGGAACTGGGCGCAGTGGCTTTTAAATCCAGTAGCAGCAGTGGCAAAGCAAGCCACCAAGGGCTACAGCAACCAAGCAACTCAGGAATTACTGATGAATTTGAGCCAGTTGTTGCGAGAAGCTGCCCTGGGGAATTTATGTCGGCAGGCGATCGCACTTTATAGTGGTAAAAATGCTTCAGCGATCGCCTCCCCCACACCAACCCTACCCCAAGCAAAAACCCAAACCCTGCGAGACATCCTCAGCCAAGCAGAACCAACCGCAGTAGTTGAACAAAAACCCGTAAATATACTATTGGCAGGACGCACAGGTTCAGGAAAAAGTAGCCTAATTAACACACTATTTACCGCAGATTTAGCAACCGTCGATGTGTTGCCCAGCACCGACCAAATTCAGAGCTACCACTGGCAGACCCAAAGCGGCGAAACCCTGACCCTGTGGGATACCCCAGGTTACGAACAAGTGAATCGTGGGAATCTACGCGACTTAGTGCTAGACTACGCCACCAACGCCGATTTACTGCTGTTAGTTACCCCAGCCCTCGATCCAGCCTTGCAAATGGATGTAGACTTTCTGCAAGACATCAAAGCAGAAGTTGCAGACTTACCCGTAATTACCGTTGTTACCCAAGTAGATCGCCTGCGTCCCGGACGCCAGTGGGAGGCAAACTATGATTGGCAAACAGGCGATCGCCCAAAAGAAATTGCTATCCGACAAGCCACAGAGTATCGCACTCAGCTTCTCAAAGAATATTGCCATCTAGTCTTACCCATCGTCACCGGAGATATAAAAACAGGTCGAACCCCTTGGGGAGTAGAGGCGTTATCTTGGGGACTAGTAGATGCGATCGCCCCAGCCAAGCAACTGCGTCTCACCAGGTTTTTGCGTAACCTAGAAACCCGAACCATCGCCGCCGCTAAAATCATCGACCATTACACATTCCAAATGGCAACCACCCAAGGACTAGCTGCACTCCTCAAAAGTCCCGTCCTTCATTTCATTTCCACCCTATCAACCGGAACACCCACCCTGGCCTATCTGCTAGCAGAAAAAATTCCCGTAGAACAGTTGCCCATAGTCATTGGCAAGCTACAAATGGCTTATGAACTATTCTCACTTTTGCATACAGACACTACTAACCCGCTCAACTTCGACCTACTATCCCTCTGGCCATTGTTACTAGAAAACTCCGCCTCACCAGACCGCAACGCCTGGGCATTTGGTCACGCCTTGGTGGAATACTGGACTCAGAATCTGACAGTTGAACAACTCCGGGAGCGGTTCAATTACTATCTCCAGCAGGCTTGAGTCCCAGGGTCACTCACCAATTACAGCGCTTGCTTTGTTCAACAGCCATGGTTTGCCCTACCATAGGCCTCTCTAGCTACTGTTCTTTCTTTGCAGTAACATTGCAACAGCGTCTGAATTAAGCTCAGACTCACACCAATGCGTTTTGCCAGTTGACGTTGTCAAATCGACTCCTTATTGTCAAGGTTGATAATTTCTGGCTGCAAATCTAATGAGCATACCTTCATTTTCAGCAAATACAAATTTGCTATCATGCTATAGGCTCAAGTAATCTTAGTGAACTGTAGTTAGCGAAGTAAAGAATCATCACAGCCATATTTAAAATTATGTTAAAATTACTTAAGCTTAACTGCTACATAAGCATTACCAGGATCTTATCACTCTCCCAGCTAAGGCATATTACAAAAATAAGTCGGATAGTATTGGGCCAGCATATTTTTCAATGAATAGTTCTATCTCTCTCTGAAAAAATTAATTTATTTTTGCAATCCTCATAACAATAAACTCGACTTTAGTTACATCCTCCTGTAGGATTTCTCAATCAGTATTCCAAATACTAGCTGGCTTAACCAAGCAAATATTAATCAATGATCGAGAATAATTCTTTCCAATCATCAAGTTCTCCTCAGAACAAAAACTTCGTACATCCCTATCTTCCCTCCCAACCTTTACCGTGGGACGAAGCCCAAGGGAATGGTACAAGGCTCCCAGAAATTCTAGGCGTTGTCCGCCGACGATGGCTACTCATTACAGGAGTAACTACGACTGTAATGGTAACTGTTCTATTAGGCTGGATGTTCAGCCAAAGGAATCCAGAATATGAAGGCAGTTTTCAGTTGTTAGTAGAATCTGTGAATAACGACTCCAAAGAAGTAGATATTGTCAACGATCCTAATTCAGGCAAGTCTAATCTAGATTATCAAAGTCAAATTCAGGTTCTTAAAAGTCCGGAACTGATGGAAAACATTCTCAAGAATTTGCAAATCTTATATCCAAACATTACTTATAACTCTCTCCTACGAAATTTGTCTATTACTCGTTTAGGTGAAACCAAAATTATAGAAGTTCGCTATCGTAGTAAAGATCCAGACAGAATTAAAGTAGTTCTAGACCGCATTTCTCAGGATTACTTAAAATACAGTTTAGAAAAACGCCAAACCAGGTTGCGTCAAGGAATTAGATTTGTTGAAAAACAACTACCATTTATCCAAAATCGAGTGGATCAGATCCAAAAAGAACTGCAAATTTTCCGACAAAAGTATAAATTTAATGATCCAGAAAATCAAATAGCACAAATTACTACAGCCTTTGGAAATTTGAGTCAGCAAAGACAAATAATTAATTCACAGTTGGTAGATAATAAGGAAAATTTAGCTCTCCTACAGGGACAAAATGGGACACTAGCCGCGCTGAATAACGCAACTGTCTATCAGCAATTGATTGCTTATCAGCGTCAATTAGACATTCAGATTGCTATGGAGTCAACTCGCTTGCAAGAAGACAACCCAAGCATGCAAGTATTGAAAGAGAAACGGGAAACTATCTTGTCCTTGTTAAACCAAGAGTCACAGCGCTACTTGGGTATAAAAGTAGCAGAACTAGTAACTAAAATTCAGATATTAGAAGTGCAAAGCCAAGAGCTGGCTAAAACTGAAAATCAACTTGAACAACAACGCAAGCAATTGCCAATCTTGGCACGACAATACAGCGAAATCCAGCGAAAATTACAGGTAGCCAATGAGAGCTTAAATCGCTTTCTTTCTACCCGTGAAAATCTCCAAATACAGATATCCCAGACAGAACTTGATTGGCAAATACTTCAGGCACCATATAAGCCAGACAAACCTATATCTTCTGCAAATCTTATAAATATCCTCATACCAGGATTGAGCGCGAGTATCCTCCTAGGAATTGGTGTAGCATTACTGAAAGAAAGGACTGATAATACCTATCATAGCGTCCATATTTTGAAGGAGAATATCAGGCTGCCCCTATTAGGAAGTATTCCATTTGAAAAGCGACTTCAAAACCGCAATTTAGCCTCACAAAAAACACAAAAATCTCTAGCAGAAACCTCAAATTCTCTTCCTGATGATGTTCCCAGCTTGCCTGGATTAACAGAGCAAGACTTCAGCAAATATTCAGGAGAATTTTTAGAATCTTTACGGATACTTCATACCAACATTCAACTACTAGGTAATGAGCGCCAGATTCGCTCGATAATCATCAGTTCAGCTATGCCTGGTGACGGTAAATCTACGGTTGCGTTCCATCTCGCTCAAATAGCTACAGAAATGGGCAAAAAAGTACTACTTGTGGATGCCGATTTACGCCAACCCAAGATTCACACCTTATCAAATTTAAATAACCTGTGGGGATTGAGTAATTTAATTTCTACAAACTTGCCAGTAGAGGAAGCAATCCGGCAGCTACCTTCCATGAGCCAATTATCTGTACTCACTGCTGGGCCCATACCCTTAGATCCGACAAAATTGCTCTCGTCTGACAAGATAAAGGGATTGATAGCAGACTTCCAAAACAACTTTGACTTAGTAATCTATGACGCTCCCCCCTTGATGGGACTAGCTGATGCTAGCCTGCTAGCACCCCTAACTGACGGTATGTTGATACTAGTGAGAATTGAAAAAACCGACACCTCCGTACTGAAGCGAGCTTTAGATAACCTGAAAATTTCCCGAATGAATATCTTAGGTATGGTTAGCAACGGTCAAAAGTACAACTCCAGTTATTATTAAGACTATTTAGCCTTACGCCTAGTTTAACGGTACACTCATGTATTGCAAGAGATAACTTTTACCTCATGACTGGAGAGCAAAATCTTGGGAATAGAGCTACGCAGTTTCGTATTTCTCGACAGCCTGCAACCTCAACATGCCGCATATATGGGAACAGTAGCCCAAGGTTTCTTGCCATTACCAGGGGATACATCACTTTGGATTGAAATCTCTCCTGGCATCGAAATTAATCGAATTACAGATATCGCCCTCAAAGCTGCCTCTGTCCGACCGGGTGTCCAGGTAGTCGAACGACTATACGGTCTATTGGAAATTCATTCTAGCTCCCAAGGCGAAACCCGTGCTGCTGGTCAAGCCATTTTAGCGGCACTAGGAGTCCACAAAGAGGATTGTCTCAAACCTCGTGTCGTTTCTAGTCAGATCATACGCAACATAGATGCTTACCAAACACAACTTATCAATCGCACGCGACGGGGACAGCTACTACTAGCAGGGCAAACATTGTATGTATTAGAAGTTGAGCCTGCCGCTTACGCCGCACTGGCTGCGAATGAAGCAGAGAAAGCAGCAGCGATTAATATCCTTGAGGTTCAGGCTGTAGGCAGCTTTGGGCGCCTTTACTTAGGTGGACAAGAACAGAATATTATTGCAGGTGCAGCAGGAGCCTTAACGGCGATTGAAAGAGTCGCTGGCCGGGCAAATCCCCAAAGTGGACGTCAGGAATAAAGGAGAGAAAATGGCAAATCGAGAGCATCTGGCTTTACTAAAAGCAGGTGCAGTTACATGGATTGAGTGGAGAGAGAAAAATCCCCAGATTGCACCAGACCTCAGCGCCGCGAATCTACAAGGGGATAACCTCAGAGGAGCTAACTTCCAAGGAGTAAACTTGAGTAGGGTAGAGTTAGAAAATGCTTTACTGGTGCGAGCAAATCTCAGCGGTGCAGACCTCAGTAGCGCTAACCTTTACAGAGCCAAGCTCATTGAAGCTAACCTGAGTACAGCTAATCTGAGTGCAGCTAACTTGAGTGATGCCATACTTACATACGCAAATCTAAGTTATGCCAATCTGATTGGAGCTGATTTGAGTAAGGCAAATCTCAAAGGCGCTGTTATCGCTGATGCTAACCTGATTGGGGCTGACTTCAGAGGCGCTAACTTGAGAGATGCCGATTTGGGTACATCGACGCTTCGCCGGACTAATCTCTGTTTCGCCAACCTAGTTGCAGTTAACTTGATTGCATCTGACCTAAGTGAAGCAACCCTATATGAGGCGGAAGTGATGGGGGCTTACCTTTATAAAACAAACCTGTACAAAGCTAATCTAAGCCAGGCTCACCTCAATAGTGCATACCTGTTGCGCGCTAACCTGAGGGAGGCTGACTTGAGCAAGGCTGACTTGAGTTGGACTAATCTCCAAGAAGCGAACTTGACAGGGGCAAATCTCCGAGGTGCAAATCTCCGAGGTGCAAATCTCCGAGGGGCTAACCTCAGCGGAGTGAATCTTCAGGAGACAATTATGCCTGACTCTTCAAAGCACGATTAGTTTGCAAAAATATTTTGACCGGAAAGCCAGACGCAGAGCAAGTGGCTTCAGACATGGGGATAAGTCGGAGGCGACTTTAGTCGCTTTCCAAATTCTTCTATTAACTCACTGATACTAATACCTCTACTAGTTAGTTGCCTCGGTTTTCATGTTTTCCCAAGCGGTAGGGGTCACTACTATCTGATGTCTTTGTTTTACTTCATTGTGCAAAACAGGCACATTTTTTAATCTTTTTATGGATAAAGTTGAGCTAAACTATTCCTGCAAACGATGGCTGCAGCCATGTTTTTGCCTTGCTCGCTTTAGTTTCTCAGAGTAAGATTTTTTGTGCCGCCAGATATATCGGAATTAATGCATAAAAATTCAATGTTCTCTAAACTCACGATTATTTATTTATTAAAATTTTAAATGCTGAAGTAATAATTTTGAATTGCTTAAGTAATTACCGCTATGTAATTAGCGAAGCTTGTATAGAGTTACATAAACATCGAGGTCAAGAGGAAATCCAGAACACTTTGCATAAAAACTTTGCAGTATGTAAGTCTTGACGTAGTGGGTAAGAGTGTGTAAATCTTGACGTAGTGAATAATGGTAAAAAATTCTTTGCCTGTAAACTGTCGAATAGTATGGGAGGCTGGCATTCTTGTGCAGAGATAATATGTTAGAACGTATGCATTGACGCAAATGATCGAATATGAGGTGTAGATTTTCAGGCATTAAAGTTTAATTTTTCACTATTAGTGAGCAAGCACTGACAGCAAGCTCTCTGTGCCATCTCTATGGCGTTGCATAACAAAAAGATAATTTATGTGAGAATAGGAACATGATAGTCATTCAAGTAGTACGCCAATAATCCAATTGGTGCTTTAATAATAACCGTAGACTTGAAGTCGCTAAAAGTTTGGTCTGACAACCAAGCTAAGTATTGCTGTGTGTATCTTTTTTTACCCTCAACGTAGGTCATGAAAGTTTTACTAGTTCAGATGGTCAAGGTGATCAATAAAGGACTGGTAGATGTCATAACTATTCAGCGTCGCAATATTGGCAGAGGTAGTTCTGCTTGCCGTCATGCCAACTGTTTTTATAAATTTGAATGGAACTACATCGCGAACATTGCATGATAATTTTTATCGTGCAATGTGTATAAAGTAGTTAAGTACTAGGTTGTTGCTTGCATCTACAGCACTGTGTCAAGTAGCGTGGTTATACCTTTATTAAAATATGTGCTTATCTGTGGTTACTAATAACAATAGCAGTGATTTTCTTTGTTGTCGGGCTGCTACTTTTGGGGTATATTCACTGTTTAGATTGCCCTGTATATCTAGTCTATGGGCTATTTGGTGATATTGTTTTCCATCTTTTTTTCAAAAAGTGATAGTTTGATGTGGCTTAAATTCATCAAGAATATAGAACGAAAGTTCAGCTACTTTAGCTGCCCTTCAAGCAATAAGGTAGGACTGAACGCAGAACATCAAATTTATTTCAAAAACTAGAGCCTAAATTTGAGTAGTTCAGCAGCATCTTCAACAAGATTTCTACTGTAGGATACAGCCAATGAGACTTAATGAATGGATTAATCAAAAACTGTCACCATCCATTTCTACGAGACTAGAACCTGAAAATCAGGATTCTATAAAAACTCAGCAATCCATCAAATTGTCTGTAATCACCCAATTTTTCCCTCCAGACTATGCTGCTACGGGGCAGTTGATTGAGGAACTCGTAAAACAGTTAGGGCAGCAAGGCATAGATATTGAGGTATTTACCAGCCAGCCTGGATATGCATTTAACTCTCCTAATGCTCCAGCCGTTGAACAAGCGGGTCGAATCCGAATTCAGCGATCGCGCACTGCTCAATTATGGCCAGGACGAATTCGTGGTAAAGCCGTCAATGGTGTCTTATACACCTTGCGGGCTGCACTCCATCTGTTCAAAAATTGCCGTCGTCGCAACATATTGTTACTAACTACAGCTCCCCCATTTTTGCCAGTTATCGGATATCTGATGTATGTCTTGTTCCGACTGCCCTATATCTGCATACTCTATGACCTTTACCCCGATATTGCGATCGCACTAGGAGTAATCTCAAAGGATCACTGGATCACACGGGTTTGGCAGGCAATTAACAGACAGGTTTGGCTAAAAGCTAAGGGGATTGTGGTACTCAGTCCGGGGATGAAACAGCAGGTGACTGCCATTTGTCCGCAGATAGCCGATAAGATTTCTGTGATTCACAGTTGGTCAGACCCAGAAGTGATTGTCCCAATTGCCAAGCAAGAAAACTGGTTTGCCTGGAAGTACGACCTAGTTAAAAAATTTACCGTACTCTACTCAGGGAATATGGGCCGCTGTCATGATATAGAAACTATCCTGGAAGCGGCAAAACAACTGCAAGATGAGCCAGTTCAGTTTGTCTTCATTGGCAGTGGCGCCAAACGTGATGATGCCATACTCCAAGTGAAGCAATTCGGCTTGAAAAATTTCTTATTTCTACCGTATCAAGACAAGCAGGTACTGCCCTATTCCCTAACAGCTTGCGATTTGTCACTAGTGAGCGTGGATGCATCTACAGAAAACTTGGTCGTACCTAGTAAGATTTACTCAGCTTTAGCATCAGGACGACCAGTGGCAGTGATTTGTTCTCAGTATTCCTATCTCAAACAACTAATTACTGAAGCTCAATGTGGTTCCACATTTGATAATGGAGACAGTTATAGTCTTGCCCAATTTATTCGCTTGTTGATTTACGATCAGCAATTAGGGCAGCGGATGGGGAGAGCCGGTCGTCAGTATTTGCGATCGCACTTCACACCCAGAATAATATCTCAACAATACTTAGAAGTTTTACAACAAGCGATACTAGCTGACGAGGTGAGAACCATGTCTCCCAGTCGGACAAAATAAGTTTGACAGCATAAGTACAGACTGCTACCCTTTACTAGGGTATAGCCTTGCTTGCAGCATCAGCTATATTAAATAGCTAGTTTCTAATTCAAAAGATGGGCTTCGATGGTCTTTATTGATCTCAGTCCTTCTAACGTAACCTTCCAGACTTTGTTGTCTACAGACTGATGTGGGAGGTCGAATTGCAGAGAAGGTGTGACCGAAATCGGAAACGTTCAAAACGCCGAGCTATCTACTGTCCAGTTCATAACTGCTATCTCGATAGCAGGAGTCAGAAATATCATCTGTTTGCCGATCAAGCAGGACAATTAGAGCAACGGGGCATGAGCCGCCGGAGCGCATTAATGTTAGTTGCCAACCAAACCACAGTTCTTATACAAAAAGAATGGTTAGAAGCTTTCTGGTGTCCTCAGTGCCAGCAAACAAAGTGGTATCACGTCTGTAAGCGCGACCATAGCACCTACGAACTTTCACTAGCGCCACAAGAACTGTGGCAGCAAGCAACAGGAGTCATCGATCCCCAAGGAAACCCTTCTGTGGGAGAATTTACTCGCAGGCAAGCAGGGCAGGTTGGCTATTACGGCATCAAAGATTTCCAGTTTGTGCGTTAAGCGATGAATACTAACCATGAGTAGTCAAGAAATTGCCTCCCAGCAAGAATTGGTGATAGAAGCCGGACGCACAGAACGCCAGTATTGGCGAGATTTGTGGAAATATAGAGAACTATTCTACTTTCTAGCTTGGCGTGACATTCTAGTCCGATACAAGCAAACTGCAATTGGCATGGTTTGGGCACTAATCAGACCATTTTTGACAATGGTAGTGTTCACCGTAATCTTTGGAAAATTGGCAAATTTACCCTCAGAAGGCGTACCATATCCAATTCTGGTATTTGCTGGCATGCTACCTTGGCAGTTTTTTGCCAATGCCCTTGGTGAGTGTAGCGGCAGTCTAATTAGCAATGCCAACTTGATCTCAAAAGTCTACTTCCCCCGTCTGATTGTGCCCACCAGTGCAGTAATTGTCAGCTTTGTAGACTTTATGGTTTCTGGCATGATTCTGTTAGGGCTGATGGCTTGGTTTAACTATGTACCCAGTTGGCGGATACTAACACTGCCATTATTCACTGCCATTGCCTTTGCCGCTTCCATGGGAGTAGGGCTATGGTTGGCAGCACTAAATGTAGAATATCGAGATTTTCGCTATATAGTGCCGTTTATAGTTCAGTTTGGCCTATATATATCCCCCGTAGGCTTTAGTAGTAATATTGTGCCGGAACAGTGGCGCTTAATTTATTGCTTGAACCCAATGGTAGGGGTAATAGATGGCTTCCGCTGGGCGATTTTAGGCGGAGAGTCGAAGCTGTACTTACCTGGTTTTGGGCTTTCTATGGCCCTAGTGGTTTTGTTACTCTGGAGTGGTATCTGGTACTTCCGCAGGATGGAACGGACATTTGCGGATGTGATCTAACAGAAAATTTCAACCCTCACTAGATCCATATTGATGAAAACGCTATTTTGACAGAGTAAAGCGCCAATGTCAGATACAGTAATCCGAATAGAAAATCTAAGTAAAAAGTACGTTCTCAGCCATCAGCAAGACAGGCAAGGCAAATATAAATCTTTACGAGAATCAATCAGCAATGGCGCGAAGTCTCTGGGTAAAAAAATCTTCCAACCTGTTGACAAAGAAGTATATAATTCCACTCGCGAAGAGTTTTGGGCATTAAAAGATATTTCCTTTGAGATTAAGCAAGGTGACAGAATAGGTATTGTTGGCCGAAATGGTGCAGGGAAATCTACCCTGCTGAAAATTCTCAGCCGGATTACGGAACCAACAACAGGAAAAATTCACATTAAAGGGCGAGTTGCTAGTTTATTGGAAGTGGGTACAGGTTTTCACCCAGAGTTGACTGGTAGGGAAAATATTTTTCTCAACGGTGCAATTCTGGGCATGAGTAAGGCAGAGATTCAACGCAAGTTTGATGAGATTGTAGACTTTGCCGAGGTAGAAAAGTTTTTAGATACCCCTGTGAAGCGGTATTCCTCTGGAATGTATGTGCGTCTTGCCTTTGCTGTTGCATCTCATATAGAACCAGAAATATTGATTGTAGATGAGGTTCTGGCAGTAGGAGATTCTCAGTTTCAAAAGAAATGCTTGGGCAAAATGGAGAGTGTTGGTAAAGAAGGACGAACAGTTATTTTTGTCAGCCATAACATGGGCATTGTTACACAACTATGCACTAAGGGAGTATTGCTTAACTCCGGTCAGATTGATAGCATTGGAAATGTTAATTCAGTAGTTTATAACTATTTAGCATCATATAGTAATAGTAATAGTAGTGCCATTAAAAAGCTAACGCCTAGTACTAATAAGCCCATATTTTTTAGAGAAGTTTCAATTGTTGATCATCATAATGAAATTTCTTCAGAAATAGATATTCGTTATCCATTTTATATCAAAATACTTTATGAAGTTACAAGTTTGATCAAAGACATAGAGCTATCTTTTCGGGTTGAAACTCATGATGGCAAAGTAGTCTTTACTAGTCACCAATCAGACTGCCAACCTGAAAAAATCAATGAAAGGAATGTGGGGATTCATCAGGTTTCGATAAAAATTCCCTCTATGTTTTTAATGCCAGATCATTACTTCATTAGCATTGGTGCTCACCAGCCAATGATCCAGACTTTTGATTATCACCAACATATACTTAGTTTTTCGATTAACGAAACTGGAACTAAGTTAGCAAGGTATCAAGAATATAATAATATTGGTGTGGTAATGATTGATTTACCTTGGGAAGAACAAAACCCTGTTTTAGCTAACAACTAACTAATTCTCAGTGAGGACACAATGACTGTGTTTAGTCCTATTAATAAATCTAGCGATGTCACTATACTAACTATTTTGAAGAGAAGTCAGATAATTGAAGCTTGGCATCAGCAATTTCAAATAGATATTACAGAGGAAATTGGTGAACAGGAAGAAATTTATCTGTATCGCTGTAATCAGACAAATCTAATGTTTTTTGTACCTTTTGATATTGCTGGTTCTGATAAGCTCTACGAGCAACTTGAAAAGTATGATTGGTATTATATGCCTGAAAAATGGGAGCATAATGTTGCTCTGCAAGATTTAGAAAATTGTCAGAAAGTAGTAGAAGTAGGTTGCGGAAGAGGTGCTTTTGTAGAACGTCTATGTACAAAACTAAAATTAGATGCCCAGGGCATTGAGTTAAATTCAAATGCAGTTAAATATGCCCAAAAAAAGGGAATTCCTGTTTTAAAATTAGACGTACATGATTTTTCCATTGATATGGCAAACTACTTTGATGCCGTTTGTTCATTTCAAGTTTTAGAGCATATTTCAGATCCTTATATTTTTTTAGAATCGTTGATTAAGCTAGTTAAGCCAGGGGGAAATTTAATCATATCTGTACCGAATGCTGAATCTTTCCTGAAAAGAATAGAAAATCATCTCTTAGATCAGCCACCTCATCATATGACTCGATGGAGTCAAAAAAGTTTCGATAGCCTTACCTCTATTTTTCCTCTTAGAGTTAAGAAATTCAGGATAGAACCTCTGGCTACTTACCACGTTGATTCTTATTTGTCAGATCAATTATTTCCGATGCCAAAGCTAATCTTGTTGGAAAAAATAACCCGTCGAGTTTCCCATCATATTCTAAAACCCATACTAAAAAATTCTTCTTTTCTGCGAAATTTGATTCCAGGGCATACGCTATATGTTTGTTTTGAGAAACTTGGCTAAATAGTATTGGTTATGAAAATTATCGGCGCTGTCTATAGAATATGTTGATTTCTAATAAAACGTTTAATTATTTGAATCTTGGCTGTGGTCGTCGCTTTCATCATGCTTGGACTAATATAGACTTTACTTCAACAGATGAAAGTATAATTGGCCATAACTTAGTCGAAGGAATTCCGTTTCCAGATGCATCATTTGATGTAGTTTACCACTCTCATGTTCTAGAACATTTTACTAAATCATCCGCTGAGTTTTTTTTGCAGGAATGTTATCGTGTCTTATCCCCTCAAGGCGTAATAAGAGTAGTCGTTCCAGATTTAGAACAAATAGCCATAACCTATTTATTAGCTCTAGAGAAAGCTAGATATGGCTCCCAGGAATGGGCTGATAACTATGAATGGATATTATTAGAAATGTATGATCAAACCATTAGAAATAAATCTGGTGGAGAAATGGGAAAATATTTGTCTAAAGAGTTGATCACCAATAAAGAATTTGTTATCCAGAGGATAGGTGCTGAAGGTAAAAATTTTATTTTGTCTGCTGAACAGCGTCGAAAAAATATGCAAAATAAACCAATTTCAGAAAGTGAAATAAAGCAATTTTTAAAGAAAATTTATCGCTTTTTCCGCTATCCGACCTACCGATGGGAAACATTACTCAAATTATTGCTGGGTAAAGAATATATCGCCTTAGAAATTGGGCGCTTTCGCCAAGGGGGTGAGATTCACCAATGGATGTATGACAACTATTCACTAAAAACTCTTTTAGAAAAATGCGGTTTTCAGAATATTATTCAGCAAACAGCTACTGCCAGTTATATCCCGAACTGGACTAGTTTTAATCTTGATACAGAAGTTGACGGAAGTGTTTACAAACCTGACTCTATTTTTATGGAGGCTATCAAATAGTAGTATGAATATACTACACATAAATCAGTCAGATACTGGTGGTGGTGCAGGGATCGCAGGCTACCGACTACACCAAGGTTTGCTAGCACAGGGTGTTAATTCGCGATTACTCGTGGGATCAGCTAAAAATAGTAATGATCGCGTGGCGACAGTTCCTACCACTAAACGCCGCATGGAAAACCAGCTTTATCGCTTTACTGGGCGTTTTGGGCTAAATTATATCCACCTATTCAGCAGCTTTGATATTCCCCAGCATAGCTTTTACCAACAGGCTGATGTTCTCAACTTTCATAACCTGCATACAGGTTTTTTTAACTACCTGGCGATTCCCGCATTGACAGAAAGTAAACCTGCTGTATTCACGCTTCATGATATGTGGAGCTTTACTGGGCATTGTGCCTATAGTTATGATTGCGATCGCTGGAAAAGTGGATGTGGCAAATGTCCTTATCCGAATATCTATCCAGCTATTGCCAGAGATAATACCAGCCTAGAGTGGAAGCTGAAAAATTGGGTTTATAGTCGCTCTCATTTAACTATTGTTACTCTCAGTCATTGGCTGACTGAGCAAGTGCAGCAGAGCATGCTCAACCAATTGCCAATTCATTGCATTCCCAACGGTATTGATACAGAAGCCTATCAGCCCCTCGATCCTCAAAAATGCCGTTCGCTTCTGGGTATACTGCCCAATCAAAAGGTCTTGATGTTTGCCTCTCAATCCCTTCAAGATACTCGTAAGGGTAGTGACTTGCTTCTTTTAGCTCTACAAAGCTTACCAGAATCTCTAAAAGCCGAAACTGTACTGATTACTATTGGTGATGGTGGTGAAGCGATATCGCAATCTGTGGGGATGGGAAACCTAAATCTGGGCTACGTCAGTGGCGATCGCCTCAAATGTATTGCCTATTCTGCTGCTGACTTGTTCATTTTTCCCACCCGTGCTGACAATCTACCCTTGGTGCTGCAAGAGAGTATGGCCTGTGGAACGCCAATAGTTTCATTCAAAATTGGCGGCGTTCCCGATCTAGTGCGTCCAGGTGTCACAGGTTACTTGGCGTCACCAGAAAATGCTCAAGATTTCTGTAACGGTATTGTCCAGCTTTTAGAAGATCGCCAACAACGCGATCTTATGGGTGAAAACTGTAGAGCGATCATCCTAGAAGAATACCCACTAGAACTACAAGCCCAGCGATATATTGAGCTATATCGTCAGCTATATCAAAATTGACCTAGATTACCTAGTTATACTTGTTAATTATTAGGATTGGCTAGTTATTTTTTAATAAAAGTGTGCTATGGCTCATTTTATTAGCAGATGATAAAGAATCTTTATAAGCACTTTAACTAATTATAGGATAGCCTCAAAATGAGTGGCCAAAACTTAAGTACACTTCCTCTACCACTGCCAGGAAAAATTGGCTGGCCCTGGACAGATGAAACTCAGAAATTACCTGAAAAAATGCCAGATGGGTCAGAATGGCCCAAAATCACCATAGTGACACCAAATTATAACTATGGTCAGTTTATAGAAGAAACTATTCGCTCAGTATTACTTCAGGGCTATCCCAATTTGGAATATATTATTATTGATGGCGGGAGTACTGATAATTCAGTTGACATTATTAAAAAGTATGAGCCTTGGCTGACATATTGGGTGAGTGAAAAAGACCAGGGGCAAGCAAGTGCAATTAATAAAGGCATTGAATTAGCGACTGGTACGTGGTTCAATTGGCTGAATAGTGATGACATATTACTACAAAATTCTTTAATAACACTTGCAGAAATATCTAAACTTATAGACAATCCCAAATGGATTAGTGGCATGAGAATTGAAATTAATCAGTCAGGTTCATTTGGAGAAATATGTGCTGCTTGGAGATATGACCCAAGTGTAATAGGTCTGGGAATTGTTGACTTTCCACAAGATGCTACTTTTGTTAATTTGGAATTTATCAAAAAAATGAATATCAGATTATCTGAAAGTTATCAAAACGTGTTTGATACCGTTTTCCATTTTCAGCTAATGCAATACGAAAAACCTCTATTAACTACTGCTATTTTTTCAGCCATGCGTTGGCATGATTTACAAAAAACAGCTAATAGTGTCAATATTCACTCAGAATCTACAGCAATACTTGCTTATATTCAAAAGCTTCCTTTAAGTCATCGTCTGATTCATCGATTACTAAGAACTAGACTATCTAGATTCTTGACTGCTATATTGCTATTAGCTATAGTTTATGACGTGTTGCCCTACTCAAGAAATTGGAGCGCTGCTCTGTTTGACCGAATGTCAGGTAATTTTAAATTAGTTCCAGCGCGGTCTTCTTTACTTTTTCGTTAATGTTTTTGACTAAAATTTAACAAAATAAGTAGTTACACATAATTAATGACATACTGCTTTTTTATTAGGCAAGACTTTTAGTTCATAGTTTGTGTAATTAATTGCTTCTGAACACTTATTATATTTGAACATCTTTAGTTAAATTAAAGTTAGGATCTGAAAATGCCCTTAGTTTCGGTAATAATTCCCTGCTACAATGCAGCAAAATTTTTATCAGCCACCCTAGAAAGTGTCTTTAATCAAAACCTAAAAGATTATGAAATTATCCTAATTGATGATGGTTCAACTGACAATACTGCAACTTTGATTCGCTCATTGGGATCAAAAGTCAGAGCAGAGTTTACATCTAATCAAGGTGCTAGTGCAGCACGTAACCGAGGCACAAAACTGGCTCAGGGTCAATTCATTCAGTATTTAGATGCAGATGACCTTTTGCGAGTAGATGCATTAGAGAAGCGGGTAAATGCTCTTGTTAAAACTGGTGCAGATGTAGCCTATTCAGACTGGCAAAAACTAGAAGAAGGGGAAGATAACAACTTTTATCCAGGGGAAGTTGTAGTGAGGCAGATTGAAGATATTAATCCTAATCCAGAGATTGCTTTGTTTACAGATTTTTGGGCACCGCCTGCTGCTTTAGTTTACCACCGCCGGATTGTTGAAGCGATTGGAAGTTGGAATGAATCTCTGCCAATTATTCAGGATGCTCGCTTTTTTTTAGATGCAGCTTTAGTGGGAGGTAAATTTGTTTATGTACCTGGTGTGCAAGCAGATTATCGAGTTCAAAAAACTAATAATAGCTTATCGCGTCGTCACCCTGCTAACTTTGTTCAGGATTGCTTCCTGAATGCTTGCCAAGTAGAGGATATTTGGAAAGCTAATGGTGGCATAACTCCAGAGCGTCTTATTGCATTAGAAAAAGTTTACGGACAAATAGCCCGATTCTATTTTGAGTATAACCGTCCAAAGTTCTCCGAGGTTTTTGCCAAAATTCATCACCTGAACCCAAATTATCTTCCTTCCAGTCCAAAAACTTTGCGACAGTTGTCAAAATGGCTAGGATACGAACAGGCAGAGGCGATTGCCTTAGCTTACCGACAAACTAAAAGAATTTTAGCAAGATGAACTACAAGTCTGTCCGATTTATAGAATTTTCTAGTCATAATTAACTATTAAATTCCATTTAAATCGTGTTTTTTATTATGTTAAAGGAAGGTGATAAATGCTTTTAATTATAGTTACGTATCATGGATATGAAAAATATTGCAACTATTTTCTAGAATATCTAAACTATGCTTGGCCTAATCACCCAGAAATTTGGTTTTTGACAGATGGCAAAAATATTAATCACCCGAACGTAATTACAGTTGAATCAGATAAATGGTTGATTGTTTTATATTCAGGTTTGAAATGCCTAAAAGATAAATACAGCAATTTAGACTATGCTTACTTGTTGTTAGAAGATTTAATCCCTTTAGATAAAATATCTGAATCGTATTTATCAAAACTGGAAAGGACAATTTATAAAAACCAACTGAATTGTGTCAGTTTTTTAACATATAATTCTGACTGGGAAGATAAACGGGTTTATATTGATAATCTGAAATTATATAGTGTTCCTCAGAGTTTTCCATTCTATAGCCAGCTTCAGCCTGCTATATGGAATATGGAGCATCTATTGTCTGTGTGCGAATATGCTTTAGATAATTCAATTTTAGATCCTTGGCAATTTGAAAGAATTGTCCTGGGTGATAAACACTATGTTTCTGAATATCCCTGGCCAAGTGTATTGAATGGCTTGCTACATAGTGGACAGCCTAACTGGCAGGCTATACGGAAAATAAAAACGCCAGAAGGGGAAAAATTAAGAAATAAGCTAATCAAGGATTATTTTTTGTGGCTAATAAAGAGATTTAAATCTAAATTTTTAGGATGATGACAAAATTCTCTCATCAAATACGTAGTTCACAGCCCAACCCAGAAGTTTCCCATCACTTCAACCTAAAGTGAAAGTTATCCAAGTCCCCTTCGGTTTCTATCCTGACCCTGTAGGTGGTACAGAGGTCTATGTTGAAGCTCTATCGCGCTACTTGCAGCAACAGGGAGTTGAGGTACTGGTGGCTGCTCCAGGGGAGAAAAATCAGTCCTACCTACATCACCAGCTAAGAGTACGCCGCTTTGCAGTATCACATCAAGTAAAAAATATCCGAGAAATCTATGGAGAAGGCGATCGCCTTGCTGCCTCAGAATTCAGCCAAATTCTTGACGCTGAAAAACCTGACTTAGTGCATCTCCATGCCTTCACAAGCGGCGTTTCCCTGCGGTTAGTCAAAGCTGCTAAACAACGGCAAATCCCCGTGGTGTTTACCTACCATACCCCCACTGTCAGCTGCCAACGGGGAACGCTAATGCAATGGGGTACTCAAATCTGTGACGGTAAGGTGGATTTACAAAAGTGCAGCCAGTGTACCTTACAAGGATTGGGACTAAATCAAACTAGTGCTAAGGCGATCGGCAGTTTACCACCCCAAATAGGACATTGGTTAGGTAGCTTGAATTTACAGGGAGGAGTTTGGACGGCCTTGCGAATGACAGAATTAGTTAGTCTTCGCCATGGAACTCTAAATTCCCTACTCTCTGAAGTTAATCACATTGTGGCAGTGTGCAACTGGATCAAGGATGTCCTGTTACTCAACCACGTTCCATCTGACAAAATTACCATTATCCGCCAAGGACTTTGCCACGAAGCAACAGAAAAAGCTGACTATAGCCTGCGGTGTGATACATCAACCTTAAAAATAGCTTTCTTGGGTCGGCTTGACCCTACTAAGGGAATCCATATTTTAATTGCAGCGTTGCGAACATTGCCTCAGTTACCAATTAGTTTAGACATTTATGGCATTTCCCAAGGAAGTGATGCCTACTCACAGGAATTGCTGAGGCTAGCAAAAAATGACCCACGAATCTGTTTTAAACCTCCAGTTCCCGCTGAAAAAGTGATCACAACCCTGCTAGACTATGACCTGTTGGCAGTCCCATCCCAGTGGTTGGAGACTGGGCCAATGGTAGTTTTAGAAGCATTTGCTGCTGGAGTTCCTGTCATAGGTTCTAATCTAGGCGGCATTGCCGAGCTAGTTCAGTCCGAAATCAATGGCATTCTGGTAGAATCTGGTTCTGTCGATGACTGGAGTCAGGCTTTGCAGCGACTATCCCAGGACAGACCTCTACTCATGGGGCTAGCATCTGGCATTCAGCCTCCCCAAGGTATGGAGACAGTAACAACCCAGATGCTGTCAATTTATAGTGAAGCATTACAAAATAAAGCGATCGCTCAAAAAACTAAGTTTACTAGATAAAATTCTGATAAAAATGCTCCAAGGACAAAAAATTATCTACGTCCAATACACTAACCCTGGAGGTTACCCACCCTTAGAACACAGTTCCCGCATTTTGGCACAAGATGGTTGGGATGTAGTGTTTTTGGGCACTGGAGCTTATGGTGCATCCGATTTATGTTTTCCACCCCATCCCCACATCAATGTACAACTGATGCCCTTTTGTCCTGGTGGTTGGCGGCAGAAGTTGCATTACTTGCAATTTTGTCTCTGGGTGCTGATCTGGACAATACGCTGGCAACCCCGATGGATATATGCTTCAGATTTATTATCCTGCCCCATTGCTGTATTCTTGAGTTTTATACCAAATATCAGCCTCATCTATCACGAACATGATTCCCCCAACAGTACGTCTGAGAGTTCCTTCATTCGCTTCTGTTTGACCACTCGCAGATGGTTAGCTCATAGAGCTAAAATTTGCATTCTGCCAAATCAACAACGGGTAGAGCAGTTTTCCTTGGACACAGGAACTGATCGCCACATTTTCTGTGTATGGAATTGTCCCACTCAAGTAGAGGCTACCACCAAGCCTCTGTCTCCTCAAAAAGACGGTTTACACATTTTGTATCATGGCTCCATCGTGCCATCGCGACTACCAACAGAGGTATTGAAAGCCCTGGTAATGTTGCCCAGTGTCAAATTGCGTGTGATTGGCTATGACACAGTAGGGCATCAGAGCTATACCCAACAATTGATAGAGATTGCTGATCAACTTGGGATCGCCAACCAGGTAGAGTTTATTGCTGCTATGCCCAGATATGAACTTTTAAAATGGTGTCGGGACTGTGATGTTGGGCTGGCATTCATGCCTACAAATAGCAACGATATCAACCAACAATCTATGGTTGGTGCTTCCAACAAACCCTTTGACTACCTTGCTTGTGGGCTGCCACTTTTAGTTTCTAATTTGCCTGAATGGAAACAAATGTATGTGGAGCCTAATTATGGGTTAGCTTGTAATCCAAATGATCCACAAAGCATAGCTGCTGCTCTAAAATGGTATCTAGAGCATCCAGTTGAAATGCGAGAAATGGGCGATCGCGGCAGGCAGCGTATCCTGGATGAATGGAATTATGAGCAACAGTTTATGAAAATTTACGATATGTTATGCCAATCTTGAGCAAAACCTCAAAACTTCCTTTAATATCATTTATGTATTCATCCAAAATTTCTACAGACAGTTAGTTATTGCCACAGTAAAAGTCATCTAGAACTAACAATAGTTCTAGAGCCTACCAAAATACTGGATTGAATATGAATGTACGTAAGCTCCTAGGTAAGCTACAAAAAACGCTAAGTCGTTATCCCTTAGCAGTTAGATTAGCCCTTTTATTAAGAAATCAATGCAACTGTATAATCCAATATTATCTTTGTAGCTCTAACAATCATTCCAAAAATGGTGAAGCCTGGTTGGCTAATCTAATAGCCCCCCAATCATCTACTTTCATTGATGTGGGTGCCAATATAGGAGACTGGTCGGTTATATTTCTTGATTCCATGCCTAAAAACAGTAAAGCTATATTGTTCGAGCCATCTGATAATGCAATGCATCAACTGAGACTACGCTTTGAGCAAGTAGAATGTATTGATCTGGTTAAAGCAGCTGTTTCAGACTCTCCTGGAAAAATGTATTTTTTTGAAGAACCAGACGCAGGTGAAACATCTTCTTTAGTAGGAAATTTTAGCCAAAAGAACGCACTCAAAAAATTGGTTAACGTCACTACCATTGATGCTGAAGTACAAAAGCGGCAATGGGAGTACGTTGACTTTTTGAAAATTGATACTGAAGGCTATGATCTTCATGTTTTAAGAGGTGCAAGTACCTTATTGAGTCAACATAAAATAGGTGTACTTCAATTTGAGTACAATGCACCTTGGGCAACTGCGGGTAGCTTACTATCTGAAGCTTATAAAATGCTTGAGTCTTTTGGTTACAAAGTATTCTTGTTAAAAGAATCTGGATTATTTGAGTTGAATTATAATCGTTATGGGGAATATTTTTCTTATTCAAATTTTGTAGCTGTTGAACCTGAAAGAATTAAAGATATTCAAACCTTCATCAAAGGAAGTATATAGATATAAAATATTAGAAATTATTACGAAAACTTGATTTCAAACTCTGTTCGTAAGTCAGTTAGTGCAATCTAGATGTCGTTACTAATTTATTAAAAAATAATGACAATGATAAAAATTGCCATTCTAGTTCCAAGTTTTAATAATGAAAATACTGTAAATTATACGCTGGAATCTATTCAATCCCAAGGTGCCTGGCTGAATAAAATTTCTAGTGTGTATCTTGCGGATGATTGTTCAAGCGATCGCACTGTATCATTGGCCAAAACATTATGGATGAATTCAATTCCATTAAATATTTTTCCAAGAGATAAAAACCTAGGTCAATGGGAAAATGTAAACCAGGCAATAGATGCGATTAAAGATCATGTAGATTGGTTTATCATTTTACATTCTGATGACATTGCCAAGGCAAATTGGCTAGAGATGATGGTATCAAGGATAGAAACTTGTTCAGAAAATATTGGTAGTATTTGCTCAAGTTGGGAAAATTTAATGCCTGATGGTTCTATAGTGCCAGGAGAAGATAATCCTAGTATACCGATTGGAGTTATAGAGGGTAATGATGCATCTGTTAAAGGAACCTTACTAAAAGGTTGCTGGTGGCATATATCAGGCTGTGCTATTAGAGTTAAAGCTTTTGAGGATTGTGGAGTCTTTAATCCAAAATTTTCCCAGTTAGGTGATTGGGAGTGGTTATTGCGTTGTCTCCATAATGGCTGGTCTGTAGAATACATTCCAAGAACATTAATTTTGTATAGACAGAGTAATACAAGTGTTTCTTCTCAATCATTTCAGACCCATCGGGATATTAGGGAATTTATGGAAATTCTACCTAACTATATTAATTATTTAAAATCGACTGAACTACTTGATATTTATATGAAACAAATGAAATTTATCTCCAGAAGATTAATAAAATCCTTAATAACCCTAAATACTGAAAGATTTTACCTAGCTTG
The DNA here is from genome assembly GCF_014697195.1 of Cylindrospermum sp. FACHB-282. Lineage (GTDB taxonomy): Bacteria > Cyanobacteriota > Cyanobacteriia > Cyanobacteriales > Nostocaceae > Cylindrospermum. Next base: position 19,513 of record NZ_JACJRJ010000011.1, on the reverse strand, counting down.
TCAAGTCTTGTTTATGTTGTTAACTAGTCTCAAGAAATCTCAACAAAAATTAAATAATTTAAAAGCTCAGAATTCTGAAACTTAAAACATTCACACACAATTTTAAACTTGGCTACTTTAGACTTAAGATATGTGGTATCTAGTCCATGTTGAAATTATCCTTAACTTAATATTAAGCTACTCCAGTGGATCAATTATTTCTCCAATACAAAGGAACATCATTTGCTAATTTGTGAAACAATTACTTTATAGATAGTAAATATTCACCCATACCTCCTATCTGTTGTTGTCTATATTCAAAAATTAAATAAATTTTAATAATATGATTTATAATTAAATTACCGTAAAATTAATACAATAAACTCCCTAGTAGTTGAATTTATCTAACAAATATAATTTTAAAGCTAATGCTGGCAATTATAGATACACATCCAATACAGTATCGTGCTCCTGTATATCGAACTCTCAGCAATCAGTTTGGTATTCCAATAATTGTAATTTATGGTTCAGACTTCAGTATTATAGGATATGAAGATAAAGAATTTGGGACAAAATTTGCTTGGGATATTGATCTGATATCGGGATATCCATCACAATTTTTGTCTCAAGTAAAAATGGGCGGAGCGCAGTCTTTTGAAACAGTCACCTCTCAAGGATTGACAGCAGTCTTACAAAAAATCGAACCAAAAGCATTATTAATTACAGGCTACAACCACCGCCTCTATCAAGCAGCTTTTTATCATGCGTTGATAGGCAAGTATCCTATTTTGTTTCGTGGAGAGACAACCGATCATGCTCAACAGAGAAATCCCTTGAAAGCTAGGCTACGGGATTGTTTTCTACACTGGACTTACCGTAGATGTTCTAAATTACTTTACATTGGTCAACAGTCTAAAGCTCATTTTCAACGCTTAGGCTGTTCAGATCAACAACTAATTTTTTCACCCTATTGCATCAGTGCTAGTCCCTTTCAGTGCAATGAAGCTGATCGAGATCAACTCCGTCAGGTCACTCGTCAGAGTCTAGGCATTACAGATACACAGATTGTGCTGCTTTTTAGTGGAAAACTGAGTACCAGGAAAAGACCAGATTTGTTGCTGCAAGCAGTTAAGCAATTACCTCCAGAAATTCGTAGTCAAATTGTGGTTCTCTTTCTTGGTGATGGAGAGTTGAGAACAGTTTTAAAAGATTTGGCATGTAGCTCACCAGCAGTAACGGCTCATTTTCTGGGTTTTCAGAACCAGACTCAGCTCAGTCGCTACTACCACACAGCTGATTTCCTCGTATTGCCTAGTCAGAATTCTGAGACTTGGGGTCTTGTCGTGAATGAAGCTTTACATCACGGATTGCCTGCGATTGTTTCCCAGGCTGTTGGTTGTGCACCAGACTTGGTTACTCCTGGTGTTACTGGAGATATCTTTGAGACAGGCTCTGCTCAAGGTCTGGCTCAAGCAATTGAGCGATGTATTGGGACGAGGGGATCTGCCTCTACTCCGTCACTTATCGGCAGACCTGACATTCAGAGACAATGCCGCCAGAGAGTAAGTGCTTATTCTGTAGAAAAAGCTGCCAAAGGTATTGCAAGAGCATATAAAGAGACAATAGCATGAGACTCCTAATAGCTGGCTTGTTAGATGGAACTCATATAGGAGGCGCTTTTTTTAAGGCTGCTAAATGTCTTGATTTAAACCCTCAATTGTTTGATATTAAATTAGCTTATGCAGGTCCAAAATGGATACAGCGAATTAATTGGCATCTCCGAGGAAAATACCCGTCACAATTACGAAGCTTGAGCCAGAGAGTTGTATGGGAATGTAGGAATTTAAAATCTGAATTATTTATTTCTACTGGCATTGCTCCTATTAATCAACAAGCATTACTTCAGATGGGAACTATGGGCATCAAGAAAATCAACTTCCTCACTGATGACCCCTGGAATCCAGCCCACTATGCCCCTTGGTTTTTTAAAGCATTGCCTCATTACGACATGGTTTTTTCCCCTCGCCGTGCCAATATTGATCAGCTTGTGCAGGCTGGTTGCTCCAATGTTGAGTATTTACCATTTGGGTTTGATCATGAGTTCTTTTATCCTGAAGTGTCCATCAATCCAGAAGAACAACTTCAGTATGCTTGTGATGTGACTTTTGCCGGTGGTGCTGATCGTGATCGAGTTGATTATATTTCTGCTCTAATTAAATCAGGAATCAATGTAAATCTCTATGGAGGATATTGGGAACGCTACCCGGAAACGAAAGCTCATAGTCGCGGTATAGCTGACATTGCGACATTGCGCCTTGCCATCACAGGAGCAAAAATTGCCCTTTGCTTAGTTCGCAAGGCAAATCGGGATGGAAACTGTATGCGAACATTTGAAGTTCCGGCTGTAGGAGCTTGTATGCTAACTGAAGATACCCAGGAACATCGAGAAATTTTTGGTGAAGAGGGAAAAGCAGTTGTTTACTTCAAAACTATTTCAGAGATGCTTGATAAAGTTCAGTGGTTGCTCAACCACGAAGCTGAACGGCAACGCCTGGCTCAGAACGCCCACTTATTGATTTTTCATGGTAACCACACCTACAAAGACAGGCTAGAGATGATGCTTTCTATGACACAAAAAATGCTGTTTAAGCTATGAGCCTTAAGATTGCAATTGTAGTGCATGGTCGCTTTCATGGGTTTGATTTGGCACGGGAGCTAATTAACCAGGGTCATGATGTTACTTTGTTGACAAATTACCCCAAAAACATTGTTGAAAAATTTGGGATTCCCGAAAAATTTGTCCAAACATTTTTGCTACATGGTCTTTCAACTCGTGTTCTTCATAAACTTCATGAAGTTTTAGGTACTCCAGATTTTGAGGCTTTTATTCATTGTGAATTCTCTAAGTGGGCTGCTCGGAATCTCATAAAGTATCACTATGATAGTGTACATGTTTTTAGCGGAGTAGCGGAAGAGATTTTTCAGGCGCTCTCAGATAAGTGTGTGGTGAAATCTCTAGTGAGAGGTTCTGCCCATATTCGCACCCAATTTCAACTTCTCTTAGATGAAGAAAAACGGGCTGGTGTATCGGTTGATAAGCCAAGTAACTGGATGATTGCGAGGGAAGAGCGAGAATATCAGCTTGCTGATGTAGTTGTTGTACTCTCCACCTTTGCTCAACAATCTTTTATCCATCAAGATATTACTCCAGAGAAACTCAAAGTTTTACCTTTAGGTACTCAATTAGAGAGATTTCGTCCAGTTCAGCAAGTTATTGCAGAGCGGTGTCACAGAATTGTCTCTAAACTACCCTTACGTGTGTTGATGGTTGGTACTTGTTCATATCGAAAGGGCGCTCTCGATTTTGTGAAAATAGCTGAATTAGGAGCTAGATATTTTCAATTTAAATTTGTGGGTACTGTTACTAGTGAAGCCAGTGACCTTGCCCAAAGTAATAGTGGAAACATTGAGTTTATTCCCAAGCAACCTCAATTTGAATTGCCCAAATTTTACAGTTGGGCAGATATATTTATTTTTACAACTATTGAAGATGGTTATGCAGTAGTTTTATCCCAAGCTCAAGCTACTGGTCTACCGATTCTGACAACAACAAATTGCTCAGGTTCAGACATAGTTGTTGAAGGAAAAACTGGCTGGGTTTTGCCAATTCGTAGCCCAGAAAGCTTTGTAGAACGATTACATTGGTGTGATGAACATCGGCAAGAATTGGCACAAATGGTATGGAGAATTTATCAGGACTTTCAACCAAGGGATTGGACAGAGGTGGCGGCTGAGTTTGTTAGTATTCATACAGATTTATTGAAGAAAAAGCTTGGGTGAATATGCTTACAGCAGAGCAACAGCAGCAGTGGTTAAGTTTTTGGATATTCATTTGGGTTGTAGTTGTAATTTTAGTAAGCGGCAGTCTTTGGAATAAAAAATTACCAAGTGTGGGTTTGCCACTGATTTATTTGCTCAATCTATCCATGCTCCACTTTGTTGGAGGGCTGATCTATTCTTTCCCCTGGTATAAACCCGATTCTGCTTATATACTAAATTCTGGTTTCTCTTTGACTAATACGTATCTTGGTTTTAACCAAACTGTTTATGGTGTCATAGGATTTGGATTGGGCAGCACTATCCTGGCGCCTTGGGTGCTAAAAGTGCTTCAACCTAGCTGGTTATATGAGATTCCTCGCCAACCGAACTTAAAACTTGCCAAAGCCTATATTGAACTAGGGCTATTCTTCACTTTTGTCTTATACCCTATTCTGGCTAGAATCCCTAGCTTCTCTGCCCTATCAACTTCAGGCATCTCACTGTTCATTGTGGGGTTATGTTTGGCTTGCTGGAAAGCTTGGTACATGGGTGATAAGCAAGCCCTTCAACTTTGGCTAGCGGTTACCTGCTGTCTGCCCTTATTTACCGTGTTGATTTTAGGCTTTATAGGTTTTGGTGCAGCAGCAGCTCTGGTTGTGCTGATTTTCGTGTTCATTTTTTATCGCCCGCGATGGAAAGTCATAATCATCGCATTACTGGCTCTAGTGTTTGGTTTATCCGTCTTTGTTACCTATTTCCGCGATCGCAATCAAATTCGGGCGAAAGTTTGGGGTGGAGAAAGTGCCTCTTCACGGGTTGAACAGTTGTGGCAAACAGCTAGTAGTTTTGAGTTCATTAATCTGTTCAAGCAAGAACATCTAGAATTAATTGATATTCGGCTGAATCAGAATGTACTGGTGGGCCAAGCTGTCAATTATATGTCTACTGGTCAGGTGAATTATGCTGGTGGCGAAACCCTTTGGCAGGCAGCAATATCAGTAGTTCCTCGTCTCCTTTGGCCAGATAAGCCAGTAGTAGGAGGTAGTGGGGATTTGGTGAGTACATATACAGGCCTGAAGTTTGCTGATGGAACCAGTGTAGGGGTTGGTTCGGTTTTAGAGTTTTATATTAACTTTGGTTCATGGGGCGTAGTTTTAGGATTTGTCATCTTGGGCACGGTGATACGTATCATCGATATCGTAGCTGGGAAAAAATTAATCTGTGGTAATTGGGTAGGCTTTACATCCTGGTTTTTACCTGGACTAGGCATGATTCAGCCAGGAGGTGCCTTGGCAGAAGTTGTAGCTACTACATCCGCATCAGTAGTATTAGTTTATATTATTAATCAATTTTACCTAAGTAAGGCTAGTGGAGAACAGAGGAGTTCACCTGAGCCATATACCTACTATGACTAAAAGCAAGCTCAACTTGACGAGAAATATATAGAGAACAAGCTGGAGTCATGCACCAACCTCAGTCTAGATACCACTGCCACTTCTGGCTACCCGACTTATTTAACAATACTGGAGGAATTCAACGTTACTCCAGCTTCTGTTTAAACGCATTCCAAACTCTCTACCCCAATTTTACCTACGACATTCTGATTAAGCACGATACTGTTGTCCCAACAAAATCACCTAATCTGTGCTTTCATCCGACTGGCAACTGGCCCTTATTCCTACGCACTCCAGCTTTCGCAACCCAAATAATTAGTCTTAGTTTTTGGCAGCGTCCAAACCTGATCCTCTCGACTCATCTCAACTTTAGTGTTACTGCTTACCTATTGAAACAGCTAATCGGCATCCCCTACTGGGTTGTAGCTCACGGAATTGAAGCTTGGAATATTCAGAAATCGACTTTACAAATAGCTCTCAAGCACGCTGACCGAATTCTAGCTGTTAGTCACTATACTCGCGATCGCCTCCTCCAAGAACAAGACCTTGATCCTGACAAAGTTGTAGTTCTACCCAATACCTTTGATGCCGATAATTTTAGGATTGCACCCAAGCCGACTATCCTTCTAAAACGATATGGCTTAAACCCTAAACAGCCTGTTATCCTCACTGTAGCTCGCCTTTCCACGAGAGAGCAGTACAAAGGCTACGACAAAATTCTGACTGCTTTACCCCAAATTCGTCAAGCTATCCCCGATATTCATTATGTTTTGGTAGGTGAGGGAGATGACAGACTCCGAGTTGAACAGTTAATTTCTCAATTTCAACTCCAAGATTGTGTAACTTTAACTGGCTACATTGGTGATAAAGAACTAGGTGACCATTACAATCTTTGTGACGTCTTTGCGATGCCTAGCAAAGGTGAAGGGTTTGGAATTGTCTATCTAGAAGCACTTGCCTGTGGTAAACCTACCCTTGGAGGTAACAAAGATGGGGCGTTAGATGCCCTCTGTCAGGGAGAATTAGGCGCACTTGTTGATCCGGATGATACAGAGGCGATTGCCCAAACTTTGATTCAAATAGTACAGGGAATTTATCCCAATCCCTTACTCTATCAACCAGAACAATTGAGAAGCAAGGTAATTGATCAATTTGGTTTTGACCGCTTTCAACACACTCTTAGTGGTTATCTAGAAAATTATTTTCAGTCTAGCTAATGTCAATTACCAAAAAAGTTTGCTGGGGTGAGAAACTTACCATATCCAACTGTTCTTTGTAGGACTGATGAATATCAACCTGTGGACAAAGGGAAGTAGATACCGCAATTACCACAATTAATGACTGGCGCCTCTGCTGTTCAACAATATCCTTGGGACAGAATAGCCACAAGGTTGATTGAAGTTTACCAAGCCATCCTTTCAGATAATACGAAAAATTATAATTACTTAAATTTATGTGTGGCATTGCCGGAGTTTTAACTACAAGGGAAATAAAAAACAACTTGGAACCCTTGATTTTGAGGATGCAAACCGCCCTACAGCATCGTGGGCCTGATGACCAAGGAATTTATATCTCCCCAAATAAACAAGTTGCTTTTGCTCATACTCGGCTTTCTATTATTGACCTCAGTACAGCAGGACATCAACCGATGTCTACACCTGACGGACGCTACTGGATTACTTTTAATGGGGAAATTTACAATTTTCAAGAATTACGAAATTCCTTAGAATCCCAAGGAGAGCAGTTTTATTCACATACAGATACTGAAGTTATTCTAAAACTTTACCAGCGTCAAGGAGCAGAATGTGTAAATAATTTGCGTGGTATGTTTGCCTTTGCTATTTGGGATAACCAAAAACAAACCTGCTTTATTGCCCGCGATCCTTTAGGCATTAAACCACTATACTATTGGCAATCTGGCTCAACTTTAGTATTCGCTTCAGAGATTAGAGCAATTCTAGCTTCTAAGCTGCCTACTATTGCCTTAAATCCACAGGGTTTATATGGTTATCTGCTCAGTGGGACAGTACCAGAACCTGATACCTTAATTGAAGGAATTCGCTGTTTAGAAGCTGGCCATTGGTTACATTGGCAGGCAGATAAACTAACCCAGCAGCAGTATTGGAAAATTAATTTTACGAATGAAACAATTTCTCTAACAGAGGCAAAGGTAAAAGTTCGTAATGCTCTTATTGATTCTATTAAAAATCACTTTATTAGTGATGTGCCAGTAGGGATATTTCTCAGTGGTGGTATTGACTCTAGCTCAGTTGTTGCTTTAGCACGCCAAACTCAAAAAGGTGATTTACGTACTTATTCAATTGCCTTTGAAGAAAATGAGTGGAATGAAGGGGCACTTGCTCAAAGAATTGCTAAAGAATTTGATACACATCATACAGAATATCAAGTTACAGCATCTTTAGGGCGAGAATTATTACCTCAATTTTTAGCTAGTATTGATCAACCTAGTATTGACGGTTTCAATACTTTTTGTGTCTCCCAAGTTGCCCATAAAGATGGGACTAAAGTAGTATTATCTGGATTAGGAGGAGATGAAATATTTGGTGGTTATAAAACATTTCAACAAATACCAAAAATGCTCCGTTGGGGTCAGCAATTACAGAAGATTAAACCAATCAGCACCAGCCTTGGTAGGAGTTTAGCTTCTTGGGGAAAATCGCCACGGCTGAAGCGGTTAGGAGATTTTTTACAGCAAAAGCCCACAACTGTAGGAGCTTACCGCAGTTTTAGGGGTATTTTCTCCCAAAGAGAAGCCGCGAAGATTACTCAGCATTACTGCAAAGATTCCTGGACTCAACCCCCAATTGGGGAAGGAGGTATTTTGCAGGATATAAACCTAACCACAAATCTGCCTACTTTAGAAGATGAAGTCAGTGTGTTAGAATTGACTTGTTATATGCGTAACCAGTTGTTGCGAGACAGCGATGTTATGAGTATGGCTAATGGTTTAGAGTTGCGAGTACCTTTAGTTGATCGTGTTTTACTCGAAGCGATCGCCTCTATTCCCAGTGCAATGCGCCTGGCGCCAAGTAAACAGTTATTAATCCAAGCCGTTTCTGAGTTACCAAGTTGGTTGCTTGATCGCCCAAAGCGAGGATTCTTTTTTCCTTTTCAGCAGTGGATTGATCAAGAGTGGAGTGATTATTTTCCATCCCATGAACTGAGCAAAGATATAGACCTAAAACTATGGTATCGCCGTTGGAGTCTGGCAATTCTTGACCATTGGTTACAGCAAATAACTGGGTAAAATAGCTTAATCAGTCAATAACAGTAATTTAAAAAGGGTTAGCTATGAATTTCAATCTAGCTAGATATATCCGATTAATCAAACAAGCTGTTACAGATTATAGATAGTTTTTATTCTATCTCCAAAGGATGGATTATAACCGAAAATATCGCATATTTGTATTATATAGCAGTCCTAAATCATGGTTGAACACAAAGATACCCGACTTCTCTAAGAAGTCGGGTATCTGAGTCCCTTTATGTTCACAAATCAAATAGAATTTAATCACATTATTTATATTAAACTATCTCATGCTTTACATAATTAATGTAATTGCATCTAAGGTCAAATTTTCGGGTAATTATGAAAATCCTACATATCATTCCTTCAGTAGCATCAGTGCGAGGTGGGCCCAGTCAAGCAGTACTGGAAACAGTTAAAGCACTGCGAAATCAAGGTGTTGATGCGGAAATTGCTACCACTAATGATAATGGTAATGATTTACTTGATTTACCTCTTGGCAAACTTATAGATTACAAACAAGTACCAGTTCAGTTTTTTCCTCGCTTTTCTCCTAAAGTTAACTCCATCAGAGAATTTGCTTTTTCTAGTCAGCTAACGAGATGGTTATGGCAAAATGTCTCTAATTACGACTTACTACACGTCCACGCTATTTTTTCCTATGCTTCTACGGCTGCAATGGCGATCGCACGTTTTCAGAATATTCCCTATATTGTCCGCCCCCTAGGACAACTCAGCGAATGGTCACTTCAACAAAGCGCTGGTAAAAAACAGATTTATCTCCATTTGATCGAACGGACTAACCTCAACCATAGTCGGGCGCTTCACCTTACCTCTCAACAAGAACAGCAAGAAGTTTACCGTTTAGCTCTGAGTGCCCCTAGCTTTGTTTTACCCCACGGACTCTCTATTCCTCCTCCCATTCCCCATGTCCGCTATCTACTTCGACAACACCTTAACGTCCCAGCAGATGAACCTGTGATTTTGTTTTTGTCTCGTCTTCATCCCAAGAAAGGTTTAGAGTATCTCATTCCCGCTTTAGGTAAACTCACTCATCACCGCTTTACCTTCGTTTTAGCAGGTAGTGGTTCACAAGAATACGAAGCGGAAATTGAATCGCTTTTGATTTCAACCGGCATTCGCTCACGCACTCATTTTGCTGGATTTGTGGCCGGGGAGACCAAAAACCTTTTCCTGCAAGGATCAGATTTATTTGCTCTCACATCCCACGCAGAAAACTTCGGACTCGCAGTCTTAGAGGCTTTGGCTGTAGGTGTTCCCGTTCTTGTTAGCCCTGGTGTGGCTTTAGCTTCTGTTGTACAACAACACCAATTGGGTTACATTGCAGAACTGGATGTCTTAGCGATCGCCTCTGCTATAGAACAATATCTCAGCCATCCCCAAGAGACTAAGGAAATGAGCGATCGCGCCCGTCAAGTAGTTATGGAAAATTATACATGGGATCGTGTAGCTCAGGAAATGGTTGTACTTTACGGAAAAATTATTAATAGCAACTAATTGTCTTTAATTTTTAATTTTTAATTTTTAATTTTTAATTTTTAATTCCCCGTTCGCCTTTGGCGTCCCGTAGGGAAGGGGTTGACCAAGTTATGAGTTCCTTACAGAAGCCATAACACAGAGTACACTATCATCTAATTACTTGTGCCTACATATTTACTAATGAAACAGCTAATTAAAATTTATCACAATGAATTTTAGACTACCAGTATCAGAAGACAAAAACCAGTTTTTCAATAGCTCCCGCTCTCAGCTTTTTGAGGTCATTAGAGCATTGGCAATTATTTGGATTGCTTGGTATCATGTAGACCAACTAATACTACCTATAAATCAAAATATTTTTAGCATTAGAACTTTAGCAAGTTTGGGTTATTCAGGCGTTAATATCTTTCTGCTATTGAGTGGAATTGGTTTGACATTAGGCATGAAAAAAGAGCGTATAGATTCTGCAATAGCCTGGAGTGACTTTCCCTGGAAAAAGTTTTTTCTTCGACGTTTTCTGAGAATATATCCTTTATATATAGTTGCTCATATTCTATTTTTTATCACCGGAGCGCTTGTTGGTAAATATTCAGATATGCCTTTAGACATAGGTTTTTTATTAAGCATAACGGGTTTGCGAGTATTTTTTCCCAAGTATTTTTGGTATGGGCCCGATGCTTTTTGGTTCGTTGGTTTAATTTTGCAGTTTTATTTCCTATTTCCAGTGTTATTTTTGTTAATGATAAAAATAAATATTAAAAAGTTTTTATTAATTACTTTTTTTATCTGTGCAATTTCAAGGCTAATCACTGCTGGTTCAGTAGACAATTATGTATTAATGTTAGGGCTAGCTCCTAATCGCTTGGCAGAATTTTGTTTGGGCATGACAATCGCCTATAATACGTCGATAGATAAAGGTTTGAATATCCAAAATATAACTCTCAAAAATCCACTTATTTGGATAACTTTTTTGGTATCCACAGTAGGAGGAATATTTCTTTACTGGACACCAGTATTACAAATTAAGACTATTGCCTTTGATTTAATTTTAGCAATTGCTGCCTTTACTGGCTTAACAATCATAGCTTTGATGTCTAGCTATATTTCTTACATTTATCAGATATTGGCTTTTTTAGGTAGTATTTCTTATAGCTTTTATCTACTTCATAGCCCTCCCATTCGTCCAGCATTTAGTGCCATGAAAGCTATTGGTATCCAAAATTATTGGGTAACTACGCTCATTTACTTGTCAAGTATTGTATTGTTTAGTTATATTCTAACATATTGTGAGTCTCGGTTATTTTCAAGGAAACGATAGATACCTCTAAAATACACCATCCCTACATAGATATCCTCAGAAAAAAGCCTTTTACTCAAAATTTAAAAACTAGTCAAATTCACTATGCAAACTCCTGCCAACCAATACGAATATTCCTACATAAATGGTAGTTATTTTGAACATCACCTTTATATGCTTCCTCAACTATTAGAGCTAATCTCACAGCAAAAATATGACATCCATACAAGAAAAAATTACACCACTGATTCTCACCTACAATGAAGCTGCAAATATTCATCGCACCCTCCAAAGTCTCCACTGGGCAAAAACAATAGTTGTCATTGACAGTTTCAGCACAGATGAAACTTTAGAGATTATTTACTCATATCCTCAAGTACAAGTTTTTCAAAGACATTTTGGTTCCTTTGCTACTCAATGTAACTATGGATTGGAAAAAATTACATCTGAATGGGTACTTTCCCTTGATGCTGATTATGTTGTCACTGATGATTTAATTAACGAAATTCTTGCACTGTCAGCAGTGCCAGATGTAGAAAGTTACAGCGTCAGATTCAAGTACTGTATCTTTGGTAGTCCTCTGCGGGGAACTCTACTTCCACCTCGGAAGGTACTGTACAAAAGAGATAAAGCGATTTATAAAGATGATGGACACGCCCATCGGGTTTGTGTTGAGGGTGAGTCGAGAATGCTCGATGCCTATATTCATCATGACGATCGCAAACCTTTAAGCCGCTGGCTGTGGGCACAAGATCGTTACATGGTGATTGAAGCTAAAAAGATCCTCGAAACACCAGTGAGTGAACTTAGCTTAAGCGATCGCATCCGCAAACAAAAAATTTTGGCTCCCTTAATCATCTTAGTCTACTGCCTGATCATCAAAGGCGGTATTCTTGACGGTTGGCAAGGTTGGTACTATGCATTTCAGCGTGTTCTAGCAGAAATTCTGCTGGCAATTAGACTATTTGAATACGAAAAATTGCCAAAGTCAGATGTGTGAAATTAAGTTATGAACCAATAGAAGAATTACCCATGACTTCCAACCTATTTGCCATAGATACTATTAAATATATCTGGTCACATCCTAACTGTAAACAGCAAAAAATCCAGTCAATTTTCAAATTTATTGGTTGGCAACTTTATAAACGCCTAACCCGGCGATATATTGATATTCAAATTATTCCAGGGGTAAAAATTCGCTGTCATCCAGATGGTTACTCTGCGGCTACCGCACTTTATTGTGGGCTATATGACTATGACGACATGAGTTTTTTGCTGCGATACTTACGCACAGGAGACTCATTTGTGGATATTGGGGCTAACGTGGGTATCTATACCCTGCTAGCTGCCTCTAAAATTAAATCTGGTTCAATTTACAGCTTTGAGGCACTCCCCAAAAATTTCACACGGTTGAAAGAAAATCTCACACTCAACCAATTTCGGCAAGTTAAACCTTATGCGATCGCCATTTCTGATTTTACCGGAAATACTGCCCTGAATCTGGCTGAAGGAAATTCCATGCCATTTATTACCTCAAGTGTAACTAACAAAACAATCACAGTTCCTACAGATACACTTGATCATCTCCTACCAGTTGAAATTATCCCTGAATTAACCTTAGTCAAAATAGATATTGAAGGAGCAGAACTCTTAGCAATGAAAGGGGCAATTTCTCTGCTAAAACAACAGCGTCCTCATGTTTGGATTATGGAGATTAATGATGCTGTAAATAATTTTGGTTACCAGAAGCAGGACATTGTAAATTTTCTCCAAGAATATGGCTACGGCTTGTACAGGTATAATCCTGAAACCAACCAAATTCATGCAATCACACTTGATCAACAACAAGGAAATAATGTTTTAGCGATCGCTAATTCTGCTCTAGATTTCGTTGGCCAGCGGCTGAATAAATAGCAATATAAATTTATCAAAATTAATCAGATGAATATTCTCGGAATTAACGCTTATCACGGTGATGCTTCAGCTTGCCTCGTCCAAAACGGTCAACTGATTGCCGCAGTTGAAGAAGAACGCTTTAATAGAGTTAAACATTGGGCTGGATTTCCCGCAGAATCCATCCGCTATTGCCTGAAAGTTGGTGGTATTAGTGGAGCAGAACTAGATCATGTGGCACTATCTTTCAACCCCAAAGCCAACCTTAATCGCAAACTTCTTTTTACCCTCAAACAACGTCCTTCTCTATCGTCACTTCTGGATCGGTTTAACAAACAAAGTAAATCTGCCAGCCTCCAGCAACAGTTAGCAGAGGCTTGCCATAGTTCACCCTCCGAGATTCACGCTACTATCCATACACTGGAACACCACACAACTCACCTAGCTAGTGCCTTCTTCGTTTCTCCCTTTGAAAAAGCTGCCATCTTATCTGTTGACGGTATGGGAGACTTCGTGAGTACACTTTCAGCAGCCGGGGAAGGGAACCATCTACAGTATTTCTCTCGCACCCACTATCCTCACTCCATTGGTTATCTTTACAACGCCATCACCCTCTACCTAGGCTTTCCCGCTTATGGAGATGAATATAAAGTCATGGGATTGGCTCCTTACGGAGAACCAGAATATTTAGAAGCCTTCCGGCGAGTTATTTATCCTCAAGGAGATAGCTTTGAGTTGAATCTGGATTATTTCACTCACCATGAGCAAGGAATTGCTATGAAGTGGGAAAATGGCGCCCCCAGGGTTGAACCATTCCACAGCCCAGAACTAGAAAAATTATTGGGCCCGGCGCGACATTCAAAAGCGGAAGTTACCCAGAAGCATCAGAACATTGCAGCTTCTGTGCAAGCGGTGACAGAAGAGATTATTTTTCATATACTCAACCAATTAAGCGATCGCTACAAAAGTGAAAATCTTTGTTTAGCCGGCGGTGTGGCGATGAATTCCGTAGCCAATGGCAAAATTACTCAAAATACTCCCTTTAAGCAAGTCTACACCCCAGTCGGGGCTGCTGATAATGGCACATCAATCGGTGCAGCCTTCTTTGTTTGGAATCAATTACTCAAGCAACCACGTCAGTTTGTTTTAAATCATGCCTATTGGGGTTCAGAGTTTTCTGATGAAGAATGCTTGTTAGCATTGCAGTCTCACGATCTGCAACCTAAACACCTAGAAGAAGAAGCACTACTACACCAGGTTGTTGATGCCCTTTGTGAGGGTAAAGTCGTCGGCTGGTTTCAAGGGAGGATGGAATTTGGTGCCAGGGCATTAGGCAATAGATCCCTCATTGCTGATCCGCGTCGTGCTGATATGCGGGATATAATCAACCTCAAAATCAAATTCCGGGAAAAGTTCCGCCCCTTCGCCCCCAGTATTCTCGAAGAAAAAGTAGGTGAATATTTTGAAATTGACGCACCGGCGCAATTTATGGAAAAAGTCTTTAAAATTCGGCGCGAAAAAAGAGAGCTAATTCCTGCTGTCACCCATGTTGATGGCACTGGGCGCTTACAAAGTGTTAGTCGCCAAACTAATCCCCGCTATTGGGACTTGATTAATACCTTTGCTCAACGCACTGGCATTCCCCTGATTTTAAATACATCCCTCAATGAAAATGAACCCATTGTCCGCACTCCGACAGAAGCCATCCAGTGCTTCTTAAGAACGCAGATGGATGCCCTAGCTTTGGGTTCTTATTATGTAGAACGCAAGAATATCAAATCAAAATCTATGATTTAAATTAAAAACTGCTCTTTCTGAAGCTGTAGACAAGAGCAGTTTTAAAGAAAAATTTCCCAACTAATAAATTTAGGCATCCTCTAGTTCAAGTTGAGCCACCGTCACCGCATTAACGGCGAAAGCCAAAACTAAGGGCATGGGACACTTGAGCAAAAATGTAGAAACGACAGATAGTACTGTGATAGCTACAGCCGACATCGACCACAATCTTTCTTCAATAGTTAATCCGTTTTCCGCTTTAATCAATCTCAGAACATGAACCGGAATTGGTTCAGGCATTACTCCTCCAGGAGGGAAAGCCCAGTAGTTGTTACGCCGCTCGACAAATAACTCTGTCCAGCCATTTTCTTGACACCAGTCTTCGATCCACTTGAGAGAGTAATGATTCATCATCGTTCGTACTAATTGCGGTTGTTGAATTTGTGTAGTTGGTTAATATAATTAACTGACGGCTATAACATTCAAACTAAATCGACAATTATTAAGCTTCGTTAAGCAGTTGAGACATCCAGATAAATTACCCACGCTCAAACACTGCTTACCTTAATTAACAGACTAACAGTTGAGAGTAGCTGTTTGCTGGAAACGACAATAAACTTTACCTAAAAATAGCTATATTAATAATTGTAAATAAGTTATTGAGTGATTGCTAAATGCTGGATTTCTGAATACATATAACTTCAGAATCAAATTTTCAAGTCAAGAAATGTAAACAGAATTGAGCAGCGTTTGTTTACCCAATATTAAACATTTTCTTAGCAAAAAATCAACCGACATCATTTAAGTAAAGCCGATTTCATCAGGTTTATAGCCTCCTTTATATTGTGTAAAATCTAACCATGCTTTTTAATCTAAAACATCAGCGGATCTGTGATATCATTTTTTAAGAAGAAAATTTATTATATTTTTCTAAAGATTTTAATTAGCCCCTCTTTGACAACAAGCCAAGTTGTTTCTTACAAAATGTTAAGCAAGTGATGGCACTGGCAACTAGATACAATGGGTTAAGCTTAAAAGCATTAAACACCAAATCGGCTACAGAATATGTCTTGGCGGCAAGGGTTGGCATTACTTTTAGGAATTATCGTCTGGTGCGTGGCTGCTCCCGCACTAGCAGACTGGACTCATCCACTGTCATTTAGCAATGCAGAGTTGGGAAGACACGACTTTTCTGGTCAAACTTTGCAAGCTGCTGAGTTTTCTAACGCTAATCTGGAACTAGCCAACTTTGCAGGCGCTGACTTGCGGGGAGCCGTTTTTAGTGCTTCAGTCATGACAAGAGCGAACCTCCACGGGGCAGATTTAACTAATGCGATGGTTGATCAGGTAAACTTGACTAGGGCAGATTTAAGTGATGCCGTTTTGACAGAAGCCCTTTTACTCCGCGCTATCTTTACCGATGTGAACATCAAAAATGCAGATTTCACCGATGCAATTTTGGATCGGGCGCAGATTAGGGAGCTATGTGAAAAAGCCAGTGGTGTAAATTCTAAAACTGGTGTGGAAACTCGTGATTCTTTGGGATGTCGATGAAACTTGTTGGTATAATTGGCGGCGGGCAACTTGCCTGGATGATGGGGGATGCAGCAAAAAAGCTGGGAGTGGAATTAATAGTACAGACTCCTAGTAAAGATGATCCAGCTGTGTCCATTGCTCAGGAAACGGTTTTCGCCGCAGTTGATGACGCCGATGCCACTAAAATTTTAGCCGCAAAATGCGATGTCATCACTTTTGAAAATGAGTTTGTTAATCTCAATACTTTATCAGTTCTAGAAGCTCAAGGCGTTTGCTTCCGTCCCGGATTGACAGCTTTAGCACCGCTGCTAGATAAATATCACCAACGCTGCTATTTACGGGATTTGGGATTGCCTGTACCCAATTTTTTCGCCCTTGAACAGCAGGAAGACATCAAATATCAAATAGAATATCTGGGTTTTCCAGTTGTGTTAAAATCCCGACGCCACGGTTATGATGGTCAGGGTACTTTCATAATTGATGATTTAGCTAAATTACAGCAAAAGCTGAATTCGGGCAACACAAACTCAAGTGTGAATCAATCACTTTTTTTATTAGAAGAATTTATCCCCTTTGAAAGGGAATTGGCAATAATTGCTGCCCGTTCTGTAAATGGGGAAATTGTCACTTACCCAGTTGTGGAAACCCTACAAGAACAACAGGTATGTCGGCGGGTGATTGCACCAGCGAATATTACACCCGATCAAATAGCGGTAATTGAGGCGATCGCCCATACTCTATTAAATAGCCTGCAAGTAGTGGGAGTTTTTGGCATTGAGCTATTTCTCACCGCCGATGGTAAGGTGCTGGTAAATGAAATTGCCCCCCGGACTCACAATTCTGGGCATTTTTCCCTTGATGCTTGTGAAACTTCTCAATTTGAGCAACAGCTGAGAGCCGTTTGTGGTTTACCCTTAACCTCTCCTGCTTTGCATTGTCCGGCTGCGGTGATGGTAAACCTCCTAGGGTACGAAAATTCCCACAGCGACTACCAACACCAACGCCAACAACTAGCCGAGATTCCCCACGCTCATGTCCACTGGTACGAGAAGGCAGAATCTCGCCCTGGGCGTAAGTTGGGACACGTCACCGTCTTGCTAGAGCAGCAAAACCGGAAAACAGAGAATGCCATCTCCATCGCCCAAACTATAGAATCTATCTGGTATCCAGCTTAAATTTTCCAGAAATTTTCCCTATTCAACACACAACCCATTTTTGAAAGCTATAATGAGTTAGTTGCACTACGACGTTGGTGACTGCCAACAAGTTTTTTGATCTATGTCTTTAAAGAAAAGGGAATTAACAGTTTTCGTGGCAGTATACCGGGCATGTACCCGGAAACTTTAAACGAGAAAGATCAGTTCCCACCTGGTTTAACCAGGTCATAAACTTCGGCAAGACGGCGTCGCGGTGAACTCAAAATTTTAAGCTCTCGAAGTTAAGTCAAACTTGAGAGCTTTAATTATTAAAGATTGCAAATTCAATATCCTTGGCGCCAGTTCACCAAAATATCGCCGAAAGGTGCGGCAAGATAAAGTATATAATCTGTATAAATTAACTCTTAATTTAACTAGCCTTCAGCGTTAAGACAGCAAAGCTGGGTTAAATTGTGCTTAAAGCTACAAAAAATTGACACAACAAATAATTAATACCGTGTTTCCAGCCTCGGTTTTCCAACTAGACAGCGGTTTAACTTTTATTCATCAAGAGATTCCCACTACCCCTGTAGTTGTGGCGGATATTTGGGTACGTGCTGGAGCCACCATGGAGCCAGAACCCTGGTTTGGTATGGCCCACTTTTTAGAACACATGATTTTTAAAGGTACGGCAACCTTAGCCCCTGGAGTATTCGATCATACTATTGAAAATAGTGGTGGTATGAGTAATGCCGCTACAAGCTATGATTACGCCCATTATTCCCTGACGACAGCAGCCCCTTACTTAGCAGATACTCTACCCCAACTAGGGGAAATGTTGCTGAATGCGGCAATTCCTGAAGATGAATTTATCCGCGAGCGAGATGTGGTGCTAGAAGAAATCCGCTCTTGCTATGATAATCCCGACTGGCTAGGATTCCAATCTCTCCTCAAGAGCATCTATCGAAACCACCCTTACGGACGTTCTGTGCTGGGTACTGAGCAAGAACTCATGCAGCAGTCACCAGAAGCTATGCGCTGCTTTCACCGCGCCCACTACCAACCGGAAAACATGACGGTGGTGATTGTGGGGGGAATTGCTCAACAGCCGGCTTGGGAACTGGTAAATCGCACATTTGCAGATTTTGCCCCTCGCGCTGATTGTCCCCAGTGCGTTGAGGTGCAAGAGCCAATCATTACAGGAATTCGCCGCCATGAGTTGATTTTACCCCGGCTAGAGCAAGGGCGGTTACTGATAGCATGGACAGCACCAGGAGCAGAGGAACTCCGCACATCCTATGGTTTAGAATTACTATCGGTGTTACTAGCAGAAGGACGGACTTCCCGCTTAGTCAGCGATTTGCGGGAAGAAAAACAACTGGTACAGGGAATTTGTAGTAATGTTTCCCTGCAACAAGAATCAAGTTTATTTACAATCACTGCTTGGTTGGAGCCTGAATATTTGGAGCGTGTTGAGTTCTTGATTTGCGCTCATTTGGATAAATTGCAAAATACAGAGATTACCGAGCCAGAACTTGCTCGCATCCGCAGATTGCTGTGTAATGAGTATGCCTTTTCTACGGAAACACCAAATCAACTCACTGGGCTTTATGGTTACTACAATACGATCTCCCAAGTGGAGTTAGCCGTTACCTATCCCCAGCAAATTTTGTCCTTTGATGCCCAAGAACTGCAAAAATTAGCTAAAAAGTATCTTTCACCGCAAAATTACGCTGTTACTATACTTAAACCCTGTTGATTGACTAGTGTAATGACCGTGACTATTTTAGACTTTAGATTGGGAGCTATTTACTAGTAACCAATAAACTAGACAAAGCTAGACATATATAGAAAAACTTTGACTACCTCTTATTTTCTTTTCCCTTGCCTTTGATTAAATTACTATTAGCTTTTA
>NZ_JACJRJ010000108.1 GCF_014697195.1 Cylindrospermum sp. FACHB-282 | reverse complement strand
GTGACATACTCCTACACTGACTCTAAGAGTACAGTGTAGGCTTCCAAGACAATCCGGCTATTGCTTAGGAGACTCTTGGCTTTAAGAACGGGATGCCCCGCCGCTCTGTTTTTTATATTTATCGCTGCGTTATGGTCACGGTCTAGACTGCATCCACAATTAGGGCAGTCATGCCATCTTTCATGCAACTTTTTAGGTACTTTCTCTCCACAATTAGAGCAATCTTGACTCGTACCAGAAGCATTCACAGCAATTACCAACAAACCAGCATTTTCGGCTTTGTTTGATAGTATCGACAGGAAGCTTGACCATCCAGCATCAAGTATAGATTTAGCTAGTCTGGATTTTGAAAGTCCTTTGATATTGAGGTCTTCGTGAACTACAACATCATGTTTTGACAGCAACTGTTTTGCTGTTTTAAAGTGGAAATCTTTGCGTTTATCAGCAACTTTTTTATGTTGTTTGCCTAGTTGTTTTACTGCTTTTTGTCTACGATTACTTCCTTTCTTTCTGCGAGATACACGTTTTTGAATAACCCGTAATCGTCTCTGCGCTTTGCGGTAATGTTGGGGAATTGCAACACTTTCACCTTCGGAAGTAGTCAAAAATTCTTTCAATCCCATATCAATTCCAGATATCAATCCAGAATTGATATCTGGTTTAATTTCGGGAACTGTTGAATCTTCTAGGCTTAGAGTTATATAGTAACCATCAGCTTTTTTAGTAACCGAAGCAGTTTTGATTTTAAAACCATCTGGAATAGGACGATGCAAAATAAGTTTGATTTGCGCTAATTTTGGTAAAGAAATTCTACTATTAGCAATACAATCTGGCTTAATCCTTGGGTACAAGAAAGTTCTGTATCGACTAGGAGGTTTAAATCTTGGTTTACCGCTACGTTTTCCGTTGTTATCACCCTTCAAGAATCGGTCAAAAGTTGTTTTCACTCGTTTGACAACATCCTGCAAAACGTCGGAATAAACATCTTTGTAATGAGGATGCGTCTCTTTTAACTTAGGTAGTGTTCTTTTTTGTCCAAAGTATTCGGGATTATCTCGTAGTTCTGGAAGATGGCAAACAAGCGGACAAGCATTTATGGGACAACGATTTTGCTCATACCAATTAAATCTATCTGCCAGCAAAAAGTTATATTGAGCGCAACACATAGACAACCATCGGTCTATTTCTTGCGCTTGTTGTTTTGTTGGACGTAGCTTGTATTGGTATGCCGTTTTCACTTGTTTTTCACCTCCTGTTATAGACATGGTAACATAAAAGTGACAACAATGGGTAGACAAATCATGAAAACTACTAGATTAAATGTAAGGATGTCCGAGCGTAGATTAAACAAAATAAGGCAGTATGCAGCAAACAAAGACAAAACCGTGACGCAGATAGTTGAGGACTGGATTGACCGACTGCCGAATAAAGAAATTGACAAAAACTCAACTGTCCCTCTCTCGGTCAATCCTGCGGATTGATGTGGTCAAGGGACGTTTCGTTTTTGTCTCGCAATTCCTCTCGTCACCTCCCTTGCGGGTAGGTGAGAGGCTCCTTGCTGTTCAAGCTGAA
>NZ_JACJRJ010000107.1 GCF_014697195.1 Cylindrospermum sp. FACHB-282 | reverse complement strand
GCAAAACTTGTGATTCGGAGACAACTACTTTTAGAGTCCACCGACCTAGACGACATTGATGAAAAGAAAGATTTAATAAGCCAAATAATCGATGAGGCAACCGAAGAAGAATTCATAGTACAGGATGGCGATCGCTTTATTTTCGTTCGGTTGGACTTTGAAGAACAATGCATCCTGGCACAAAGAGTAATTCCCCTAATCAAATCATGGGAATAACAGTTTATAGTGACGGAACCCTATTGATTGAGACTTGCCTAATTAGTATTGAGTGTGAAGGCTGCCAATCAAAAAGCTATCCTTTTGGGTGGACTTACATAGCGCTAGCGAACGGGACATTTATTACAATCCGTCCAACTCAAAACCCTGTTTCCAACTAATCATGTCATGCAAAAACTAACCTGTTTCCAGTTGATAAACGGCATCAAAAACCGTATACCCAAAACCAATCCAAGAAGAAAAATAATAATCTGTTACTTGGAGAAACACGGCTATATCGAACAAACAAGCCCACACCTTTATAATCTCAAGGCAGGGGTCATTGTGGGGCGGCAAGACGTAGAAGCTATAGCCGAGGCAATAATATCAAAACGCAGCACCAGCCCAGTACTTACTCAAGCAGCCGATGACAAATAACACCGCAGACTTCACCGCATCTCTGCAAGCGATGGAAGCTGAACTACAGCGGCTCATTCAATGCAAAGACTACGCAGACATTATAGCTAGTAGGCTTTACATCCCAGACATCTCACTTGTAGATGCACTGCACGCCGTGCAAGAATGCATACATGAGTATGCCGCCATAAGACAAATTTTAGACCAGTACCCAGAGGATAGCCCGGCATGGGCTGCTACTCAACATCTGAATAAAATGCGCCATGTAAACCTACTTCAACTATCAGAGACAAACAATGATTGACGCTGAACAATTAGCTAAGTTAGCTTACGAATGCAATTTATCCCAAGATAGTCTTAGTTGGAATGAATTGGATTCGCTTGCTAAAGATAAGTACATGGCATTTGCTAGATACCAAATCGAACAAGTAAAAGCTGAGATTCTTAAGCAATCACAAAAAGCAGTTAGTCTCACTAGTGGCCGGGTAATTTTACGTTTGATTGAAGTTATCCAACACAACACTCACGCAGAAAAGCAACTCATCGTTGCAAGGTTGATGCACGATTTATCATTAAAACTTAAAGAAGAACCCCCTGATTGCGACAACCCTCCCTTTTGAGATTGGGGGCAGCAATCACTGTCCCCCGAAAACTTCTGATGATTACATAGCGAAAAGCCGCCTCTGCGGCGATTACTAAAGCAGTAAAGGAGTTACCAGCAGAGGCGACTCCTTTACAAATTAAGCAGGCGATAGACAGATCTTACCCATTCGGCAGCCGTGAAAATCACCCATACAAAATCTGGCTGGACGAACGCCGATTAGACCAGTACCCAGATGATAGCCCGGCATGGGCTGCTCTCAACATATAGAGAGAATGCGCGATGAAAACCTACTCCAACTATCAAGAGACAGATAATGATTGACACTGAAAGATTAGCAAAACTAGCTTACGAATCCAAATATAC
>NZ_JACJRJ010000106.1 GCF_014697195.1 Cylindrospermum sp. FACHB-282 | reverse complement strand
CTGCTCTCAACATATAGAGAGAATGCGCGATGAAAACCTACTCCAACTATCAAGAGACAGATAATGATTGACACTGAAAGATTAGCAAAACTAGCTTACGAATCCAAATATACGGAAGAAGGTGATGCTGCATGGAAAGATGCACCATCTTACACTCAGGAAGGCTACATGGCGATAGCAAATGCTCAAAAGGCTTTTGTAGAAGGCGAAATCGAACGACAAGTACATGAAGCCAGTAAACGCATCTCATCTTATGCGATACATCGATTGATTAAGGCGATTCAACCGAGTATGACTCATAGAGAAAGGCTCGCATTTATGGTAGAGTTAATGCTGGATTTATCGGAAGCGTTCGTTGACACTTCAGGTGAAGTCCCTTTTTAACTGGGGGGCTGATTGAGATTGATATGTCCCCCGAAAACTTCTGATGATTACATAGCGAAAAGCCGCCTCTGCGGCGATTACTAAAGCAGTAAAGGAGTTACCAGCAGAGGCGACTCCTTTACAAATTAAGCAGGCGATAGACAAATCTTACCCATTCGGCAGCCGTGAAAATCACCTATACAAAATCTGGCTGGACGAACGCCGAAAAGCATTTTACAACTTAGGCTTAATTGACAAACAGCCCGATAAAAAAGGGCGGAAAACTCGAAAACCTGCTATAAAATGCGACCACATTGTAGAAGGACAATTATCTTTATGGTAAACAAAGCAATCAGCCTGTGGCAGCCCTGGGCGGGCTTGATATCTTTAGGGCTAAAGCAAGTAGAAACCAGGCACTGGGGAACACAATATAGAGGGAATTTAATAATTTGCAGCGCCCAAAAGACCAATCGTGACTTAGAGAATTTATACTACGATACTTTTTGGTATCCATTAAGAAATAAGAGAGAACTGCCACGCTACTGCGATCTGTATTTTGGATATGCAGTAGCACAGTGCAATTTAACAAATTGCATAATCATGACCGAAGAATTTATAAATTCTCAAACAGAACTAGAGCGGGCGGCGGGAGACTGGGAAGTAGGAAGGTTCGCTTGGATTCTCACTGATATTCGTCCGATTGACCCGCCGTTTGAAGTTAAGGGACGACAGGGATTATTTAATCTTTAACAAGACAGACATTGCTGTAACCACTGACAACAAATTCGCTAATGACAAAACATTCAAACGAGCAAATACTAGCCTTTGCAAAATCTGAAATTGAATTTTATCTATCGCACGAATCGGCACATCCTGACTATGAATATGACGACGAAGGCGAAATTATTTTAGATGACATCGGTTGCGTTGGATTCCGTAGCTGCAAAGACTTTAAGATTAAAGATGCAACCATTGACCTAGAAGACGGCTCCACCTTTGAGAATTGCATAGCTAGCGTGATTGTCAAAGTTGATTGGACATGGTCTTCAGAAGGGGAAGATGAAGATGAAGATGAAGAGGATGTAGAGCTACTGATTGAGCTTTGCGATGTAGGTGGTCAACTAAGCGCCAACCGCACCCAAATAGAAAGAATTAATTGATATGGCTGTAACTACTGACTCTAGATCAAATAAATTAATAATTCGCTTTAGAGTAAGTGGATATAGCAAACAATTTTACCTAAATTCTGGGCTAAAAGATTCAGCCAAGAATAGAGCAATTGTAGATTCTCGCTGGGAGGAAATCCAGCGAGAAATTTCTTTAGGTATATTTGACCCCACCCT
>NZ_JACJRJ010000105.1 GCF_014697195.1 Cylindrospermum sp. FACHB-282 | reverse complement strand
TATCGCAATGGGAAATGGTACGCATCTATTACAGTTGAAGTTTTAGATCAAGTTCTGAAACCAGAGATTTTACCTATTGGTGCTATCGGTATTGACTTAGGGTGTAATGCAGCGTTGTCAATTACTGACGGTGAAAATCATCAACAAATCAATGCACCTAAGTTCTTGAGAAACGCAGAACATCTAATCAAGAAAGTATCTAAGGATAAGAGGCGTAAATGTGCGCCGAATAGAAAGAAGAAAATAAAAGCTTCTAGAAGGTTCAAAAAAGCCCAAGCCAAAGTTACCAAGCTGTATCGTAAAGTTGCTAACCAACGACAGGATTGGGTTCACCAAGTTGCAGTAGAAATTCTAAGCGGTAATAGCTTCATTGCCACCGAAAAGCTAGAAGTAAAGAACATGACCCGTAAAGCGAAGAAGCGACGCAGTGTGGTCTTGGGGGTTTCCCCCATGAACAACTGCGTCAAGAAAAGTAAGCGCAAAAAACAGAAGGCTGGGCTAAATAAGTCTATTCTTGATGTTGGTTTTGGAATGTTACGCAGCACCATCAAATACAAAGTTGAGCAAATTGGTGGTGTATTCGTAGAGGTTCCAACCAAGAAGGTAAAACCTTCCCAAACCTGCCCTAAATGTGGGCACCAACACAAAAAGACACTCGATATTAGAGTTCATGAGTGCGGTGTTTGTGGGTATATTCAAGACCGAGATATTGCTGCTGCTGAGGTTATGCTTTACTGGTCAAAAGGTAGTCTACCGGGGTTAGGAACTAGCCTCGCAGACGCTTTCTTCGCCTAGCTCTACTTCACGCACCCGTAAACAAGCGGGAAGCATGAAGCAACTAGGGGCAATGAAGCGTCAAAAATCTGTGGAAGTCTCCGCTAAAAACGGACTGGGGGATGTAGAAACCCACAGTTCAGGCGTAGCCAACTGTGGGTAGTTCATTACGACTTTAGTCAGAAGTTAAGAGTAGGGAGTTAGCAGTTAATATACTTCTAGCTCTTAATTTATATCAGGATCTGCCGTGTCACAACTGATATCTTTACTCATTCATGGGATTCAACCGTTATTAATCCCTATTTGCTTTGTCGCTGCTTGGTCTGTAATTATTCTCTTGGCTTCGAGTCTGTGGACTGCGGCACGAGACAGTGTTGCCACCGCCAAGCAAATGCATCAAATCCCCTGTACTAACTGCCAATTTTTTACCGCCGATTATCGCCTTAAATGCACTGTACGCCCTTCTATTGCCAATACAGAAGCAGCGATTGATTGTTCTGACTTTCAGGCAAAAACTAATCCTTATCTGTACTAGCTAGGTGGGGAGAGGGTAGAGGTTTTGACTAAGTTCGCAATTAGAAATTTCACAAAAATTGATGCTAATTCAAAAACTTAACAACTGTCCAGAATTCATTGCCGGAGATAGTACCCTACTGCGGGAATTGTTACACCCTGATAAACAACCGCTGGCATTACGCTATAGTTTGGCTCATGCAACTGTGCCAGTAGGAGAAACCTCCCAACCCCACTCACTCTCTACTTCGGAAGTTTATTACATTCTCAGTGGTACCGGAGAAATGCACATCAATGATGAAACCCAAATAGTTGAACCAGGGGATGCAGTGTATATTCCCCCGGATGCAAGGCAATTTATCCACAACAATGGTAGCCAACCACTAGTATTTATTTGTATTGTTGACCCAGCTTGGCGCAAGGAAGACGAAACAGTTTATTAACGTTTTGCTCTCTAAGCCACCTTTTTCTGGGGGGTTTCATTACAGTTATCCAAAATCTACTCGTTAGCTTATCCGACAGAAGCCCCACGCCTCACTCTTAGGAGCGTGGGATGAATGGCGCGTGAGTTGACGACAGTTCCCTGACTAATGTGCGTAGCACCAGAGAAGGGAGCATG
>NZ_JACJRJ010000104.1 GCF_014697195.1 Cylindrospermum sp. FACHB-282 | reverse complement strand
TCGTCCAATATTGAGCAGTCAATTGTTATCACAGAAAACACCAAGAGCTACTCCACTAGATCGGATGCCTCCAGTGTATTAGTGCGCTCCTACACAGTGGAATTCAACGAGCCGGATAATGACACTGGATTAAATCCAGCAAGTTTATAATGCCATCTACCTTCATTGACGGCGATGATTGTTCGCCCGTGACACAGCAATCACTAGGCGATGCAGTCAAAGCTTGCTGGGTGAGCAAGCTAGGGTATACAGCCCTGGATGATTACACGGCAAGCAGTATTCGGTATTTAGTGTTTGGGCACATTACCAATACAAAAACTTACGGGGGAGTATGCTACAGGATTGAAATCACGTCTGCTTTCGCCGTAAGCCAGACTTTTGGCACCAGTTACACCGCGGCTACAAAAACACTCGCGAACGCGGGAACGGCAGGTGCGACGGCGACATTTGCCAATACATCCCCCATTAAATTTAAGTGCATCAGAGGTGCCAGTTCGGAGTTTGACTGGGTTATTCCTTATCAGCTCGCCTCTTCTGTCATCCTGGGCTGGTTGCGCTGCAAAAACTTAAATGATGTAGATGAGAACTTCTACTGCGCGTACCTCCAGCCCAGCGCTATGTCCAGCAAAACATGGCGCGGCGTGGCTAACGGCTTCCTGTTGCGGGGTGTCAGTTCTTACAGCAGCTGGGCATGATGACAGAATCACTGGATAAATATGTTTTGAAACAGGGAAGATTAAACAAAACATTTAATGATACCTTTAAACAGGTAAAAATATTAAAACAGAATGGAGAAGTAGTAACTAAGAATTTAAAAAATGTAACCAAGGTAGCTGAAACAGTAAAAAAAGAATCAGGGGCGATGAAGAAGCTGTGGGATGGCTTACTTAAGCCGATAAAGGGATCTAGCGAAGCGGGTAAGGCTGCAGCCAGTGGAAAGGCTTTAGCAGGGCTAGCCATTCTCTCATTAGCGCTCTTTACGGCTCAAACAAAGCTGACTGAACTTACCCAAGATGCACAAATCAAAAGCACTGATTCGTTAGCTGATTCATTATCAAAGGTATTGGCAATTGCAATTCGAGGAGTGCAACAAGCACGGCTAGCTAATAAATCCTTGGCAGAAGCCAAGTTAGAAAATCAACGAGTGCGCGATAGGACGTATGCACTTGAAAAGCAGATAGTCCCAGTCAGGGAGAATGCCAATAACGCCTTGTATGAAGTGAGGGTGGGGAGAGGTATTTTGCAAAGTGGCATTGATGCAGCCAAACTAGCAGCTAACAATGCGCTAGCAGAAACACGCTCCTACAATACGAAACAGACTAGCGCGATTGCCAACCTAAAAACTGATTTTAATAAATACATTGCGGCTGCTAACACAGGATTTCAGCAAAAGATAGAAGCTACCGTTGGCTCTATCCAAAAAGGATTGCTGGAAGCGCAACAGGCAAATAAATTAGCCAACGAAAACATCAAGAAATCTAACGAGAATATTGGTGTGCAGGCTAAATTAATAACAGCTATTCAAAACACATTAAAGAGTATCAACATTACCGATGCAAGTGGAACTGTTGCGACCATCACCGAGTCCATCAAGAAAGCCATTGCTCCTGATATATTATCAGTGAAGAAAGGCATCGTTGAGCTTATAAACGAAAACTCTATTATCCGCATTGATTTGGACAGTTTCGAGAAGGCTGAACAAGCTAAAAATAGCGTTCTCATCTCGAACGATAGTATTATTTTTTCGTCAATCAGTAATCTGTCTAGCAAGATTACTGAGCAGGATAACACCATAAGTCAAATCAGAAATGGAGTCGTGACTTCACCGAGCTTTTCTGGCTTGAACAAAACGGTTGATGCTCAACAGAAGAAAATAAGCGGACTAGAGACCAATATAGAAACACTTAAATCTCAGAATACAAGTCTTAAAAATGACTTAGGGAAACTAGATACCCAGGTTAAAGAGTTGGACAAAGAAAGCAACAAGAAGTTAGACCAGATGTTCCCGCTGCTCAATTAAATCCCCTTGATTCCTGCAAGGGCAGCCAGCGCAATAAAACCGAATCTAATAACTCCATCGCAAGTAACTCAATCCACGGGTGCGGCAATTTGCAGCAGTGCCCAAGGTGGA
>NZ_JACJRJ010000103.1 GCF_014697195.1 Cylindrospermum sp. FACHB-282 | reverse complement strand
ACATCAAATTGGTGTAGTGGTATTTGGGTGGAATCAAGGGCAAAGACAAGAAGCGCAGTTAGGTAGAACAACGCAATCATTTGTGCAGATACCAACCGCCAAACTCAAAAAACGAGTTAAACAGTTATGTGAGTACCACGGCATCAAATTTGTAGAAACTGAAGAATCCTATACCAGTAAAACTAGTTTTTTAGATGGTGATTTTCTACCTACGTTCGGCGCAAAACCTGAAGGGTGGAAACCAAGTGGAAAACGAGTAAAACGCGGTATGTTCCGCACAGGAAAAGGACTATTTATTAACGCTGATTTAAATGGTGCAGCGAATATACTTCGCAAAGTAGAGACACAATTAGGACTCGTCCTAGTCAAGGTCTGTAGGCAAGTTTTGACCCTTGCTACCAGATTTCGTATCTGGGAAACCAAAACTAAAAAGCGAAGTGGTACGGCTTCAGCCTACGACGTAGCATCAGTTTAGAATCCCCGTCTCTTTAGACCGGGGAGAGGTCAATTGTCAATCAATTCCCGATTTGATCTTAAAATGAGTGGGATAGCCATAAAAGTGTTGAAGCGATCGCCTCCGAATTAGCTGACAAATTGGGTCGTCTCAGTTTCCCGGTTATTCTCAGTCCAGAAAAATCGCACTATGAAAGAATATCGTGATCAGAGATTGATCAGATTGCTGAAGCTTCATTTAGCAAAAAAGCCGAAACAAAAAATGCCTATTTGGACTAAAAGCTTCAAAGGCTTACTCAACCTTTTTCTCGAAACCAATTGCCCGCTCTGCCAACGCCACACACCTGATACCTTTTGTCAATATTGCACCAAGCAACTGCAAAGCTGTCACCTCAAAAACCCCAGCTATCTGTGGCAGCAGCCTTTACCAGTGTTTGGTTGGGGGAGTTATGGTGGGGGACTCAAAAGAGCGATCGCCACAATGAAATACGACAATCAACCCCAAATCGCTCATACTTTGGGGCAATTTTTAGGAGAGACATGGTTATTAAAATCCCCCCAGCAAGATAGACAGCTTGTGGTAGTTCCCATACCACTCCATCCCAGCAAACAAAAGCAACGTGGTTTCAACCAAGCTGCACTCATAGCCGAAAGCTTCTGCCAAACAACTGGGTTAAAATTACAAATAAATGGTTTAGAACGGATCAAAGAGACTCAGGCCCAGCATATCTTATCAGCCTCAGAGCGAGAGAAAAACTTAGCAGATGCTTTAGCTGTTGGGCAAGCATTTCGCCGCCGTCCCCCAGATGCCCCAGTGTTGTTAGTGGATGACATTTACACCACCGGTGCCACTGCCAAGTCTGCCGTTTACACACTTAAACAATCTGGCATTACAGTCTTGGGATTAGCAGCGGTTGCTACTGCCGTGACGTACCCTAGACACTGACCCTAAGGGGAGTGTGGGCTTCTCAGGGACTCTTCTTTGAAGACATTGACTGAGCTTTAAGACCGTGCGCCCCACGGTTCTTTGGTTGAGCCAAACAATTAGCTTTTATTTTAACAGGCTGCTTTTCAGCATTTAATTGGATTACACCTATCAATCAAATTGTACCACAAAGAGAGAAGAATAAGATTTGTTCGTTTGGGACCTGTTCTCCTCCCTCGCGGCATTGGTCGGAGAACTATCGTAAATCAATTTTGGATTTTAGATTTGCGATTTTAGATTGACTGTACCCACTCTTGGGATACAGCTTGGGGATTTTAGATTTGCGATTTTAGATTTGTTCCGCCCACAAGGGGCGGGGCTTGTACCAAAGAAATAATCCAAAATCCAAAATCCAAAATTTAAAATTGGCACGGTCAACTCACTCGTATTCATCTCATCACCTCCCTATCGGGTACGTTAGAGGCTTCTACTTTTTAAGCTAAAAGACCGTTGAAACTCTTATAATTGGACTGACTACCCTGTGTTTTCTGGGAACACTGCTTAAATTTATGAATAAAGCTTTTGCAGCAAGTTTGAGAAAAGTCATCATCGTTCCTGTCACCTTGCTGACAATGGGCTTATATATTAGGGCAGTTCATGCTCAAAATAAATTGTATAGTCCCATTACTTTACCTAATAGCACTGAACTTTCCGATACACTCACAGAAAAAGACATTCCCACAGGCCAGGGTGGATTTGCCCGTGATTATACGGTGAAGTTGAATAAGGGGGATAATCTAGCAGTTGATGTCTCCTCTGACAACTTTGATAGCATCATCACGCTGCTAGCACCTAATGGATCGACAGTGGTAGAAAATGATGACGGCCCCGATGGTACTAGCAATTCCCTATTATTTACTCGAATCACAGAAACGGGAATGTATATCATTCGCGTTCGGTCTTTTGGGGAAACAGGGGTGGGAAACTTTAAACTCAAAGTGACCAAACTACAACCGGTCAAATGAGTGCTGTTAGCATAGCAGGGTGTAGCCCGTGCTAAGTCCCGATCACCCAATTTCACTTTAGCTAGCTAATATAGTACAAATAAACTCCTCTGGCAAGTTAGAGGAGTTATAAAACTTATATAGTACAAAGTTACTAAACAAAGAAGCGATCGCCTAAAAATTAGATTGAGTTAGTGGCGATCGCCTTTTTCAACTCCTTGAACAGCAACCGACAGCCATAGGCAGCAGTTTGGCTAATCACCAAATTACCGAAACCCT
>NZ_JACJRJ010000102.1 GCF_014697195.1 Cylindrospermum sp. FACHB-282 | reverse complement strand
ACATCAAATTGGTGTAGTGGTATTTGGGTGGAATCAGGGACAAAGACAAGAAGCGCAGTTAGGTAGAACAACGCAATCATTTGTGCAGATACCAACCGCCAAACTCAAAAAACGAGTTAAACAGTTATGCGAGTACCACGGCATCAAATTTGTAGAAACTGAAGAATCCTATACCAGTAAAACTAGTTTTTTAGATGGTGATTTTCTACCTACTTTCGGCGCAAAACCTGAAGGGTGGAAACCAAGTGGAAAACGAGTAAAACGCGGTATGTTCCGCACAGGAAAAGGACTATTTATTAACGCTGATTTAAATGGTGCAGCGAATATACTTCGCAAGGTAGAGACAGAATTAGGACTCGTCCTAGTCAAGGTCTGTAGGCAAGTTTTGACCCTTGCTACCAGATTTCGTATCTGGGAAACCAAAACTAAAAAGCGAAGTGGTACGGCTTCAGCCTACCACGTAGTATCAGTTTAGAATCCCCGTGTCTTTAGACCGGGGAGAGGTCAATTGTCCGAAAACTATCAAATTCCTATTATATCATTTTTCATCATGTCGTTATAGTTGGAAAGTTTGAATTAAGCGAGTGTTTAACTCTTGCAGTTGATTGATTCCTAAATTACCAATACGGCGGGTAATCAAATTTCTATCTATAGTAACAATTCGCGATACAATCACTTTAGAACTAACTTTTAAACCCGTGCTGGCAAACTCTAAATCTGAATCACTAATCAAGAATTCTTCTGGTTGCAAAGTTATTAAGTTTTGAGAAGAAATAAAACAAATAACAATATCATTACTACCCGTAGAACTAACCCATAGTACCACAGCAGGACGTAACTTAGTTTGACTGAAATCAGTAAATGGGAAGGGCGCTAAAATCACATCTCATTTTTTAATAGACATTAGATAGGTTCTACGTCTGCTAAGGTATAAATGTCTGGTTCATCATGCAAAAAATCAAATGAGCCTCCTATCTCAGCAACTTTCATTAATTCTTGATTTGAGGGTTCAGAACTATCAAAAAATAGCTTTTCTTCCAAAATTTGGCGTTCTTCTTGAGAAAGAGAGCGAATAACTTGAATGAGCGTATTTATCAATTTTATATTCAGAGATTTGGTTTCAACTGTTTCCCTCTCACTCATGCTCATACCTCGTGTATTTGACAAATAGCTTATTTTAATATATTAAATCTTTCCTTGGTTGATTCTGCACTAAGTAAGTAGGCGAAAAGAAATCAAACTATGTTAAGCAAAGTAAAAACTATTGAAATTTGCTCGTAGTGAGGGCTAAAGCCCTCTTTCGTAGGGCTGAGAGCCCCTTACTACAAACCTTTAATTATTTACGTTGCTCTACTTATTTCAATTGTCAAGGGAATTCTCAAGTAGAAATTAGAAACAATACCTATATCGACCTTTATATCAGAGAAGGAAACTCAGTTAATGTCCGATGGGATAGAGGGAGTTGCTGAGAAGCCCACACTGTATGCAAGCATACAGTGTGGGAGTAAGCTGACAATCCTATAATGTGCATACCATCATTCAATCTAACTCTTGTGGGGTGGGCAGGAAAGCCCGCCCTTGATGTTCAAATTAAAAGCCCAACAGCTTATGTCAAAATTTATAGCCTCTAGCAAGCCAATATTGCCAGTCTGCGAGTGCTTCTAGGCTTTCGCTATCAGCATCAATTGCCTCTATTTCTGATAGCTTGGCAGAAAACACATCTTCATCTTTACCATCTGGATAAACCACTTCCACCAACATATCTTTTAAACACTCATCCTCTGGTGCCATTCCTAGCACTTCAACTTGTTTCTCCTCGACAGCGGTTGATTTGCGTCCCTTCTTTTTCCACTTAGCCAGAAAGGGAACGTTAAGATTATCGTCGAGGTAGTAGTACCAACCCATCGCCCGTTCTTCTTTGTCCTCAGCATCGACAATTATCTCTGTTTTAATGCGATGCTCGCGGATTTCGTCAGGTTCAACACTAGGCATAAGATAAATGCTTGCGTATGATGAATTCTGAAATATGGTAGATCGTTTTGGCGATATCTGTCGATAAACCCCTAGACATCTATTTTTGTCACTGCTGTATCACCCAAGCCTATCGCTAGCCGCCGAGAGTGCGATCGCCTCCGGCGGGCGCTCTGCGCCATCGCTTCGGGCGGGCCGAGTGCCCATCGCCTCCGGCGGGCGCTCTGCGCCATCGCTTCGGGCGGGCCGAGTGCCCATCGCCATCTAGCCACCTGCTAAACTGCTAACAGGAGCCTTCCTTTGTGCAAATCTCCGGAATGCCACAATTCAAACTAGATTGACCTCTCCCCGGTCTAAAGACACGGGGATTCTAAACTGATACTACGTGGTAGGCTGAAGCCGTACCACTTCGCTTTTTAGTTTTGGTTTCCCAGATACGAAATCTGGTAGCAAGGGTCAAAACTTGCCTACAGACCTTGACTAGGACGAGTCCTAATTGTGTCTCTACCTTGCGAAGTATATTCGCTGCACCATTTAAATCAGCGTTAATAAATAGTCCTTTTCCTGTGCGGAACATACCGCGTTTTACTCGTTTTCCACTTGGTTTCCACCCTTCAGGTTTTGCGCCGAAAGTAGGTAGAAAATCACCATCTAAAAAACTAGTTTTACTGGTATAGGATTCTTCAGTTTCTACAAATTTGATGCCGTGGTACTCGCATAACTGTTTAACTCGTTTTTTGAGTTTGGCGGTTGGTATCTGCACAAATGATTGCGTTGTTCTACCTAACTGCGCTTCTTGTCTTTGTCCCTGATTCCACCCAAATACCACTACACCAATTTGATGT
>NZ_JACJRJ010000101.1 GCF_014697195.1 Cylindrospermum sp. FACHB-282 | reverse complement strand
TATTAACATAAAGGCGCGTGGGACACACGCCCTCAAAGCTCAATCAATGTCCTCATAGAGGAGTCGTTGAGAAGCCCACACTCACCCGAAGGGGAGTGTGTGGAGTATGTCACTAGCCCGCAAAAGTCTATACTGAGATTATAGTACAAACCATTCGTTCGCCTAGCGCATACCTCTGGGCGAGTTTACAAAATCTACCCCAATAGCAGCAACATTCTTTGCACAGATGCAAACTTGACGGTGAATAAATTTACCTGCGGCTAACCCCCCTAAATTCATTTAGCGTTACATATTTGCGGGATGAATTAGAGGCTAGAAACATTGAAACTTCGTTCCGCACCATCTATTTATGTTATGGGTTACCCCGCCGCAAATATCCTAGTTTTATGTATAAATAACATCTCACTAATTAAACACTACAGTACATTCCTCCGGTTTTTCTCAGGCAGATTTCTAGGTGGAACAGACCAACCTTGATAAAACCGTCGCTCCAACTTACCCAAACCAAACCAAATCCCAGCACCGCTAATAACAGCCAAAGTTAGAAAGCTAATGGTGAAAATATTCGCCTCACCATAAATGAACCTCAGCAAAGGAAGCAGCGCCCAAACTAGTACTGTCACTACAGCTAGTCCCACCCGCAACCGTTGCAGATTAGTCAGTGCAGTGCTACAACTAGCACATTTTTCAGTGTGGGAGTGGTATCTATCTAGTAGCACTTCCTTGGGTAATGGCGGTGGTAGAGTCTTACCCGGAAAAGGCTCAACACTATATTGATTCACCCAAGAACGCAACTGAAATACAAACATATCTGCCTTAGTTGGCAAATAAAACGCCTTGGTAAAGTTAGCACTACCACCACGTTCTTCCAGATACCGTTCTTGGTGATGCAGGAAAATTTGGTCATCTTCCAAGACGTTGTTTTGCCCGATATGTGAGTACCACCGCGGAGTCAGCTTCAGGAAAATTCCCGGTAATTTAGAGGAGAACTTGAAGGGAAAACGCGCAAATAGCCGACATTCTCCCTTGCGAATGGGAGTAGCGTAAACTACTGTCAACGTCCTACCAAACTGCTTAGAGGTGAGGTCATGCCACATCAACCCAGGAGCAATGAAAGTAGTATCCTGCCGTCCTAAAGTTCCTTTGCGCGGGCCTGCTGCCCAAGTGCCTTTAAATCCCCACTTCCCTGATTCTACAACCTCCAATTCCACAGGCGATACATTAGCCCGGTTGCCAACAGTGCGGTGGTGGGTGTAAGGAATGTGACTGGAATCGAGGACGTTTTCCATCAACGTCAGGGCATCATAGGGTATATCTCGAAAGGTATTTAGGCAAATCCAACCGTCCTGGTCTTCGTCTAAGATGTCAACAATGGGAACTTTAGTGTTAAGTGCATTCTCAGAAGAACCAGGATAAACGAACAAGAGTCCTTGACGAACTGTGGTGGGTAGTGAAGTCGCGCAGGCACGTTGAGAAACTTCTGCTTTTGCTCCCTCCATTTGTTGGGGGATGAGTGAACATTTTCCCGTTCCCGAAAACGCCCAGCCATGATAAGGACATTCTAGCAATCCGTCCTCGTTAATTCTCCCTTCTGACAGTGGTGCTAACCGATGGGGGCATTGGTCTACAAACGCTCGCCACATCTGCTGATTATTATCCCACCACAGGACAATATCCCGCTCTAGCAAAGTGAAGCGAGTTGGCTGGGATTTATCCAAATCTTCCACGTAATGGACAGGATACCAAACTTCCTGCCAGTCAAAGCGCTGTGGGTCGAGTCCACCAGCGGAGACTTCTTCTGTTACTCTAGTTTGAGATATGACTGAAAGGGGAAAATCCTCGGATTGGAGAATACTGTCGGACATGGTGGAATTAACAATGATTTTGATTTTCGGTTCAAACAAAATGTAACAATTTTTTAATCACCCTGGCAGGTAGATTGAAAAAATCAACCGATAGTCTAAAGTTGCATTAGTTAAAGCTACAATGATTATCATTATTACTAATTGGGGATTTTATTCCTTGGAAGTCCCTTAATGGCTAAAGTGACCTTTTTTGAATTCAAAATACAAAATAGAGCCTACGGCTCCCGTAAGGGATACAAAATGCAAAATGAAGAATAAAAACAATTTTGAATTAATTAA
Source organism: Cylindrospermum sp. FACHB-282 (assembly GCF_014697195.1). Taxonomy (GTDB): domain Bacteria; phylum Cyanobacteriota; class Cyanobacteriia; order Cyanobacteriales; family Nostocaceae; genus Cylindrospermum. Next base: position 694 of record NZ_JACJRJ010000101.1, on the reverse strand, counting down.
TTCCGAGTACAGGCTCCCACTGATTCTAAGAATCAGCGGTCTACAATCAGTGCTGGGTTCAGAGCTACCACTGATTGTCTTTAATTTTTAATTTTTAATTTTTAATTTTTAATTCCCCGTTCGCCTTTGGCGTCCCGTAGGGAAGGGGTTGACTCGTTTATTCTTCTTAATTACATAAACAGTAGCTTGACCTCTCCCCGGTCTAAAGACACGGGGATTCTAAACTGATACTACGTGGTAGGCTGAAGCCGTACCACTTCGCTTTTTAGTTTTGGTTTCCCAGATACGAAATCTGGTAGCAAGGGTCAAAACTTGCCTACAGACCTTGACTAGGACGAGTCCTAATTGTGTCTCTACCTTGCGAAGTATATTCGCTGCACCATTTAAATCAGCGTTAATAAATAGTCCTTTTCCTGTGCGGAACATACCGCGTTTTACTCGTTTTCCACTTGGTTTCCACCCTTCAGGTTTTGCGCCGAAAGTAGGTAGAAAATCACCATCTAGAAAACTAGTTTTACTGGTATAGGATTCTTCAGTTTCTACAAATTTGATGCCGTGGTACTCGCATAACTGTTTAACTTGTTTTTTGAGTTTGGCGGTTGGTATCTGCACAAATGATTGCGTTGTTCTACCTAACTGCGCTTCTTGTCTTTGTCCCTGATTCCACCCAAATACCACTACACCAATTTGATGT
>NZ_JACJRJ010000100.1 GCF_014697195.1 Cylindrospermum sp. FACHB-282 | reverse complement strand
ATTCCAGTCAGAACCTTGAAAACTGCATAGTGACGCGAAAAAAAATGCAGGCAGACACAGACATGAAACGATGTTCGTGAATGCTAAATTGGACACCAAATAGATTGAGTGGTCAAGCTAATAAGGGCTAACGGTGGATACCTAGGCACACAGAGGCGAAGAAGGACGTGGTTACCGACGATATGCTCCGGGGAGTTGGAAGCAAACTTAGAGCCGGAGATTTCCGAATGGGGCAACCCTATATACTACCTGCTGAATATATAGGCAGGAGAGAGCCAACCCAGCGAACTGAAACATCTTAGTAGCTGGAGGAAGAGAAATCAAATAGAGATTCCCTGAGTAGTGGTGAGCGAAAGGGGAAGAGCCTAAACCAAAGAGTTTACTTTTTGGGGTTGTGGGACAGCGAGAGCGAATCTAGAGACTAGACGAAGCAGCTAAATACTGCACCAGAGGAGGTGAAAGTCCTGTAGTCGAAAGTTAAAGGATAGTAGCTGAATCCCGAGTAGCATGGGGCACGAGGAATCCCATGTGAATCCGCGAGGACCACCTCGTAAGGCTAAATACTACTGTGTGACCGATAGTGAACCAGTACCGCGAGGGAAAGGTGAAAAGAACCCCGGAAGGGGAGTGAAATAGAACATGAAACCGTTAGCTTACAAGCAGTGGGAGGACGATTTAACGTCTGACCGCGTGCCTGTTGAAGAATGAGCCGGCGACTTATAGGCACTGGTAGGTTAAAGCGAGAATGCTGGAGCCAAAGCGAAAGCGAGTCTGAAAAGGGCGATAATCAGTGTTTATAGACCCGAACCCTGGTGATCTAACCATGGCCAGGATGAAGCTTGGGTAACACCAAGTGGAGGTCCGAACCGACCGATGTTGAAAAATCGGCGGATGAGCTGTGGTTAGGGGTGAAATGCCAATCGAACCAGGAGCTAGCTGGTTCTCCCCGAAATGTGTTTAGGCGCAGCGGTAACGATTATATCTGGGGGGTAAAGCACTGTTTCGGTGCGGGCTGGGAGACCGGTACCAAATCGAGACAAACTCTGAATACCCAGAGAACAGGTTGCCAGTGAGACAGTGGGGGATAAGCTTCATTGTCAAGAGGGAAACAGCCCAGACCACCAGCTAAGGTCCCCAAATCATTGCTAAGTGATAAAGGAGGTGAGAGTGCACAGACAACTAGGAGGTTTGCCTAGAAGCAGCCACCCTTGAAAGAGTGCGTAATAGCTCACTAGTCAAGCGCTCTCGCGCCGAAAATGAACGGGGCTAAGCAATGTACCGAAGCTGTGGGATAAATCTATCGATTTATCGGTAGGGGAGCGTTCCGTCGTAGGTAGAAGCAGTAGCGGCAAGCAGCTGTGGACGAAACGGAAGTGAGAATGTCGGCTTGAGTAGCGCAAACATTGGTGAGAATCCAATGCCCCGAAACCCTAAGGGTTCCTCCGCCAGGTTCGTCCTCGGAGGGTTAGTCGGGTCCTAAGGCGAGGCCAAACGGCGTAGTCGATGGACAACGTGTCAACATTCACGTACTATTCTGTGGGAGCATAAATTGGGACGCATCAAAGATAGCCATACCCTGATTGGTTTGGGAGGAGTTTACGAACTCCGCATGGTGAAGGATAGTGCCTAGAAAAGCAGTTTATGTGATGAAAGCAGAATACCCGTACCCGAAACCGACACAGGTAGGGAGGTTGAGTATACCAAGGGGCGCGAGATAACTCTCTCTAAGGAACTCGGCAAAATGGCCCCGTAACTTCGGAAGAAGGGGTGCCCACCTCAGACGTGGGTCGCAGTGAAGAGATCCAGGCGACTGTTTACCAAAAACACAGGTCTCCGCAAACTCGTAAGAGGACGTATGGGGGCTGACGCCTGCCCAGTGCCGGAAGGTTAAGGAAGTCGGTCAGACGAAAGTTAAAGCTGGCGACCGAAGCCCCGGTGAACGGCGGCCGTAACTATAACGGTCCTAAGGTAGCGAAATTCCTTGTCGGGTAAGTTCCGACCCGCACGAAAGGCGTAACGATCTGGATGGTGTCTCAGAGAGAGACTCGGCGAAATAGGAATGTCTGTGAAGATACGGACTGCCTGCACCTGGACAGAAAGACCCTATGAAGCTTTACTGTAGCCTGGAATTGTGTCCGGGCTTCGCTTGCGCAGGATAGGTGGGAGGCGTTGAAGTATTCCTTGTGGGGAATATGGAGCCAACGGTGAGATACCACTCTGGCGAAGCTAGGATTCTAACCCATCTCCGTGATCCGGAGAGGGAACAGTTTCAGGTGGGCAGTTTGACTGGGGCGGTCGCCTCCTAAAAGGTAACGGAGGCGCGCAAAGGTTCCCTCAGCACGCTTGGAAACCGTGCGACGAGTGTAAAGGCATAAAGGGAGCTTGACTGCAAGACCGACAAGTCGAGCAGGTACGAAAGTAGGCCTTAGTGATCCGACGGCGCAGCGTGGAATGGCCGTCGCTCAACGGATAAAAGTTACTCTAGGGATAACAGGCTGATCTCCCCCAAGAGTCCACATCGACGGGGAGGTTTGGCACCTCGATGTCGGCTCATCGCAACCTGGGGCGGAAGTACGTCCCAAGGGTTGGGCTGTTCGCCCATTAAAGCGGTACGTGAGCTGGGTTCAGAACGTCGTGAGACAGTTCGGTCCATATCCGGTGCAGGCGTAAGAGCATTGAGAGGAGTCCTCCTTAGTACGAGAGGACCGGGAGGAACGCACCGCTGGTGTACCAGTTATCGTACCAACGGTAAACGCTGGGTAGCCAAGTGCGGAGCGGATAACCGCTGAAAGCATCTAAGTGGGAAGCCCACCTCAAGATGAGTGCTCTCACTACGTAAGTAGGTAAGGTCACGGGCAGAACACCCGTTCATAGGCGGTAGGTGGAAGTGCAGCAATGTATGTAGCCGAGCCGTGCTAATAGACCGAGGGCTTGACCTCTTCGATTTGGTTGACATCAAATCATTTTTATTCGCGTCTCTGTGCAGCCTTCAGGGTCCTGAACCCTCGAAGTTAACTATTGAAAATTAATTAATTGTTTAATTTTTAATTCTTAATTTTGAATTCTTTCCTGGTGTCTATTGCGTAGTGGAACCACACTGACCCCTTCCCGAACTCAGTTGTGAAACGCTACTGCGGCGACGATAGTTTTTGGGTAGCCAAACGC
>NZ_JACJRJ010000010.1 GCF_014697195.1 Cylindrospermum sp. FACHB-282 | reverse complement strand
GATTTTGAGCTATAAATTCCTGTAGTTCGCCGATGACTCCACCCACCGCAGGTATCTCTTGTTCTAAATACTGCTTTATCATTGTTCTGTTTTAGACTTGTATGCTCTCTCCGTATTATCTCTTATTTTTTTTCAAAAATCAAATATTATTCCTATATTAAAAGCTGCTATCAAATTTGATGGCAGTGCATTATTAGTAAATTGCAAAAAAATAAACTAAAAAAGGTAATTACCCATGTCTGAAGATTCCCAGCGGAATGCTGCTGTCAATGCTGCTGCGACAACCAACATTTACCACGCCAATTTACAGGATTTACCTTTAAGTGCAGCACGTAGATTTTATAAAAGCGGTATTCGTCCTGGAGAACCTACAAGAACTAGAGTACAAGCCCAAGAAATGTTAGAGAAGATTCCCCCTTCTCAACGCGCAGGTATAGACAGCCAATCTGCGGCTAGTAATGCCGAACAGTACCTATCTGATAAGCACGCTAGTCACATCAAACCTCACAGCAAAGGAGGTTCTAATAATCCGAACAATATCAAATGGGAGAATGGCAAAGCCAATATTGCTCGTGGTGGTAAAACCATGACTTGGCAAGAGAAAATGAGATTAGATGCCAAATGGCAGTTTGACAACCTGACTGGTGCTGTTAAAGCCGGTCTTCAAGCTGCACCTGTGGGGGCTGCCGTAGGTGCGTTAACAGCCGCTCCTTTTTCGCTTCTAACTAATGCTCTGCGTGTAGTCCGAGGCGAAATTTCTGCACAGGAAGCGACTACAGCGACATTAAAAGATACCGTTATCGGTGGTGCAGTTGGAGGTACAACGGCATTTGCAACTGCAACATTAGCAGCAGCTTTTCCACCAATCGGAGTTTTATTAACCGCATCTGCACCTGCATTAGCTATTGGTGGTACTGTGCTTATGGCTGTTGAGTTTTTCAAAATCCTCGATGACCATAAACAGGATGTAAGAGTATATTACGAGTCTTTAACTCAGCACGAACTAGCGCATTTGCAAGCAATTGAAAATGAACTGATTTATGAACACAATAAAAATCTAGAATTTTTGGCTGAAGCAAAAGCAATTAATCAAAACATTACAAATCGTCCAATTGCGCCAGGAGTAGAAGGGGCTATGCAACGTTTGCGGGAATCAGTCGCTATTGCAAAATCTTTAGGACTCACATCAGCAGATAGTAAGTTATTGCCTGATTCTCAACTTCCTTACCTTCCTCCTCATTCCTAGATAATTAGTCAAAAAATCTATGATTTTTATCCTACCTTTGGTATTCGGTGCTGTAGGTGTGGCCGTTGGTGCTGTTGCAGGTGCTTTTACTGCTCATGCTGTTGGCGAAAAGGACAGACAAGCAGCCAAACATCACAGAGAAGTTGCCAATGAATTAACAGACAAATACGCAAATTTAGAGAAAAAATATCATGAATTTGCTGATGAAACCAAAAAGCAGATTAGTGATTTTACTCGTCAAAACGTATTAAGTGAAATAGAAAAAGACTGTTTGCGTTTAGCAGTGAGATTACAGCAAAATCTTATTTCTTTAATGTGGGAGATTGACAGAGAACCTACAGCAGACGCTTTAAACAGATTTCAAACAGCAGTAGAACAAACTAACCAACTTCTCTACGAACTAAAAGAAGAGTTAATTATTGTTCCTGATGACTACTATGCACGTCTTTTAGAAGCAATAGCAGCAACTATAGCAATCAAAAAGATAAAAACTAAAAAAAGGTTAACAACCAAAAATATTGGCAGCAAAATTATTCTCAGTGTTGATTTAGGCAGAACCAGCACAAAGGCTTGTGTCAGCCGAGAACCGAGCGGTGTAGCCTTTATTCCTGCTCATGTGAAGCAAATATCAATCGAACAAATTCGTGGCGGTGTGTTTGAAGCCAAAGCGATTGACCCTTTGATGGCTTTATGGCTGGAGTATGAAGGCAGTGGCTATGCTGTTGGTCAGTTAGGATCTGATTTGGGAGCTAATTTAGGTCACGGACAATCGAAAGTAGAAGATGCACTAGTAAAAGTTTTAGGAAGTGCTGGCTACTTTAAACTCAAAGATGAAATTGCCGTTGTATTGAGTCTACCTTTTCTATCTTTAGAGCAACACGAAGAAGAAAAAGAACAGTTGATCAGTTTGGTAACTGGCCCCCATGTGATGAATTTCCGAGGTGAAGCTTTATCTTTGCACATTACCAAAGTCTGGGTAATGCCAGATGGCTATGGTAGTTTGCTGTGGTCAGAAGCTCAACCCAATAAAGGCACAGCACTTCCTGATTTTACGAAAATCTTAGTAGGGATTGTTGATATTGGTTATCAAACAATTGACATGATCATGGTGGATAATTTCCGGTTTGTTAGATATGCTTCTAAAAGTGAAGAATTTGGAATGAGCAATTTTTATGAGATGGTTGCAGCAGAGATAGAAGGTGCTGATAGTCAATCATTAGCACTGATTTCTACCGCCAACAAACCCAAGGGAGAACGCTTTTACCGCCCCAAAGGTGCTAGTAAATCCACTAACCTAGATGATTTTCTCCCCAACTTAATCGAGATGTATTCACGGGAAATTTGCTCCCGTATCCTCGCTTGGTTGCCAGAGCGGGTGACAGATGTGATTATTACTGGTGGTGGCGGAGAGTTTTTTTGGGAAGATGTACAACGTCTGCTTAGAGCAGCTAGAGTCAATGCCTATTTAGCCGCACCTTCCCGACAAGCTAATGTTTTAGGGCAGTATATTTATGGAGAGGCTCAATTAAGGAAAAATATACACTTATGAATTCAATTGCATTTTGGAAAGATTCTGCTCAGTTAATATTCTGGCTTGTAACTGCTTGTGTAGCCATCTTACAATTACAAACTAATAGAAAATCACAGACATTTATAACGAGTATTTCAAAGATTTATCAATAATTGCACTATGGGAAGTAACGACACATGAGCATAAATGCCTTAGATTTGTTAAAAAATATGCCACACATATCCAAGGTGTGGCACAAGGCTAAAAATATTCAGTAAATTAGTATTTACAAATGTAGTTATTTTGACCGTCAAATTCTTTAATGCTAATCTCACCTTTAATATCGGGACGCCATTCTGCTATTGTGCTGAGATGCTTGGTAGCACGTGGCGGAGTGGCAATTAGCCATTGGTATGATGAACAGTGCTTGTTTGATATTTTGAAAATTTTAAACTCAAGTTGTTCCAGAATGTTTTCTTCCAACCACTTCCATTCCCTTAGCCTATCTAAGACACTTTCATCCAAGTAAATATTTCCATCTATTTCTTTTTTAGAATCGGAATAGTTTATCACTTGTGCCTGACCATTAGAAAAATCGACTTTCATATCTGGAGTGTGTTATTTTTACTTCCTCCATGCTAGATAATACTTAAGCAGCTTGTGTGGTATTAACCGCAATCTTCTTACCGCAAATTCCGTACCACTTATCCTCATTCAGTATCTCCTCCCCAATGGGGGATTATGGCAGCGACTTCTTGCCGCAGTTGTTGCATCCTATTAATGGCTTCTTGAATTGTTGTTTTGGTAGTAGGTTTTCCCCAAGCATTATATTTGGGTAAACTTTCTTCTTTAGGTGAAATTTTTATATTATCTAATGGTTGTACAACTAATAATACTTCAACAGATTTATCTTTAAAATCTGTAGGTGTCTGGATTTGTAATATCCCATCTGTACCAATATGCGCCAACAATTTTATTGTTTCCATTTTTCACCATGCGGATAGATAGTTTCAGTTTTTTATAAACTCTATCAATCGAGTGCTTGTTTAAATAATATTAACGCTTATTATATATTTTAAATAACTGCAACAGCATTAACACTTAATTATACAAAAATTTAACCTGTTAAAACAGGTTAAATTCCTATTTATTATGGAATACTGCACCAAGGCGTAGCGTCAACCACAGGAGATAGAGAAGGCTAAGAGCCTCTGAATACCAACCTTTTAACGCTACTTTGAGAATTAATTAGGATTTGTAACGGCTTGTGAAAGAGTGCGTAGTTTTGTCTCAAATACTAAAGTTATAAACTTGCATGGGCATTTTAAGGATACTTCTATTGCCCCCGAATACCATGACAGCCACTTTATCTGGTTATCAACTCCTTGAAACCATTCACTCCGGCAGTAAAACCGTCATTTATCGTGGACGGCGAGAAACAGATAACGCCTCTGTCGTGATTAAAACTCATTTGTGCGAATATCCACCCCTAGAAGATGTTGCTCGACTGCGCCACGAATATCAAATCATTAAGCCGCTGCGAATTCCTGGCATTGTCAAACCTTACGAGTTAAAGAATTATCAACATGGTCTGGCTTTGGTTTTGGAATACGTTCCGGGTTGCTTGCTTAAAGAACTGATTGCGACTCAAGCAACCACCTTGATTACTTTTCTCAAGGTGGCGATTAATCTGGCGCACACCTTAGGAGAACTGCATGCCCAAAAAATTATACATAAAGATATTAAGCCACACAATATACTAATTGACCCCGACTCTGGGGAAGTCAAACTAATTGACTTTAGTATTTCCTCGCGCCTTGATCAAGAAAATCCCACCTTGAGCAATCCTAATTTGCTTGAAGGTACCCTTGCCTATATGTCCCCTGAGCAAACAGGCAGAATGAATCGGGTATGCGACTATCGCACCGACTTTTATTCATTGGGTGTGACCTTGTATGAAATGCTGACGGGTACTTTGCCGTTTCATGCTGCTGACCCGATGGAGTTGATCCACTGTCACATTGCTAAAATGCCAGCCGCACCGTGTCAAGAAACCGTGTGTCGTGTTCTGGGAAATGTGCCAGAGGGGATTAGTGCAATTATTTTGAAGTTGTTAGCGAAAACAGCAGAGGAGCGGTATCAAAGCGCTTGGGGACTGAAAGCGGATTTAGAGGAATGCTTGTTTCAACTTCAATTGACTGGCAAGATTGAAAACTTCGTACCAGGAAGACGGGACAAATCTGGGCATTTTTTGATTCCGCAAACCCTGTATGGACGAGAAACAGAAGTATCAACTTTAATGACTGCCTTTGAGGATGTGGCAGGTAGCAGCAGGGAAATGATGCTTGTTTCCGGTTATTCAGGAATTGGCAAAACCAGTGTTGTGAATGAAATTCATAAACCGATTGTGGGGGCAAAGGGTTATTTTATTGCTGGCAAGTTTGACCAGTTTAAGCGCAATATTCCCTATGCATCTTTGATTCAAGCTTTCCAATCTTTGATTCAGCAATTGCTCACCGAAAATGCTGCCCAAACTCAAGGGTGGAAAGAGAAACTGTTAACGGCGTTGTCGGACAACGGGCAAGTCATTATCGATGTGATTCCGGAAGTCGAACTAATTATTGGTACCCAGCCACCTGTAACACAATTGGGAGCGACAGAATCTCAAAATCGCTTCAATCGCGTCTTTGGGCAATTCATTGGGGTATTCACGACGCAAGATCATCCGCTGGTTGTTTTTCTTGATGATTTGCAGTGGGTAGATTCGGCATCGCTGAAGTTAATTGAGTTATTGATGACAGATAGCGATGGGCTACGCCAATATTTATTGTTAATTGGGGCATATCGCGATAACGAAGTTTCCCCCACTCATCCACTGATGCTCAGTTTAGACAAGATGCAAACAGCAGGTGCGGTGGTGAATAACATCGTTCTAGCACCGTTGCAGTTAACGGATGTGGCAGCGTTAGTTGGGGATACGTTGAATGACAGAGAATGCACAAAACCCCTAGCAGAGTTACTGTTCCACAAAACCGGGGGCAATCCGTTCTTCTTAACCCAACTGCTAAAAACCCTGCATCAAGAAGACTTGTTAACTTATGACTTCGAGCCTGGAGTGTGGCAGTGGGATATTAAAGATATTCAAGCCATCGGCATTACTGACCTAAATGTTGTAGAACTGACAGCGAGAAATATTCGCAAACTGTCATTAGAAACGCAAAAAGTCCTGAAACTGGCTGCTTGTATTGGTAATACTTTTAACTTAGATGTATTGGCGATCGTCAACGAAGCATCTTCTCTAACAACTGCGGCGCAATTGTGGTCAGCCCTTCAAGCTGGATTAATTTTGCCCTTAAATCAGGATTACAAAATTCCCTTAGTCTTTAGTCAAGAGGACTCAGGGGAGATTGCCTTAAAGGATGTCAAGGTTGACTACAAGTTTTTACATGACAGAGTGCAGCAAGCAGCGTATTCTCTGATTCCCGATGAACAAAAGAAAGTAACCCATCTGAAAATTGGTCAATTACTGCTGCAAAATACTTCACCAGAAGCACGCAAAGAAAATATATTTGCTTTAGTTAACCAACTCAATTACGGTACTGATTTACTAATATCTGAAACAGAAAAATATGAACTAGCAGAACTAAATTTTATCGCAGGTCATAGAGCGAAAGCAGCCACAGCATACGATTCCGCTGTTAAATATTTGCAAGTAGGTTTAGGACTTTTAGCAGCAGATAGCTGGAGGTGTCAATATGAACTGACATTAGCACTGCATGAGGAAGCAGCAGAGGCAGCTTTTTTGAGCGGTGATTTTGAAGGAATGCAGAGATTCGTTGAGGTAGTCCAAAACCAGGCTAAAACGCTGCTGGACAAAGTGAAAGTGTATGAAGTCCAGATACAAGCTTACATAGGGCAGAACAGGCTGCTAGAAGCGGTTAGTACGGGGCTAAAAGTTTTAAAGCTGCTAGGGGTGGAGTTTCCCCAAGAGCCGAACGCGTCAGATATTGGGCAGGCACTAGGGGAAACTGCGGCAATTTTGAGTGGAACGCGAATTGAGAATTTAGTTGAGCTGCCTCAAATGAGCGATCGCTATAAATTAGCAGCTATGCGACTGTTATCAAGCATCTTTGCTCCTGCATACATGGCTGCGCCAGAACTGGTGCCCTTGACGGTGTGCAAACAAGTAAATTTATCCGTCGAATATGGTAATGCTTCCGTTTCTGCCTTTGCTTATGCCAATTATGGTCTTCTGCTTTGTGGAGTTGTGGGAGATATTGATTCAGGTTATCAGTTTGGTCAATTAGCTTTAACTCTAGTGTCAAAGTTAAATGCTCAAGAAATCAAAGCCAAGACACTCCTGATAGTAAATATATTTATCCGACCTTGGAAAGATCATCTGAGAGAAACCTTAGAACCTTTGGTGTCAGTTTACTCTAGCGGACTGGAGACAGGTGATTTAGAATTTGCTGCCTATGGTCTACTAATGTACTCCTATTTGGCTTACTTTAGCGGCAAAGAACTAACTGTCCTGGAAACAGAGATGGCAATCAATAGAGATGCTATTCATAAAATCAAGCAAGAAACAGCGCTTCATTATCTAGAAACCTATTGGCAGTCCACATTAAATCTGCTGGGAAAGAGTGAAAATACTTGCCGCCTCAAGGGTGAAGCCTGCGATGAGCAGATAAGATTACCATTGCACGAGCAAGCGAACGACAGATTGGGAGTTGCCTACATATATTGGAACAAACTTTTACTTAGCTACTGGTTTGAAAATTACTCAGAAGCGATGGAAAATACTGCCATAGCAGAGAAGTATTTAGACGTAGTGGTAGGATTGCCTGTTGTTCCTCTGTTCCATTTTTACGATTCTTTAGTACGGCTAGCGGTATATGCCGATAGCCCAGAGTCAGAGCAAAACGTCATCCTCTCTCGCGTCCAAGCTAATCAAGAAAAAATGCAAAAATGGGCGCATCATGCCCCAATGAATCATTTACACAAATTCTATTTAGTAGAGGCAGAACGGCACCGAGTTTTAGGGGAAAAACTAAAGGCAATAGAGATGTACGATCGCGCGATCGCTCTTGCTAAAGAAAACGAGTACATCAACGAAGAAGCCCTAGCTCACGAACTTGCAGCTAAATTCTATTTCTCATGGGGTAAAGAAACTATTGCCAAAACCTACATGACAAATGCCTATTACGCCTATAGCTATTGGGGGGCTATTGCTAAAGTCAAAGATTTAGAAGAAAGATACCCGCAATTAATTTTGCGTAAACGCGTTCGCGAAGCGTCTCTAAGCGAAGTGACTGGTAGTGAGACATCGCCAAACACAGAAAATTTAGAAGCTCATTACCTGCAAACTATTCAAACAAACTCCACCACCACCGGGGGTGCTCAGATTCTCGACTTGATGACAGTGATGAAAGCTTCACAGGTGCTGTCAGAAGAAATGGTGCTGAGTCTCCTGCTCGAAAAAATGATGAAAATTGTCATCGAAAATGCAGGCGCTCAACAAGGTTACTTTATTGCCAAGCACGAGGCTCAATGGATGCTAGAAGCAGCGGGAATGGTTGTAGGTAAGGAGGTTAGCATTGTTGTTAACCCAGAGCATAAAACTAATTTACCCTTACTCCCAGTTGCTTTATTCAACTATGTCGAAAGAACCAGAAACAACCTGGTTTTAGACAATGCTGTTAAAGACTACCGATTTGGGGCTGATGCTTATATCACCACTCACCAATCCAAGTCGATTTTGTGTCTACCGCTGATTCACTCTGGCAAATTTACTGGTATTCTTTACCTAGAAAATAATCTCATTCCTGGTGCTTTTACCCCCGACCGGGTGAAGGTGCTAGCTCTGTTGATAGCACAGATTTCGGTGGCGATCGACAACGCCCGTCTCTACACCAATCTGCAAGCCTACTTGCAACAACTAGAAGCCAAATCACAAGAACTCGAAGCTAAAAACAAAGCTTTGCAAGCATCCGAAACGCGAGAGCGAGAAAAAGCAGAACAACTCGAACAATCCCTGCACAAACTACAACAAACCCAGGCTCAACTTGTGCAGACCGAGAAAATGTCAAGCTTAGGCCAACTGGTAGCAGGTGTTGCCCACGAAATCAACAATCCCGTCAATTTTATCTTTGGCAACCTCACCCATGCCAACGACTATACCCAAGATGTGCTAAGACTGCTGGAACTTTACCAGAAACATTACCCATCTCCCCATCCAGAGATTGAAGAAGAAGCTCAGGCAATTGATCTAGAATTTTTGCTGGAAGACCTGCCCAAGCTACTTTCCTCTATGCGGGTTGGTGCAGACAGAATTCGCCAAATAGTTGCTTCCCTGCGAAGCTTCTCGCGCATGGACGAAGCCGAGATCAAAGCCGTTAATATTCATCAGGGCTTTGATAGTACTTTAATGATTCTGCAACATCGCATCAAACCCAAGTCTGACCGTCCCGGTATTGCCGTGATCACAAACTACGGCAACCTGCCCCAAGTGGAATGCTATGCAGGGCAACTGAATCAAGTGTTTATGAATGTGTTGAGTAATGCGATCGATGCTTTAGAGGAGTCATTAGTGGAGAAACCAGGACAAATGACTACACCAACTATTAGTATTAACACTGAAAAAGTTGATGCTGATCAAGTCGAAATCCGCATTGCAGACAATGGTTTGGGTATGCCAGAATCTGTTCAGCAACAATTGTTCAATCCTTTCTTCACCACAAAACCTGTGGGCAAAGGAACAGGTATGGGCTTGTCGATTAGCTACCAAATTATCACCGAAAAACACGGTGGTTCACTCTCTTGCATCTCAAAACCCGGAGAGGGAACGGAGTTTATCATCCGTATTCCTGTTTCTCAGTTCGGCAGCAACGGGAAAAAGTGACTTCACAACTTTTACCCAAAATATGATTCGGGTATTTTTGACTGAGCCACTTTTTCAGTTAACCAACTATACAAATTTGCTAACCCCTCACCAGTGGTGGCGGAAACCTGAAAAATTTGAATTTGCGGGTTTACTTGTCGGGCATATTCAATGCAGCGTTGTACATCAAATTGCACATAAGGCAACAAATCAATTTTGGTGAGAATCATCACCTCACTTGCGCGAAATATATGGGGATATTTGATTGGTTTATCTTCTCCCTCGGTGACAGAAAGAATTACTACTTTTGCCTGTTCACCTAAATCAAATAAAGCGGGACAAACTAAATTACCGACATTTTCAATCATGACAACTGAATTTAATGGCGGGTTTAGTTGCTGTAAACCCCGTTCTATCATTGATGCATCTAAATGGCAGCCTGTACCTGTGTTGATTTGCACAACTTTACAGCCTGTTTCTTTGATTTTTTGGGCATCATTAGTTGTTTCTTGGTCGCCTTCAATTACACTGATAGATAACTGATGTTTTAAATCGTTGATAATGCGAGTTAACAAGGTTGTTTTTCCAGAACCGGGAGAACTCATTAAGTTTAAAGCGAGAATATTTCGACCTTTGAACCAGCCCCGATTTTGGGCTGCTAATAGGTTGTTTTTGGCTAAGATATTCTGTTCTAATGATATGGTTGTATTATGGATTTTGGCGTGAATTTGTGATGCTTGGCTGTGGGAATGGGTGATAACAGTGCCATCAGCTAAGGTGTGGGTATGATGGTTGTGTTCAATTTCACTGTTTTCTAAATTGGTGATTTTCGCTTCGGCATCATCGGAACAACCGCAGGTTATACACATATTTCTTCTATCTCTATTTCTTTGATTTTTAGTTCTTCGCCTGCTATTAGGTCTAGTTGCAGGCTACCACATTTGCAAATTCCAAAGGGTTTTTCTAAAGAAATTTCTGTACCGCATTGGCGACATTTTGCTAAACCGGGAATTTCTCTAATTTCTAGTTTCGCACCTTGGACAATTGTGTCTTGAGCACAAATATCAAAGCAAAATAATATTGCATCGGGCATGATGGCTGAAAGTTTGCCAATTTCTAATAATACTCTTTGTACTTTTTGCCCTTTAGCTTGTTCGCTGACGATGGCAATTATGTTTTGGGTGATTCCTAGTTCGTGCATTTTTATGTTTTTAACTAACCGCAAAGGACGCTAAGGGCGCTAAGGTAAGAAAGAAAAGTAAGAAGGTAAGAAGAATGAATAGGGTTTTGATTTTTGGCTTGTTCGCTGATGATGGCAATTATGTTTTGGGTGATTCCTCGTTCGTGCATTTTTATCTTTTTAACTAACCGCAAAGGACGCTAAGGGCGCTAAGGTAAGAAAGAAAAGTAAGAAGGTAAGAAGAATGAATAGGGTAAGGTTTAACAAATTCGGGGTAGTTGGTCTCCTACTAGCATATCAACTATGCGTTGGGCGCCGAAGGCGGTTTTTAATAATACTATTCTTTGGGGTGAGGGGATGGCTTCGCCAATAATACGGGCGTCTTTTCCGGTGGGGTGTGATTTCATGGCTGATAAAACTTTGTTGGCATTTTCGGCGCTTACTGCTATTACTAATTTGCCTTCGTTTGCTAAGTATAGGGGGTCTAAGCCAAGGATTTCACAAATTCCTTTTACTTCTTCTTTCACTGGGATGGACTGTTCATCTAGGCAAATTCCAATGTTGGAACTGATGGCAAATTCGTTTAATACTGTGGCTAAACCTCCCCGTGTGGCGTCTCTCATGGCGTGAATTTGAGGGCAGGCTTTAAGAATGGTTGCTACTAAATCATGTAATGGCTGACAGTCACTTTCTATATTGGTTTCTAATGCTAATTCTCCACGGGCAATTAAAATTGCGGCTCCATGATTTCCTATTTCACCGTTGACAATTATCACATCTCCAGGTTGAATGTTGGAGGCAGAAATATTTATTCCTGCGGGAATGATGCCAATTCCAGCGGTGTTAATAAATATTTTGTCGGCGGCACCACGATGGACAACTTTTGTGTCTCCGGTGACAATTTGCACGCCTGCTTTTTGGGCGGCTGCTTTCATGCTTGCAGCTATACGCCTCAAGGTTTCTACAGGTAATCCTTCTTCTAAAATGACGCTACAGGTGAGGTATAAGGGTTTTGCACCACTGACGGCTAAATCGTTAATGGTACCGTTTATGGCTAATTCTCCTATATCAGAACCAGGAAAAAATAAGGGGTCTACTACATAGGAATCTGTGGTAAAAGCTAGTCTATCTCCATGTTGTAAGAGATTGGCTAAATCAAAGGTGGCTTGGTCTTCTAATTGGGAAAGAATGGGATTATTAAAATTTTTAACAAAGATATCATCTATTAAATCGCGCATCGCTTTACCACCGCTTCCATGTGCGAGGGTAATATGGGTATCTCGCACTTTTGCTTGGCGTCGGCGGATTTGTTCGATTTTCTCAAAGAGGGGATTTTGGGCTGATTTATTCATTTTTAAAATTTAATTTATTTTTGAATTTTGAATTTTGAATTTTGAATTGTTTATGTGCTCTTGGCTATTGTTGAAAGTCGTCCGTATTTGTAATAGGCTGCACAAGCACCTTCGGAAGATACCATGCAAGTACCAATGGGGTTTTCGGGGGTGCATGCTGTACCAAATACTTTGCATTCCCAAGGCTTGAGGACTCCTTTGAGAATTTCGCCGCATTTACAGGCTTTATGGTCGGCGACTTTTAAGTTAGGAATGGTGAATTTAATTTCAGCGTCAAATTGGGCATATTCAGCCCGAATTTTTAAGCCGGAGTTGGGTATTTCACCTAAACCTCGCCAATCAAAGTTTTCTCGTACTGCAAAAACTTTGTTCATGGCTTCTAGGGATAAAGCATTTCCGGCTGTTTGTACTAGGCGGTTATATTGGTTTTCGACTTGACAACGATTTTCTACTAGCTGTTTTAATAGCATCCAAATTGATTGGAATATATCTAATGGTTCAAATCCAGAAATTACTATTGGTTTATGATATTGTTGGGTGATGAACTGGTATGGTTCGGTGCCAATTACCATGCTGACATGACCGGGACCGACAAATCCATCTAGTTGTAAGTCGGGGTTTTCTAGTAGTGCTTTGAGGGCGGGAACCACGAGGACGTGATTGGAAAACATACTAAAGTTAGAAATTTTTTCGGCTGCTGCTTGCAGAATGGTGAGGGCGGTGCTGGGGGCGGTGGTTTCAAAGCCTAAGGCGAAAAATACAATTTCTCTGTCGGGGTTGTCTCTAGCTATTTGCAGGCTGTCTAGGGGTGAGTACACCATGCGGATGTCTGCACCTGTGGCCCTGGCTTGCAGTAGGCTGGTTTGGGAACCGGGAACTCTCATGGCGTCGCCAAAGGTGGTAAAAATTATGTTAGGATTTTTTGAGATGGCGATCGCATCATCTATTCTTCCTTTGGGCATGACGCATACTGGACAACCAGGCCCATGGATTAATTCGACGCTGTCGGGTAAGATTTCTTCTATGCCATATTTGAATATGGAATGGGTATGACCTCCGCATATTTCCATTATTTTGATATGTTTTCCTAGCTTTTGGCTGAGTTTTTCTATTTCTCGGCTTAAGGCTTTGGCTTTTTCTGGTTGGCGAAATTCATCTACGTATTTCATAGGTTGGGAATTTTTTAACGAACCGCAAAGGACGCAAAGGACGCGAAGGAAGAAGAAGAAGAAGAAACTATTAGCTTTTTGAATTTTGAATTTTGAATTTTGAATTTTGAATTTCTATTCCTGTTTGTGTGTCTGCGATTTCTTGCAGTAGTTGTAATGTTTCTGCGGCGTCTTGTTGGTTAATTCGATTCATGGCAAAGCCGACGTGCACTAGTACCCATTCTCCTATACAGGTTTCGGGGGGATGTTGTTCGTCAACGATACAAGCTATATTTACTTGGCGTTTGACTCCACCAATGTTGACTATGGCTAGTTTATGTTCGGGGTTGGTGATTTCAATAATTTGTCCGGGAATTCCTAGGCACATTTTAATTTTCCTTTTTTAAGAGATAGGAGGCGCAGAGGACGCAGAGAAAATACTAAAAAGTAATTGATTTGGCGGCAGCTATGAGGGCTTGTCCTAGTGATAAACCGCCGTCGTTGGTAGGTACTAAGCTGTGTGTGAGTACGGAAATTTCTAATGTTTTTAGGCGTTTGGTAACTTGTTCTAATAAAATCCGATTTTGAAATACTCCTCCTGTTAAAATGACTTGATTAATCAGGTTTTGTTGGGAAAGTTGCTTCACCATCTCTACAATGGCATTGGCTAAACTTTTATGGAATTTTGCTGCTATGACTGGTTGAGGTGTTTGCTGCTGTAAGTCATTAAGCAAGGCTTCCCACATTGGGGCAGGGTCTATACAATAAATACTATCTAAAACGCCTAGGTTAAAAGGATAATTTAGCGTTTCTTCAACTTTATTTAAGCTGTTGCTATCAACTAAGGCTTCTATTGCTATCGCTGCTTGTCCTTCATAGCTACATTCTTCTCGACAAATACCGATTGCTGCTGCTACTGCATCGAACAACCGCCCCACGGAGGAAGCTGGGGGTGAGTTAATTCCTTGTTTTATCATCTGGTTAAGTAGCTTGAGTGGCTTTTGTTCGAGAAAGTTTAAAATTTCTAAATCACCATATTTTTGTTTTAAATCTTCCCAACCAAAGGCGGATATTAATTGGGCGTAGGTGTTCCGCCACGGCTGATATATTGCTTGTTCTCCACCTATCATTGCTACTGGTTTAACTGTTGCTAATCTCTGAAATTGCCGATAATCGGCTAACAGAAATTCTCCACCCCAGATTTTGCCGTCTTCACCGTAGCCTAATCCATCGAAGGCGATTCCTAAAACTGGGGCTGAATCTAGGGGAATACGGTTTTCTGCCATGCAGGCTGCTATATGCGCGTGATGATGTTGAATAGAATAAAGTTTGATTTGATTGGCGGTTGCAAGTTCTTTGCCAAGTTTGCTTGAAAGATATTCGGGGTGTTTATCTATGGCAATAATTTCTGGTTGATGCTCAAATAAATTTAAGTATAAATTTAGGGTTTCTTGATAAGCTTTCAACGCCGCAGGGTTTTCTAAATCTCCTAAATGTTGAGAAATAATTGCTTCACCGTCTCGCAATAAACAAAAGGTATTTTTTAACTCACTACCCATTGCTAAAATTTGCGGGATATTTTCAAATCCCGGCGGTAAATTAATCGGTGCTGGTGCATATCCTCTAGCACGGCGAACTGTTTGCAGTTTATCACCAACTACTCGCACTACTGAATCATCTACCCGGTTCACAATCTCCCGATTGTGTAAAATAAAATAATCTGCAATTTTATTTAACTTTTCTCGCGCTTCCTCATTATCAATACATTGCGGTTCATCAGCTAAGTTGCCACTGGTTAAAACAATTGGGCGATTCATCCGCCTGAGAATTAAATGATGTAAAGGCGTATAAGGTAGCATAAACCCAAAAGCATTTTGCCCTGGCGCAACTGATGCTGCAATGGTGAATTTTTTCTGCTTTAATTCCCGTACAACAGGCGAAATGCCTGTTTTATTATCTAATAAAACAATCGGTGCCGCCGAACTAGCTAATAATTCTTTTTCCTTCTTATTAACAGTACAATATTCTTGAATTACTTCTATATCTCGTGCCATTAAAGCAAAGGGTTTATCATAACGCTTTTTGCGTTGGCGCAGTTTTTGAACTGCTGTTTCTTGTGTTGCATCGCAAGCCAGATGAATACCACCTAAACCCTTAATTGCAACTATTTCACCTTTTTGTAACAGGGTACAAACAGCATCAACATCATCTAACATTGAGAACATGGAAGCGGTAACAGTTTTACCATCAGCACGTTCTAACCAAGCTTGAGGTCCGCAAATATGGCAAGCTATTGGTTGGGCATGAAAGCGGCGATTTTCTACATCGTTATATGCTTTCTTGCATTCGGCACACATAGCAAAAGCTGCCATGCTGGTATTTTGTCTGTCGTAAGGAATGGCGTGAATAATACTCAAGCGGGGGCCGCAATGAGTGCAATTAGTAAAGGGGTAACGATAAAATCGGCTAAAAGGGTCAAAAATTTCTTTTTGACATTCTGGACAAGTGGCAGCATCAGGGGCAATTTCTGTTTTAACTGCGTTACTCACACTATGAGAAATTACAAAATCATCGAAGTTGAATTCACCTGTATAGGGAGTGCGTGTTAGTTGATTGATTTTGGCTAAAGGTGGGCATTCTTGCTGTAATTTTGTGATGAATTCTGTTAAAGCTGTCTCACTCCCAGATACCCGAATTAAGACTCCTTGACCATCATTACAAACGTCTCCACGCAACCCGCAAGCTTTAGCGAGACGATAGACTGTGGGGCGAAATCCTACCCCCTGAACTGTGCCGCGAACTCTAATTTGTTCAATTGCCATATAGCAGTTTTATCTGAGTTATGAAAACCATTTTTTTAACTAACCGCAAAGAACGCAAAGAAAAGAGAATAAAGAAAAAATTAAACTCTTTATGAATCCAGTAGTGTGCGTTCCCTAACGCACAATTTATGGGATTTTCAATGAATAAAACAGATGACCATATTTACCTTTTTTCGTCAATGCATAAGTCAGCAAATTATTTAGTAGATTTTTTGATGCGTCTCTTTACGCATCCTACCCGTAGGGTGCATAACGCACAATTTATGGGATTTTCAATGAATAAAACAGATGAACATATTTACCTTTTTTCGTCAATGCATAAGTCAGCAAATTATGTTGTAGATTTTTTGATGCGTCAGTGGACGCATTCTACCGGTAGTGTGCGTTCCCTAACGCACAATTCATCGAATTTTCAATGAATAAAACAGATGAACATATTTACCTTTTTTCGTCAATGCATAAGTCAGCAAATTATGTTGTAGATTTTTTGATGCGTCAGTGGACGCATTCTACCGGTAGTGTGCGTTCCCTAACGCACAATTCATCGAATTTTCAATGAATAAAACAGATGAACATATTTACCTTTTTTCGTCAATGCATAAGTCAGCAAATTATGTTGTAGATTTTTTGATGCGTCAGTGGACGCATTCTACCGGTAGTGTGCGTTCCCTAACGCACAATTTATCGAATTTTCAATGAATAAAACTATGGTTAAACTTCCACAGCAAAATTCGATTGTTTCCAGAATCAGCTATTACCGCTGTTTGTCCACAAATTTTGATGCCATAGCACCAATTTAAACTTTCTCTCGTTGGTAAGCCAAAGTGACGATTTTCATTCTTACTTTGAAAATTCTTTTGTCCAACGATAGCATCTGCTACTTTACCTTGTAGTGATAAAATTGATTCTGGCTTTTTCCATCCTAGCAAGCGCGAGTTAGCTGTATCTGCAACTACCAACCAATCACCTGCAACCGCTACACCATAAGGCATACTCAAACTGCTAGCGTTGGGGTAATAGCCTCCTTGATTCATTTCTACAACATCAAAGTTTTTTTGTCCTAAAACTACTGCACAAGGGGTATTATTTTCTGTGGGCATTCCTTGCCAAATCATTACGCGATGATTCCCGGCATCGGTGACAACTAAATTTTCTCCCCAAAAGGCAATATCGTGACACCAACGCATACTCTCGGCTGAGGCAGATTTGCCACCATTTTCATTGCGAGATACCATGTCTGGTTGTCCCAAAACTAAATCAGCAGGTTGACCATTTTCTGTTGGTAATTGCTGCCAAATTAACAATCGCCGATTTCCTGTATCGGCAACAAATAGCTGTCCTTGATAATAGAAAACTCCATAGGGCCAGTGCATTGTATTGGCAGATGCTTGTTGGGTTCCCCGGTTTGGTTCATTATCGCTAAAATTAGCTTGTCCTAACACTAAATCTGCCGGGACATTACAATCTTCAGGTAAATTTTTCCAAATTAAAACTCGGTGATTCCAAGCATCTGCAACTGCTAACCCTGTCCCACAAGCACAAATTCCTGTAGGTACACTCAGGGTTGTTCTTCCTGGTGTACTTTTAGCATTTTGTCCTTCGTGATTCAAGTCTGGTTGTCCAATTACCCAGTCAGCAGGTTGACTATCTGTGGTGGGTAAATTTCGCCATCCTAATAAGCGATGATGTCCTGTATCTGACACCCACAAGGGGCCAGTTGGTGATATTAAACAAGCACCACGGGGGCCAAACATTGTTGAGGAATTTGGTAATATTGGTATGGCTAATTGTTCTGGTTTAATAATGTTACCTAAAATTACCTCTGCACCTTGAAGTGAGAGGAGGAAGTTTGGGGAAGTTTCTCTAAGTTTTTGCGGCAATTTTGGTGTGTGATTAATTTTGACAAAGGTGTATAGCAAACCTAAATAAATCGTAAAAACTTCTCTTTCTTTATTCTCTCCGTATCCTCTGCGGTTGGTTAAACAAATATTTTCATAAAGCGCTTCTCCTTTCGATGCAATAAACACTAACCTCTCCCCTGCAAGGAAAGGGAGTTAGGTTTCTGGTGTTGTCATTGATTCGAGTAAGAACTGCTATATTAACCGCAGTTAGGTTAGATTATTGTTGCATTTGCACAAAAACGTGATCATCTTTAATTCTTACTTCATAAGACTGAAGAGAAACATCAGGGGCGGTTAGACATTCGCCAGTTTTTAGCTTATACTGGAATCCGTGAGCAGGACAGGTGAGAATCGCATTTTCTACCTTACCAGTATCTAGGGCATATCCTAGGTGAACGCAGGCATTGTGGTAACAGGTAATATTATCTCCTTGACGATGTAAAATCAGGGATTTTTCAGCAATTTTTACGGCTAATATGCCTGATTGTGGAATTTGCTCAACGGTAGACACTTTCACCCAATAGGTTGCTTTGGTTGGGGAAAATGGACTTGTTAAATTAGAATTAGTTTGATTGAGATTAGGGCTATTATTGACAGCAATTACTTTGGTGATTTCTGGGCAATGATTTTTAATTGCTTGTTCAATTCCTTGAGATAAAGTCAAGGTGGAAGCTGGACAACTACTGCAAGTGCCAATTAACTTAACTTCGACGGTATCAGGTGGTTTAATAGCTACTAGTTCTACATCCCCATGATGGCTTTGTAAGCTGGGACGGACTTCTGCTAGGGCTGTGTGAATTCGTTCTAGAAGGGGTGGTTTTGGTGGTTTGACTAATTCGTGATAAAGCAAAACTGCGTATACTAATTCATCAGATACAGCATGACGCAAAGCTGACATTGATTCTTGCTTGAGGTTTTTAATTAAATGTGTTAATGCTGCTTTGTGTAAGGCTTCAATGGCTCGTTTTAAGCCGACAACTACGCAACGCTGGCTTTCATCCCATTCAGAGACAATTGCCTCGAAGCGATTTATTTCTTGAACTAATTCTTCTAGTGTGGCTGTGTGTTGAATCAGTTTGACCATTAGTTATTAGTAACTCTTGAATGTTGGCGAATGAATAGACTTATTGCAAAATTAATATTTTCGAGAGGTTCAGATCCCCGACTTCTTCAAGAAGTCGGGGATATTTAAAAATATGGGTATTGATTTTATTGATGATGAATCCTAATTCGTGCGTTAGGGAACGCACGCTACAGGTAGAATACGTCCCATGAAGTCTCAGAAAACGATTAAATCAGCCCAAGATTAGGATAAATTTGCACGGTGCATAAGTCCTAATTTAGAACTAGGAATAAACGGCAAGGTTTATCGATAGCTATATGTTCCCAAAATAGAGTTTTGCCAATTAAATGAAAAGGTTAAATGCTCAACTCTGTACTCATTTAGTTTTGAAGTCTTTCAGGAGAAATGGCATAAATGCACCCGTGACTAAGCTAGATAGTATGATGGGTATCCAGACGGGAATGTCAGCTTGTGCTAGTGATATTAATAGCAGGGAACATATCATGATGCCAATTGCGGTTTGACGGAGAAAATACAAGGGGTCGCGTAGTAGCTTTCCTTTAAAAAATAACTTGGCGGAAAACCACCCAAGTTCTAACATGATTCCTCCTAGTTATTTGTGATTAAATTCAGCACAGCTAGTCCAAAAATGATGGCGGGAATGACACCAGCGGGAGCAAATAAGCTACCAAGCATTGCGGCTAATTGATAACCTAAATCTTTCCCAGCTAATAACATTCCGCCAATAGCACCGCCAATCATTGAGAAGGCTGTGGCTATGATTACCCATGCACATCCTGTGGCTAGGTTTAGTTCGCCAGATGCTAAACTTGTGAGAAAATCTTTTAGTTCTGGGCTGGTGAAAATTTCTCTCATGAAAATGCTATCCTCTCTATCAAGTCCACAGTAAGCAATTCTGGCTGATACTTACCGTTACCAGTGAGCTATTTCTGCTTCAATTTCTTGCTGTGCTTGGGTGACTACTTCTGCTTGTTCTATTTGTTGGTGCTGGGTGAAGATTTCCCTGGCTTGTTGACAGTAAGTACGCGCTTGCAAGAGGTTTTGTAGATTACCTGCTTCTGGTTTTTCTGGGTCGTCGGGTAAGTTGAATAAGGCGTTGGCTTTGTTAGAAATTGTGTTAGCGTATTCTAGTGGTGTGTCTTTGGGGTTACGCACTTTCAGGGCTTCGTCATAAGCAGCGATCGCACGCAAGTTGTTTTCTAGGGGATGGGAACTCACCAGATATTGCAATGCATTACCCAGGTTGTTCTGCAACATCGCATATTCTCTAGGGTGATCAATCAGCTGTATATGCTTCAGCGCTACCTCAAATGACTGCACAGCTAACCCTTGGCGCAAGTATTCCCGTTCTGATGCTAGGGGCATGGACAGGTAGGCGATCGCAATATTGTTGTACAAAATCGCGTATTCCTGGGGGTAATCCTGCCAGGTAAACACCCGCAAAGCCTCATGATACGCTTGGATGCTGTCTACAATCCGCGCTAAATTAAACTGTACCAAGGACTGCAACACCAACCCCATATTCATTTGGGCCTCTGCTACTTCCACAGGCGTTGCTAACTGTTGTAAAATCGGCAACGCTTCCTCATAACCGACTTTTGCTTGCAGCAGCAGTTGGGGGCCTTTATCGGGAATTGTCTGTAATGTCCCCGCCATCCCCGCTTGGGCGCGGGCTTTTAGCAAAGGATATTCATCACCACACATTTCATCAGCCCGGTAAAACAAGGAAACTGCGTTCCGCAAATCTTGGGCGGTTTCTGGCTTTTTTTGAAAGCCTTGGGCCATTTCGATCAGCATCTGGATTTTTTCTGCTGTCGTTGCTGACTCCGATGCAATAGCAGCAACAGCAGCCTTAACGCCTGAATCTGTAATGCTAGGGGTCATAATTAGCGGCCAGTTGGGGAATCGAGTCTGTCAACGCCCACAAGTCAGGGCGATAGATAGCAAATCGATTTACGCAGATTTTGAGTTTCCTCTTAATTCCCCAATCTCAAACCTTCCCATCTTTTTTTAATCCCCTAGGGAAATAAAATCTGGGAAGCCACAGTTTTAATCACCAGGCATTTTTACCAGAGGTCTAATAAATGCTCCTTGGATTTAATGAATCAAGTTTTATAACTATACGGCACTATATCTAAAAATATCTAGAGGGGAATTACCAATATTAAAGATAGTTTAAAGTTATTTAAAACTTTATGAAATATTCTTTGTACCAACGCTCAACAAAATGGACAACAAGATCCCCGACTTCTCTAAGAAGTCGGGGATCTGCAATTCATGTTTTTTTTGAAAAGTCTGCTATTAACTTAACTTTTATATAAAAATTATTGAAATAAATGGTTTTGAGTGATTATAAATTCTTGTTTAATAAGCAGCAATTGAATTAAAAAATACGTTATTTTAAAATAATAAATATTGATAGATGGGTGAGACTCTACAAGCTTGAATCACCTAGATCATGCATGGTAAACAATAGAAAAACACTTAGCCGATGACTAATGTACTATGGCTACAAGGTGGTGCTTGTTCTGGTAACACCATGTCATTTCTGAATGCTGAAGAACCGACAGTCTGCGATTTGATTGCTGACTTTGGCATTAATTTACTTTGGCATCCCTCGTTGGGGCTGGAACTGGGCGCAAATTTGCAAAAACTTTTGTGGGATTGCGTTGAAGGTAACACTCCTTTAGATATTTTGGTATTTGAAGGCAGCGTGATTAATGCCCCCAATGGTACCGGCGAGTGGAATCGATTCGCCGATCGCCCGATGAAAGATTGGTTAACAGATTTAGCCGCTGCTGCTAAATTTATTGTGGCTGTGGGCGACTGTGCCACCTGGGGGGGAATTCCCGCCATGTCACCCAACCCCAGCGAATCACAGGGTTTGCAATTTCTCAAGCGTCAGGAAGGCGGTTTTTTAGGCACAGATTTTTTGACACAATCGGGATTACCTGTGATTAACATTCCCGGTTGTCCGGCACATCCTGACTGGATTACACAAATATTAGTGGCGATCGCCACTGGACGCATTGCTGATATCGCCCTAGACGACCTCCATCGCCCCCAAACCTTCTTTAACACATATACCCAAACAGGCTGTACCCGCAACGTTCACTTCGCCTACAAAGCATCAACTGCCGAATTTGGTCAACGCAAAGGTTGCCTATTTTATGACTTGGGTTGTCGCGGGCCGATGACTCATTCCTCTTGCAACCGCATTTTGTGGAACCGCGTTTCTTCCAAAACCCGCGCCGGAATGCCTTGTTTAGGTTGCACAGAACCAGAATTTCCCTTCTTTGACCTAAAACCAGGAACCGTATTTAAAACCCAAACAGTCATGGGAGTTCCTAAAGAATTACCGCCAGGGGTAAACAAAAAAGATTACGCCGTCCTCACAATTGTTGCCAAAGACGCCGCCCCAGCATGGGCAGATGAAGACTTTTTCACCGTGTAAGGCGACTCCCCAGTTTGTATTTGTAGAACAGGCGTCTCGCCTGTACAAGTGATTAATCAACTTTTCACCAATCACCAAAAAACATGGCAATTGAAACATTAGATATTTCACCGGTGGGAAGAGTTGAAGGCGATTTAGATGTGCGAGTTGATATTGAAAATGGGCGAGTAGTGAACGCCTGGACTCATGCCGAACTCTTTCGCGGCTTTGAAGTGATTTTGCGCGGCAAAGATCCCCAAGCTGGATTAATTGTCACGCCGCGAATTTGCGGTATCTGTGGCGGTTCTCATCTAACTTGTGCATCTTGGGCATTAGATACAGCTTGGGAAAGTGAAGTTCCCCGCAATGCAATTTTAGCCAGGAATTTAGGTCAAATCGTCGAAACCATTCAAAGCATTCCCCGCTACTTTTATGGTTTATTTGCCATTGACTTAACCCATAAAAATTACCGTCGTAGCCGCTTTTATGAAGAAGCCGTTCGCCGCTTTGCCGCCTACACAGGCAAATCTTACGAAATCGGGATTACAATTTCTGCCAAACCTGTAGAAATTTATGCCCTTTTAGGTGGACAATGGCCTCACAGCAGTTATATGGTGCCTGGTGGTGTCATGTGCGCCCCCACCTTAACTGACATTACCCGCGCTTGGGCAATTCTCGAATATTTCCGCACCAATTGGTTAGAACCGGTGTGGTTGGGTTGTTCATTAGAACGTTATGAACAAATCCAAACTTATGATGATTTTCGGGATTGGTTAGATGAAGACAAAAACCATCGAGAATCAGACTTAGGTTTTTATTGGCGCATGGGTTTAGATATCGGTTTAGATAGATATGGCGTTGGTGTTGGTAAATATGTGACTTGGGGATATTTGCCACACGAAGATAAATATCAAAAACCAACCATTGCAGGTCGAAATGCAGCCTTAATCATGAAAAGTGGCGTCTATGACAGTGTTGCAGACACACACACCTTAATGGATCAGGCTTTTGTCCGCGAGAACACAACCCGCGCTTGGTATGATGAAGGCAACGAGGATATTCATCCAAGCGATCGCACCACCAAACCCACCGCCAACAACGCCAAAGACTTTGATAACGCCTATTCCTGGTCAAGCGCAGTACTTCACCAAGACTTCGGACGTTTAGAAGCAGGTGCCTTAGCGCGTCAATTAGTCGCCGGTGGTCAACATGGCGAATCTTGGCAACACCAAGACGGCTTCATCCTCGACGTCTTCAAAAAAATGCGCGGTGCAAACATTCACGTCCGTCAGCTAGCACGGGTTCACGAACTTGTCAAGTTATATCGTCAAGCCGAACATTGCTTACGCGAATTCAAATTAAACGACCCCTGGTATATCAAACCCACAGAAAAAGATGGACGCGGGTGGGGTGCAACAGAAGCAGCGCGGGGTTCCCTCTCCCACTGGGTAGAAGTAGAAGGCGGTAAAATCAAAAACTACCAAGTTATCGCCCCCAGCACCTGGAACCTCGGCCCCCGTGACAGCCAAGAAACACGCGGCCCCCTAGAACAAGCCTTAATCGGGACACCCATCCACGATTCCACCGATCCTGTAGAAGTAGGACACGTTGCGCGATCGTTTGATTCCTGCTTAGTTTGCACAGTTCACGCCCACGACGCCAAAACAGGCGTTGAACTAGCCCGTTTTCGCACAGCTTAAATTATTTCTCACGCAAAGGCGCAAAGGCGCAGAGAAGAACGCAAAAAATCTCTTTCTTCCTTCCTTCCTTCCTCTTCCTTCGCGTCCTTTGCGTCCTTTGCGGTTCGTTTCTCTTAACTGTCAGTTCCATCACAAAACCAACATAAACAGTAAGCTACGCTGTTAACGCGCTCCAAAAAAACTAACATTTATAAGGTAAGCTAGTGTCTGATTTAGAACTACACAAACATCTCCCACTCCTACCCGAAGCAGCACTACAAGAATTTACAGAATGGTGTGTATTAGAGCAAGCAACAGCCGCAGGATGTAAACTAACACCAGATAAAACCAAATTAGATAACTTAGCACCAGGAGAATACATCCCCAAACTCATAGATCAATTCATGAAAGTTAAACCAGACCCCATCAAAGCTGGTTTAGTAGCAGTAATCGCCGGACAACAATCAGACAAACACAATTTATCTGGTGTAGCAGCCCTAGTTGATTTTGTATCACTTTACGTCAAATACTTAATACCCAAAGACGGTAGCACACCAGAACAAGCCGAAGAGATATTAACAAAAGCCGGACAACATCAGTGTGAAAAACTAGTAGAAATCGCCACCAAACACGGCGTAACCTTCTAGATTTGTAATTCTAAATTCCCTCGTTCCTAGCCTCCGGCTGGGAACGCTATTTTAGAGGCTTTGGGAGATGTATATTTGACAATTGCAACCTTTCTCAAAGGTTCACCAAACCAAGACTTATCTGAATAGCTTTATCTACCTGTTCCATTATTGCTGGAGGTAAAATTCCCAGACGTTTTATTAGTCTTTGCCTGTCAATTGAACGAATTTGATTGAGGAGTACCACCGAATCTATCTGTAAACCCCCTTCTGGTACTTTAATCAACACTTCTGTGGGATACAAAGGTTCAGTAAACTGGGAGGTGATAGCAGCGACAACAGTTATAGGACTGTGCTGGTTAGAAACATCGTTTTGTAAGATTAAAGCTGGACGTGTCTTTTTAATTTCTGCCCCAACAGTTGGATCGAAATTAACCAAATACACTTCGCCACGTTTAGGGTAAATTATTTTTCGTTTATCTGACACGCTTCTTCTTCCAAATCAAACCACTCTTCAACCAACCCCAAATCACGTTCTGCACGTTGGATAGCGCCTTGTTTCAACTGTTCTCTAAGGTGGGCTAAGGCTTTCTCATTAATATAGTATTGTACTGCTTCGTTGATAAATCGACTGCGTACACTTTCAGCGGGCGTTTCCGCGCCATCGTCTAGTGTCTCCTCTGGAGATTCGCCTTTTTCGATAACTTGATCAATTAGTTTAATCGTCTCTTCTGGCAAGGTGATGTTAATCCGGCGATGCATGATTTATGGCTTTAGCTTGCACATCAATTCTTATTGTACACATTTATAGTGTTTATTTTGGAATGCTAGTGTCTATATGCAGGTGGCAATAAATTGGATTATAAAACTGATCGTAATGAGCGCGAAACCAATATTTCCGCATGATCGCCAGAACCACGTTTGCAACTCTGGTTCATACCCAAGTTTGACACCCCTCCCAGTGAAACGTGAGCTTGTACGCCAACTATCTAGGAAGGCAAGAAAAGCACCAATAAAGCCAATAAATAGACCTGTTAGATTGAGAATCTTGGCCATTCTGTTTTAAGAATAAGTAGGAACACTTAACTATTTTTTTATTCGACTGCTTTGAGTAGTCTAACACGCTTATCGTTAATATCATTCTATACTCACCATTATCAGCTACGGTAATCCCAACTGCAATCGTGACACCGTAGGTTGAATCATCCCCCAACGCCTACATGACTCACTCAAAATCCCCATCTAGAAGCGTGAATATCTGACTGTGGCATTGCTACAATATACTTACTATAATTCTGTGACTCTATGCCCGCTAGGGATTTCTACCATAATGCTGTAAAAACGGCCATCATTAAGGACGGTTGGACAATTACAGATGATCCTTACATCATCAAGTATGAAGAGACTAAGCTATTTGCCGATCTTGCTGCTGAGAAAACACTTGCAGCTGAACGCAACGGCAGTAAAATTATTGTTGAGATTAAAAGCTTTCTGGGAAAATCACCAATAAATGACTTTGAAAATGCTTTAGGTCAATATATTCTTTATCGTAACCTGATTAAAATTACCGAACCGCAATATCAACTTTATTTAGCAATCAAGCAAACTACTTATGAAAATTTTTTCCAGCTAAAAGCAATTAAAATAGTAGTTGAACAAAATCAACTCTTGTTAATAGTTGTAGATGTAGAAACTGAGGTAATACTTCAATGGATAAATTAAGTCACTACAGAAACATCATTAAAAATATTCTTCTAGAATATGATCGCCTGTGTAATACGTCACCTGATGACGAAGTAGAAAGCCTTTTAGCACTGGATGATGAACGCGATCAATATCTATGGTTTCAGCTTGGCTGGCAACAAAAACACCGAATTAAAGGCATTACCGTACACATTCGCCTTAAAAACCAAAAAATTTGGATAGAAGAAGATTGGACAGAAGAAGGCATAGCCACCGAATTATTAGCAGCCGGAGTTCCGCAAAGTGATATTGTGCTGGCTTTCCATCCTCCAAGTGAACGCCCTTTAACTGAATTTGCCACTGCTTAATTAACTTTACTTCCTTCCTCTTCCTTTGCGTCTTTGCGACGAAAGCGTGAGACTCATTCCACCGCATCAAACCAGACAGGCGTAACATCATCCACAACGCCATTATAATTAACAGTAACTTCCTCACCTTCAGCTATATCCTGATAAGCAATCACCTCAATCAACCTTTTAGCAAAATTTTTCACATAAACCGCATTAGGATGATAAGAATGATTAAAAAGTGACGCCAAACCTAAAGCTATAGCGCCACTTTCTCCATGCCAATTAAAATAATAATTAAATAAAACCGTATGAGTAATTAACTTAACTTGCTCTTTCGGGATAACAATCACACAGGCTTTTTCAATAACTTCTCCTTTAGCAAAATCCTTATGGGCAAATACACCTCTACCTTTAGCCTCTGTATCACGAACTACTAGCATGATTTGTGAAGAGTATTTTATAGGAATAACACTCCAGACGCAGAGAAAATAAAGAGAGATTTCGTCAAGGATTTAGGACTGCTACAGTAACTATAAAGTTAATCAGAATGCTGCCATACAAAACTTCCGTAAATATTAAGAGTTTAACTTTACAAAAATCCCATGCTAACTATTATCGGCTGTGGTAATCTCAACCGTAATGATGATGCCGTAGGCGTGATAATTGCCCAACGCCTACAGCAATTTATCGCCCAAAATCCTCACCCCAACGTGCGCGTTTATGACTGCGGCACTGCTGGAATGGAAGTGATGTTTCAAGCCAGAGGCAGCCAAACATTAATTATTATTGATGCTAGTGCCACAGGTTCCGAACCAGGTGCTATATTTAAAGTCCCAGGTAAAGAACTAGAAGCACTGCCAGAACCTAGTTATAACCTGCATGATTTCCGCTGGGATAATGCCCTAGCCGCTGGTAGGAAAATCTTTCAGGATGATTTTCCTCAAGAGGTGACAGTTTACCTCATTGAAGCCGCAAATCTTGGTTTTGGATTGGAGTTAACTCCTGCTGTGCAACATTCTGCCAATCTAGTTTTTGCAGAATTAACCGAACTTATTAGCAATCCAAAATCCAAAATCTAAAATCCAAAATCGCCTTATGCCCAATCGCGGTAAACTGATAATTCATCTACCCGCATTTCAAAGGGTAATCCTTCACCCTCTGGGGGACAGACGCGGATTTTAGCACTATCAATAATGCCGTTGAGTATAGTTCCCATAGGCACAATTTTTTGCAAAATCCGCCAGTTAGTAACTTGATCAGGACACTCAATTACCAATGTCAGCACACCCGCACGGGTTGTGACATACCATCGACAATTAGATAATAGATTTTGAATGGTGCGATCGCATCCTTCATAAAAGTACTTACTAATAGAATACTCCAGTTGCTGCCGCAGTATAATATCTGCTGATGACGGTTGCATAGGATGGAAGTCATCACCATTTGAGTAATATTTTTTTCTAGCCATCTCGCTTCAGGTTCCTAGTTATATTCCAATTGTCATTGCATAAAGTACAGCCTTATTGGTTCCGAGAAACTCTTGAGTTTCATCATCATAGTAAGCGCCAATGCCACTACACTCGATTCCCCAGTAATTACTAAATAGATACACTCTTTGTCCTAAAAATCCGGCTAATTGCATAGCAGTTTGATAATTTATATAATCGGACACAAAAAATAAAGTTACCGCGCCATCTCTAGCAATAGCTTGGTTAATGCACAAGTAACCCGTCTTTTCGCTGAAATTACCCGCTTTAATTAAATGTGTCCCTTTATATAATCCCGGTGACATCCCCTCTACTCGATGCACCACCGAGTAAATTTCTATTTCTTCAAAATTTTCTGTCGGTATCGGCTGCTGAACGGCTTGAAAAATCTGGCAATAATCTTTCTCGGAAATAGAGTACTTTTGAAACCGTCTAATGGAACGTCTATTCCAAACGGCTTCAACAAACTTATCTTGACACAAATCAAATTGAGGATACTCTAGTGTTTGCTGGCTACTAGGTTGTACCGATGTTGCTTGATAAGCATCTTCAATAAATTGATTAGGTTCAAAATAATCAGTTCCAGAGACAAAAGGAACTTTTAGCCTTAAGCGTCTGACTTTCTTTTCTTGCGCTTCCCCTGATATCACACAACCAGTAATAAACTCTTTATTTTCAAAGCCTAAATCTGCATTTAGACCGAGTTTATCAAAATCAAAGATTAATTGGGTGTTTTTCTCGTGAAGATAAGCTGAAGCAGCAATTGCACCTAAATGATGTCCGCTATCTAGAAAGCAATATCTCATGCTTCTGTCTTGATATTTCCAGCTAGACCTATAATAAACACAACTAATTAAAAAAATGAATCCGTTGATACACTTTCCCGGTATAATATAACTCTCTAACCCATCATCAATTAATTCATAAATCAGAGTTAGACAATTATTTTCAACTTCTAGATGGTAGATACCATCGATTATTCCCTCCACACCACGAATCTGGACATAAACCTCTGTCGGATACAAAGCGCCGGCTGATGGATTTACCCGCAGTTTATAGGGGACATCTTTATACAGCTTCTCAAAGGTAATCGCACTAGTTAACCAGATAAAAGCATGATTTGGATTATCGATATTTAATTGAAATCTCCGATAAAACTTGGGATAAACTTTAAATGCCGATGGTTGAGTTGATGCATCTACATAATTTGGCTCAATCTGTACAGACAAGTAAGAATGCTTAGTCTTTTCATGATAGTTTTCCCTGGAAATATTACTTTGTGGCATTCTTGATTAACCTTAAAACATCAATATTACTAGCAAAATCAATAGCTTTATAATCGTCTAAATTTCGCAAATTCATGTTAGGATGATGTTCTAGCAGCAACTTGACAACTTCTGTCTTTCCGGCTGAAGCTGCATACATTAAAACAGTAGCCCCATTATCATTCTGGTTGTCAATGTTAATTTTGGCAGCAATGAGAAAATTAATTAAATCATAGTGATTGCCAAAACAAGCAAACCACAAAGCATTATTATTATCGTTATTTTTGGCGTTGATATCCGCACCTGCATCAATTAGTTCTTTAACAACCGGGTAAACTCCTTCTCTGGTAGCTTTCATCAAAGCTGTATCGCCATTGTCACCACGCTGATTTAAATCTTCAGCATTGTAACCTTTTGCTATTAGCCATTGGCTAGTTACTGTACTCAAGTCTTGTCTACTTTGTTGACTCATAACTATTTCTGCTCATCAAAGAATGGGTAAAGGTAATGGCGGATATTACCCACCATGCTTAAAAAATGATATTTGAATAGTAAAAAATTTGTGGTAGCTTACGAACCATTTAGAGATGCAAAAAAACACCAACAAATTTAATTAATAATGCTATATTTACCTCAGCCTCTAACTATTCCCTATCCAGTCAACAAAATTTTGAGTAGAGACTCATGGCAAGGTAAAAAATCTACTAATTACTGAAGTTTTTAATTATTAAATTAATCTTCTAAGTAGCATTGATTGCCTGGTTAAGTAAGTAGGCGAAAAGAAATCAAACTATGTTAAGCAAAGTAAAAAATATTGAAATTTGCTCGTAGTCAGGGCTTCAGCCCTCACTACCAACCTACTTAACACTTTATAGCTATTAGTAAGCTTAACCAAAATTAAGGTGAAAATTTATTAGATAATTCTGTAATTGCTTTTTGCTGGAGTCTAAGTTGACTGACAACAATTTAGCTTAGTTATATATTAACACTTTCAAAAGTTTGAATAATAAATCATTTATGAAGATTCCAAGACAGAAAAAATATAGAATAAGTAATAATGATTACATTTAATTTTCTGAATCTAGGCTATTGATTAGCAAATATTAATTAATAATGCGGACATAAATAGCACGGGCAGTTTCCCGATCTATTGTCAAATATATGTTGTCTCTTTTAATAATACCAGCGGGAAAGGCTTGTTCTAAAGTGATGTTAGTGCCTGAACTTATCCCCATTAATATCAATTTTCTCCGGATTGTTTCATCTTGAGACTTAGAGAAAATGACGATTCCTCGCTCTCCTGGTTTCAGCAATTCTAATGAGCAGCCGATAATACTAAAGGGGGTATACATTTAGTGTAGTTTCTAAAGGTAAGGATGAAGGATGCAAAATATCCTTCATCCTTTTTTTAAGCTATGACTTCAAGGCTTACCAACAGAAGTAAACCAATCAATCCTTTATACTAGATAAGCTTCTTGATGTGTTTTGATTGTGCAATTAGAACGGGGATAAGTAACGCAAAGTAGAGCGTATCCTTTTTCCATTTGCTCATCATCTAAGAAGATTTGGTCAGATTGATCAACTTCACCTTCGGTGACTTTACCAACACAGCTAGAGCAAGAACCTGAGTGACAAGAGAAGGGTAACTCAATACCGTTTTCTTCTGCTGCTTCTAGGATAGTTGTTTCTTCGTCAACTTCAATTGTGGTGTCGAGGTTGTCTTTTTTGTTGATTAATCTAACTTGATAGCTTGCCATTTTCCGATTCTCCTCAAAAGTTATAGGATTAGATTTCTTTCTTGAAGTTGTTAAATATCCCCAACTTCAAAGCCTGTCAATATTGATTTCATGAGTGCGTAGTATCACTATTTTGGTTGTAGATGCGTAGCGGCTTCTTGTGGAGTAGCGCTACTAGGAACTATGCTCATTAATCAATATCGCCATGACTTACTACTACTCTTCAAGAAACTGGGCGGAGTGCGTCTACGGGGAGTCTCTAGATGGGATTAGCTGCAAGGTACACCGGGGGGTGTGCAGTCGCCTGTTTTAAAGGATTTTCCACAACCGCAGGTATCAGTTGCATTGGGGTTAGTGAACTTAAAGCCACTTTCCATTACTCCCTCAACAAAATCGATGACCATTCCGTCTAATAACGGCATACTTTTGGCATCAATGTAAAGCAAAACACTGCCTTGTTGAATTGCTAAATCATCTGGTTGTGGTTTGCTAGTAATATCGATTCCATACTCATAACCATTGCAACCACCATCTTTTGCCCAGATGCGGACACCTTTAGTTGCGTCGTTAGTTTCGGGCGCGGAACCCCGGACAAATGCCCGCAGACGAAATTCTGCTTTTTCAGTTAAAGTAATAGTCATTAAATCTCCTGATTGGTAGCGATTAGTTGTTGTGATTTATGGTGTGGGTTGTTTCGGGGTGATGTAGCTTTAAACCCACGAATCATTTCATGTACGCTATGTGAAGAGAAATGGCGTTTTAGACTTCACACTCAATAGATGGGGGGTGTGAGTATCTCCAGGGGGCAGTATTACCGCATACTGGACAAGCGCGATCGCGATATGAACGACGCTTGGCAAATTCCAGCCGAACTAAGTCCATTGTCAGCAGTTGCGACAACAGTGGCTGACTAAACCCGGTAATCAGCTTTATCGCCTCCAAAGACGCCAGACAAGCTAGTGTCCCAGAAACAGCCCCCAGAACTGAAAAGCCGCGCCGATCCCAATCAGGCTTCTCTGGAAATAGACAGGATAAACAAGGAGTTACACCGGGAATAATCGTTGTCAGGTAAGCTTCCATCCCGTCCATTGCGGCTTCTACCATTGGCTTACGCCAGCGCACACAAGCCTCATTTAACAAATTGCGCTCTGTAAAATTGTGGGCGCAGTCAATAGCCATATCAGCGGATTGCACCAACCCATCTACATTTTCCGGGGTGACGTAATCATGAACCGCTTCCACCTGAACATCAGGATTAATCGCATCCAGAGTTTCTTTGGCTTTGAATACCCTTGGCTTTCCTACCCAATCGTCCGTCATCAAAACTTGACGATTCATGTCATCTCGCCGCAAGTCACCACCCCGGACTAGGATTAGTCGCCCAACACCCGCTACTGCTAGGTAAAGCGCCGCCGTACCGCCTAATCCCCCCACACCTGTAACCAAAACTGTCGCTGACTTCAGGCGTTTCTGAGCTGCTTCACCAAAATTAGGGAGCATCATTTGGCGACGATAGCGATCTAATTCGGTAGGCGTCAGATTTACCACTTTTTACCTCCTAATCAGACGTGATTTCTGTCAGCTTGACTACATTTTTTGCCTTGTCGTTAAACACTTTGAACAGCTTTTGTTCTTGGGGTGTTGATACAAGAAATACCTGATATGCTTTTTGGAAAGCAGCAGAATATTGATTTAATTTTTCTTCTGGACTCAAGTCAGTAGAATTATCATCAATCTCTTTGATGTATTGAGAAAACTTTTTTAAAATATGTAAACGATTTACATGGACAACCTCATGGTCGTATGGCAGGTTAAAAAAGTTAAAAAATTCTTCTGCATCTACGAGTTTCTTGAATTCATCAATAGTTCTGCTCATTTACCATTCTCCAATTCTTTTAGCTGTTGCTTGAGCTTGTCTAACTTGTCGTAGATTTCAAAAGTTTCAGCCGCAACATTCATCAGGGTTTTGTAATCTGCTGGCAGCCCTTCTGCTAAATCATGCAGATCCATCTTCATTTGACCTGCTTTGCTATTTAGCTTCCTAATCTGCCCTTTGAGTTCCTCAATTGTCATTCGTCATTTGTCCTTGATTATTTATCATTAGTCATTAGTCACCCTTAAGTCTTTTACTAATGACCTGTTTGACCAATGACCAATGACTAGTTACAGGTTGCCTACTTCAGGAAAGCGCTTCGCTAAATCAAGTCCTTTTTGGACAAATGCTTCTCCCTCTTCTGCTAATTTTTCCAGGGATTCAAAGCCATAGCGATGAGCATCACGCAAGGTTTTTACAGTTAGTAACAGACGACCAGAAAAGACCAGCGCCCAGCCAAATCCTTCATGGCTCAAATCAACTACAACTTGAGAAATCAAACCTGTTTCTTGTTCAATACAAGCAGCTACAGTGCGAAAAAATGCCATGATTCGTGCTTGAGTTGCCGGATCAACTTCACCTTCAATAGAAATTTCCCGTTTCTTTTGTTTGGTGATGATGAAGGGTTTGAGAATCAAATCATTCGACCAAGTGCGATAAAATCCATAGCTATCTTGACCACGGATTTGTTTGACTAATGTGTTGAGAAAAGGTGAGTTTAACTCGGCAATTGTGGTGGTTCCGGGTACACTATTATTTGAGGTCATACGGTTGCTTCGTCTTCAACTTCATCGAGAAATGTGGCGGTTTTTGGCTGTAACGCTTTACGCAGCCAAGGGGGAGGATTGCCTTTGAGAGTTTGCACTAACTTATTTAGTACTTCAGCAATTTCTTCTTCTTCTGATTTGGCCTTGACTGGGGTCACACCCTTTTTGATTAAACGAGCGGCTGCACTGCCACCAATTGCTGTAACATAAACAATTGTGCAGTCAACTAATGCCTCAAGTTTGGGGGTGATTTTGTCTTCATTCCCGTCTTCTTTCAGGTCGCCTTCAAATTTCAGGGTTTCGAGAAATTGATATCCCTTATCTGAGATTTCATAAACATCAATTTCTTTTGCCCAGCCGAAGTGAGCATTAATATGAACTCGGTCACTGGTGGTGAAGGCAATTTTCATCTTAATTCGTCCTTTTTCTGTTGTCATTTGTCATTTATCCGTGGTCATTTATCCGTGGTCATTTGCTATTTACTAATGACGCGTGACTCATAACTAATGACTCTTCTTGCTCTAAAAATAGGTTACCGATGCCAAACAAAAGTTCCATCGTGCCGCGATAGCCAACCTTTGTGAATTGACCATTACCTAAACGGTCATAAATAGGCAGCCCCAGACGATAGAGAGGAATAGAGAGCCGTTTGGCGATCGCCTTAACATTAGAGTTACCAATCAGCAAATCAGACCCTACCGCCAATTCTTCAAAGTCTTCTAAGTCGCCAATGGTCACGCTTTTGACTGGGAGTTTTTCTAGCAATGGTGAGCGTGTAGTTGTCACCGCTGCATGAATTTGACTTCCCATCGATTGCAAAAAGGCTACCGTTGACCACAGCAAATCTGGTTCTAAAGCTAAGGATACCCGTTTAGCACCAAAGTAAAAGTGCGTGTCCAACATCGCATCTTGCAATTGACGGCGTTGACGGCGGTATTTCTCTGGAACGCTGTTACCGCTGAGAACTGCTATTGCTTGGAGGAACTCGTCCACCGGCTCTAATCCGGTCAAATCATTAAATACTTCGTAAGCTGTGCCAAACTGCTCTTGCAGTATCTTGGCTGCACCCCGCATACTCTCACCCAAAGCAATGGTGAAAGCAGAACTACCCAAGGAACGCAATTGTTTTAGCGTCGTACCGCTAACTGTCACCGCACTATAACCATCTTCTAGATGTCCATCTAGGGAAGCACCCAAGTCAGGTACAAAAATCGGTTCTAGTCCAAAAGCTGTGACAATCTCTCTAATTTCTTGCACATCCCCCGGTGTAAAACTAGAACCCGCCAAAATCGTTACTTGCTCTGGTTTAATTGCACCTAGTCGGGGAATTTCTTTGACTATGCTTTCTACAGCAACAGCAAAGCCATCTTGCAAAGCACCTTTAAAATCTGGGGTTGGGGCGAAAATTACCGCTAAATCATTTAGTTCAGGATGACGTGAGCGAATTTCTTTTAAGAAACCTTCAATATCATCTCCTCTGGTTTCTGTTAACCCAGTGGTACACAAACCAATAATTTCTGGTTTCACCTTTTCTACTAAGGTGAGAATTGCCTGTTCGACATTTTCTTCACCACCCAAAATGGTGGTTACTTCTGTCATCGCTGTGGTAGCTAGGGGAATCGCTTCCCGGAAATGCCGCACTAACACAACTTTGGCAAAAGCAGTACACCCTTGGGAACCGTGAAATAAAGGTATTGTCCCCTTCAATCCCAAAAAAGCTAAAGATGCTCCCAAGGCTTGGCTTTGCTTCAGCGGATTAACTGTTAGAGCTTTATTCTCAAAATTAACGATCGCCATGATTGAATTTCAAAGGGACAGGAAGGAGGGGGAGAATCACAAATTAAAAATGCCAAATCCCATAATTGAGATTCTTCATTTTTAATTTTTAGGACTTACGCAAATTCATGATTAAACGAACCGCAAAGGACGCAAAGGACACGAAGGAAGAAGGAAGAAGGGTTTGAGAGAGTTCTTGCGTAAGTCCTGTTTTTAATTTTGAATTGCTTAGTCCCAAGGTGCGGGTTTGCGGATTTGCTCCCACACTGGACTGTAAAGGGCTTCGTACAATTCCCGCGCCATCTCAATCATGCCTACGTAACCTGCATAGGGATGGTGGCGTTCTTGGTTAATATCGAGGAAGGGAATCCGCGCTTTTAGAGCGGTGTACTGGTTCCGTCCCCCAGCAATCAGCATATCTGCTTTAGTTTCTTTAATCAGTTCTAGCAATTCTTGGGCGTTACCCTTCTCCAGCATGATGCCATCTTGACCGATTAATTTCTTAATCTTGGCTTTGTCTTCTTCTGTACTTTTGCGAGTGCTGGTGGCGACAACTTCTATCCCTACGTCTTTAGCAGCGGAGATAATTGACCAACTCTTGACACCGCCGGTATACAGCACTACCCGCTTACCTTTGAGGCGATCGCGATAAGGAGCCAACGCCAAATCTAAAGCCGCTGTTTCTTCAGCAATCAGCTTTTCTGTCCGTTCCTGCAAATCAGCATCGCCCAATTTAGCGGCAATATTCCGCAAACACTGGTTTACATCATCGATGCCGTAGAAAGACTCTTCAATATAGGGGATGCCGTAACGCTCCTCCATCTTTCTCGCCATATTTAGCAGCGCCCGTGAGCAAATCATCACGTTCAGCTTGGCACGGTGAGCGTAACGAATTTCATTGTAGCGAGCATCACCCGTAATTTTTGATAAGACACGAATGCCTAACTTTTCTAACAACGGCAACACACCCCACATTTCTCCAGCGATGTTGTACTCGCCGATTAAATTAATATCATAGGGTGTAGTAAATTCTGGTTCAGCAGTGCCAACTACATATTCCAGCAAAGATTCACCGCCAAAGCGGTTACCCAGATTTTTACTACCAATAAATCCTGGAGCAATTACCGGGATTACAGGAGTGCCAGTTTTTTGGGCCGCAGCTTTGCAAACCGCATCGATATCATCACCAATCAAAGCCGTTACACAAGTGGCGTAAACAAACACCGCCGCCGGTTGATAGCGTTTCTGAAGTTGCAAAATCGCCTGATAAAGCTTTTTTTCGCCCCCGAAAATCACATCATTTTCACCCAAGTCAGTCGTAAAGCCCATCTTATAAAGCTGCGGGCCAGAAGAGAGACTCCCACGACTACCCCAGGAATTACCAGCACAGGCAATTGGCCCGTGGACTAAATGAGCAGCATCAGTAATTGGCACTAAAGCAATCATCGCCCCATCAAAAGCACAGCCCCCTTGAGCCGCACCTGGTTGTGCTTGTTGCGCGCAAGACTTATTTTTCTTTTCTCCTTGTTTATGCTGATTATGTTCGCATCCTGGCTCACTAAGCAGCTCGTTAACTTTACCTTGGGTGATTTTCATCTATCTTCTCATATTGAATAGAAGTTGTTTTTTATCATTAGTCATTCGTTGTGAAAATAACTAATAACTCATAACTAATAACTCATAACAAATGACTAATGACCAATGACTAATAACTAATGACTAACAAATGTATTTTGTGATATCCTCACCACAATCATCAGCCAGATAAGATAAAGCCCGAAATCGCATACCGACAAACTCGTCATACAAAGGATTGAGTTTGCACAGTGGTGGGATATCGAAAGTCCGCCCAAATACTTGAATACTGCGCTCAAAGGGGCAACAGCAAGGAATAACCTGACAAACTAGATGAGCGAAACGAGAATTCTTAACCGGGATTCCATCCACCAAACGTCGCAAAGGATTGAGAATACCCCCAGAATTTCTTTGTCCTATATTAGGTGGAGAGTAATTAGAGTGAGAGTGAGAATGAGTAGTAGATTCCATCTGATATAAATTCGAGAATAGGTAATGGGTAATGGGTAATGGGTAATAGGGAATAGGGAATAGAAAGTGTCTATTTCCCCTCCCCTATTTTTAGTTGATAAGATTGTAGGGTGCGTCAGACCGATAAATTGGTTAGTATCAACAGATTTTTGATATCTGACGCACCCTACAAAGCCATGCCAGTTCCGTAAGTCCTGATTCTTAACGAATCAAGTCGTAAGAAATATCGGTCTTAGAAGGAATGTTGGTGTTGTGGTCGATGTCATCGAAGATTGTGTTGACAATCCAGTTGAGCAAGTTGATCACACCTTGATAACCGATGGTGGAGTAGCGGTGTAAGTGGTGGCGATCCATGATGGGGTAACCAATTCTCACTAAAGGAGTCTTGGTGTCACGCCATAGGTACTTACCATAGGAGTTACCAATCAACAGGTCAACAGGTTCGGTGAACATCAATGAACGCATGTGCCACAGGTCTTTACCACCCCAGATTGTGGCGTTCTTACCGAAGGGGCTAGCATCTAGCATCGCTTGCAGTTCTTTCTCGAACACTTCATTGGAGTTGTTAACCAAGATGTGCACTGGTTCAGCGCCCATTTCTAGCATGAAGCCAACAACGCTGTAAACTAAATCAGGTTCACCGTAGATAGCAAAGCGCTTGCCGTGTACCCAAGAGTGGGAGTCAGTCATCGCATCAACTGCGCGA
Organism: Cylindrospermum sp. FACHB-282; assembly: GCF_014697195.1. GTDB lineage: Bacteria > Cyanobacteriota > Cyanobacteriia > Cyanobacteriales > Nostocaceae > Cylindrospermum. The sequence goes on along the minus strand of NZ_JACJRJ010000010.1, from coordinate 104,075 downwards.
CCACGTTCAATTTCCAATTCTTCAGGAATTGGTGTTCCAGACAGTTCGCTGAGTTTCATCAAGAACTCGTCAGTAGCCTTGATACCCCAAGGACGGCAAACTGTAACTGGTTGCTTCCACTCTTTGGCGATGTATTCGCGGGTTTTGGGGGTGGAGTGTGCTTGCAGTGCGATCGTTGCCTTAGCATTGATTGAATCTGCTGCATCTTCCAGCTTTGTACCACCTGGATACATATCAAATTCACCAGTGTTAGGTGAATCTAGGTAGTCGCTGTTGTCAGCCAAAATTGTGTAGTCAAAACCGAACAAACCAGCAATCCGCTTGATTTCCCGGTTGTTGCCAACATAGGTATCAAACCCAGGAATGAAGTTGATTTTGCCGTTGCTGGTTGCCTTCTTCTTGCCTGCTGTCAGGTTAGAAAGAATACCCTTGAGCATATTGTCGTAACCCGTGATGTGGGAACCGACAAAGCTAGGAGTGTGAGCATAAGGTACTGGGAAATCTTGAGGAACTGAACCAGCACTCTTAGCGTTGTTGATGAACGCTTGCAAGTCATCCCCAATTACTTCTGCCATACAGGTGGTGCAGACAGCAATCATTTTTGGCTTGTAGAGTTGGTAAGAGTTAGCCAACCCATCAATCATGTTTTGCAGTCCACCAAAGACGGCTGCATCTTCAGTCATTGAAGAAGACACACCAGAGAATGGTTCTTTGTAGTGACGGGTTAGGTGGGTACGGAAGTAAGCCACGCAACCTTGAGAACCTTGAACGAAAGGCAGAGTGCCTTCAAATCCAACAGCAGCGAAGATAGCTCCTAAAGGTTGGCAACCTTTAGCAGGGTTAACGGTTAAAGCTTCACGAGCGAAGTTCTTTTCACGATATTCCCAAGACTTCGTCCATTCTGCAACCCTTTGTACTTCTTCGGGGCTGTGACCGTTTTCAAACTGCTTTTTGTTTTCAAATAACTGCTGATATTCCGGTTGGTGGAATAACTCGACGTGATCTTGAATCTTTTCTGGATTTTGTGGCATTTCTATATCTCCAAGCTTGCTGTAGTTTCTTACCGGGAATGAGGAGGTGCTGTGGAAGTCCTAGGGGTGAGGTTTCCCCGCCTTTTTTGGGTGAAAGTAGAAATACAACTCAAAACTCAAGATGCAAAATTCAAAACTTTGAACTTTGAATTTTTAATTTTGAATTTCCAACTCTCCCTGGGGTGATAAACACCCCAAGCTATCCCTGTACGGACGGGGTAACCCCGCCCCTACTCCCAGTTCCTAGGCTTTAGCTGTAGCTTTAGCTGTGGCTTTAGCTGTAGCTTTCTTATTCCAAGGAGCGCCGATTAATCCCCATGTGGGGCTGTTAAGAGCCAAATCCATGTCACGAGCGAAAATAGCAAATCCGTCGTAACCGTGATAAGGGCCGGAGTATTCTTTTGATGATTTAATAGTTTTAAACAGCTTTATGTTTGCAGTAAGCAGTGTCAGTGCTAAACATTGTTTGCCGATAACACATTTATTTTTAGGCTAAATATAGGCTAATAAGCAATTCAAAATTCAAAATTCAAAATTCAAAATGAAGACAGGACTTACGCAAGTGTCACAAAAAATAAAAATTTTTTGCTTGTAGTAAGGGCTTCAGCCCTTATTTTGAGGACTAAAGTCCTCACTACAAACTTAAAATAATATGCCAGTTGCGTAAGTCCTAGAAGAAATGCTTTTTTGAATATTGAATTCCCCCTCAGAGCGATGTATAACCAGGACGTAAAAAACTAAGTAGGTCAAACGGACACGATATCAGCAAGCTTTGGCAGACTTAGAGCCTATTTCATCTACCGACGCAGTTTTTTTTGCTCAAGTCTGCAATCACTACAAAGAGAACATGATGATAACAAAATTAACACTGGAATTAGAGCAGGTAAATCTGCGGTTGAAGTCTGCAAAGACAAGGGTAACAATTCGGGAATCAAACGGATCTCTGCAACTACGCGCTACCTTACCAATTAAACCGGGAGACAAGGATATCAGGGGTACTGGGAGAAAACAATACAATATCACTTTGAATATTCCCGCTAACTTCGATGGACTAAAAACCGCTGAAGAAGAAGCTTATGAATTAGGAAAGTTAATTGCTCGAAAAAGCTTTGAATGGAATGATAAATATTTAGGAAATGAGGCAATTAAAAAGAACTCTGCCACCATAGGTGAATTACTCGAACAATTTGAAGCAGAGTATTTTAAAACTCACAAACGCACTACCAAAAGCGAACATACGTTTTTTTATTATTTTTCCCGGACAAAACGCCACACCAACCCCCAAGATTTAGCAACTGCGGCAAATCTAATTAATTCAATTGAAAAAATTGATAAAGAATGGGCGAGATATAATGCAGCCAGAGCTATATCTGCCTTTTGCACGACATTCAAAATCAAAATTGATTTATCTCAGTTTTCCAAAATGCCTGAAAATAATTCCCGCAACATACCTACAGATGCAGAAATCTCAGCGGGATTTTTCAAGTTTGAAATTTACCTGACTAACAGAGGTAAGCAAGTTAATGGAAATGTTAAAGATAGCTGGCAACTTTGGCGCTGGACTTATGGAATGTTAGCTGTTTTTGGTTTACGTCCACGGGAACTTTTTATTAATCCTGATATTGATTGGTGGTTAAGCCCAGAAAATTTAGATTTAACCTGGAAAGTCGATAAAGATTGCAAAACCGGCGAAAGAGAAGCTTTACCGTTATATAAACAATGGATTGAGGAATTTGATTTAATAAATCCTAAATATTTAGACATGCTAGCAACGGCAATTAGTAAAAAAGACAAAAATAATCATGCGGAAATAACGGCATTAATCCAGAGAATTAGTTGGTGGTTTAGAAAAATCGGTTTAGATTTTAAACCCTATGATTTACGTCACGCTTGGGCAATTCGAGCGCATATTCTAGGAATTCCAATCAAGGCAGCGGCGGATAATTTGGGGCATGGTGTGCAAGTTCACACTCAAACATATCAGCGTTGGTTCTCCCTAGATATGCGGAAGTTAGCGATTAATCAAGCTTTAAATAAGCGGAATGAAGTTGATTTGATTAAAGAGGATAATGCAAAGTTGAGTATGGAGAATGAGAGGTTACAGTTGGAGGTTGAAAAACTAAAGATGGAGATGGTTTATAAGCGTAGTTGATTTTTGTTAAGCAATAAACACATTTGTATGTAATGTAGTATAATTTATTAGTGAACAATTGTCAAAACTTTTCATGCGAGTTAGTAATAACATAATAAACTAGGAGGTCAGTCTATGGAAAGTATGAATATTAAAACGCATATTGGTATTGATAAAATTATCAAAATTGAACTTCCGGCTGAATTTACTAATCTCAATGTCTTAAAAACATATCTTTTTGGGCATCTGATAGGTTGTTTCAAAAGTTGTTAGATAAGCATTGTTAAAATATATAAAGTGTTAAAAATGTTCAAGACAGAGATTAAAAGCGATGACTCTGCTCATTACTTTGGAGAAGTTAGTGACCCGGAACTAGAGATATTTTATTCCACACATAAGTATCCTACACAAGAGCAAGCTACAGAAGATGCACGTAAATGGATTTATTGGTTTCAAAATTGTCCATCTGGAACTGTTGAGAGTATATACTACATTCTTGCTGTGCCAGAAACTTGGGCTGGGCCACCTACAGGTGCTCATCCATACTCTGGACTTCAAGTTAAAATTGGAAGAACTAAAAACATTCTTCGTCGATTACAGAATCTACGAACTGGAACTTCTGGACAGCTTATAATTCATGCGCTTGAACCTGGAGGGTTTGAATTGGAGCGAATACGTCACAAAATGTTTGAATCTGACAGACGGCAAGGTGAGTGGTTTGCTTGTTCTCCAGCACTAACTCAACATATCTTTGCAATATGGAGTCATTACAAAGTTCTTCCTCGCGAACATCAATATATTATCTTGAAATTACAAGAGAGAATTGATATTCTACGTCGAGTGCGGGCTGTTTTCGGTGGATCACCAGATATGATAAATCCTTCACTTAATGAGCCGTGGTTGGGAAATGTTTTTATTGATCTAGTTAATCCAAGTTGGATTCAAGATGAGAAATAGCCTTAGCGATCATACATTCAAATTCTAAACAGCCATCGCACTATAATCCCAAATATCCAAAGCTGACCCCCCAGTGTCCTGAAACCTGTGGAACAATAGAGATATTGTATCCTTTCCAACCTAACAATTATGAACGCTATAGAACTATTTCCTACCCGGCGAAATCTCACTCGTGCAGATAAACTAAAAGTAATGCAGTTTCTAGTTTCCGAATTATCTAGAGATGAAGAACCATCATTAGAACAAGGAGCAACCTATCCTATTTCGTCACCGCTTAATTCCCATGCTGCCGCACATCAACTTGCTCAACTACTAGAATCGGACGAGCAAAAGCATACAGCGTCCTGAAACCTGTGGAACTATAGAGATGCTGATTTTATTAGGAGTCTAGATAAATAAGTGAAACCAATTTTAGGTTTAGCGATCAGTTCCATATTCATTTCTTCACCAGCTTTTGCACAGATACAATTACAACCCTTATCTGGTGTTAAGATTTTAGTGAACCCAGGGCACGGAGGACAAGAAACCGGCGCGGCTGGGCCAACAGGATATTTAGCTAAAGATGTTAGCCTGACAGTATCTAAGTTGCTGCGTGATGAATTGGTTAAACGAGGTGCGATCGTCGTGATCACGCGAGAAGATGACAGAGAAATAGCGTTGTCCGATCGCCAAGCTATGATCGATCAACAACAACCAGCGATCGCTCTAACTATACATTACACAGCAGTACCTGAGGACGGAGATGCAGAAAATACCAAAGGTATTAGAACTTTTTGGTATCATTCCCAAGCCCAAAGCCTAGCCGTTTTTCTCCACAATTATCTAGTTAACCAGCTAGAACGTTCATCAATGGGGGTGTTTTGGAATAACTTAGCCCTAACTCGTCCCTCTACAGCACCATCAGTAGTCATGGAACTGGGTTTTATGACTAACCCCGAAGAATTTGAATGGATAGCCAACACCGATGAACAAAAAAAATTAGCGCGAGTTTTAGCAGATGGTGTTGTGGCCTGGTTTCAGGGTGCAATCACTCCCTAATCACTTAACTCATATCTCGCGGAAATATCAATTTCAAACTAAAAACTACGAAAATGAACATATTCCAGAGTTAGGGTGATGTCTGCAACTGGCTAAAAATCCGCGATCGCATTATCATCTCTGCAACCTCAATCTAATGGGTAAATTTATGGTAAACATAGTTATGATATATACCTTTAGTGAAAATGAATCGCGTCAAGCCTAATCCAACAAGCATATTTTCCAGAGCTACCATAATTCTGCTGCTGCTCTCAGTTGTAAGTGCTGTTTTCTTCCATTGGCCAGATGATCTCAAAAAGGCACTAATAGGATTTTGGATTATTATTCCGCCCCTCTGGTTGTGGTTCGAGTTTTGTTACTTATACGAGCGGGGTATTACTGTATTTCCCAATGATTTCGAGAAATTTAAGTATAGTCAAGAACTTTCAAAAAACCTGTGGCTGTCTATCTCAGCCATCTTGTTACTAATCTATTTTGGTAAACTCCCAGGTCTTGAGTAACATCAGAAAGAGCGTGGACACTGCGTAAATCAAGCAACTTGCAACTTAAGTGATAACGCACCCTAGGTTTGAACTTGCCTGTTATTTATATTCGACATCTAGGAATTTGGTACTATTAACAAAGCAGCAGATTCACAAAAACCACTATGGCAAAGCGCAAGAAAAGCAATCTCCAGTGGATTAAAGAAACCCTTGAATTAAAACCAGACCATCATTGGGATGGCACTCCTGGCTATAAGATATTTGTGGCAGGTAGGGGAGCAGTTCGCTTCAATGTTCCTCAAAATTGGGTGTTTGAGCCACAAGAAAAATCATTCAAGTTCATGGATCAAAAACCTCCTAAGGATGATTGCTGTCTAGAAGTATCTTTTAATCACCTACCACCAGGAGACTGGAGTCTGTTTCCCATCAGATCCGCTTTGAAAAAAGCGATGGAAGAAGACAGTCGCAATATTATTGAAAGGGGAAAAATCATCACCGTCAAGCGGCAAACTGCCCGGATTGTTTGGATGGAAATTAAATTTATCGACACCCAAGAAGAACCACGGGAAGCCTTTTCGCGGACTTGCATTGGCTTAGGTTCCAATGTTCAGTGTTTGATTACTTTTGATTATTGGGCAGATCAAGCAGAGCAATTAATACCTGTTTGGGATGAAGTCATGCGTAGTCTCACCCTAGGATTGTATATCCGCGATCCGAGAACAGGTTTAGCTTTCCCTGACTGAAATAATCATAAACCACAAAAAATTGCCCTGAGTACAATGTTTACAAAAGGCGTAGTAATGCGTCAAGTTTAAATTGATGGATCAGCAAGTTCGTAGTAAGGACTTTAGTCCTGCTTTTTCTAAGCACTCTCCGTGCTTACTACAAACCCTCAAAACTAACTTCAGGACTTACGCAACTGGCACGGCTTTCTAGGGTGCATTATCGCAAACTGCAACGCACCATAATTTCAAACATCCTAAATACCCGACAAAAGCTGATTTTTGCGATCGCCATTTCCATCTCAGGCAATTTTCACCACAACTTACACTACATCTCTTACAATGTGCTACATTAGAAGCGGGATAGTAACAAAGTTGCAAAGCTATAGTTTAGGTTCTATATACCTGACTGGTGCGCCATCCTTTGAGATCAGCGTATACCGCCTAGTACTTTAAACTATATCGTTTGATTAGCTCAGTTGGTAGAGCGATCGACTCATAATCGATGGGTCACAGGTATGCCTACGGCACGCTACGCGAACAACTCCTGTATCAAACCCCCGGAAGTTAGCTCAATTGGTAGAGCAATCGACTCATAATCGATGGGTCACAGGTTCAATTCCTGTACTTTCAACCATCCCTGTCCGGGTTAAAGGACACTACCCTGTCACGGTAGACAATATGGTACAGATCCCAAAAGGTCTGAAACCCTCCTTTTCTAAACTCTGCGGTGCAAGTGTTTTGCTGTCGGCCATTGCTCGTAAGGGTGACGCTCGGTGGCTACAGTAAATGAGTAAGCGCAACTGCTTTTCTCCCTAACTTGAGTGTGTCCCTTCGGTTTCCAGATGGTCAACTGAACGGCATATTTGCAGGATGTTTTCTTGCTCTCGGTTGCTACGGAGCAGCCAGGAAAAAGTTACAGCCATCTTAATCCAGTTTTGGCGAAGTTTTTGCCCACAGATGAACTGTAAACACTTGCATTTGCGGAGTACAAAAATATTTGTAGTATAATACTACAAGCAGCTAAAATAAATCTGAACGCGTAAATATGCAAATTTCTATCTGGCAAACATTTTATATCAAACCTAACGAAATCGGCATTTTATATCACCGCAGCGACTTTAAGAAGATTTTGCAGCCTGGTACATATACTTATTTTGGTCGCCATTGGCAAGTCAAAACTTATGACCTCAACCAGCCAGAAGCACAGATTGAAAACTTAGAATTATTATTGCGAAATCATGCAGCCGAACTGCAAAAACATCTATTGATTGTCAGAACCGCATTTAATCAAACCGCTTTAGTCCACTGGTGTCGGAATTGGTTAATCATTACTCCAAATCAATTGCGGGCATTTTGGCGTGGTTTTATTGAGGTAGAATCTCATCTCTTCAATTTGCAAGAAAGCTTAGAATTGCCTATTTCTTTTGTGCAGCAATTGCGTTCAGTTGCGTTGACTGGAATAAAAAAATTCCAAATCTCTGAATATGAGATTGGTTTGCTATATCTGCAAAACAATTTTGTGCGACCGCTGGAACCAGGAGAGTATGCTTTTTGGTCTGTAGCTCAAGATGTTACAGTGCGGACTCTCAGCCGAATTGTGCCTAATCCAGATTTTCCCTTAGAAGATGTACTAATTGAAAAACATCCCAACTTTGTTGCTGCTTACTGTGAAGTCGTACAATTACGGAGTTTTTAAGTAGCAATTGTCCGATATCGGGGTAAAGTAATTTCTATTTTACCACCTACAAGCCGCAAGCTATTTTGGCAAGGTGTTCAGGTGGAAGTTATTGACATCAGCACAGATGCAAAGTTACCGTCTGCCTTAGTGGCTGAGTTAGTTGACGGTGCAGCAGACGTAAAATTGCTCAGTCGCAACTGTTTGCATATATGCCAAGTTCCCGCACAGCACATCGGACTACTGTACATTAATCAAGAATTTCAAGCACAACTCCAACCAGGGGTAAACGCTTGGTGGTTGTTTGGACGTTCTTTTCAAACCGAAACCATCGACCTGCGACTGCAAAACATGGAAATCTTCGGTCAAGATATCCTCTCTAAAGATAAAGTACCTCTGCGTTTAAACTTGACTGCTGGCTTCCGCATCCAAGACCCATTGAAAGCAAAAAACGGGTTATCAGATATTTCCGGTTTCTTGTACAAAGAATTGCAATTTGCCTTGCGTGGTGCAGTGGGTGAACGGACTTTAGATGCTTTATTAGAAGATAAAGGTGCAATTGATAGAAGTATCTCTGAATATATTCGTCAAAAAGCCGCAGATTATGGAATTGAAGTAGATTCTGTAGGTGTCAAAGATATCATTTTACCTGGGGAAATTAAGGCTATTTTGAGTAAGGTTGTTGAAGCAGAAAAAGCCGCTCAAGCAAACGTAGTCAGACGCAGAGAAGAAACTGCTGCTACTCGGAGTATGTTGAATACTGCTAAGGTGATGGAAGATAACCCCGTCGCATTGCGTTTGAAAGAATTGGAAGTGTTAGAACGAATTGCCGAGAAGATTGATCGGATTCAAGTTAACGGCAGTTTGGATAATATTTTGACAGACTTAATTCGCATGAATCCGCAGTGACTTTGACAATCTTGTAGGGTGCGTCAGACAAATAACCTAGTAAAAAGATGATTAACTGAGGAATCTGACGCACCCTACTACTAAACATCACCACTTTTAAATTGAGGAAATCTGTATATGAGCAGCAAACAAAATAATAGGGATGAGGAAAACTTAAGCCTAGAACAATCTCTTATGAAAACAATATCCGAAGCTGGTATGAGAGATACTGCTTTTAATATTGCTGAAGTGTGCGGTGATAAGCTCTTAGAAAACCTTCAAGACGAAACGTTGAGTAAAATTCCAATTATTAAGTCAGTTTATTCTCTAGTAAAGTCCGGTTTTGCAGTACGTGATTACCTGTTTATAAAAAAGATCCTATCTTTCGTATCGGGTTTTAAAGAGGTTGATGACAAATTTAGAAAATCTCTAGAAGATAAATATACAGATCCAGAATATAGACAAAAAATGGGGCAGGAGCTAATTAATGCTCTGACTATGTTCGACCAGATTTCCAAAGCAGATGCGCTGTTCAAAGTTTTTGCAGCTTATATAAGAGATGAAATTAATTATCAAGAATTTAGCCAATACTCCTATATATTGCAAAATATTGATTTGAATAACTTAAGAATTTTCAGAGAATTTTACTATGAGAATGGTTTGTAGTTACGTATGAAGGCTACAATGCGAAAGATGGCTTGTATATAGTCAAAAAGAGTGATGGCTCAACTATCTATGCCCAAGCTAAGTCAATTCCAGGTCACATAGGCAAAGGTGATACCCTGGTTGCTTTTTGTCCATCATCATCTTCTTACGCCCGCTTATTCGTGCCACTTTAGATTAAGAAAGTGTGATTTTATTATCTATGCAATCAATCTCATTTTCCATACAATGCCTACTACTCTATGATTGATCCAGCGCGATCGCACTTTCCCAAACGCCGACGAGTGATCGCTCTGCCTAAACTATACATTTAGATTAAAATAGTAACTAACCACAGAACAAGATGGCAAACTGTTATGAGCGACAAAGAAACTGTCCTTGAACTTGTGAAACGTCTGCCACCAGATGTATCAATCCGCCATATAATTCAGGAGATTGAGTTCATTGCAGCCGTTCAAGAAGGGCTAGACGAGATTGATCAGGGGCAAGGAGTATCCATTGAAGCAGTTGAGCAGATGATTGAATCATGGACTACCGTATAGTTCTTGCTCCCAGGGCTGTTAGTGATTTAGAAGATATCGTTAGGTATATTGCACTGCATAATCCTGAAGCTGCAAGGAAATTGGGTCAAAAGTTGCTTAACAAGACCAAAGAGTTGAGCCAGTTTCCGATTAAAGGTCAGAAAGTACCTGAGTTCAATGATCCATGTATCCGTCAACTTATTCTCAAGCCATATCGTATTGTTTACAGAGTTGAAGACGATAAAAAGCAAATCAGTGTCGCTAGATTCTGGCACGCTTCCCAAGAGAATATTGAACTCTGATTTGGAAAATTAGGCGATCGCATTTTTTCCGCAGCGAAGAGCGATAGCGCAAGCGCTGACTTGTCAGTTCGCATTTCTCCTGTAGCGTACCTCATCACAACACATCTCAAATACCCCAACCTAACGGGTAAATCCGTGAATGTTGACTAAAAAGCTGGACTTAGCCGACAATATCTGAAGTCTGCACTTAATCACAAAAGTAATGTCCAAGTGGTTTCAGTATTCCCTGCTAGCAAGTACAATCATGAACTTGGCCGGAGCAGTCATATTTGCACTACCGATTTTTGGTATAGGAGAGGTTTTCGGGTTGCCAAATGCTCACCCACTGTATCTTGGGATTATATCTTCTTGGATTCTGATATTTGGTGTATCCTACTTATGGCTGGCAGTGACTGCAAAACCAGACCGTTTCTACATTGCGGTGGTAGCGGAAGAGCAAATTAGCGATCGCCATTCTCTTCATAGCATTCTGGGTAATGGTGATTTCTTTTTAGCGATCGCCTTTATCTCTTGGCTATTGCAGATACGATAAAAATGTGGACTTGAGGTGCGATCGCATTTTATTTTAGTCTAATAAACCATCAATTAAAATAGTCTTTTACCTTACAGTTTTTGATTTAAGCCAAATTTAAGCCACGCCTCAAAACCAGACAGAATCAGAGTTATACTATATCCAGTAGTAAACAAACAATGTTACCCACGAACCCTACAAATCCCATTTAGGCTAGAAATAGATTCTTTTTTCTCCCGCCGCCAAAAAACCTTGCCTTACCCGACTTCCAACCCCCATTACCAAGTTCGGAGTAATCCCAAGAGTGCATTTGACGGAAAGGTAAGCCCATCTTTTGGAAGACATACTTCTCTTTCACACCAGAAGCAACTAAGTCAGGCTTCAGTGCTTTGATGAATTCTTCAAATTCATAGGCGGTAACGTCGTCATAAACGATGGTACCATTTTCAATGTAGTGAGTGGTACGTTTGTAGTCGTCATTATGAGCAAACTCATAACCTGTACCAATCATCTTCATGCCCAAATCTTGGAAAGCTGGGACAACGTGACGAGGACGTAGACCACCAACCATCATCGCAACAGTCTTACCATCCAAACGGGGGCGATACTTCTTGAGAATCGCATCCATTGTAGGTTGGTACTTAGCAATTACCTTCTCAGCATTTGCTTGGATTTTCGCGTCAAATTTAGAAGCGATTTCCCGTAAAGATTCAGCAATCTTGGTGGGGCCGAAGAAATTATACTCCAACCAGGGTAGATAAAGTTTGACGCCGTAAAACCTTTACTGTGCAAGCACTCTGGAGATGGCGCAGTTTTATGGCTTAATTTTGGCTTAAATTGCCTTGTTTTAAAGCCTGAAACCCAGTCGAAACAGTAATTTGATTTATTAATTGTGGCTTAACTTTTAACACCGTCAATGATCATCATATTTGAATACTTCCTTGACACCGTGAGTAGTCGGCGGTCAGTCTAACCCTATGGTGACTGTTAAGTCTGCACTCAATACAACTGTTTTAGCAGCCAATCTCTTTCCTCTTTTATTTGGTTACGTACTGCTTCTTCTGTCCATCCTAGTTCTGTTGCCAGTCTCTGCACTAAGCCTTGGCGGGGTACATACTGGTATCCTCGCCCCCATTTTGAACGCCGCTGCCTGACTATGCGCGTCATACACAATCTGCTTTTTTGCTGCATTAAAGGGTAACAGGTAAGTTCCATAAGATATTTTAATCAATGACTGAAACAGAGTCTTTTACTTCTGTGGAACCCTAAGGGTTCCTGAGGATTTTTCTCAGGCTTTTGACCTTGCCCAGTAGACGTAATGCGCGTTGCATATAGATTGTAAATGTGTTTAGCTTGTTTTGTTCAAGCATGAGGGAGGACAGACATGGGAAGCACTACCAAATATGATCCAAAGGATTTGTGTACGGTTTTAATCAATCCTGGAGATGAGCAGGGTGTGGGCGCTTTAAATTATGCGTTTTACACTAATATACCTAAAGCCAGTCGAAATATTTTAGGCATTTCGACAATTGCTGATACAACTCAATTGCCCGTTGGAACGGCATTGACTCCTAGTTATCCTAAACCAGCCAAAGCTAGCAAGCGGTTTCAAACCAAATCATCATCCAGTTACGTTGCAGCGGCAAATTTTAACGGCGCCCGCGTAGACGGTTGGACGGTTACCAGAAATAGAAAACTTCCATCTGTGCACTTGACTGCTGAAGGGTCAAGCTTTGTTCGCACAGTGTACGTCACTATTAGGGGTATTAAATATGCTTGGCATATGCCCAAAGTGACAATAGGAAGAATAGGCGACGCTGATTTAGCGGCTCTAGGTATTAAATATGCCACAGAAAACGACGTGAAAGATTTGGTATTCGGTGCTGAATTTCCTAAACCAGGGAAAGCTAGAAAGCTAGTTGTTTCTGGTACGGGCAATTCTGCAACGGCATCAAATGTCATAACTTTTTATGACCCTGAGAAAGAGTTTCCCGCCAATTGGTCACCAGTTAGTAATGCCTACGTTATTCTCTAGTGAGCAAGATTGACAATAGTTACATTTTAAATAAAGGGCAATGAAATGAAAGTATTATCTATTGATGAATGCTTGGGAATAATGGACTTGGCTATTGTTCATGTAGCCAAAGAGTCTGGCAATGATGCGAAATCATTAGTTGAACAGTTTAATGTATTAGTTAAGGCTGACAAAGAAGGCAGAAGATACTGGATTAGTGAGACCGCTTACGGGTATTTAGAAAAATTGCCAGAATGGCAGCTTTTAACAAAACAAATAGTTTCTATGTATGGATATTTTTCGCAGGACAAATGGGGGGAAGGAGTTCATATTAGATTTCCGAAAGATGACGGAGCCTTTTCGGACAAACTCAACATCAAAGACATTATAGCTGTCTTGTTGCCTGAAACTGTATCACCAACAATAACACCACTGTCCTAACAGATAATATCAATGGTGTTATGAGGGTGATGCTTCTTAAATATTTGGATTAAAATGTTTCAAAATAGCTCGGATTGGACTTTAATATTTTCTAATACCCTAAGTGGAACATTTAATAATCCAATCCCAGAAATCGAGCCTTTACACATTTTTACTTCTTTAATTATTGGCATCCAAGTAACTTCAGCATCAGCAGGTGACACCTGGATTAAAGGCGGGTATTTAAGCCAGGTTTTAGATGCGCCGCTAGGAATGGCGGGAATGGCAGAGGGGGAAAGACTGTTTATCCCTCTCTACACTCCTAAAATAATTAAATTTCTGCTGTTCCCCGCTCCATACAAAGTTTCATTTCAAGCGCCAAAATATTTTAGGGACTGCACTCTAAGTATTTGGGAATTTATAGGGGATTAGGGTAATTCTCTCGGACAGGTTTTAGCTTAAATTAGGTCAGACGTAGCAGCTACCGTGGGTTAACTGGATGGTTTTAAAAACTTCTCTTGATATGTTCTTAAGTGTTGCAGCGGTGGTTGGTATTATTTACAAAATAGCTAAGGTCGAGGCTGAAATTCATAGAGCCATTGACAAGGTTAAAGACGAATTATCCGATAAAGTGAACCGAAATGAAAATAGGATTGATATCCATCAAACATCCTACGTGGGGGACAAGGAAATGCAGGACTATCTTATCCATACGCTAAACGAAAAGATAGATCATAAGTTCAATCGTTTAAATTCAGATGTTAAGGATTTGCAAGGGTTCTTAAAAAGAGAGCAGGGCTTCAACGTTCGGGGTGAATAGATTTGTTAGATTCAAAAAAAGCGATCGCACTTCACCCCAGAAATGCGATCGCTTTTTTTATTGCCAGTCCGCAGATGTAACTTCGATGGTTAAGAATAATACAAATCTATCGTAACTAGATATTCAATTAATCTAGGTTATTATGTATATAATATTACTAAAATACACTGCTCCCAATGCTGACAGTAACTGAAGAGGACGCCGAACGAATTAGAGATGGACTAGCCAAGCTTAAACAAATAGAAGAACTTATACATAGCTGGGATGACATCCTTGAATATGCTGCTAAGAAGTCTCCTAGGGGTAACCTACCAAAAGAGTACAGCCAAGCTGAAGACTTGCTAGATGACTTGAGAGCGTGCCTGAAACTCGGAACTGTCAGTAAAAGAGCTAACCCTATTATCGTTAGTACCAGTGAAGTAGAGGAACCAATTATTGCTGATGCCGATGAAGTAACTCCCCTCGCCAGTGAAGTAGAGGAACCAATTATTGCTGATGCCGATGAAGTAACTCCCCTCGCCAGTGAAGTAGAGGAACCAATTATTGCTGATGCCGATGAAGTAACTCCCCTCGCCAGTGAAGTAGAGGAACCAATTATTGCTGATGCCGATGAAGTAACTCCCCTCGCCAGTGAAGTAGAGGAACCAATTACCGCCGATACCAGTGAGGTAACCCCCCTCGCTCAAGATGAGCAAGATATTGACCAGCGGACAAAAGAGGATAAATGGATAAGTATCGACTCACGGTCTAACCTGTTGGCGTTGCGGTTTAGGGTGAAGGGATTTGAAAAACAGTTCTTCCTACGCACTGGGCTGGAAGATACCCCGGCTAACCGTGAGAAGGCGCGATCGCTTAGGGATGAGATAAAAGACGATATTTGGACGGGTGACTTTGACTCGACACTATCCCGCTACAAAACTCACAAACCCAAAGTAGATAAACCAGCCAGCACCGCAGTAATTGATAAACTACCCAGCGCTAGAACGGTTGAGCTAGAGGAACGGATGGCACTTGTTCCTGTCGTTGACCCAAACAGGCGTAACAATTTTGTAACGGGTAAATTCACGCTGACTCAGCTACTGGTTGTTAGACCTGTGGATTTTGAAACCTAGCGCGGGTCTGTCTGTCTGTCTGGGTTGATGCAAATACTATTGAAATTGACGAATTTTAGATAGATAGACAGAACAGACAGAAATAGACAGAATCCTTACAGGTCAATGGACAGACACAGACAGACCGCAGACAGAATTTAGACAGCAGACAGCAGACAGAGACAACAGACAGCTGAAACGCCGTTTCGGTAAGTTTTGTCCTCCCCAAGCTTTGCGATATAAGCACTTTTGGCGGTTTCCATCTGTCTAATGTTCATAACCTATCTACTTCACCACTTCACCACTTCCCCCACTTTCCCTGGATAAATATTAAAAATGGAACTCACTTTACTTTCCGGGGAAGTACTTCCAAGTTGTTAGAAGCATTGCTACTATGTACTTCCTTTACTTCCGCAGGAACTTCCTTTACTTCCACAATCACTTTGTTCCCAACTTGTTCCTAAAGTGTTCCCACTGAGAACGTTTTGGGAACAGCCAGGAACAAGACACAGCAATCTGTTCCATGATTTGGAACATTTGGAACGCCGGAACAGGAACAGGGTAAAAATGGGTATTTCTAATTTGTTCTAGCCTTCCTGCTGATCTATTACCTGGGTGAAGCTCTGAACCAGTTCTATCCTGTTCGGGTCAGGAGTTAATCAGATGCAAGCACTGCTCACGAGTAAGTTTAGTGGCGTGTTTGAACTGGTTCACGTTTCTCACCTAACCCTTGTCAGTCCGTTGGTTCAGCGGTTCAAGAGTGCCTGAACTGGGTTCAGGCGGGTAAAAGGACTTGTAATCAATACCAGGACTTGTTTTTAGTACTTTATCTGGCGGTTCAGCGGTTCAGGCTTGAGTTCAAAAGGCGATCGCACAAATATTTGCTAACCCTTTGACTAAACACCAATATTTAATTTAATTCGTTGTGAAATTTTAACTCTAGTAGAGGTTTTACCCGTCACACCCGTCACACTGGTTTGGGGTAAGGGTTCTAGCCGTGACACCTCTGTGACAGGTAGCGTCACAGGTGTCACGTCACTTGATTGCCTTTCTAATGCTGTGACAGGTGTGACGGGTAGTGTCACAGAGGTGTCACGGCTGTGATGCTTGCCTAGCAAGGATGTGACGGGTGTGACGGGTGGATTTATATTTTCATCAAAATCCTTATAAGCTTCTAAACTTTAGTTTCGTTGTCACTGCCACAAAACAACCCCCAGCAATAACCAGGGGCTGTCTGTCTATGCGTCCTAAGCTAGCTGTAACTCATCTTCGTGCGCCGCTTCAGTAAAAGGCAGTTTAGCAACGGTGTCAGCCCCTAACTTTTCCCACTTGACCCAGTAGACCCAACCATCATCGCAGCCGGGCTGCTGGTAAGTCATACCGACGACAACGCCATAGTCACGAAAGGATTTACCGCAATTGGTTATATCTAAGTCGTCATCACATTCCCACTCAAAGCAGACTTGTTGACCAAACCAGAATTTTGGCTGAGGCATGGTAGCTGGCATGACCGGGGGATGATTTTGTACAGAATCGCTTCCCGCCGCTAGTGTGCCTAGTGCAAGTGTGGTTAAAAATCCTCTTCTGCCCACGCTGGAAAGTTGCCGTGAGTTGGACAGAACACGGTCGAAGTGTAACATTATAGTTATGGCTCCTAATCAGGGTATTGATTTTGGGGAAGTCGTTCCGGTGGGGGGAGAGGTAAGAGACTCTCTCTCCGGGGCGCATTTAAAAGCGCTGACTTCAAAACAGTGAAATTCTCTGAATTATTTAGAAAAGCAATCAACATCAAGAGAGCGTGCGCCGCTACGACTTACCGCTACATCTTTTGTGTCACGCTGTCTTCTTAATGTAAGACACCCCAAAATAATTGTCAATAGCTTGTGTTACAAAACGTGTCACGCTGTCTTGCGCGTCCTTGTTCAGAGTGTTACACTTTCGTTAGACACTTTGTATTCAACTGTAAGATATGTCTGTATCCCTTACTCTTCGATGCCCAGATGATTTAGCATCGGTTATTGCATCTCAGGTTGAGTCAACAGGACTCGATAAAACATCAGTAGTCGTAGGAATGTTGCGCTCCACTCTGCCATCTGTTTCAGTCGCAGATCGGAATAATCTACCCGACATTCCAGCAATTTACCTAGTCTGGAAGTCTAACAGACTGTTATACATAGGTAGGACGGTTAATTTAAAAAACCGATTCCTGGGACATCACAGAATAGTTGAGTTTGTAGAAGCTGGTTTAGAGACACGCATTAGTTGGTTTTCTGTCACTGAAGATGAGCTACCTGCATTAGAGGCAAACCTAATAGACCTGTTAGAACCTGATTTGAATTGGCAACCAGTAATCTCAGGTAATGGCACCAGCAAGTTAATCTCATTCCGTCTCCAAGATTTTGAGGTTGAGGCATTGCAATTGCAGCAGTCACCGGAAGATAAAGGCTCTCTTGCTCTGACAGCTAAAAGGCTGCTAATGAGTGTTTTGGGAGTACCTGCAAGCGACAACAGAAGCGCAAACAGCGTGGACATCCAGGATTTTGTTAAGCGGGAAGTTGAAAGCGCGATCGCAGATGTTAAGCGGGAGTTAGATGAACGCCTGGGGGAGTTGGCCGCCTGAGAGATAACACCCAATCTCTGAGGCAACCAGTAGATTATGATGCGGCACGGGATAAGGTGCTGAAAAAGCTGAAGGTGGGGAGACAGTCAACGGCGGGTAAGGCGATCGACGCATTTATCAAGGAAATTCAACTATCAGGAGTTTAACCCATGTCTGAAATAGAGCAGTTTAGTGAATTGGTGCAAGATACCCAGCGTGGCGACGGTTATATCAACGCTACGAAGTGGTGCAAGGCTTTTGGCTCCCGATTGGATAAATGGAAACAGTTACCGGAGACAAGAGCAAAAGCAGACAATCTTTCTCACACCCTAAAAAATAGTGTGTCAACTCTGAGATTTTTCACACACCCCAGGCGGGTGTGTCAAATTTTGAGAGTGTGAAAATTACGGGGTCAGAAATCAGCCCTTGGATTGTTGAGCGCGTCGGTCAAACTTGGGTAACTTGGGTTCACCCAATAATGGCAGTTCACCTAGCCAGCTACCTTGACCCAGCTTTTGCTAACTATGTAGCCGAGGTTTTCGTCAGGTACGTCACCGCTGATCCGCATCTGGCGGCTGATATTGCCTCACGTCAAAACACAGTAGAAGGTTTGGATATCATTAACAAAGCAGTTCAGGAGCGCTACAAATTTCTAGAGGGTCGTGACTGGCATTATGTGCCATTTCTTCTCGGTAGGGCAGAGATGAACTATTGCTATAAAAAATATCAACTTCCAGTTAAGACCTTTACCCCCATTTCCCGATACCTAGACTTGTTTAGTAATTACGATGTGATACCTGATTTCTTCAAAGACAGGTACCCAGGCGTTTACAGGACAATCAAGGCACTGGGTACAATCCAAGAAGACCATTACTTTTTACTCGGTTACTTCAAAGAAGAGATTGATGCCTGGGTGAGAGAGAGAATACCGAGGATGACACGTTTTAAGTAAATCAGTAAATAACAAGCACATCCCCCACTATCTATTAGACGGTGGGGATTTTTTTACCACAAAAAGTGTCATCAGTGTCATCACATTAATGAGTGCCTTGATATGCCGTTGTTTCAGGCTGATGACACGGTGTCATCACGGTGTCATCACTGTCATCACTAGTGATTCCCCCCCCTTGCCGTCTTATTGACTGATGACGCTGATGACACGCTGATGACGCTGTTGTCATCAGCGTCTAATGCTTGTGTAGCAAAGCCTCCAGGGTTAATGATGACACTGATGACGCTTTTTAAGGATTTCATGGATAAGAATAAGTGAATCTTTACCCGCCTAATTCATGGCTAAAATAAGAGCGATCGCACAAAGAGGGCTAACTATGGTTCAAGCCTTACCAAAACCAGTAACCTTTGAACAATTCGCGGAATGGTATCCCGACACAGGGGTACGCTATGAACTGCACAACGGAACAATTGTCGAAATGAATCAGCCATTAGGGGAACATGAACTCGTTAATGCGCTACTAAGTCGCAAGTTGATAGCAGAGATAGTTAGGAAAAACCTGCCCTACGCCATCACTAAAAATGCCTTTGTTAAAACCCCAGCAGCAGAATCAGCTTATTGCCCCGACATCCTGCTGTTAAATGTAGACAACCTAGCCAACGAACCCTTGTGGCAGAAACAGTCAACCGTCACCCAAGCCGCATCAGTTCCATTCGTAGCCGAAGTCGTTAGCTCTAATTGGGGAGTTGATTACGGGAATAAAGTTAGTGACTATGAAGCCATAGGGATTCCTGAATATTGGATCATAGATTACTTGGGAGTAGGCGGCAGGCGATTCATCGGCAATCCCAAGTTACCCACACTATCAATTTATTCCTTGATTGAAAGTGAATATCAAGTAACCCAGTTTAGGGGCGACGATTTGATAATATCTCTAACCTTCCCAGAATTACGCCTGACCGCAAAAGAAGTTTTACAACAGAACCTCTGAAATTTGCTTCCGTGCCAACGCATGTTTAAGTCGCTCAACCTCAGCCCTTAAACGTGCGTTCTCTTCTTTTAGCGCCTCCACATCATCCCTTTTATCCACCGCCTGCTTAATTACCTTCTTCCGGTTCTCCAAACTGAACCACTTCTGATAAATCTCAGTGTGAATCTCCACCGAATGCCCCAAATTATCAGCCGCCGCTTTAATCGGCACACCCATCATGTGCGCTCTAATTGCCCAGGCATGACGCAAATCATAAGGAGTAAACGGAATCTTTACCCGCCGAAACCATGACGAACAGTTAACCCGAATCGTGTTGATTTCCGTAAAACTCGTCCTGTCAGAAGTTTGCGACTTCAACATCTGCAAAGCTTCCCGATTCTTCAAATCAAACAACTCCACCCATTCAGGATGGAGCGGCAAAGCTTCCCTGTAACCAGTCTTAGTATCTGGGTGAACCTTCCAAGTATTATCCTTATTCTCAGGACTCAACCACCAATCAATCCCAGGATTAACAAACAGTTCCCTCGGTCGTAAACCGTAAGTGGCAAGCATCCCATAGACCCATTCCCACATCTTCCAACTATCTATGCAATCTTTCTTAATAGTTAAGCTTCTAGACAACGAATAGCGGTGAAAGGATTCATAATACCTGACAATATCCTCATCACTGGGGATATCTCTAACTTGACTCTTGGGCTGTGTACTCTTCACTCCTTCCAGGCTAAAGCTAGTCAGGTTAAGAGTTGACCTTAATACCTTCAAACTTTTAACAGCACTGTACTTGGCATGATCATTAGTTATCTCTGCAATCTTTTTATCTATAGATACCTGACTTAATAGCGTGTCAGTTCCAACCAGTCTTTTTAAATGGTCTTTGTAATAAGAGAAAGTATGCTTACTCTTCTCTGTCAACTTGTGAGTTTTAAAATATTCAACTTCAAACTCCTCTAATATCTCCCCAACAGTATTGGGCCCGTTCTCCACCTTGGCGAGTTTACCCAAGTATTTATCATTCCATTCAAACTGCTTGCGGGCGATCAGCTTGCCTAACTCCTGTGCTTCCTCCTCAGCAGTTCTCAGTCCGTCCAAATTTGCAGGGATGCTGAGTGAGATTTTGTATTGCTTGTACCCAGTCCCCTTAGTGTCTACATCCCCAGGCTTAATTGGTAGCGATACCTGCAATTGAATAGTTCCTTGCCCAACTATCAGCCCGACCTTAACCTTACCTGCCTTCAACCGAGCCTTAACCTCTGCCAAACCTTTCTCAAATTTCTTCTCTAAATGCTGCTGAGTAGCTTTCATCTGTTGCCGATTCCCTAGATAGCTGCCATCGGTAGATGCTGGCGGTGTGAAATCGCCGAAAACGTCCTGATTGCTAAATTCCATTTTGGCTTAAATTTGGCTTAAAATTTAGTCCATTTGGAACAATGTTTGAGTTGAGCAAAGTCAAGCCTGGACTAAATCGTGGGTTCAAAACACATTAAATCATATTCTGTACAGGGTATACCGTAAGCTTCTTCCATGTGACGGCTGATGTAGTTCATCGAGCGGTAACAGTGGATGAGGTTCATCTTCACATTAGGGGTCATCAACATTTCGTTGATGGTGCCATCACCTGACCACTGAGCGACTACGCGCAAGCCGATTTCTTCTAACAGGATGCGGCTAGCCCAAGCATCACCACCGATGTTGTAGTCACCGATAATGGCTACATCATAGGGGGTACCTTCAAACTTGAGTGTACCATCTTTCTTCGCTTGGTCTGCTCTGGTGAAAACCCAGTCACGAACCATGTCGTTAGCGATGTGGTGACCCAAGGACTGAGAAACACCCCGGAAGCCTTCGCAACGTACGGGAACAACTGGCTTACCAATTTCCTTGGAGGTCTTTCTAGCAACAGCTTCGATGTCATCTCCAATTAGACCGATGGGACATTCAGATTGAATGGAAACACCACGGTTTAAAGGGAAAAGTACATCTAATTCTTGAATCAATTTGACTAGTTTCTTATCACCACCAAAAACGATGTCCCGTTCTTGGAAGTCAGAGGTGAAGTGCATGGTACCAAAGGTATCAACACCTGTTGTACCAATGTAGTAGTTACGACGACCAGACCAAGACCAGTAACCGCAACCTACAGGCCCGTGACTGATGTGAATCATGTCCTTAATAGGACCCCAAACCACACCCTTGGAACCTGCATAAGCACAACCACGAGCGGTCATCACACCAGGTAAAGATTTGATGTTAGATTTAACGCCGCAGTCAGCCTTACCTTCTTCATATACGTTGAGGTGCTTTTCCCGCTTTTTAGCAGCTTTTTCGGGGTAAGCTTTGAGAACTTCTTTAACTAGTTCTTTTCTTTCTTCGATGATTTTCTTGTTGTCTGGAGGAGTCATTTTCTGTCTCTCTTGCTCCTAAGGAACGGGAATAGGGAAGGGGGTTTTCCCCTGTGGGGTTGGGGACTTAGAGTCCCCTGAAGGGATTAAGGGAATGTTGGTCAAAGGTGAGAGCTATGATGTGGTACTCTCTGCCTTTTTCCTGTTGCTAGAGTTTGATTTCTTAGCAGCGAGTTATACTACAGGAGCTTCGGTAGCGGTCTTACCAACTAGCATTGCGGTATTTTCGTCGCTTTCAAGAATACCAAATTCAATCAACAATTCTTCTAGTTCTTCCATTTCGATAGGTGTAGGAATAGTTAGATTCTTGTTGTTGATGATCTTGGTAGCTAATGTCCGATATTCGTTAGCTTGGTTGCTTTCTGGTGCGTACTCGTTAACAGTCATCCGGCGCAATTCTGCGTGTTGAACGATGTTGTCACGGGGTACGTAGTGAATCATTTGGGTGTTCAACCGTTTTGCCAAGGTTTCGATTAGATCGATTTCCCGGTCAGTGTTACGGCTATTACAAATCAAACCACCCAAACGTACTCCACCGGTGTGAGCATACTTAAGAACACCACGAGCGATGTTGTTAGCAGCGTACATCGCCATCATTTCACCAGATGTAACGATGTAGATTTCTTGCGCTTTACCTTCACGGATAGGCATAGCAAAACCACCGCATACAACGTCACCTAATACGTCGTAAGATACGAAATCTAGGTCTTGGTAAGCACCGTTTTCTTCTAAGAAGTTGATGGCGGTGATGATACCGCGACCTGCACAACCTACTCCGGGTTCTGGACCACCAGATTCTACGCAACGTACACCACGGAAGCCGGTGAGCATTACTTCTTCGATTTCGATATCTTCAACTGCACCACGTTCAGCAGCCAAGTGAAGAACGGTTGTTTGAGCCTTGCTGTGCAGCATCAAACGGGTGGAGTCAGCTTTGGGGTCGCAACCAACAATTAGGATGCGTTGGCCCATTTCTGCCATAGCTGCTAGGGTGTTTTGGGAAGTGGTAGATTTACCGATACCGCCCTTACCGTAGAAAGCTATCTGTCTAATCTTTTCTTCAGTCATGGTTCGTGTTTTCCTACAATTGGTTGGTTGGTGGGTGTTGCTTGTCTCTGGGCTTCTCACGCCTGTTGAGCTACAGCAGTGAGCTTGTGTAGAACGTCGCTGGGGGCGATCGCTCTACCGCAAAAACTATTGTTGTTGAAAGCATTGATTTTCCTAGATAAAATTTTGTTTACCCTAAGTCCTTTGTCTAAACAAAGAACTTAGGCACTTTACAAATACACCGAAATATGCAACAGCCTGTAGAGATAGGTAGGACTTGACGAAGTAATTCGTCAACAATCAATGGTTTAGTCCTACTTGCCTAAAATAGAGCCTTTCAAAGCTTCAACGTTAGCCATTGCAGCGGCTGCGTCAGCAGCTGATACACCACTTGCGGTCATTGCAGCATTCAAGTGTTTGACGATGGTATCAAACTGAGCTTGTTGTAGCTTCATGCCTGTGTGGGTTTTTTCCATTGGACGACCAGCGTATTGGCTTGGCCCTTCCAAGATTTGAGAGAAGAAAGCAATTTGATGAGCGCGTTGTTTTGCCATATCTGTTTTAGCAAAGTAACCGCTAACGGAGCTATCTCCCATGATGTTTTTGTGGAAAGCATCAACGACTTTTTCTACTGTTGGTTGTCCGCCGATTTTGTCGTATAAACCCATAATCTTTCTCCTTTCCTGTGAAGCGAGTTGGATGGTGAAGTTGGCAATTAAGCGTTGAATTTTTTCCGCTTAAATGCTGTTTGTTGTTAGCAGGACTGAAGTCTTGATTGTTGAGAATTATCTAGGTCAAATCCTAGTTTCAGTTGCTGGCTGATACAGATAAATGTATCTTCGTAAAGAGTGTTTTTTCTACAGCAAGGGCGAAACTGCTTCGACTACAAGGTTTTTGCTGACACGATCTTGTAATCTGGCTTCGATCGCAATCTTGAGTGTGGCTGTGCTGCTAGAACAAGAACCGCAAGCACCTTGGAGCACCACTTTCACGCGGTCGCCTTCTACATCGTACAGTTCTACATCTCCCCCGTCGGCGATCAATACAGGTCTGACTTCTTCATCAAGTACTTTTTGAATTAGGGCAATTCTTTGCACATTGGTCAGCGGTTTTTGCTTTCCAGAAGTCGAGATATCTGTAGTGGTCTTCACGCCATTGTTGTTGCGGAGTGATGTGGCGACTTCTTGCTGTACTTCTTTGATAATATCATCAATGTTGGCTAAACAAGAACCGCATCCGCCACCAGCTTTTACATAATTTGTTACCTGTTCAGCACTGGTGAGTTTATTTTCTAAAACTGCACGGCGAATTTTGGAGTCGCTAATACCAAAGCAGCTACAAATCAGGGCACCTTCATCATCATCATGGGTGGCTAGGGGAATGCCTCGGTAATTGTAGATGGCTGCTTCTAGGGCTTCTTGTCCCATAACTGAGCAGTGCATCTTGGCTTCTGGTAATCCGCCTAAGTAATCTGCAATGTCTTTGTTGGAAACTTTCAGGGCTTCATCTAAAGTTAAGCCCTTGATCATTTCGGTTAATGCACTCGAAGATGCGATCGCACTGGTGCAACCAAAGGTCTGAAAGCGAGCATCGAGAATTTTGTCAGATTCTACTTCAACTTTCAGGTGCAGTCTCAGAGCATCACCGCAGGCAATGCTGCCTATCTCTCCAGTTGCTACCTTAACTCCAGGTTCGCCAGTTTCTTCAATTGCTCCCTGATTTTTGGGATCGTAAAACAGCTCTAATACTTTATCTGTGTAGTCCCACATGGTCGATTTTAGATTTTGGATTTTAGATTTTGGATTTAAGACTGGGGATTGGGGATTGAGGACTGGGGATTGGGAACTGGGGTTTGGGAAAAACCCTTACCAATTACCAATTACCAATTACCAATCAGGATTTAAGGATAAAAGGATGATGAGGATTAATATTAATCATTCTCAAATAAATCCTGTTAATCCTCTAATCCTCTAATCCTGATCCCCATTACTTATTCACTAGAGTTTGTGCCTGTTGTTGTAACCAACCCGCCTCGTCATTTTTGAAGGGTGAGAGGGCGCGGAGACGTTCGACAATCTCAGGCATTACGGCAATAACTTGATCAATCTCGGCGTCTGTGGTGAAGCGACTCAGACTAAAGCGAATGGAACCGTGCAAAGTGGTGTAGGGTAAACCCATAGCCCGGAGGACGTGGGAAGGTTCCAATGAGCCAGATGTACAAGCAGAACCGGATGAAGCACAGATACCGTATTTATTTAACGAAAGCAGAATTGCTTCACCTTCGATATATTTAAAACCAATATTGGTGGTGTTTGGCAATCTATGCTGAGGATCACCGTTAACTTCACAGTTGGGAATTGCGGCGAGTAAGGTTTTTTCTAGGCGATCGCGCAATTTTCTTTCTCTGTTGGTCGCATCGGGTAAATGTAACAGTTCCATTTCCGCCGCTTTGCCCAAGGCAATAATTCCCGGAACATTCTCTGTTCCTGCACGGCGTCCCCGTTCTTGGTGTCCCCCAATTAGGAAAGGACGGAACCTCACCCCACGCCGCACATACAAAGCGCCAATTCCTTTAGGTGCGTGTAGCTTGTGACCAGACAGAGTTAACATATCGATGGTGCTAGTCTTCATATTCAGCGGAATTTTTCCCACTGCTTGCACTGCATCGACATGAAAGATAGCGCCTCGTTCTTTAACTCTTAACCCAATTTGCTCAATTGGGAAAACCGTACCAGTTTCATTATTAGCATACATAATTGTTACCAGGGCGGTATTACCCG
Source organism: Cylindrospermum sp. FACHB-282 (assembly GCF_014697195.1). Classification (GTDB taxonomy): domain Bacteria; phylum Cyanobacteriota; class Cyanobacteriia; order Cyanobacteriales; family Nostocaceae; genus Cylindrospermum. The sequence goes on along the minus strand of NZ_JACJRJ010000010.1, from coordinate 78,038 downwards.
TCAGGGAGGCTTCTAATTCATTTAGATCCAACTGTCCCTGACTATCCACCGAAAGATAGGTAACACTGTAACCTTGGGTTTCTAGTTGTTTGCAGACATTCAACACCGCTGCATGTTCTACTTGAGTGGTGATGATGTGTCGCTTCTCTGGTTGTGCTAGCAATGCTGCACGGATGGCGGCGTTATCACCCTCAGTCCCGCAACTGGTAAAGATAATTTCTGATTCATCGGCTCCTAGGAGGGCTGCAAGCTGTTCTCTTGCTATTTTTACCCCTTTGCCGACTTGTCCGCCAAAGCTGTGCATACTAGAGGGATTACCGTAATAATCTGTCAGATAGGGCAGCATTACCTCTAGAACTTCTGGGTCTACCTGGGTGGTGGCATTATTATCGAGATAGATGCAGTTCTTTTGCATTGTTTCCAATTTTTTTATTTCACAAGAGCCAAGTAATTCGGCAAGAGGCAAGAGGCAAGAGGCAAGAGGCAGGGATAATTATCAATATTTTGTGCCCTTTGCTGTTTGCCCTTTACCCAAGATTTAAGCTGCTACTTGGCGTGGACGCTTTTGTAATTGCTCAGAAAATGTCTGGGAATAACAGTCAAACCAACGCTCCCAGTAATCTTGTTTATTGGTTAACTTGGCTAAGACGCGGTTATAATTGGCAAACCAACCTTCCCAATAATCGCTGGGCTGTTTAACGCAACCGTTGCAGGTGGGACAACCAGCTTTACACTGAGGTACGGTATGAATACTACCAACGCAGTTTGTGCAAAGTTCAGGATCAATCCAGCGCTGGTTATCAACTATCTTAATTGCATTGGTGGGACAGACAGACAGACAAAGATCACAGGAAATACACTGGCTAGTAATTTGGTAAGCCATGATTATTTACCTTTTTGGTAATTGGGGATTGGGAAAAAGGTAATTGGTAATTGCTAATTGCTAATTGGGGATTGGGGATTAGAGATTGGGGATTGGGAAAAAGGTGATTGGTAATTTCTAATTATTCAGACTATTACCCATTACCCATTACCCATTACCCATTACCCATTACCCATTACCCATTACCCATTACCCATTAGCTTTTACGTATTGCTCGTAAAACTCTAAAGCAACCTTTTCAATTACGTCGTAAGCTTCAATGGTTTGGATGCCAGCTTCTTGCAGTTTTTCTTGGGGACAGTTGCCAATCTTGGAAACCAAAACTGCTTTACAATCGGCGATCGCTTTCATAATACCTTCAAAGGTGGCTTCTTCACTGTATCCACCTTGACAATACTGGTCAATCTTGCGGTGACTGACAAAGCGAGCTTCGTTACCATCCACTTCATAAATCTGGAATTCTTTCGCATGACCGAAGTGTTGGTTAACCAATCCACCACCCTTGGTTGCTACTGCAACTAGGATTTTCGGATTGTTAGCAGATTTCTTGCCTACTTTCGCCTTTTCTTTGGCTACTTTGATTTCTTCCTTAAACTTCTCGATGCCTTCGTGAACTGTAGCGCGTTGTTCTAGGTCATATTCTGGAGTCATTTCCAAGAATTTATCTTTGGTAAATTCCTGGCTGCGGTCTTCTCCTAACAATCCTACCGCATCGGCTCGGCACTGGCGACAGTGGCGCATCATCTTCATGTTACCGGCGCAATTGTCTTGTACGTCCTTCAATTCTTTAGGTGAAGGGCCGCGCTGACCGGTTAAACCAAAGTGTGTGCCGTGTTCTGGTGCAGAAATCAGCGGCATAATGTTGTGCAGAAATGCACCGTTCTCACGAATGTATTTATTAACTTCCACCAAATGCTGGTCATTAATTCCCGGAATCATTACCGAGTTGACTTTGCACAAGATGTCCGCTTCTTTGAGAGCTTGCAATCCTTCCATCTGCTTTTCGAGCAGAATTTTGGCTCCTTCAACACCTCTGTAGCGCTTGCGTTTGTAGTGAACCCAAGAATAAATCTGGGCACCGATTTCTGGGTCTATGGTGTTAAAGGTGATGGTAACGTGGTCTATATTTAATTGTTTGATGCGATCGATGTATTCGGTCAGCATCAAGCCGTTGGTTGATAAGCAAAGCTTGATATCTGGTGCTTTGTCTGCAATCAACTCAAAGGTGCGGAAAGTTTTTTCTGGGTTTGCTAAAGGATCACCAGGGCCAGCTATTCCCAAAACTGTCATTTGAGGAATTTTACCTGCAATCACCAAAGCCTTGTGTGCGGCTTCTTCTGGCGTTAGCAATTCGCTAACTACCCCAGGGCGACTTTCGTTAGCGCAATCATACTTGCGGTTGCAATAGTTGCATTGAATGTTACAAGCTGGTGCAACTGCAACGTGCATCCGGGCGTAGTGATGGTGAGCGTCTTCGCTGTAGCAAGGATGTTGGGCGATGCGTTGTTGGAGCCTTTCGTCCCTTTCCACCGTGGCGCTAGTGTTGCTGTCGCAACCGCAACCACCGGATTTTGCTTGGGTTACTATTGGTTCCTGATAATCAGATGTGAGGAGTCCTGTAGCCGGTAGTGTCATTGAATTTCGCAAAAGTTCGGTGGGCTGGCTGCCACTGTGGGAGATGCCGTTGCTACTCCCTATGCTCATGAATTGAAGTCGAGTCTGATACTCACGCTGCCCTTAGGTGTTAACCCTGGAGCGGTAGCGTAGACGCCTAATGAAGGCGGCTAATCGCCGATTCGGGCAGGCTGACCAAGAAAATTTACATTCTTGAGGTTCTGGCTGGTGTCTGTCAACGTTTTGGTTTTGGGTAGAATTGGTGTATACCTACTCAACTTCTATTCATTGAGGCATAGTGCTATCTCATCCCTCCACTCACTTTTCGCTTTGTTTTTTTGGATTAGAGCGTTGAGTGATTGGCGATATAAGATTTATATCAGCCGTCCATTGTTAGGCGGTTTGTCTATCTGGGATAGAATTTATTGGATATATTAAGCTTGTACTCAAAAATTGAAACCCTGATGATTGGGGCATTACAAGAATTAAAAAATCTTTTTTCGGGTAGGGGTTCTAGTATTTTCTCATTGGGGTACGAGTATTTATGGAACGGGGTTCAGGATTTCTTTGTACTCAATTAAAACTCAATACCAACAAGGCATTGAGCGTTATTCTGGCTGTTTTTTGGATCTGCTAGCCTGTACTCAGGTGTCCCTCAAATCCCGCTCAGGGCAATAATTTCTAGGGGGTTGAAGGGGGGAAAAACTGGAGTAAGCTAATTCGTGCCTCTCCAGATACGTGCGAAATTCAATTCTGTATCCAACATATCATTTTATTTTGGGGAAAAATGCAATTCATATTTTTTTAAGTTTTGGATTAATAATGCTATTCAATAGCAGTTATAAGCGTTACTGGATAAGGCTTTTAGCCTCCCATAAATAGGTACATTGAGCAGATGATTTTCACATAATTTAATTTTTCACTGCTCTTTTTTTTGTTCTGGGGCTGCTGCCTAGGAATAAATACTAGTACCCCAAGGGGAAATTCAAAATTCAAAATGAATACAGTACTTCTACTCTCTGCCTAACGGCTGATTTTTCGGTGAAAATGCCGCAATTGTTTACCATGAACTCTAACCGTCGTTAGACTGTAATCATAGAAGGTGGCAGGAGGAAAAGCGATGAAAGCAGTTGTTATCAGGAAATATGGCTCTGCTGAGGTGTTGCAGTATGAAGATGTGGAGCCACCAAAAATTAAGTCTAACCAGTTACTTGTTAAAGTCCACGCTAGTAGTGTTAATCCCATTGATTGGAAAATCCGCAAGGGGATGTTTAGCTTGATTACAGGCAGCACATTCCCAAAAATTTTGGGGTTTGATTTGGCGGGAGAGGTGGTGCAAGTTGGCTCTCAAGTTACGCGCTTTAAATCAGGAGACGCCATTTATGGCAGCACTGGCTTACCTGGGGGAGCTTATGCAGAATATGCGGCGATCGCCGAAAATTTGGTGGCTCTCAAACCCAGCAACCTCACCTACGAAGAAGCTGCTGCTGTCCCAGGAGGGGCACTAACGGCTCTACAATCCCTGCGCGACCAAGGTCAGATCAAATCAGGTCAATTAGTATTAATCAATGGCGCTGCGGGCGGTGTGGGCAGTTTTGGAGTGCAAATTGCCAAGGCTTTGGGGGCTGAGGTGACGGGAGTTTGCAGTACTAAAAATTTGGATTTGGTGAAATCTCTGAACGCAGATTTTGTGATTGACTATACGCAACAGGATTTTGCTAAAGGTAATGTGCAGTACGATATTATTTTTGATGCCGTGGGCAAGCGATCGCTTTCTCAATGCAAAGGAGTCCTCAAACCCAACGGCATCTACATCACCACCTTACCTACTCCAGAAAGCGTCCTGGAAACCCTGATCACAGCATTTTTCCCCGGTCAAAAAGCTAAATTGGTCTTGGAAAAACCCAATACTCAAGACTTGGATTATTTAAAAGAGTTGATTGAAGCGGGCAAAATTCGTGTAGTGATTGATCGCACATATCCCCTGCAAGAATTAGCCGCAGCCCACGCTTATAGCGAAACTGAGCGGGCTTCTGGGAAAATTGCGATCGCTATTACCAGTTAATTAAGCGACTATATCAAAATGGGATTGACATGATCTGATTGACCAATTCTTCAGCAGTAGACGCTTCCCAAACAAGGATAAGTGCTTCAATTGCTTCACTGGTTGACAGACTTTGAGAAAGAATCAAAACTCCAGCACTGGTTTGTGACATGATAAAGTCACCAAACTCAGTAGGCATCGTTTTTCGGTCATGGGTGACAAGAACTCTGCCTTCCCGCGCTGCTATTGCTAACACCTCTGGGTCTTTTTTGCCTTCAAGCTTTGCTGTATATGCTGATTGAAAATCAAGGTTTGGTTGCCTACGTATTGTGCCAGTAACAATCGCTTGCTTGAGGTCAGCATCTGCTTGAAATCGAATTGCTGTCATACCTGGCGCTGCTTCTGTGCTTGAGCAGCTTTCAACTTCTGATACAGAAGCGGATTCTTTTGTCGCATGGATTGTTGTAATTGCTCGAATTCTGTCTCACCTTGCTTTAAGTAGGCATCAACAACTTCTCGGTTAGCAAGATAAAAAGCGATCGCACCATAAACTTGTTCCAGTGAAAGCAAAGGAAAGTTTTCGGCTATGCTTTCAGGAGATTCTCCATTGAGAAAGCCATATACAATTGAATCGAGAGAAATACGTGTCTCCCCAATCCAGTAACCTTCATTGCGCTGTTCGATATATTGCTTTGTTTGGGTCGGTGCTAGGGTCATAGGACTAATGACTACTACTTAACTAGATATTATATACTCAATTAGTTGGCGTAGTTAGACGGTATTAATTTCAAATGCATATTTAATTTTCACTGATATGTCTAATGAGTAGGCGTTTTGGGATATCTAAGTTCATGATGCGTTGGGCTTTGCGACAACGCACCCTACATGACTGATGCGATCGCAATTACAAATATTATCTCGAAACCCATGACCAACTATGTTTACATTTCGGACACGTCAAATTCAGTTGCCCCAAATTACTTGGAGCGCGTAGTTTCTGGGAGCATTTTGGACAAGGAATAATGACTTTTTCAGGTTCTGTTGTTTGGCTAGGCGAAAAAATCTGTCCCACAAGTTTATAAGCTTCGCTGAGAGGAATTTGACCATTCTCTACAGCTTGCATTAGTCGATGAGCATCATCAGGGCTAATCAAATTATCTTTGAGTGGTTCCTTCAAGAACAAATGAAACTTTGTCTTGTCACCCTCATCAAAATTAGATTGTCTTTCTTTGGCTTCAGTTTCTCTCAACCTTTCCTTCAATTCATTCAATAATTGCTTGCGTTTACCTTCATTAAAACCACCATTTTTGATTAACCTTGCTACACCATAAGCAGCAGCACCCCCAGCTACAGCAGCACCGCCTACAACTACAGCAGGGGTAGCAGCTACAAACATACCAATACCTGTTATCGCTGTGATAATGGGTATAGAGGCTGTTGTTGTTCCTATAGCTGCTGCTAATCCTCCGAGTCCAACAGCACCTAACGCAGTCGCCCCTACATCAGCAAGGATTCCGACCTTATCATTTGGGTTCTTCTCTAGTTGCTCAATTGTTTTGAGTAGTTGTTCCTTTGTCAGATTTTGATTTTCAGACATTTTAAGCCTCGTTTTTTCAAAGTTTCAAGCTAAAGCTCAAGCAGTAATAACGCTACGAAACACAGTATTGAATACGTCTGCAAGGAGTTCAAAGAAGAGTTGAGCAGTTTCAACAATTTCTTCGCCTGCACCCCGAAACCGCTTATCTAGGTTGTTACCAAATACTGCACCAGTTAGAGTAATAACTATTCCTAATGCTGTTGCTAATGGGGCTAGAATTTGGCCTAAAAATGGTATTGAGGTGATTAAACCTACAATAGCAGCCCCAACAACACCACCTATACCAACACCCACCACCAAAAAAGGATGAGCTTTAACAAACTCAAGAATTTTGAAGAGTACAATCTTGCCGACAGCAAAGACTTTTCCTGCAACCTTCTTTGTATAAGTGACAAGTTCATGTAAGCGACTGACAACTTCTTCTGGAAGTCCAAGCTCTTGAAGTTGTGCATACACCTCAAAGCTTTTTACCGATTCTGCTTCTACATTCCAAAGCGCCAGTTTTAAGTTTGCTTGTCCTGCTGATAACTCTTTATTGTCCATGAGGAATGCCAATGAGTATTATTATACAATAATAATAGATATACGTGTTAGTGTCTAGGAGATAGGCCATTTAATATCATCCCGTTCATCAAAGGAAAGCTGTATTGGGTTCCTATAATTCTGATAACTTTCAAATTATAATATTCCTGGTTTGATTTCGTATCTCTGCATACAGCAAAAACAACCGAGAACAAAAATCAAAAAAATAGTTTGTTAACTACCAAAATCATAAATTAATAATCGTAGCTGAGTATACAGAATTGCTAGTTGTAGTCTTGTCTACATTCGATTTCCGGCCAAATGAGTACAGCTTAATCTATCGCCAAATATCTGGCATAAATGGCTGCAAACTTCCACAAACAAAGGTTTTACTGTTGAGTACATAAGTTCTGAACCCCCCACCCGATAAAAGCTAGTACCCCTATTTTAAAAAGCTAGTACCCCTACCCCAAGGCAAATTTCAAATATGCTTGGAGCGGGGGTTTTAGGTACTTGAGTACAACCTTAATCATTCCAATAGATCCAATCAGCGTCTGATGTACTGTCCAGTTTGGAGTGGACTGATATAAGCATAAAAATAGCACAAAGCTTTTTTACCCAGACAGTAACAATGCAACAGTCTTTAGACAGTGACAGTAAAACCCAAACAGCAAAGATTCAGGATACAGCAGCTACTTCTCTGTGGAAAAATCTACTCTCTGGCGGTTTTTTTGAGCCATTATTGAGCGATTTTCAGATCATCTTTGAGCGCGATCCAGCAGCACGTAATTGGCTAGAGGTGGTGTTTTGCTACCCTGGATTTCATGCACTCTGTTTGCATCGTCTTGCTCACTGGTTACACCTGCGGAAAGTAAGTTTTATCCCCCGGTTAATTTCTCACTTGGGGCGCTTTTTGACAGGAATTGAAATTCACCCTGGTGCAGAGATTGGTAAAGGTGTGTTTATTGACCACGGAATGGGTGTTGTCATTGGTGAAACTGCCATTGTAGGAGACTATACACTAATTTATCAGGGTGTCACCCTTGGGGGAACTGGGAAAGAAAGCGGTAAACGTCATCCTACCTTGGGTGCAAATGTTGTGGTGGGATCAGGTGCGAAGGTTTTGGGTAATCTGCAAATAGGCGATCGCGTCCGCATTGGTGCAGGTTCAATTGTCTTACGGAATGTCCCTCCAGATTCCACTGTTGTCGGGGTTCCGGGCCGAATTATTTCCCGGAAGCAAAGTGACAAACTCTGTCCCCTAGAACATGGATTGCTACCCGATGTAGAAGCAACTGTGCTTAGTTCTTTGCACTCCCGAATTGAGCAATTAGAACAACAACTGCAAACCCTGATGAGTAATCAAAAGGATTCTTGAGTATGTACCCCAATTGTAGTTATGTTGCTCTAGGCGATCAAGTTTTGCAGATTCCTTTAAGCGATCGCTATTCAATATATCACCGTTTGCAAGAGTTGATGATTACCTCTTCATGTCTTCCTGATGGTTCTTTGCACGTACAAGTAAACAGTTTACTAACAGCAATTCTTGTCCACAGTATAGTTATGCAATTTCTGGCTACTCGCCAAGAATTACTAGACTGGCTAGAGCATTGCTGGAATTATAGCGCTGAGTTTTGAGTGCTGAATATCAAGTGGCAGAGGTCAAGATATTTTCTTTTCACAAGTGTGTGAGTGATAGCGCATCGGGTGCAGATGAGTGTATTTAGAATACTTCAGCCAAAAAAGATCAGGAAAAAATTTATCATGCACGTATGATTTATTCTCCTGGCAAGCTGAAGTTACTATTCACTAACAAATTCTCTTGCAGATTGCAGATAGTTAGTCTAACCTTGGGTTTCTGCCACCCTGCTCAATCTAAAAAATCCTGACAAATTTTTCCTGATCAGGGCGAAATTAGCAAGTATAACTTGGAATTTCACTTCTTTAATTTCTTCTTGGCTCAATAACTTTGAACGTCCGATTGATTATGGTACATCGCAACATCAATATAAAATTACTCCATTTTTTGCACAATGAACTCGAACTTTCAAATGCTGATATTGCTGTAGCATTGCGACACCGTGAGTTAGAGAATGGCCCTTTACCTATGCTCCTCTGGCAGTATGGTCTAGTTAATTTAGAGCAACTAGAGCGAATTTTTGATTGGCTAGCAGACCACCCTTAGTTAACCTACAAGTCAAACTTTTAAGCAGATTGCGGATCTACAGGTCAACAATAGAAAAAATATGAGGCTAGTAACATGATTTCTAACTTGATTGCTGGACTAAGCATCTTAATTTTTTTGGGAATTACTAATAGTTATGTCAGCTATTTGTTATTTGCCAAAATTCCCAAGCCACCCTCGGAAAACCATTCGTAAATTATACCAAAATTTAGTTCCTTGTCATACAGATGCAGTGTGAATCATTATGTAATATTTAAGTAAGAATGACAAATCATGCATTAAGCATGGTGATGTTTTTAGCATTTGCCTTAAGTATTCAGCAATTAATCTAGCATCTACCATTACTAGGAATTGTAGAAAAAACATATTATGAATAATTCCAAGAGAGGAATGGTTGGGATGAATCAAATCATAATTAATGACACTACATTACGTGATGGAGAACAAGCAGCAGGCGTTGCTTTTACCTTAGAAGAAAAAGTAGCGATCGCCAAATTTCTCGATGCCATTGGTATCCCTGAGTTAGAAGTCGGTATTCCGGCCATGGGTGAAGCAGAAAAACACGCAATTATGGCAATTTCTGACTTAGGTTTAGAAGCCAAACTCCTAGGCTGGAACCGCGCCGTCATGTCAGATATTAAAGCTTCTATCGCCTGCGGACTAGAGCGAGTACATATTGCTATTCCCGTTTCTGGTATTCAAATCGCCGCTAAATTTCATGGTCAATGGCGGGTAAGTTTACAAAAACTTAAAGACTGTATTCACTTCGCTCTAGATAATGGTCTTTGGGTAGCCGTGGGAGGAGAAGATTCTTCTAGGGCTGATGAAAGTTTTCTCTTAGATGTAGCACTAAATGCTCAAGAATGGGGTGCATCAAGGTTTCGTTTCTGCGATACTGTAGGAGTACTTGACCCCTTCACCACTCTGACAAAAGTCAAGCGATTAGTATCAGCTTTATCGATTCCTTTAGAAATTCACACCCATAACGATTTTGGTCTAGCAACTGCTAATGCTTTAGCTGGCATTAAAGGTGGAGCCACATCTGTAAATACCACCGTTAACGGGTTAGGTGAAAGGGCTGGAAATGCAGCTTTAGAAGAAGTTGTCATGGCGATGAAACGCATCTATGGCATCGATTTAGGTATTGATACTCCGCGTTTGTTGGAACTATCTCAATTAGTTGTTTCTGCATCAGGTGCTAACGTCCCACCTTGGAAGGCAATCGTTGGAGAAAACACCTTTGCTCACGAGTCTGGTATTCATGCACATGGTGTGCTGCAAAACCCAGTAACTTACGAACCTTATGCTCCTGAAGAAGTAGGTTGGGAACGGCGTTTAGTTCTGGGTAAGCATTCTGGACGGCATTTAATTTCTAATTTGCTAGAACAGTACGGCATCTTTTTGAACCCAGAAGAAACTCAGTCTGTTTTAGATGTAGTGCGCCAACAGTCGGTATTGAAAAAACGCTGCCTCACTACAGAAGAACTGTTGACTTTAGTAAGAGAACAGAGGTTTTCTCATGCAACGCGATGAATTAGAACTAGACTTACCACCCGCTTTTGAAATTGGTCAAAAAGTGCGAATTCGCAAATTGATCAAAAATGATGGTACATTTCCCGGTCAAGAAATTGGGGCAGTTTTAGCGCAAAAGGGAGAAGTTGGTTATATAGCAAGTATAGGCACATATTTACAGAGTTCCTATATTTATGCCGTGCATTTCTTAAATACAGGGTTCGTTGTCGGTTGTAAAAAGAAAGAAATAGAATCTGTTGAGGAAACTCCATGAAAGTAATGCTACGGATGAATGATGCTGGTACTTTGGTTGTCTACGTTGCCAAAAAAGACCTAGAAGAAGAAGTTGTAAAACAAATAGACAGCGAGCAAGGGAAGATTTTAACTTTAGCAAATGGTTGGGAATTGGAATTTGCCAATTTGCCAGAATCTAAAAATTTACCTCAAACTGTAGAAGCTAAACGCCTCGCATAAAAACTCCACACGACAATGAAGAGAGAAGGTAAAAGGTAAAAAAAGGTTTTTACTTCTTCCTTCTTCCTCTAGATGAGCAACATCGCCCCATTAGAGTGGGGTTTATTATTTTCTATTTGGAATTTGAGTTGCTGAACATGGGTGAAAAATACTTGACGTTATCGGAGTTGAACATCGAGGGGCAGTTTCTCGGTTTTGTGGGAGATAAGCCTGGAAAATATAAATACTTGCAATTGGCGATTTCATCGGGAAATGTGCTAATTAAATTGCCTAAAGAGTTACGCTTGTCTCTAGGTTTATCTTTGGTTTCTGGTGAGCAAGTTAGCGTTTGTGGTATTTGTAAGTTAAACCCACGGACAGGTAAAATTAAACTCAAAGTTTCGCGGGTAAATCAAATTGGCTTTTGTCCAGTTGACAATCTAGCACCCCAACCTAAAGCCAAGATTATGGTATGTCAAAAATCTGGTTGCCTCAAGCGGGGTGGTAAGGGGTTATTATCAGAATTAGAGAAGACTTTGTGCGATCGCGGTTTGTTGGACAAAGTCACAATTGAGCATACCGATTGCCAAAAACGTTGCAGCAGCGCCCCTAACTGCTTTTTAACCATTGGTAAAAAGGAGTACAAGAAGCTTCAACCAGCGGCGATCGCATCTTTGCTAGAAAATCACCTCACTCAATAGACCTAGCAGTAAAAATTAAATATGCATTATTTACAGTAGGGGTACAGCATTGCTGTGCCCCTACCGCGTGGTCTATTTACTTAAATTTTGAGTAAAGAGTTAAAATATCAATAGCTCTGTACTCCCGTAGTTTTTATGACTGTAGTCACTGCTAAACGCTTCACTATAGCTGAATATCACCGTCTAGCAGAACTCGGCTTCTTTGGGGAGAATGACCGAGTTGAGCTAATTAAGGGTGAAATAATTCAGATGGCTGCAAAAGGTAAACCGCATTCTGTTTGCAATACTCGGTTGTATCGAGAGCTATTCAAAATAGTTGCAGAAAAGGCGACTCTTAGAGGACAAGAACCAATTATTATTTCTGACAACAGTGAACCAGAACCTGATTTGGCGATTGTGCCAAATCATCCTGATGACTATCTGGCAAATGATCCCAGCCCTGCTGATATCTTAGTTTTAATTGAAATTGCAGATTCCTCTTTAAAATATGACCAAGAGGTGAAATTACCTCTTTATGCAGAAGCAGATATTTCTGATTATTGGATATTTAATTTATTAAATAATTGTCTAGAGTGTTACAGCGAACCTTATCAAGATTCCCAAGCTAAATTTGGTTATCGTCGCAAGTTGATTTTTCTGCCTAATGAATTTGTTAATCTCCCATCTTTCCCTGATTTATTTCTGGATTTATCTAAAGTGTTTCCAGGGTGATTCATCCGCATATCAACCAGATTGCGAAATCTTTTAGAATAATGCTGATCATTTTTTAGTTCCCCATCTTTAAATAGTCCCCGTACTCGCTTCAGGTGTGATAAATATTTTGGTATCTCTTCTTTTACCTCCGTAACTTCAGGCAACAAATGTGCAACTCCGAATAGTTTTCCCAAAGAAGATGTTTTTAAAAAAGCTTGCCTTTGGGCATGAGTCATCATCTCCCTTGACCCTGCTCTGATTTCATCACTGTTCATATAGCTTTGCTCCTCCCAATTGGCTTTCGTGTCGCTGACAGAATTCTGCTGCTGCTGTTCGTGAGAATCTGAAGCCATATAAATCTTCTCCAGGAGTGCTAAGTGAGAAACCAAGATACTCCATCTGAACCTTGTCTCTATAGTATGACACAGCAGTATCGAAAGCTTCTAGGATAACTAGCGGCTCGTCAGCTTCTGTTTGACAAAACTCAAAAGCAACCTTTGTTGCATACCATATTAACCATTTGCCAATTGGTTCTATGAACCGTTCTGTCTCCTTGCCTCGACTGGTAGGGTGGGCTTCTATATGTGCTATTTCTATAAATCTGGGAGGAGCAGGAACGGGATAAAAATATGGATACAAACTGTAATGCACTAATCCCCAAATTTGACCGTCATATACGATTTTGACTATGTTTTGACACTCAAAATCCATATTTCGCCAAAAATTTACCCAGTTACAAGACCAATTCGTGGGCATATCATCTGCGCTAGCTGGAGAAATCAAAGCAGTTTCCTCAGATGCTGATTGGATTAGGACTTTTACCTGATAACTGCCAATGGTAGTCAATTAAGTTTTATAACCTTTTAGTAGATAGGGTTAAAACTTATAAATTATACAATGACTTAGGTAGCAATTAACAGGTTAAGCTAATTATTAATATTTCGTCCTTATCATCCCTTGGTAATCATTCCCTCCAAGGCTTGCTGTAAATCATTTGTTAACTCAGCAACAGCTTGCTTTGCACCGACGCGATTAGTTTTGTAACCCGGAAACCGGTCAGAAACAGATAACGGTTTTCCCACAGTAATTTTTACTTTTTGCTTACCCAATTGCGGACGCGGGGAAGGATAATTACCCTTGATTTTGGCTACCATATTCCATAAAATTAAAGTTGTTTCAGCGAACCTTTCTACCGTTGGTTTTTCGAGGATGTAACTAGTAGAAACCGCCACAAAACTTTCTACCAACCTCATGTGCCACATTCGAGAATTTGCTTCTTCAGCTATGCGATCGCCTAAAGCTTTCTCAATGGGCGATAATGCTGTAATATCCTTAAACTCTTCTCTAAATATATAATTCCATCCCGCTTGTTCTACCCGCCGACAACGGTCAGTCCAATTACCTCTTGATGATAAATCAAAATACTGCTCTGAAATAAATAACGCTACATTCATTACAGCTTGTAATCGATGTGAGAGGGCTTCATTTCTATCTGTAATTTCCTTATCTGTAATCTTGGCATCTGGCAGTTTTTGATGATAGAAACGGGTGTAAAATTGCTCCATCAAAGATAATAAATGTTCTGCCAAAGTCAACAGCCGAGGATAAAGGGACTCCACAGAAGCGACATTACCTTGATTCAGAGGTAAACCACTAGCGGCTTCTAATTCGCTTAACAAATTGGCGATCGCATCCCAAGGCGCATCCACATAACTATATTTAATCCCAACTGGTACAATTAAAACCTGCTCAGAGCGTCCAGCCTTCAGCAAATCCTCAGCGCACCAAAAACCCATTTGGGCGATTCCCGGTTCTAAAGGGCTGATAATCTCCGATAAACCATTAGTTGCACCTTCTGGCGCCGCAGCCATCGGGAATTTGCCATTAGCAAACAAATCCCGCGCTGAACGTAACCCCGCCCAGTCAGCCTTACCCCGCTGAATGGGAGTACCACCTAAACGAGAAGCCACCCAGCCGACATAGCTACCCGCCCATAGAGGAATTCCGCGATCGTAGATAAAATGAGCATGAATCGGAGACTGTAGCGTTATACCTTGCGATCGCGCTATCTTGGGTACGAGTTGCGAAGACAAGTAGGTTAAAGCAAATGGATCATCCGTTTTCGGGTGGCGAAAAGCCAGCATAAAGCGGATTTTACCTTCCTGAAACTGGCGATAAAGATCCACCAACTCTTCGACGTTATCTGCTTCAATTTCGCTGATAGGTGTTTGCCAGCGGATCAAGTTCGGTAACAACAGATGAAAAAATCGGAGAAATAACGGATTAAACGCCGGCGGGATAAACTCTAGGGGTGGTTGTGCTTGATAAATCATATCGGTCAAGGTAGTTTACGCCTGAAGTTGCGATGAGACAGTTTAGACTGAACAATGAAAATGTTTATAGAGTTTTTTTATTGCAGTGTTTATTTGTGTGCAATACAGATCATTCGTAGTTAAAAGGGCGGTTAGAAACCGCGTCTACACAGGCAAGACGCGTAGCGGCTTCCCAAAGGGAGGGCCACCGACCTGGGTTTCAAACCCTTAATTTTTCCTTAGTCCGCGGAGGCGGACTTTGTTTGTGTAGCGAATTCCATTCGCCCTGGCTGTGCCCCTACAGCGTATTGTATCCAAGCTAAAACCGCTATAAGCTACCCTAGCGATTTCTCATCGCCAGGTATTTTATAAACTTGATAGACAAATTAGTAATTCTAGAAAGGGAAAAAACGATGCGACTGTCACAAATGTTATTTGTAACACTACGGGATGATCCTGCTGATGCGGAAATTCCCAGCCATAAATTATTACTCCGTGCAGGTTATATCCGTCGCATCGGTAGCGGTATCTATGCTTATCTGCCGCTGATGTGGCGGGTACTGCAAAAAGTCTCCCAAATTGTCCGGGAAGAAATGAACGCCACCGGCGCCCAAGAATGTTTGTTACCCCAATTACAACCGGCTGAATTATGGAAAGAATCGGGACGTTGGGATACCTACACCAAAGCTGAGGGAATTATGTTTTCCCTAATTGACCGTCGTGAGCAACAATTAGGATTAGGCCCCACTCATGAAGAAGTAATTACAACTGTTGCCCGTGATATGATTCGCTCATATCGTCAACTACCGCTGCATCTCTACCAAATTCAAACCAAGTTCCGCGATGAGATTCGTCCCCGCTTTGGTTTGATGCGCGGACGAGAATTTATTATGAAGGACGGTTATTCTTTCCATGCTGATGAAGAAAGCCTGAAAGCAACTTACCAGGATATGTACACAGCCTACAGTAATATGCTGCGGCGTTCTGGTTTGGCTTTTCGTGCAGTTGAAGCTGATTCTGGTGCAATTGGTGGTTCTGGTTCGACAGAATTTATGGTGTTAGCGGAAGCTGGAGAAGATGAAGTTCTCTACACCGAAGATGGCAAATATGCCGCTAACGTCGAAAAGGCGGTTTCTCTTGCTGCTGATGCTGAAACTTCAATATTTACAACTTACCAAAAACAGCCAACACCGGGAACTGACACAATTGAGAAGTTGTGTAAATTACTCAGTTGTTCTCCTACCCAAGTTGTCAAAAATGTCCTTTACCAGACTGTTTATGATAATGGGTTGACGGTGTTGGTTTTGGTGAGCATCCGAGGGGATCAAGAAGTTAATGAGGTCAAGTTGCAAAATGAATTGACCAAACTCGCTCCTCAATTCGGTGCTAAAACTATTATCTCTTTAACTGTACCCAATGAAGAAGCGCAACAAACCTGGGCGGCGAAATCTCTACCTTTAGGCTACATTGCAACCGATATCGCTGATGACTATATCGCTGGTAGTAAAACGGTACATTCCCAGTTTGTGCGGTTGGTGGATAAAACAGCCGTGGAGTTAAAGAATTTTGTCACCGGTGCAAATGAATCTGGTTTTCACTCAGTT
Organism: Cylindrospermum sp. FACHB-282; assembly: GCF_014697195.1. GTDB lineage: Bacteria > Cyanobacteriota > Cyanobacteriia > Cyanobacteriales > Nostocaceae > Cylindrospermum. The sequence goes on along the minus strand of NZ_JACJRJ010000010.1, from coordinate 61,918 downwards.
GGTGCTAATTGGGGTGAGCAGTTTAAGTTACCTCCCACCATAGTAGATATTCGGAAAGCAAGACCAGGCGATCGCTCTCTCCACAACCCAGAACAAACCCTACAAAGCGCTAGGGGAATTGAAGCCGGTCACATTTTCCAATTGGGCACAAAGTACTCCGAAGCGATGGGTGCAACTTATACCAATGAACAGGGTGAAGAGAAGCCTTTATTTATGGGTTGCTATGGTGTGGGTGTGTCCCGCTTGGCGCAATCGGCTGTAGAGCAATCTTACGATAAAGATGGGATTATCTGGCCAGTGGCGATCGCACCTTATCATGCGATCGTCACCATTCCCAACATAAAGGACGCGCAACAACTCGAAGTAGCCCAAAAACTCTACACAGAACTAAATCAAGCCGGTGTAGAAACTCTGCTAGATGACCGCGACGAACGGGCAGGGGTAAAATTTAAAGATGCGGATTTAATTGGCATTCCCTTTAGAATAGTCACAGGGAGAGCGATCGCTAATGGCAAGGTAGAAGTTGTCAAACGCGCTACCCGCGAAGCTCAAGAAATTGCCATTGATGACGTAGTAAATACCCTCAAACAGTGGGTTAAAGAAGCGACAGAGGGCTAAAATAAAACCCTTGTAGGGCAGGCATCTTGCCTGCCATAGTTAGTTTATTAATATCTGTATTAGTAAAATTTGGTAAATCTTGAAAAATATAAGCAAATAAAAAATTTAGAATCGCTATAGATTAAACTGACGCAAGAAGGAAACCCAACACTTTCTAAACTTAGGAATGGTAAAATAAAATGGCTACAACAGAAATCAAATTTACCCTTATTTTACCAGAAGTCCCAGAAATTCATCGTCTAGAAGCTGAGAAAAAAGCCAAAGAAGCATACATCATGACATTATTACGTCATGGAGATATTAGTGCTGGACGTGCAGCAGAATTATTAGAAATTGAACGGTGGCAACTTTCTGATTTAATGGATAGCTATAAAATCTCTCCCTTCCCCACACAAACCAAGGAAGAATTACAGCAAGAAGTAACTCAAACATTAGAAATGTTAAGCCAGTATAAAAAGTGATTATTGTCTCTGATACCACACCTTTAAGTGAATTAGCAAAAGTTGGACAACTCAATTTACTGCGGGATATTTTTAGTAAAGTTATTATTCCGCAAGAAGTTTATAATGAAGTAACAACAGGAACTCATCCAGCAGTTAATTTAGTCAAATCAGCAGATTGGATAGAGATAATATCAGTTAGGAATTTAGAAAAACTATCTAATCTAAAAAAAGCAACGAGTCTAGGTTCAGGTGAATGCACTGCAATGATTATTGCTGAAGAGTTGGCAGCTGATCAATTATTAATGGATGACTTGGATGCTAGACGAGTTGCTTTATCTCGAAACTTAAAAATTATTGGAACAATTGGCATTTTATTAGTAGCCAAACAACAAGGTTTAATTCCCAGAGTCAAAGATGTTTTAGATGATTTAATCTCCGAAGGTAAACACATTAGTTCACGACTCTATCAAGAAGCTATATCAGCTGCACAAGAGTTGTCTTAATCCTAGATTCTTAATCTCCGATTCCCGCATCCCGCAATTGTTTTTCTAACTCTTGTAAACGCTGTAAAATTGAAATATTCAGATACCCGACTTCTTAAAGAAGTCGGGTATCTAAGTTTTATAGAAATCCCAGCACTAATTTCAGGAAATCGCCATTGAGGAAGTGATTAATATATTAAAGGAGTAGATTCAAGCAGCAAGGATATAAATTAAACCCAGTGGTACGCAAAGGTTTAGATACACCAGATATCTGGATATTTAATTTGACCAGCAATGAGGATGCAGAGTATTAAATATCTTCCCATCCACCGTTTTAGTATCCGTATTTCAAGAAACGATTATATTTACATGCAGGTTTAGGTGACGGACTAGAACTGTCAACCTAAAATTAAAGATGAGATAAAGTGACTATGAGAGCGGAATTACAAATTGCTGAAATAGCTTAACTAAGAGGATTCCTAATTTAAAAACCAAAATTGGTATTAAACAGGCAACATTCAACTTAGCAACATTTTTGTTGATCAAGGCATCTTTAGGTTTTCGGAAACTCTCCCCTCGTCAGTATCGTCTTTAACCAGGCTGCTCCTCATAAAAAATACCATTTCAGCCCTCAGTCAAGCAGGTTTTGCATTATGAAAGACCAACAAGGATCTAACCGTATTTCTTCAGGAGTGATAGCAGCAGTCTCAGCTGCGGTTGTAGCGGTAGGTGGCGGCGCGGCTTGGGTTGCTTCGCAATCTGGTAATACTCCTGCACCATTAACGTCAAATCCCTCTCAAACTATCAAGCAGCCGGTACAGGTATTACCAACGCCACCAAGTAATCAGCAAACAGCTAATATCTATTGGCTCAAACCAACGGAAAAGGGCGTTGATTTGGTTCCCCAGCCAGTGAAAATTGCCGCAACCCAACCAAACCAAGCTTTAGAAGCAGCTTTCCAAGCTTTGTTAGCAGGCCCCACAGAAGGGACAGAATCAACAACCATCCCTAAAGACACCAAACTACTGGGGCTGAAAATGGATAATGATGAGATCCACGTTAATTTATCTGAAGATTTTACCAGTGGAGGAGGTAGTACCTCAATGATGGGTCGCGTGGGACAAGTTGTCTACACTGCAACAACTTTAAATCCCAATGCCAAGGTGTACATTGAGGTGAACGGCAAGCAGTTGGATGTTTTAGGCGGCGAAGGTGTGGAACTCGAACAGCCACTGACTCGTGAAAGCTTTAAGGAAAACTATCCACTTTAGTCATTAGTCAGTAGTCAGTGGTCAATCGGTTTTCTTTGCAGCTGACAACTGACTTAGATTTTGCTGTTTAACACACGAAAGCTACGGGCTTGCTGTTCTAACCTGGCGGCCAGGCGATCGCAAACCCGATTGCATAAATCAAAGATCATTTCATCTTCCACCCGGTAGTAAGCGCAAGTTCCTTCACTGCGGCGGCTAAGGATGCCTGCTTGCCACATTACTTTCAGATGCTTAGACACATTTGCCTGAGACGTCTGTGTTGCCTCTACCAACTCTTGCACGCATTTTTCTTCATCCTTCAGTAAGTGCAATAGCCGCAGGCGCATCGGCTCACTTAACAGGCTGAAGTATTCAGCTACTTGTTGCACCACTTCTGGTGGTACAGGCAACGCTTGTTTCATCAGGATTGACCCACAAGAACGGAGAGTGTTAACAATGACTCATTTGATATCTAGATTAATACTTAATCAGGGTTAATTCGCATTAAAGGCTGACCATATTCTACAGATTCGCCATTTGGCACCAAAATTTCCATCACTTGTCCTGAAACTTCAGCTTCGATTTCGTTCATTAGCTTCATGGCTTCAATGATACAAACTGTTTGACCACTACGAACGCGATCGCCCACTTCCACAAATGCCGCCTCACCCGGCGCTGGTGCGCGATAAAATGTTCCCACCATTGGGGACAGCACCTCTACTAATCTTGCAGAGGGGGCATTAACTGACAAGGCGGCATTATCAAAGGCGCGACCTGTCGGCGTTTCTGTTAACGGCGTGGATAGCGTCTGGTGGCCTGTAGGTGTTCCCGAACTAACTACACTGCTTAAGGCTGCTTGACCTACCGATAGCAAATGATTGCTGACGTTTACAGCCTTACGCACTGTTAGCTCAAAGTCATCGCTTTTGAGCGTTACTTCGGCAATATCTGTTTGGGCAATAGTTACCAGTAGCTGGCGGATTTCATTAAAGTCCAATGGCACAGTTTTTTTACCTCGACCTATCCATAAAGTGAGAATTTGAAGTGTGGCAGGGATTTAATCCCTCTAGACAAGGGATTGAAATCACAATCAAGCATCTCTGTCGAGATGAAAGTTACTCCCTGCCTAAGTATTTATCTTCACGCGTATCAATTTTGATACGTTCTCCTTGGGAAACAAATAAGGGAACCATAATAGTTGCCCCAGTTTCCACAATTGCTGGTTTAGTACCACCTGTTGCTGTGTCACCTTTTACGCCAGGATCTGTTTGCACGATTTCCAGAACCACGGAGTTGGGCAATTCCACTTCTAGAACTTGCTCACCCCAACGAATCACGTTGACTTCCATACCTTCTTTCAGGTATTTTACGCGATCGCCAATTTCCGCTACGGTCAATCTGCCTTCTTCGTAGGTTTCCATATCCATAAAGACCAACTCTTCGCCCTCTTTATAGGTATGCTGCATCGTAATTTTTTCCAGATTGGCTTGCGGCACAGTTTCCCCAGCCCGGAAAGTTTTTTCGAGTACTTTCCCACTCTGGACATTTTTTAGTGTTGTTCGCACAAAAGCAGAACCTTTCCCTGGCTTAACGTGGAGGAAATCTATTACTCGCCATACAGATCCATCTAAGACAATGGAGACACCGGGTCGAAAGTCGTTACTAGAGATCATGAAACTTTCAATTTTTGGAAGACAATCGGCATTTATTGTACCCTTCTAGGGTACTCATTAGTCATTAGTCATTGGTCAAACAGGTCATTAGTTATTAGACTTAGGACTCAGTACGTAAGGATTCAGCACTCAGTACTCAGCACGGGCTACGCTAACAGCACTCTTACTGTGGGAAGATTATAAATGGGTTACTTCCTTCTCAACAATTTGATGCTGCTTTTGATCTATCCCATGTTTAACTCATTTAAGTCCTGGCTGAAAAACAGCCTAATGGCAATACTGCTGGTAACAATATTTTTAGGCATAAGTACAGCTGGGTGGACTCCATTCAGTAACGCCGCTCTACCAGCTGGAAACGCAATTACCGACGGCAAAGCTTTGTTGCGGTATGCACTCCCGATAAACAATCAACCTGTACGGCAACTGCAAGCCAGTTTAGAAGACATTTCTAACCAACTGCGGGCAAATCGGCGCTTTGGTGCGATCTCCAAAGACCTCAGCAAAGCATCGCGGATTCTCGATAAACCCGAACATATCTTAGCAAGCGTACCCGAAGAACGCCAACCCCAAGCCGAAGCTTGGCTAGCTGAGTTAAAATCTGGCGTGGATTTACTGCAAGAGTCGGTGAAAGCCAAAGATAAAGAACAAATTCTCCAAGGTCGAGCAAAAGTACTAAATCTCGTGACTCTGCTAGAAGAGTCAATGGTCAAGGGATTTCCCTTTGAAGTACCTGCCCAATTCAGTAATCTGCCCCAGCTTAAAGGTCGTGCCACTATAGAAATGAAAACCAACAAAGGCAATCTTACCTTGGTGGTGGACGGCTACAGCGCCCCTGTAACTGCTGGTAACTTTGTGGATTTGGTGCAACGAGGTTTTTATAATGGCTTAGAATTTACCCGTTCTGAAGAATCTTACTTTGTGCAAACTGGAGACCCACCAGGAGAAGATGCAGGTTTTATTGACCCCAGCACAGGCAAATATCGGGCCATTCCCTTAGAAATATTGGCCGAAGGTGACAAAGAACCCACCTACGGCATTACTCTAGAAGAAGCTGGTCGTTACTTAGATATGCCAGTTCTACCTTTTTCTTCTTTCGGTGCAGTGGTGATGGCCCGTCCCGAAAGCGAACCGAATGGGGGTTCTTCACAATTTTTCTTCTTCCTCTTTGAGCCAGAATTGACCCCAGCAGGACGTAATTTGTTGGATGGTCGCTATGCCGTTTTTGGTTATCTCACCGAAGGCAGAGAAGTTTTGGATAAACTCAAAGCTGGGGACAAAATTGAATCGGCAACCGTCGTTCAAGGAATAGAAAATTTAGTCCAGCCCCAAGCAGCATAATCAATTTTGGATTTTAGATTTTAGATTTTGGATTGATTCTAAAATCTAAAGTCTAAAACTTTAGCATTGTTGCACAACTAAAATATTCAATTATCATCACCTTTAAAGTAATTTTATAAAGCTGAGAACTGTGAATAGTGAGTTATCTTCTCTGCAAGTTAAAGATATTGGTGAACAAGGTCTTTTAGAAAGATTGCAGCGCTTTTGTCCTCCAGAAATTATTGGAGATGATGCAGCGGTGCTGTTAACAGCACCGGAGAAATCTTTGGTAGTTACTACAGATATGCTGATTGACGGTGTGCATTTTAGTAATGTCACTACTTCCCCAGAAGACGCTGGTTGGCGAGCTGTTGCTGCTAATTTATCAGATTTGGCGGCAATGGGTGCCAATCCCATAGGCATTACTGTTGGACTAGGACTCCCTGGAGAGGTTAGGGTGAGTTGGGTTGAGCGCTTGTACCAAGGAATGACAGAATGCCTGCATCAGTACAATGCCTCAATTGTCGGCGGTGATATTGTGCGATCGCCTATCATTACTCTAGCAATCACAGCTTTCGGTCAAGCTACCCCTAATTTGATTATCCGCCGCTCTGCTGCAACTGTGGGTCAGGCGATCGTTGTCACAGGTATCCACGGAGCCTCCCGTGCAGGTCTAGAATTACTGTTGCATCCCGAATTAGGACAAAACCTCAACCCTGAAGAAAAGCAGTCTCTCATCAAAGCACATCAGCGCCCCAACCCACGTTTAGATGTCCTACCCATTTTGTGGAAAACTCTATCATACAAGTGCCCCATTGCCGTTGCTGGAATGGATAGCAGCGACGGTTTAGCAGACGCTGTGGTGCAAATCTGCCGCGCCAGTGGTGTCGGTGCTATCTTAGAAAGTAGGCAAATTCCTTTAGCAACAGCCTTTGACCACTGGTTGACAAAAGAGGAAGCCCTAGAATATGCCCTATATGGTGGCGAAGACTTTGAATTAGTGCTGTGCTTACCAAAAGAACCAGCATCTGATTTAGTGCAAAAACTGGGTCAAGGCGCAGCAATTGTGGGCACAATTACACCAGGGTCAACAGTAATATTGCACGATGAACACGATAAATTCCCCGACAAAGTGCTGAGTCTTAGCCAGGGATTTCAACATTTTTGTTATTAGTCAGTAGTCAGTTGTTAATTTTTTACTAATGACCAATGACTAATGACTAATGACTAATGACTAAACATTAAGCCCACTTCACGGCTACTAATTCTGCCAAATCTAGAACTCGTTGGCTATAACCCCACTCGTTGTCATACCACGCCATGACTTTTACCATGTCATTACCCATGACCAAAGTTAAGCTGGCATCAACAATCGAAGAAGCGTCACAACCTTGATAATCGGATGATACTAGCTCTAGTTCGCTGTAATCCAAAATCCCTTTGAGTTCACCTTCAGCAGCAGATTTTAGGGCTTGGTTAACTTCTTCGGTAATAGTACGCTTCTCAACCTGAACCACGAAATCTACCATTGAAACGTTCGGGGTGGGTACACGCAAAGCAACCCCATTTAGCTTTCCTTTGAGGTCTGGAATCACCAAGGCTACTGCCTTTGCCGCACCGGTGGAGGTGGGTACAATGTTAATCGCTGCTGCCCTCGCCCGGCGCAAATCACGGTGAGAAGCGTCTAATAAACGCTGGTCACCAGTGTAGCTGTGGGTGGTAGTCATCGTACCTTTGATAATGCCAAATTTATCATTCAACACCTTGGCAATAGGAGCCAAGCAGTTGGTGGTACAGCTGGCGTTACTGATGATGTTGTGTATGTTGTGGTCATAGTCGTGATGATTCACACCCATGACAAATGTGCCATCTTCATTTTTACCAGGAGCGGTGATCAGTACCTTCTTGGCTCCAGCATTAACATGCTTGAGCGCTCCTTCTTTGCTAGTAAAAACACCAGTTGCTTCAATAATCAGGTCAATTCCCCACTCTTTCCAGGGCAAGTTTTCTGGGTTGCGATCAGATACGCACTTAATTGTCTTGCCGTTAACGGTGATTGAGTTATCATCAGCGCTAATGTCAGCATTTTTTAACTTACCTAGCATTGAGTCATATCTCAGCAGGTGAGCATTAGTTCTAGGGTCTGATGTGTCATTGATAGCAACAAGGTCGATATTGCTATTCTCTCTTCCCACCCAGCAGCGTGCAAAGTTACGTCCAATGCGCCCGAAACCGTTGATTGCAACTCTAATCACAGTGTCTTGCCCTCTGTATTTATGCTTATAAGTTGATATCGTTGACCCCAATCATATCGCAAAGGGGGGGAGTACTTTTAACCTTAAAGTGTTAGATCAAAAAAAAAAAACACAATTTATTCAGAATTGTTGCAGTAGAGGTTGTGTTCGGCAATGTACCATCTGACCGGTTCCGTCAGTAAATAACGAATCGACTGGCCTTCGCGGCAAAGCTTGCGGATTAGACTTGACGAAACACCTACTAAGGGTATATCTAGGAGTTGCCAGTTAATGGTAAATGACTGCTCCCTCAGTTTTTTCTCCACTTGCTTGCAGATTAACTCACTTTGAGCTATAGTCTCACCACCTAGCAGTCGGGGTGCGATTAACCAATCACACATTGGTGCTAGTTCGTTTCCACGGTACCAACGGGGTAAGGTTTGGAAAGCATCTAAACCAATAATCCAGTACCAGTGAGTATTTGGGTGCAAAGCAGATAAGTCGATCAGGGTGTTGATGGCATAGGAAATTCCAAAGCGTTTGCTCTCAATTAGTGAGATTTTAAACGCTGGGTTATTTTCTATGGCTAGTTTTAGCATTGCCACCCGATGCTTAAACAAAGCCGCTTGTTTATGAGGAGGATTGAGGGATGGTACCCAAATGACCTGTTCTAGGGGTACTTGATGCAACGCTGTCTCGGCTACGAGTAAGTGTCCCCAATGAATTGGATCGAATGTGCCACCAAAAATTGCTAGCTGCTGCATCCAGTCAAGCCATAGCTCTCTATGCAATTGAAAAATAGTTTCACTACCAATGTACTATTGTAGTCAATTCACGGCTAGACTTTATGCAATTTAAAATCAGTTTCACTACCAATGTACTATTGTCGGCATTACCAGTAAGGTGACCAAAAATATGTATTTGACATTACAAGAATTTTTTTCCCGATGCGGCAATAACTTTCAGAATAATCATAAAAACAGGTCAGAAATAGAAAAAACCTCCCACAGAGGTAAAATCTTTTTGAACAAGCAAAACCAGCACAAAAAAATCAGTCATTCATCAGATATGAGAATAATGCAGGAGATGTATCGGTAAAAATCAAAATCCTGTTATGATACGCGTGTCATTTGTGATTATGGTGTGGTGTGGTATAAGAGGAGCAAGCAATGAGTAATTCTATAGATTTTAGCGGTAGACCATTTCATTTCATTGGGATTGGCGGTATTGGGATGTCCGCCCTGGCTTATGTTTTGGCAAAACGTCAATTACCAGTATCCGGTTCGGATTTGCGTCCAAACCACATGACACGAAAGTTGGAATCTATCGGAGCTCATATTTTTGGTACACAAGAAGCAAGCAATTTGAAATTCTTTCTTCCTCAGGTATCAGCTAATGGAGTATTAAACTCACAGGAGAAATTAACTGGGGACAAGTCAGTAATGCCCCAAGTAATTTGTTCAACAGCTATTAACACAAATAATTGCGAATATACAGCAGCCCTAGAATTAGGCTGCCCAATTTTACATCGTTCAGATGTACTAGCTGCTTTAATTGCTGATTACTACAGCATTGCCGTAGCAGGAACCCACGGCAAAACTACAACTAGTAGCATGATTGGTTATATGCTACTCCAGGCTGGTCTAGACCCAACAATTTTGGTTGGTGGTGAAGTAAATGCTTGGTCTGGCAATGCGCGACTCGGAGAAAGTCAATATCTAGTAGCGGAGGCAGATGAATCAGATGGTTCCCTGGTGAAACACGCCCCAGAGATTGGCATTATTACTAATATTGAACTGGATCATCCCGACCATTACCAGACATTAGAGGAAGTCGTTGACATCTTCCAAAAATTTGCCCAAGGATGCAAAATTTTAGTTGGTAGTATTGATTGTAATACAGTGCGCGATCGCCTGCAACCAACAATTACCTACAGCTTATATCCAGATACAGAGGCTGACTACACAGTTAGCAATGTTGACTATCGCGCTGATGGCACAACAGCTCTTGTTTGGGAACGAGGCAAAGCTTTAGGTGTGTTGAATTTGCGGTTGCTGAGTCGGCACAACCTGAGCAACGCCCTAGCAGCCGTGGCTGTGGGACGCGCCCTTGGTTTAGAATTTGGAGCGATCGCCAAAGGTATTGCCACCTTTGAAGGCGCAAGACGCCGCTTTGAGTTTCGGGGTGAAGTCGATGGTATTACCTTCATCGATGACTACGCTCATCACCCCAGTGAAATTCGCGCTACTCTCGCCGCAGCACGCCTTCAAACCAGACCAGGGCAAAGAGTAGTTGCCATTTTCCAACCCCATCGCTACAGCCGCACACTTACCTTTTTAGAAGAATTTGCCGAGTCCTTTACTCATGCTGATTTGGTCGTACTGACTGACATTTACAGTGCAGGCGAACCTGATTTAGGGCAGGTTAGTGGTGAACAACTGGCGGCAGAAATAGCTAAACAGCACTCCCAGGTAGTTTATCAACCAACTTTATCCTCAGTGTGCGAGTTCTTGTCGCAAACACTGCGTCCTGGAGATTTAGCCCTGTTTCTGGGAGCCGGAAATTTGAATCAGGTGATTCCTGAAGTCATGGCAACACTGCGCGAGCCAGCTAAAGCTACATCCTAAGTTAACGAGACTTGCTAGGTTTCGTTTCTGACCAAATTACCCATCTAGCAATGCTTCCATTAGTTAATGATATTACCGTATTTAAACGGTATATAAAAGTAAAAAATTCATCATTTGAAGTAAAGATGACAACCTCCCAGGCAGCTGGAAACCTTTGCACAGTTTCTGCTTTGACTACAAAGAAACAGGAAACAGCTAATTCGGTCGATAGTGAAATAATTTACTTACCAAAAACTGATTGTGTGATTAAGTCCCAAGCTTCCTTGTCAGCGTTTACTTCCTATAGGGTTGGGGGCGCAGCTGAATGGTACGTTGCCCCCCGAAACTTAGAAGCGCTACAAGCAAGCCTTAAGTATGCAAAAGAACAAGATTTAAAAGTAACAATACTAGGGGCAGGTTCTAATTTATTGGTAAGTGATCGGGGTATACCGGGCTTAGTTATCGCTACCCGTCATCTCCGCTCTAACTATTTCGATCCCCAAACAGGTCAATTAACCGTTGCTGCGGGAGAATCTATACCTGGTTTGGCATGGTACGCAGCGGATCTGGGGTGGGAAGGATTGGAATGGGCTGTTGGTATCCCTGGAACCGTTGGTGGAGCTGTGGTGATGAATGCAGGGGCACATAATAGCTGTATTGCAGATATGTTAGTCAGCGCCCAACTGCTTTCAGCCGAAGGTACAGTGGAAACTATCACCCCCGACCAATTAGGTTACCAATACCGGAGTTCATTACTACAAGGTGGCCAACGCATAGTCACTCAAGCTACTTTACAACTTCAACCAGGTGCTGATCCTGTAAAGGTTGTAGCAGCAACCAAGGAAAACAAGCAGCATCGCCTGTCTACCCAACCCTATAACTTCCCCAGTTGTGGCAGTGTGTTTCGTAATCCCACACCTTACGCTGCTGGGTGGTTAATTGAACAAACTGGTCTAAAAGGCTACCAAATTGGCGGAGCGCAAGTAGCACAACTTCATGCCAATTTTATTGTTAATCGTGGAGGGGCTAAAGCCAGCGATATTTTTTGTCTCATTCGTCACATCCAATACCAAGTACAAGAACGTTGGTCAATTTGGTTAGAACCAGAAGTCAAAATGATCGGTGAGTTTCAAGCTGCTTGTTGAAAGGGACTAGTGATTAGGGGCTGAGAACTAGATCAAGAGTTTACCAATTACTAATTACAAGGAAGTAAGCGGGAGCATGAGAGCCCCTGTGTCTTTAGACCAGGGATGAAATGCGACACGGGGGATTCAAATCCCCTTTATTTTCCTTTTTAACATGGGGACATCAGGTTAAGATGCTTGCTGTTAGCCCAGCGGCGCCTCATTCGCGGGTAAATTCGTTGGAATCCCTTTGAAGCAAGAATCCTCGTCTCTTTAAAGCGGGGAGTGTCAACCACCGCATCTATAATTAAATTTGATTTGTCATTCAGCGCACAGGCGAATAATCAATTATGACAGGAAAAGGACAGGGATTTGGCTTTGGCTTGGGAAAAATGAAAGAACTGGCCGAAGCTTTTAAAAAAGCGCAGCAAGTTCAAGAAGGCGCAAAGCGACTCCAAGATGAATTGGAGCAAATGGAAATTCTAGGAGAGTCTGGCGGTGGTCTGGTCAAGGTTATTGTCAGTGGTAACCAAGAACCCAAGCGAGTGGAAATTTCTCCAGATGCCCTAGGAGAAGGTGCAGAAGTACTTTCCGATCTCGTCACAGTGGCAATGAAAGACGCTTACATCAAATCCACTGCAACAATGCGGGAACGGATGGAAGAATTAACCAGTGGACTGGAGCTTCCTGGATTTTAGTCAATGGTCATTAGTTATTAGTCCTTTGTCATTAGCCAATAACTAACGACAAAGGACTAATGACAAAGCACAAAATATAATATATGCCTTACAAACTTTTATTTGTCTGCTTGGGTAATATCTGCCGATCGCCATCGGCAGAAAATATTATGAATCATCTTATTGAGCAGGTTGGTTTCAGCGATGACCGCGCCGATGCCAAAGGCATACGCGTGATCTGCGATTCGGCTGGTACCTCTAGTTATCACATTGGTAGCTCACCTGACCGTCGTATGAGTGCGGCGGCGGCGACAAAGCTGGGATTTCAACTGCGTGGTCAAGCCCGTCAGTTTCAAAAGTCAGATTTTCAAGAATTTGATTTGATTTTGGCGATGGATCGACAGAATTATGACGATATCCTCTCTGTTGACCCCTCTGGGCAGTATCACCATAAAGTCCATTTGATGTGTGATTTTTGCTCTAAACACACCCTCAAAGAAGTTCCAGACCCCTATTATGGTGGTACAGAGGGGTTTAATCAGGTAATTGATCTACTTGTTGATGCTTGTGAAGGTCTGCTCAAATACATAGAAGGAGTCCTGAGTACTGATTTAGATGTCTAAGGGGCAGGTAAGTAGTGGAAAAAGCTACTAACTCAGCACTCTATTCCACTAGACCATGCTTCATGGCAAAACGTACTAGTTCCGCTCGGTTGTTTGTTGAAGTTTTTCTCAATAAACTGCTAACGTACTTTTCCACAGTTCGTGGACTTAGGTGTAGCTGATGACCCATGTCGGCATTAGACAGACCATGAGTCAATAGCTCTAGGACTTCCTGCTCTCTGGAAGTCAGTGATGACAGCATCTGGGATTCGTGAATCTGAGTGAACAGAGGATTATGGGCATCCACTGCTTTTGTTGCGGTGGAAGTGCCGAAATTGTCTCTATGAGAAAAGCGGTACTCTGATTGAATGATTTGCGATCGCTCCAGAAGATTGCGAATCGCTGCCGCTAACTCTTCTAGTTCAAAAGGCTTGGGCAAGTATAAATCGCACCCTGATTGGTAGCCCAGAATTCTTTCCTGGGTTTTTGTGCGTGCTGTTAACAAAATTACAGGCAATAAACGAAATGCTGGCTGTTGACGCACCCGGCGCACCAGCTCATAGCCGTTCATCCGTGGCATGACAATATCAGTGACAATCAAGTCAGGATGGTACTTTTCGACCATCGCCAAACCCTCTTGACCGTCATCAGCCGTAATCACCGAGTAGCCAGACAGTTCAAGATAATCGCTAATAGACAGACGAGTGCCCAGGTCGTCATCCACCACAAGGATCGTCAAGGGCATGGACAATAAACCCCTAGCATTTTTTTTACTAAGAAATTTGCTTCTATGAGCACTATCAATGAACACAGGCAATAATAGTGTTCTTATGTTTCATACTATGACAGGATTACCAGCTAATGACTGCCTGAGGGCTGATTTCTAAAGAAAATCTTAAATCCTGAGGAAGTGTTAAAGAAGTCTAACGCACCTGGGACTCTCTGCACCTAATAACCACAGAGAGTTTTGTAATTCGTAACAACTTATCACGTAACTGGAGTAATCACTCACCATCTTTTGACCCACCCTCGACTAAAAATAGCCAGGCTACCGCGTCTACCCATCATCTGGCGGTAGCGAATCAGGCAAGACATCTGTAAAACTATAGATAGGGAATTCTGTGTTCCGAAAGCTTGCAAGGCTAAAATATTAAATAATAGAGTACCAAAGAACAAAATTTGTTCTCAGTGGGGGCTAGATGCGGTAAACCTGTAAGGTTGGGAGTAAAGAATAAATATCTCACACCAAACCAAATATGGTGTAGAAGGATGTTACTAAACCAAGAATGCCAAGGCTAGAAGCCGTGGGAATGTCAAAAATCAGTCTAATAATTTTTCAGGCAATATTTAACGCAAGCAAAATTTTCAATGAGTGATCAGAACGACGGTTACAAAGTTATTACCGACAATCGACAAGCCCGTTATCTGTACGAAATCCTAGAAACCTACGAAGCTGGAATTCAGTTGACAGGAACAGAGGTGAAGTCGATCCGCGAGGGTAAAGTCAATCTCCAAGATGGCTATGCCTTAATTCGCGATGGCCAAGCATGGCTAATCAACATGCATATCTCGCCTTACAACGCTAGTGGACAATATTTTAATCATGAACCCCGTCGCACGCGCAAGCTGCTGCTGCATCGCCAAGAAATCCGCAAGCTAATTGGTAAGGTGGAACAGCAGGGTTTAACATTAGTCCCTTTGAAAATGTATCTCAAACGAGGCTGGGTGAAGGTGAGTATCGCCCTTGGCAAAGGTAAAAAGCTCCACGACAAACGAGAAGACCTGAAACGCCGCCAAGATCAGCGCGATATTCAACGGGCGATGAAAAATTATTAAGGGTTGGTAATGGGTAACAGGTAATAGGAAAAAACTATTACCCACTACCTATTACCCTGCTTTAGGCACACAAAATCAAGGTATACTAAGTTTTATGAAGATTTAATAATTAGAAGAGAACACGATGAGTCTAGAACTTTCCCCATCGGTGAAATTTTTGCTTACCTTTTTTCACCCGCTAATGATGTGGGTGCTATTAGCAGTCTCAATTTATGCTGCCTACCTGGGGCTGCAAATACAGCGTACCAGAAATGCTCAGGGCGAAGAAAAGAAAGAATTGATTAAAGGGAAATATAGCCTCAAACACCACCAAATCGGGTCTATACTTTTAGCTTTGATGGTTGCAGGTGCCATTGGTGGCATGGCTGTCACCTACATCAATAATGGTAAATTGTTTGTTTCCTCTCACCTGCTAGCAGGACTTGGCATGACTTGTCTGATTGCATTTTCTGCGTCCCTATCTCCTTTTATGCAAAAAGGGGCAAATTGGGCGCGTGTGACTCACATTCTGCTGAATTTTGGGCTTTTGGGGCTTTTTGTCTGGCAGGCTGTCTCTGGGGTGGAAATTGTCCAAAGAATTCTCAGTAAAGCATAGTCATTGGTCAAACAGGTCATTAGTCATTACCTATTGACTAATGACATTGATTCAGCGCTTTTTTTGAGATTTGACAGGAAACGATATACCGAAGGATTGATGAAAATCTTCTTGGACTTTTTTAGTTAAGCGACGGGAGACTTGGCGAACGATTTGATTAAGTAAGCGATCGCCTGTAGATTGAATTAAAGACTGAGGCAATCGCTGAATAAATCTAGGAAACTGCAGATCAACCGTCAAATCCAAATCCCATTCAACTCGTGTAATCTCACCGACATTGGCAGATACATCATTAGCCACATTTTTGATTAACTGTAGCGATGCTCGATAATCCACATCATAACCAGGTGGCTGGTAGTCAGGTATGGGTATAGTGCGGATGCGGTATATACCTCCATCTGGCGGTAATAATTCCAAACCAACCTTCGGCTCTACTTCATAACCAAAAGATCCAAAACGACCAATTACTAAAGCATAGCCATTTTCTCCCAATGGTTGCACCTTCATGGGTTCAGCGCAGCGATAAAACCAAGATTTGTGAGCACCAATATACTCAGCAACCACCTCTACAGGAGCATACATTTCCATAAAGTCTTGATAACGGCCATGAAATTTTGTTGTATTGGATACATTTGCTTCTTTTAATGGGTTCTCATCTTCTGCTACGCTTAACGCCACAGGTAAAATTGGTTCTGTTATTTCTAAAGATTGATATTCGCCCTTTCTTGGCAGCATAAATGGGTTTCCTATATACTTTGGCGTTTGCCTATATTAATAATTCCCAGGTTGGCAGGAATTTTTTGTACTGAGATTCCATTTTGACGGAAACCTCAACAATCCGTCATCACCTTCATAAAATCACTAAAATAAAGAACGAAATAAACACATATTTAGTTTCTCAGGATAGCGTTTATCATGAAAGCATTTGTAGCAGGTGCAACAGGTGAAACAGGTCGCCGGATTGTCCAAGAACTGATAGCGCGGAATATTCCTGTCCGGGCCTTGGTGCGCGATATCGAGAAAGCTAGAGATATTTTGTCTCCTGAAGTCGAGTTGGTGGTAGGGGACGTATTGCAACCAGAAAGCCTGTCTGCTGCTTTGGGTGATAGTACAGTACTGCTGTGCGCTACTGGTGCAAAACCCAGCTTTGATCCCACTGGGCCCTATAAGGTAGATTTTGAAGGTACTAAAAATTTAGTAGATGCTGCTAAGACAAAGGGAATTGAGCATTTTGTCCTTGTTTCCTCTTTGTGTACTTCCCAGTTATTTCATCCGTTAAATCTGTTTTGGCTGATTTTGTTGTGGAAAAAACAAGCTGAGGAGTACATCCAGAAAAGTGGACTGACTTATACGATTGTGCGACCTGGGGGGTTGAAGAATGAAGATGATCTCAACCCAATAGTGATGCAGGGTGCTGATACATTGTTCGATGGTAGCATTCCCCGCCAAAAAGTCGCCCTGGTTTGTATCGAGTCCCTGTTTGAATCGGCCGCACGTAATAAAATTGTCGAGATTATTGCTAAACCTGAGGCTACCTCTAAAAAGTTTGGCGAGTTATTCGCTAACGTCGCCTGATGAAATAAATGACGTTGCATGGAACGTCTCTATTGTCTATATTGTGTTAACTTTGCCGAAATGAGGCCGTCGATGATTGTTGTTAGCTAAGAGAGCAAATTTTAAGGAGTCTAAATCTGAAAGGCGTTGAACTCAAAGGCATTGAAAAGCTGATTGGCCCAATAGCTGCCCTTCTCGGCTTCGTATATCTATTTCAGTGGTATGTTTTTGACGATTTGCAATTTGGGCAGATTCCCTGGGGAGGATCGCCTACTGACCCTGTTTTAGGCGGAAAACAGCCTCTGTTAGTGATGAAAGGCGGTGATCCTTACATTCGTGCTTTAATGCGAACCATCTCAGCAAGTGAGGCCAGTGGGAACCGTCCCTATTCTCTGTTATATGGTGGACAGCAGGTGAATGACCTCAGCCGTCATCCGGAGATATGCGTCACTATTGTCGCAGGGCCGAACACTGGTAATTGTTCCACGGCTGCTGGCAGATATCAAATCATCAATACTACTTGGTATCATATTGCTCCCCGCTATCACCCAAGCCCGACACAGTTAATGTTTTGGACTGGTTATAGTTTTGAACCAGAGTATCAAGATGTGGTGGTTTACCGTTGGTTGAGTGATTCACGAGTTTGGGAAACTGACATTTCTCAACTGCTGCGTCAGGGAAAGTTAAATGAAGTTTTGCGGCGATTGTCTCCCACTTGGACAAGTTTGGGATATGGCATAGAAACTAATTCTAATACTCGTTTTTTACCTAAAGTTTATCAAAAGGTGTTGCAAGAAGAATTAAACGCAGCTAATCAACCAGCATCACCCAAGTTGACGCCTACACCTACCAGTAAACTAAAAGGTAAAAACTAGGGGCACAGCAGTGCTGTGCTGTATTCTATAGGATTGAAAATGGCTATAGTCGCTAACCTAATGCATCAAAAAACTTCTCACATTCTGCACAAATGCCGAAGTGTTTTCCAAATGGATATTGTGTCCAGCATGAGGAACTACTTTTAGCTGGAAAAATTCACATCTATTGGCCATTGCTGTATTGATAGCTATAAATTTTTTATCATATTCGCCAACTAGCAACAGCAGAGGACTTTTATTTTCTTGTAGCTTATCCCACAAAGAAGGTTGGTAGCCAGTACCCATAAAGCGCAGTACTTTCTCTAATTCCCGTGGATTGTTTTGTAAACGGCTGGCTACCATGCGATCGCATCCTGGATGATTTTTGATATCACCAAAAATTGGCTGATTGTACCAATTGGCTAGAAAAGCCGCAAAAACACTTTTATCAACAATTCTGGTTAATTTTCTGGCTATTTGGGAATCCAGTTTAATGCGGTTTAATCGTTCTGCATCTGTTGGTAATCCTGGGGAAGCTGATTCTAGGACAATTTTGAGAAAACGTTCCGGGAAGTTTAGGGTGAGGTATAAAGCTAATCTACCCCCCATTGAATAACCAATTAAGAAGCAATTAGCTATTTTTAACTCATCTAATAAGTTGATTAAGCCATGGGCAGTATTTTCTATTGTATAGTATTCATCTCCACCGAAAACTTGAGTTTTGCCATGTCCGGGGAGATCAAGAGTTAGATAAGCGAATTCATCAGATAATAATTTTATAGCTTCATCAAATTCATCGATCTTACCCATAAAGCCGTGTAAAAACAAAATTAGTGGCCTATCTGTTTTGCCAGTTAAAGAATAGTTAAATTGATAGTTTTTTTGGATCATAGATGCCCTGGGGAATTCAATATGCATCTGCACACAATCAAAGATTATACCATTTTAGATTTTAGATTTTAGATTGGAAACTGCTTGGTGTATCTGGGTTTTCTCTGTTCATCTGTCGCCATCATTTTTATTTCTTGGTATTATCTAGGAAATAATAGAGGCTACACAGAAAAGTCCGCGGCTCGACTGAGCTTCGCCGAACGTCCTGCACAGAAAAAATCATATAAATGATATGGCGGAGAATTGGCAGATTTGGGGTTTATAGAAAACTTTTATTTTGCTAAGGTAAAAACCGATCTAAAGCAGCTTTCAATTGTTCTATTTCAAATTCCATATTGCCCTCTTTGGCTGCTCTAGCAACACACTCAGTTAAGTGTTCATCTAGGACAATTCGCGCTACCCGATCTAATGCACCACGCACAGCGGCAATTTGCAATAAAACGTCAGGACAAGGGGTACTTTGCTGCACCATTGTCTTAATACCGCGAACGTGTCCTTCTATCCGCGATAATCGGTTGACAATTCGCCGCAGAGACTCTTCACTATGGACGTGAGGATGAACCGATTCTCCAGACCCAGGAGTATGATCTGTGTGGTTGTGTTCTAGATCGTGATCATGGGTATGTTTTGCTTGCTGGGATATGGGTAAGGATTCTTTAGTTAATCGGTTTGAGCGATTCATAGGTGATCACGGTTCTGGTATTGATTAAGATCCTATCCTAGAGGCAATGGTTCAGGGGTAATGGGTGCTGTCAGTTTTTTATTTATTTGTACTCCGTGGAAAATTGTCTTTTTTACGGATACTTGAGCTATCGAAAATTTTGATTAATGGGTAAAACCCGAACCTTTTAAGGTGAATCTCCATCATAGCTTTGTAGTTCAAGATTCCATCGGAACCTCCGGGGTACTCCCCGCCACATTGGTACTCCAATTGGTGGTGATGGGGGATAGGAGGGCTGGCTGAGTAGGGTTCGATACCCCCGAAGTCGGCAATTTTCTTAATTATTTGGACTGTTTTGTTTCTCAACATAAGATTTAAGTTCTTACTATCACTAAGTGAGGCGATGCAATGCAGTCAAGAAGCTGTAGCAATGGAGGCGAAAAAGTAACCCAAGCATTTATCTGATTAGTCAACCTCGTTCATTTGCTCTTACACATATATCACCTATTCAGCGCTCCCCCAGGACGCTGCTGTTTCAACAACTCCTCAACCACTACAGCCCTTGCATTTATTTTGTAATTAATTCCGAATACGTAGAAATTTGTCTACTTTGGACTTGCCATAGTCCACTATGGACGTTATCCTGTCCTTGTAGTTCATAAATCTGTCTAAAAAATACTTATGCTGACATATGCATTTTGGAACAACAAAGGTGGTACAGGGAAAACCAGCCTAGCGTTTCAAACTATTTGTCGATATGCAGATAGAAACCCTAGCAAGCGGATACTCGTAGTTGATGTGTGCCCTCAAGCCAATCTATCTGAACTTTTCTTGGGTGGATTAACTAACTTTGGCAGCAAAAACCTATTAGAGCGACAGGGGCTGATGCCTCGATGTAGTGTTGGCGGATATTTTCAGTTACGACTTCCTTCCCCTTTTGCAGCGCCTGATTTTTCAGTTCAGGATTTTTTAACTAAGCCTGCGGAATACAATCCAACTATTCCGCAGAATGTAGATTTGTTTTGCGGAGATCCGTTGCTTGAACTACAAGCCAATGCAATCAATACTTTGTCAAACGCACAAATTCCAGGCATTGATCCGTGGATTGAAATTATTGACTGGATTAAAGATGCTCTTGACCAAGTGAAAGATGAATACGATGTGGCGTTTATTGATGCTAATCCGAGTTTCTCAATTTATACACAAATTGCCTTATCAACTACAAACCTTCTTATATTGCCAGTAATGGCTGACGATTCTTCTCGAAGGGCGATCCAAAACGCATTCTCTCTCATATATGGGCTGAAATTGCCTTCCGAGGTATATTCAAAATATGCATTTGCTAATAAATTAGAACAGTCCAATCGCTCACTCCCTCAAGTGCATATAGTCGCTAAAAACCGCATTACTCAATATATGGGGCCTGCTTCTGCATATGCTGCTGTACTACGTTCAATTGAGCAGGATGTAGCAAGTTTAATCAACTCGAATCATGAAATCTTTACTTTCCCCGAAGTCCAGCAAGGTATAGTAAGCATTCGAGACTTTCAAACTACAGGAGTTGTTGCTTTTGCAAGAGGGTGTCCGTTCTATCGATTGCCTAGTGGGAAGTTAGATATTGGTGGTCGTCGAGTCCAAGTTCAAGAAAAGTACAAAACCGATTGCATTAACGCTATCGACGCCTTAGTTAATATGCTGTGAGCATTACTTTGATAGCCTAAAACTGTTACTGAGAACTTTTTCACGGACCATCCTGCAAAATTGCACAAGCCTTTAAATTGTGCTGTGGATTTAGTAACTCCCCCCTAATTCTCTCTTTAATCAAGTCCCTCTACCGAACTATGCGCCTAACTTACCAGTACCGTTTACGCCCTACATCGGAACAGATAGCCACATTTGAAACTTGGGGTGAGTTGCTGCGTCGTCACTATAACTACGCACTAGGGCAAAGACTAGATTGGCTAAGGCGTACAAGGTCGCAAATTGACCGATGCAGTTTGGTTTGTGAGCCAATTGGCGAGATACCAAGCAAGGCTGATTACTATACACAAGCTTCAGACCTCAAGCAAACTAAAGACATATTTCCCGACTACAAAAACATCTATACCGACTGCCAACAGCAAAACCTGATGAGGTTGGATAAGGCATGGAAGCGGTGGTTGATGCCTGACAAGAACGGGAAAAGGGGAGGCCGTCCGCGTTTTAAAAAGCGTGGTGATATTCTCTCGTTCACGTTCCCGCGTGTTAACAATGCCAAGGCTGGCGCACACTTAATTGGAAACGTTCTCAAACTATCCAAGATTGGTGAAATTGAGGTTATCTTACACCGTCCTATCCCAGATGGATTTGAAATTAAGCAGGCGACGATTCTAAGAAAAGCTGATGGGTGGTATTGCAGTTTATCAATAGAAGATAAAACCGTTCCCACCTTATTACCTGTTGATGAAATCAAAACCGCTACTGGCATAGATGTCGGGCTAGAAAAGTTTTTAACTACTGGTGATGGGCAAAGTATTGCAGTGCCGCAGTACTACCGCAAGGCACAGGCAATATTAGCCCGTCAGCAGCGCAAGCTTGCACATAAGTCTAAAGGGTCTAAGAACTACCAAAAACAGGCTAACAAAGTTGCTCGTACCCATTTGCACGTTGCCAGACAAAGAAAAGAGTTTCATTATCATGTCTCTCATTGGTTGATTAATTGCTATGACTTAATTATTTTTGAAAATTTGAATATTAGAGGACTGGCTAAGACACGACTAGCTAAATCTATACTAGATGTTGCTTGGGGTGCATTCCTGGAAATCATGCAAGCAGTAGCGGTAAAACGCGGCAAGCTGACACTTGGAGTTGACCCAAGAGGAACTAGTATTAATTGTTCAAGTTGTGGTGAGAGAGTTGAGAAAGCCCTTTCAGTCCGTGTTCATAGCTGTTCCTGTGGATTAGTTATTGATAGGGACTGGAATGCATCGCTAAATATTTTGAAGCGTGGATCGGTTGGACTACCGATTCCTGTCTGTGGAGGCTTAGACAGTAGTCAGCCTATGAAGCAGAAAGTCTCATTTGTGAATCTGAGATGCTCCCGCTACATTGCTTGCAATTAGCGGTGAGAGTTGTCACGACTCAGGGATTTTCAACCAAGCTGTAAAAATAAATGTAGATAGATTTGTCACGACTAAGTAAAAACTAGGCTTCTAGATTAGGTTGTAATTATGCAAAGTCTCAAAATATCCCAGTCTATACGCCAACTCAGTGGTTATGTTGTAGCAGTTGCTTTGGGAATTTTGCTCACGGTTGGTAGCTTGTGGGTGTTACCCTCTCAAGCAGAACCTGCGCCCAATGCCTTAACTTTAGCAAAAGCACCGGGAATAGTTGCTCAGAGGCAATCACCTGCAACGGCTGCTATTGGTAGCAGTAGCTTTGTTACAGATGCAGTGAATCGTGTGGGAACAGCGGTGGTCAGGATTGATACAGAGCGGACGATTACTCGCCGTGTTGATCCATTTATGGAAGACCCGATTTTCCGGCGGTTTTTTGGTGAAGGGTTGCCCCAACAGTCACCCACGGAGCAATTACGCGGTTTGGGGTCTGGTTTTATTATTGACAAGAGTGGGTTAATTCTCACCAATGCCCATGTAGTGGATCAGGCTGATAAGGTGACAGTCCGCCTCAAAGATGGTCGCACCTTTGAAGGTAAGGTGCAAGGGATTGATGAAGTGACAGATTTGGCGGTGGTGAAGATTAACGCTGGGAATGATTTACCTGTGGCCCCTTTGGGTTCTTCTAATAATGTACAGGTTGGAGATTGGGCGATCGCAGTTGGTAATCCCTTAGGATTTGATAACACTGTTACCTTGGGGATTGTCAGCACTCTCAAACGTTCCAGCGCCCAAGTGGGGATTAGTGATAAACGCTTAGAATTCATTCAAACCGACGCCGCCATTAACCCTGGTAACTCTGGGGGGCCATTATTAAACGGTAGAGGTGAGGTGATTGGAATTAATACAGCGATTCGGGCTGATGCCATGGGGATTGGGTTTGCGATTCCTATAGATAAAGCTAAAGCGATCGCCGCTCAATTGCAACGTGATGGCAAAGTTGCTCACCCCTATTTAGGCGTGCAAATGGTGACATTAACACAAGAGCTAGCCAAACAGAATAACACTGACCCGAATTCGGCGATCGTCATTCCTGAAGTTAATGGTGTTTTGGTAATGCGAGTTATCCCCAATTCCCCAGCAGCATCTGCGGGTATCCGACGCGGCGATGTGATTCTTCAAATTGATGGACAACCAATCACCACAGCCGAACAGTTGCAAGGCATTGTGGAAGATAGTCGCCTGGGTCAAGCGTTGCAGGTGAAGGTGCAACGGGGTAATCAGACACAGCAGCTTTCAGTTCGCACAGCTGAGTTACAAAATGCTTCTTAGTTAGAGCTGAGTTTTCAGTGTGGGGGTATGCTCAAGCATACCCCTATTTTTTTATAGCTTTAGGGAACACGGAAAACAGATATTTAACTTTCTTTATACTCTATGACAACAAACAGTTATGAAACGTCAAACCGCTTAGACTTGCAAGAATCTCACAAACAGCTACAGCTAGCGGCTCAGTACCAAAAAATCTTGGTGAGAATTCTGGCTAAGATTCGTGCATCTGTCAACTTAGAATCTCTGTGTTCGACTTCTTGTCAAGATATTTGTCGCCAATTGAAGATTGAGCGAGTGGCAATCTACCGCTTCAATCCTGACTGGAGCGGTAGCTTCATCAATCGTTTTGGCTTTGCAGAACCTCCCTGGGATACTCTGAACCCCTTTGGGCAAGATTTGGTGTGGGAAGATTCCCATTTGCAAGAAACCCAGGGAGGGCGATATCGTAAAAATGAGCCATTTGCCGTGGCTGATATTTACGATGCAGGGCACTGTCGTTGTCATATTGAGGTGTTAGAACAGTTTCAGATTCGGGGCTATGCGAT
Organism: Cylindrospermum sp. FACHB-282; assembly: GCF_014697195.1. Classification (GTDB taxonomy): domain Bacteria; phylum Cyanobacteriota; class Cyanobacteriia; order Cyanobacteriales; family Nostocaceae; genus Cylindrospermum. The sequence continues at coordinate 37,532 of NZ_JACJRJ010000010.1, read as the reverse complement.
CGCACCGATTTTCATTGGTGCAAAACTATGGGGAATCCTTGCAGCCTATCAACACTCTGCTCCTCGGCAATGGCACCCTCACGAAGTCGAATTCTTAGGGCAAGCCGCAAGCCATCTCGGCGTAGCAATGCAGCAGGCAGAAATCTTAGAGACTTCCAAACAACGCACAGCAGAACTGCAAGACGCAATTGCGCGGCAACGTGCCTTGACGGAAGTGGTGGGGAATATTCGCTCGTCTCTGAACACCGAAATTATTCTGAACACTGCCTGTCAGGAACTCTGCAAACTCCTGAAGGTAGAACGGGCAGCGATCTACCGCTTCGATCCTGACTGGAACGGCGAATTTGTTAGCCAATTCGGCATGGTTGAAGCCCAGTGGGATAGAATCAACCCCTTTGGCAAAAATCTGGTTTGGGAAGATACCCACCTCCAAGAAACCAAAGGCGGGCGCTACCGCAATAACGAAAATTTTGCTGTAAATGACATTTACCAAGCAGGTCACTCACGCTGTCACATTAACATTTTAGAGCAATTCAAAATTCGGGCCTATGCCTTAGCACCCATCTTTATGGGGCCAAAACTGTGGGGACTGATAGCGGCGTATCAACACTCTGAACCGCGCCAATGGGCAGATTACGAAGTTGAGTTCCTCGGACAGGTGGGGGCACAATTGGGAGTCGCGATTCAGCAAGCCGAGAACTTGGCTCAGTCGAAACAACAGGCTTCTGCCTTACAAGATGCGATCGCCCGGCAGCGGGCACTAACTGAAGTCGTGGGGAAAATTCGCTCTTCCCTAGATATTGATTTAATTCTGAAAACCACTTGTCAAGAAGTGTGTAAAATGCTGCGAGTTGAGCGGATCGGCGTTTATCGCTTTAATCCAGACTGGACTGGCGAATTCGTCAGCCATTTTGGCATGGTTGAGGCTCAGTGGGACAGCATCAATCCCTTTGGCAAAAATCTCGTTTGGCAAGATACCCACCTGCAAGAAACCAAAGGTGGACGCTACCGCAACAACGAAAGTTTTGCGGTAAATGACATTTACCAAGCCGGACACTCTCGCTGTCATCTAGATATTTTAGAGCAGTTCAAGATTCGCGCCTATGCCTTGACCCCAATTTTTGTAGGACGGAATCTCTGGGGATTGCTGGCTGCCTATCAACATTCTGCCCCCCGCCAGTGGGATAGTGTGGAAGTGGAATTTTTGGGACAGGTGGCCAGTCAACTAGGAGTGGCGTTGCAAAGTTCTCAAATGGTGACCCAAATCCAAACTCGCGCTGATGAACTGCAACAATCGGCTGAACAGCGGCGGATTTTATTTGATCTGGTGGTCAAAATTCGGGAATCCTTGGATTTAGAAACGATCTTTAAGACTACAGTACAGGAAGTGCGGCGATCTTTGAGGGTGGATCGAGTCGGCATCTTCCGCTTTGACCCTGATGCCGGTTTTTGCCGTGGTGAATTTATCGCTGAAGATGTCCTACCCAAGTTCGATTCTGCCCTAGCCATCAAGGTACAAGACTATTGCTTTGGCGACCAGTACGCCCCCCAATATAGCCAAGGGCAAGTGCAAGTAATCTCTGATGTCAACAGCATTGGCTCCAAGGTGCCTCATCTAGATGTAATTGAGCGATTCCAAGTCAAAGCTCAGATTGTTGTGCCGTTGATGGAAGGGGATGATTTGTGGGGCTTATTGTGCATTCACCAATGCACTCATCCCCGTGATTGGGAAGAGGCTGAATTAGAATTTGTCACCCAAGTAGCGGCTCAACTCAGTGTAGCCCTGCGTCAAGCCAACTTATTCCAACAATCCAGTTTATTAGGTCAAACCCGTGAAGAAGCCAATCAACTCGCCCAAGCACTGAATGAGCTACGCACAGCCCAAATGCAAATTATCCACGCAGAAAAAATGGCTAGCTTGGGGCAACTGGTGGCGGGGGTTGCCCACGAAATTAACAACCCAATTAATTTCATCCACGGCAACTTAGAACACGCCCACCAATACACCCAAGAATTGCTTCACTGTGTTGAGCTTTATCGGCATCATTATCCCACCGTCGCACCAGAGATCCAAGAGTTTTTAAAGAAAGCCGAAATAGAGTTTTTATTCGACGATTTACCTAAATTATTTCAGTCCATGAAAGTCGGCACCGAGCGCATTCGCGAAATTGTCACTTCTCTGCGGAACTTCTCGCGTTTAGATGAAGCCGACTTCAAATCCGCAAATATTCACGAAGGCATCGACAGTACGTTGATGATTTTGCAAAACCGCTTAAAGCCTTCCCCTGATATCCCCACCATTCCTGTAATCAAAAACTATGATAGCTTACCACTGATAGAATGCTATCCCGGTCAGTTGAATCAGGTATTTATGAACTTGCTATCTAATGCCATTGATGCCTTAGAAGAGCGAAATGCACAAGCTACCCCCGACACAATTGCCGCCAATCCCAGCGAAATCCGAATTTCTACTTCCCTGCTGAATAAGGACTGGATAGCCATTCGTATAGGTGACAATGGACTCGGCATCGATGACAAAGTACTCTCTCGGCTGTTCGATCCATTTTTTACTACCAAGGTTGTCGGCAAAGGCACAGGACTGGGGCTTTCTATCAGCTATCAAATAGTAACAGATAAACACAAAGGCAAGATATATTGCCACTCTGAACTCGGCAAAGGCACAGAGTTTGTAGTTGAACTGCCGATTCGTCAGGTAGTAACTAAAAAACCACTAGCTCAAGTCAAGGTAGCAGACGAAAAATAAGCATCTTGCTCACAGAAAAAATTACCTCAAAGGCTTAATCAAGCGTAATGCTAGAGAACTTCTCCCCCTCAACTCTAGCTGACGCTATTTTTCTGGAAGTCACTCAGCAAAGTTTGGCTAAATCCAGAGAAAGATGAAGCTTGGAAGGATTTGTAGAAGCCTGGTTAAGGATCATGCCACCTCAGTGTTACTATTTTAATAGGTGCAGTTAATGACTGGCTGGTAAAGATAACCGCTTTTGCTATTTTCTTCAAAAAACCATTCAGCTTTGATTCACCAATTAAACTTAAACGTTTAAGAGAAGAATGGGCAGATTTTCGACCACCACAATGTTATCATTACTTAAAAGACCGGGAAATAAATCTGGTTACATCTATATCAAAATGTGATATTTTAAGCCTATCAGAAAAATTTAAATATCATCAAAGTGAACTATTACCTCAAACCTGAAAAAACCTTGAGAAACATCTATTCTATATAGAATCAATATTTTAATCACCAAAAGGCTCAGATACCCGACTTCTTCGAGAAGTCGGGTATCTTGTTGTTCACTATATATTTTTCAGTTCCCTAGCTGCTACCCCATAACCAATGACTTGAGAAAAATCACACATCGCGCTAGTGTTCATTAGCGTAAATCTGTGATATCAGGCGATGACTACTTTACCCTACCCGGAAATTCCCCCTTGCACTTGGAACCGTCCCATTGGACTCGGCTGGGACAAACCCTATACTGTTCGCTACCCTAGCAATATTGATGATGGCCCGTGGCATGGGATGCCTTTAGGTGGCTTTGGTGCAGGTTGCATCGGTCGTTCTTCACGGGGGGATTTTAACCTGTGGCATATTGACGGGGGTGAACATACTTTCAAAAATATCCCCGCTTGTCAATTTAGTGTTTTTGAGTCTGATGGCGCATCTTCCCAGGCTTATGCTTTATCTACTGAACTCCCAGAAGATGGCACTCTCTCAGCTTGGCAATGGTATCCCCGTATTGCAGAACCAAGGGCGGGCAAGATGCCCACCCCACAAGAAACAGGCACATATCACGCACTTTATCCGCGCAGTTGGTTTGTCTATGAAAATGTATTTCAAGCACAGTTAAGCTGTGAGCAATTTTCCCCTGTTTGGGCAAATAATTACCAAGAAACTAGCTACCCTGTGGCGGTGTTTAACTGGAAGGCACATAACCCCACAGATGCACCTATCACTATTAGTATTATGCTGACTTGGCAAAATATGGTGGGCTGGTTTACTAATGCCCTGAAATCTCCACAGGTGCAGATACGGGATGATGGTAGTCCGGTTTATGAATATCAGCCATGTTTGGGGGAAAGTCAAGGAAATTATAATCAGTTAATTGAAAATACTCAACAGGTTGGTTGTGTTTTGGGACGGGTTGCTAGTGATGCACCTGTGCAGGAAGGGGACGGGACTTGGTGCATTGCAACGGTAAAACATCCCCAGGTTGAGGTATTTCACCACAATAGATGGAATTGTGCTGGTACGGGTAATGAGGTGTGGCAATGCTTTGCTGTTGATGGTTCTTTGCCTAATTATGTAGATGTGACGCCAGCAGCAGAGAATACCCAAATAGGGGCGGCGCTGGCTGTGCGGTTCACTCTGCAACCAGGGGAATGTTTAGAGGTTCCTTTTGTGCTGAGTTGGGATTTTCCGGTGACGGAATTTGCCGCGGGAGTTAACTATTTTCGCAGATATACAGACTTTTTTGGGCGCAGTGGGGAGAATGCTGAGGCGATCGCTACTCTATCCCTACAACAATATCAAAATTGGCGATCGCAGATTCAAAACTGGCAAAAACCTATCCTCGACCGCGAAGATTTACCAAACTGGTTCAAAATGGCTCTCTTTAATGAGCTTTACGACCTCACCAGCGGCGGGACTCTCTGGAGTGCAGCTTCAGAACTTGACCCATTCGGTCAGTTTGCCGTCTTGGAATGCTTAGATTACCGCTGGTACGAAAGTCTGGATGTGCGGTTGTATGGTTCTTTTGCTTTGCTGATGCTGTTTCCTGAACTAGAAAAATCGGTAATTCGCGCTTTTGCACGGGCAATTCCCCAAGGTGATGATCATCAGCGGATAATTGGCTACTATTACACCATTGGGGCAGACACAACTACAGCAGTCCGCAAAATTCCAGGTGCAACACCCCATGATTTGGGGGCACCCAATGAACACGTCTGGGAAAAAACTAACTATACCTGCTATCAAGATTGCAATTTGTGGAAGGATTTGGGCAGTGATTTTGTGTTGCAAGTATATCGAGATTTTCTGCTTACGGGTGCTGATGATGTGGATTTTCTCGCAGATTGTTGGGATGCGATTGTGCAAACTCTTGATTATTTGAAATCTTTTGATCAAGATGGCGATGGAATACCAGAAAATTCTGGCGCACCTGACCAAACTTTTGATGATTGGCGGTTGCAGGGTGTGAGTGCTTATTGTGGGGGGTTGTGGTTGGCAGCTTTGGAAAGTGCGATCGCTATTTGTGATATTTTATTAACGAACCGCCAAAACGCCAAGAACGCCAAGGATTTGGAGAGGCAAAGGTCTATCTATGGGGCTTGGTTGGCCCAATCTCGCCTGGTTTATGAGGATAAGCTTTGGAATGGGCAATATTATCGTCTGGATAGTGAAAGTGGTTCTGATGTGGTAATGGCAGATCAGTTGTGTGGTCAGTTTTACGCTAGATTGTTGGGATTACCAGATATTGTAAATTGCGATCGCGCCCTTTCGGCATTGAAAACTGTATACGATGCTTGTTTCTTAAAGTTCTTTAATGGTCAGTTTGGTGCTGCTAATGGTGTCCGTCCTGATGGTGTACCAGAAAATCCTCACGCAACTCATCCTCTAGAGGTCTGGACGGGGATTAATTTTGGGCTAGCAGCTTTTCTTGTGCAGATGGGGATGCAGGATGAAGCATTGCAGTTGACACAAGCTGTTGTCGGGCAAATTTACGACAATGGGCTGCAATTCCGCACCCCGGAAGCCATCACCACCACCGGCACTTTCCGTGCTAGTACTTATTTGCGGCCAATGGCTATTTGGGCAATTTACTTGGTACAGGAATTCTCCCATTCCTAGGGCTTCTCGTTTATCTGCAATAGAGATGTTGTATGCAAGGTCTCTATTGCACTCAAATCAAAATCCCTATTATCCCCACTCTCAACAAAAAACTTTGAACGCCATTTGAGTAATTGGCAATTTGCAACTAACGATACATACATAAACGCAGAGTTGTTTTAAAATTGCCGCTTTCAATGTCCCTGTTTTTACCAGGTAAGCAGACATCTCCTTCTGTGATTGTATTTTGCGGTTGTTTCCGGAACCGCAGAAAAACATAAGTAATGGTAAGAGTTGAAAGATTTAAAACTGAAGCCAAAGTGTTAAAAAATGCCTATGCTGCCAGCGTTATCCATAAAAAATCCTCAGCTTATGTTCATCATGAACATTTTTCTCTCAAGAAAGATTTTATTATCATAATATTTTTCAACCCAGATTTATTAAGTTATGGCGTCAAAAAATATCCCAAAAATTACGGGATTATTAGCTATTAAATTACCAATAAACCGTATCTAAAAAGGCAAAAATATGGCAACCATAGAAATAAATACCGCCTAAGACGTGAATAAAATAAGGTATCTCGTTAATCCAAAATCCAAAATTCTTAGATTAAGTGGCTGACAGGCTGGTGTCAACAAAAATTGGGTTTTGCTAGTTAAATAATGTTGTTTCACCAACTTTCACTTAAGAAAAGCCACTGAAAAATGAGACCTAAGCAATTGTTGATTAAAAACACAAATAATTGCGTTTTCCAGAGGTTGTTGGAATGATGCTAAATCCTTCTGGCAAAAGAATTACCAACTCTTTTCTTCTGTAATTGCTCATCTAGCAAAAGTTAACCAATTTACTACAACCACCAAAATAAAATCATGAACTCCTCTTCGTCGTTAAGAGTCGAGGGAGAGCGGAAATATAGAATTAACCCCCAGTTTCCCACTCCCAATGCTGCTATTATTAAACTTTTAAATTTAGTTGCTAAGGATACAAGTCTAGCATCGCACTTTTGGCAGCTGACTATTTTAGCACTGGGTTGGATTTTGCCGATCGCACTTTTGACTCTCTTTGCCAGTCCTTACCTCAAGAAAGTATCGCGGGCAATCTTGGTGTCATCAGCTGGCATTGTCGGAGAGAGTGGTTCAGGTAAAAGCACCTTAGTTAATTTACTGGCTGGTTTATATCGTCCTGATACTGGGCAGATTTTGATTGATGGGCATAATATTACTGATGTTTCGCCCCAGTCGTTGCGTAGTCAGTTGGGCTTGGTGCCACAGGAGTGTTTTCTGTTTTCCGGCACGATTTTAGAAAATATCACCCTGTATAGCCCGGAGTTTACCCTAGAGCAAGCGATCGCCTCAGCCAAGTTAGCAGAAGCACACAGCTTTATTGAGTCCCTACCTTTGGGCTACAACACCCCTGTAGGTGATGGTGGTTTGCAGCTTTCTGGTGGACAAAAACAAAGAATTGCGATCGCCCGCGCACTGATCAGAAAACCAGGAATTTTGATTTTGGATGAAGCCACAAGCGCCCTAGATGCCGAATCAGAACGCTCTTTTCAAAAAAACTTAACCCGAATTAGTCAATATCGTACCACCTTCATCATTTCCCATCGTCTTTCCACCGTCCGCCATGCTGACTGTATCCTCGTCCTCAACCGAGGTATCATCGTCGAGCAAGGCACTCATCAAGAACTAATAGCAATTGGCGGCTTTTATTCCCACTTAGCTCAACTGCAATTGCCACTGTAATCTCACCTGGCTTAATCAGTCATCTCCCAAAAACCAGGAAAATTATTAGTAAATCAACATAGCAAAAATCTCTAGAAAATAACTAATTATTAATTTATCAATAATCTAACTTGCTTCTGTTAAAACAGCTACAATTTATTTTCATCTCACCTCCTTCAGGGGGTGTTTTTGTATACAAGTCTAATAGATATCAAGGTTAATAGATCATACCATTGAATAGGAATTTATATAAGTTTTTTATTTGTAATTACTAAAAAAAAACAATGCAATAAACACAATAACTTTATTGTAATTTGTGCGGATTAGCCAATGCCAAGAATCTTCCCACACAAGATATTTTACCAGGCAGATAACAATATTTAATCAATGAGATATAGACAATAGTTTCAATAAAACTAGCCTATTTAAATTTGGCGAATAGCATCACTATTGCTTTATATACTAGCTTCTACAGGCAAAATTAATAGTAATATTTCCCAGTAGCTTCAGAGCAAATATAGTTTTAAATCATATTAAATGAGGGGTGTTACCCCCTGTTTATTATCAAATAATAGGACATAAAATAAAGATATGCAGTCCACCAGGAAATATCTAAAGATGCTGAGTAAATATAACTTATAAGCATAATAAATCGGCGGATGACATTAACAGCCAAAAATAGTATAAATATGAATGTAGGTTTTGAGCATCAGGGTTTAAATAGATTTCTCCGCCAAGCTAATAAAAATGCAAATTTCCTGAAAATATTCAGATTTTATTAGCAAAAACTTACACAACAAATAATCAGGGAAAGTAATTGAATTAGGGGTAGGAAAATTTCCTTCAGGGTAAAACTGCATCTACCAAGAGCCACGCCGAGTAGTAACCAATAGGGGGTGGCAACCCTAACAACCAATCCCAGTGGGTGAGGGCTGTGGAACCACGGAGGGAATCAGGGAAATTATGGTATGCAGTAAACAGACTTGATTCAAAACAGTCAAGTTTTCAATCAAAGGTGAGCTTATGGAAATAATCATCAGGTCAAATACAGTCAGTCACACCCAACAAAAGCAAATCCCAGCCTCGAAGGCTCAGAGTCCAAAAACCGCTCAACTATAGCCACCAAAGCTTGTTTACTGCCGGTTTTACGAGCCAAAGACAAAATTACCCAAACTAACCCTGTTTTCAGCAGTTTGGAAACCTCAATTAAAACACTAACACTCGAAGAAACTGGACTAGTTTACTTCATCCGAGACAACTAACACTATGAATCAAGACATTCCTGGCATTAGTAGCAACTTAGATAAGAAAATGCATCCTGAACAATTTGACCAAGTCGTAGAAGCAATTCTTGCCGGGAAGTATTCCTGGGCATGTGTTTTAATGCTACGATTTGTTGGCTACAATCCCCTGCATTACATTCCCTACCGCACTTACAATCGGTTACTCAAAGAAAACTCCCGCATGAGCCGGTTAAACTCACAGCACAATGAAAATATAAAAATTGCCAACCAAGTTGCTGAGAAAAGGACTGAGAAAAATATTGCTCCAAGCTGCTTAAGCAAAATTAAAGACCTAGCCTATCTTGAGGTGGTAGGAAAGCAAAAAGCAGAAGTTCGTGGTGGTAACATGGAGCAGTGGTTGGTACAGCAAACTCCAGAATCTCAACCCATAAAATCTCAATTAAACCCAGAAAAAAGTCAAGATGTTTCCTTGAAATTCTGTGAATTTATTTAATAAATCTATTGCTTCAATAGATATTGAACCACCATTGATTGAGTACATAATAGCCAGCTATGCTGATTCAAAATCTTTAGCATGGCTGGTTTTTTACAATTTTTGCCAACCCTACAGCAATTTGGATTTGGATAGATTACACCTTGATACAGAGGTGTAAATTCTGCCTGTAGGCAAAGGTTTAAGTACCTTATTAGACGCCAAGAGCGCCAACTTGGAGAATAAATAGGCAATCTTGCAGCAGCAAAGGAGTAATAAATTACCCGGAGAAATCTGCCAAAGTGGCAATTATACACAGAAAAAGTATTATAAATTATAAATAACAACCTAAACCGAGGTGACTGGCAAGCATATTCATTTTCAACCCTAAAATCAATCTTAATTTCTAACCATGCAATATATCAAACTGATTGCTAAAGCAGTCAGTATCTCATGGATTAGATAACTCCTAAACGAAGACTAACGATGTAACCGTTCTCATGGTGGTTACTTTTTCTAGGAAGTTTGAGCAAAAATAGATTGGAGTAGTGGCTTACCCAATCTAAGCTTTGAATGGCTATCTAACTTCTTGTACTGTGGTTGGTGTCACCTTAGTCTAAAAGGCTCAGGTTTCGCATTAAAAACAGGCATAGAAATTGAAAGAGTACGGTTAAATTGTTGTCCTGGCTGGTAGAACTTATAGCTGATACGCTTCTCTTTCAACCAACTATGATAATCCAATTCCTCCCAAATAGGATTATCTCTGCTATGTAAACTGGCAATTTATCTAGCAAATACTGGAAGCTCAAAAACTTGAACAGCTTCCAGTTTTTTTTATTTTAAAATAAAAGCATCCTCTAAGCTCGACAGAAATATTGTGAGAAATCCGGGTATACTTTCCGATGACTTACGCATTGACAAAAAATGGTAAATATGTTCATCGGTTTTATTCATTGAAAATCCTATAAATTGTGCGTTAGGGAACGCACACTACTTTCCGACGACTTACGCATTGACAAAAAATGGTAAATATATTCATCGGTTTTATTCATTGAAAATCCTATAAATTGTGCATTAGGGAACGCACACTACGTGTAGGATGCATAAAGAGACGCATCGAAAAAGCCTGAAAAGAGGGTAAATTTGTCAAGGAAAGTAAGTACTATTTCCTATGAGGATGTCAAATTACAAATCTGCAATTAACCTAGCCTTTCTCAAGAAAAATTGCAGTACCGTTTCTTCAGAGGAAATGATATCAACTCTACCTTCCATTCCCAATTGAATGTGACACAGATTTTTCCCTTTACCTAAAACCAGGCTTTCCGGCTCAATAGTCACCTCATAAAAGGCATTTGGTGCTGCTGCTTTCGGACTAGTATTGGTATGAGAAATAGATCCATTTGTACCATTTTGTTGGGGAGTAATGGCATCTGGAGAAATCGCTTCGACCTTACCATTGAGAGTACCGTAATCTGGGTAGGGACAAGCGCTAACCCGCATTTGGACTTGTTGACCAATTTTTAGCTTATTTTTATCTTCAGATGCCACTGCTGCCTTAACAATCTGACTAACATCACTGGGGACAATCTGCAATATTTCCTCGCCAGGACGCACAGTTTGACCAGAGTTACGCAAGTTTATTTGAGAAATAATACCATCAGCCGTAGCAGTAATAGTGGTCTGATTGACTTCGATTTCCACTTGTTTTAGTTCGCTAGCATCACGCTCTAGCTGTTTTTCAACTTCAATGCGTTGCTTAATTATTGCTTGACGTTCTTTGTCTAAAACTGCCTTGTTACTTTCACCTGCGGCTTTTTCTTGGGCTATACGCTCAGTAGCAATTTTTACTTCTGCATCACTGGGATTTACGGCTATTTTAGCACGTTGTTTTCTAGTAGTTGCAACATATACAGCTTGTTGTAGCCGCTTAATTGTTTGTTTTTTGGTTTCAATCAGTGATTTTTGGGCTTTCAGTGCTTGTTGTTGCTGTTTAGTCGCTAATTGTGCTTCCTCCACTTGATTCTTAGATAATGCTCCTGTTTGCGCTATGGGATCATATCGCTGTTGTTTGGCTAAGGCTGCATCCAAAGCTGCTTGAATAGAATTAAGATTTGCTTGTTCTGTTGCTAACTGTGATCTGCCAATTTGTAATTCTTGTTGAGAAATTTGGATATTAGCATGAGCTTCTTGGAGTTCAGAAACAGTGGTAATTTTTTTATCCTGATATTGCCGCAGGCGATCGCTAAATTCAGCTTCAGCACCAGTAATAATCCGGTTAACTTTCTCAGTTTCGGCTCTAATTTGACTGTTAAGGGTTTGAATTTGAGCGTTGATTTGCACTAGTTGCAACTGAGCTTGCTGAATATTAGTTTGCAGTTGGCTTTTTTTAGTTTGTAAACGGGAGTCGTCAATGATGGCGATCGCATCTCCGGTTTTGACAACTTGATTTTCTTTGACATAAATCTGCATAACTTGACCTTCAGTTGCAGCCTGCACAATTCGCAATTCCCCCGATGGACGCACAACTGCCTCTCCTTTGACTGTCACCTTATATTTGGCCACTGCGGCGACGGGAATTGCTAGTCCCAGAACACAGAGAATAAAGAGTCCTCCAAAGGTAGTCCAACGGCTAATCGGTGGAAGAAATTGATCTGTTTGAATTGGGGGTAAAAAATCTGTGTTCTTAGTCATGGTTAGTTCAAAATGCACAATGTATGAACAGCAGCAGATGAAGATGCGCTTTATTTGGCGCAACTTTACATAGAATTGGTAACAGCACTAACCCATTCTCAAAACAACATGATCTAAGAAGTGTAAATGCTCGCCTGAAACCTTACACAAATCTTCTGGTGTACCTTGGATTTTTAAACTTCCTTTTTCTAAAAATACAATCCAATCTGCACGCTGGATGACCTGAGAACGGTGACTAATCAAAATAGTAGTTTTACCCTGGCGATGGTCTAAAAGCCTATCTAGTATTTGGGCTTCACTCACTGGGTCGAGTGCGGCTGTAGATTCATCTAAAATCAGAATAGGTGGGTCAGTAACTATTGCTCTAGCTATGGCTAATCGTTGCTTTTGCCCACCAGAAAGATTAGCTCCAAATTCTCCTAAGACAGTTTGATATTTATCTGGTAGTTCGCTAATAAATTCGTCTGCACCAGTAATTTGACAGGCTTTGACAATTTCTTCAAAACTGATATGAGGGTAGCTGAAGTGGAAATTATCAATAATAGAACGACTCCAAAAATGTGATTCTTGTGGTATCAAGATTACCTGTTGCCGGAGACATTCTAAAGATATATCTTGCTGATTATAAAGACCATAGCGAATATTCCCTGACTGAACTTTATATAAACCAGTAATCAATTTTGCTAGGGTACTTTTACCACAGCCAGATTTACCAATTAGAGCAATTACTTGACCACCAGGAATAGTTACAGAAAAATCTTGCAATAAATCAACTCTACCTGTGTGGTGAAAATTAATTTCAGTGCAAGTAATATCTGTATTGGCAGCAATTTCTACCCACTGCTTTTTCAAATCATTTTCATCTTCTGGGGTAGCATCAATAACTTCTGTCAGACGTTGAATGACTATTTGGGAAGTGATAAACTCATCTACTAAGCCGATGGCAGAACTCAAAAAGCCAAGAAGATTGCCACTCATGCCGTTATAGGCAATCAATTGTCCGATTGTTAAAGTACGATTAATTACTAAATAGCTACCGATCCAGAGAATACCAATATTAATAAATGTAGAAAGAATACTCGTAACTGTGCTGCTGTAAAGTCCTAGCTGCATGGTACTCCAGCCTAGGTTAGCCAGACGCCCAAAATTTCCTTGATATTCTTCCCAGGCTTGGGGTGTAGCTTGGGTAGTTTTTAAGACTTGTACCCCACGAAATGTTTCTACTAAAAAACCTTGGTTTTCTGTACCAGAAACAATCATATTGCGGGTTTTTTGGCGCAGTGCTGGTAAAAAAAGCAAGTTAACAGCCGTAACAATGATAAATGCAACTATAGAAGCTAGAGTTAACTCCCAAGTATAAAAGAGCATAAAGCCCAAAGAGACTACAGCAATAAAAAATTGACTGGGTAATCCGAGGACAATTTGGGAAACTAACTTATTAACGGCGTTGACATCAGCAATGCGACTTACAACTTCCCCACTGCGTCGTCCTTCAAAATAAGATAGGGGTAAATGTAAGAGCTTGCGCCCGTATTCTAAAATCAATCCTAATTGCAATCTTTGACCGAAATGACCGATCAAGTGCGATTGTACTAAACTAATGGCGCTTCTAATTAAGTTCAGGGTGATGACGCCAATAGCGACGGTGGTTAATAGTTGGGTATCTCCCCGTATTAAGACATCATCGGTGAGTAGTTGCATCATGAAGGGAGATGCTAGGGAAAGGAGTCCAATAGCGATGTTCATGGCGATCGCTTGGGCTAAAATAAAGCGATAGGGGTAAACCCGTTGGATGTAACCTCCAAGACCGCCAATTTTATCTGATTCTTGTTGATAAAAGCGGCTTTCATCTGGAAGCAGTAGCAGCATTACGCCATTACTCCAACCTGTGATTAACTCTTGCTGAGTCAGGTAACGGATACCAATGCCAGGGTCGCCAATTACATATTTTTTGCCTTTTTGCCCGTATAATACTACCCAGTGGTAGCCTTTCCAGTGAATAATTGCAGGTAAAGGAGCTTGATCTAATTGGTTGATTAGTTGAGGAGTGGCTTTAACTTGCCTAGCATGAAATCCCAGAGCTTCTGCACCCCGCCGTAATCCCAATAGAGTAGTTCCTCTGGCCCCAGTACCAACAGCTTCCCGCGCCCGGTTAAGGGTAAAGGTGCGTCCGTAGTGTTGGGAAATCGTGGCTAAAGTGGCTGCACCACAATCTTCTTCACTGTGTTGAAGGACAATTTTGTATTTCATTTTCAAGCGCAATTCTTGGGGCGAAAATATAGTTAAGCCATTGGACTGTATTGAGTCAGGATTTACGCAGAAAAATTAGGATTTATGCATTAGACTTAATTCTTTAGCAGAAAAATCAGGTAGGGGGTTAGGTCAGTCGCTGACTTTCCACGTTATGTGAAAAGCCAAATTAACTTAACCTACGCTATAGAGTTCGATATCATATGGGTTGCCAGCAGTGTATTTATTGTCTTGAAATTCATATATTTTTCCATCGGACAAATTGTATGATTTGGATTGGTTGTAATCATCTCGACCGTCCACGTCAAATTTAATGGTTCCTCCTTGGTAGGCAGTATATATCCATTCTTCATTTGGTTTCATTAGGAATTCCTTACCATCTAAGACATGGGTAATGTTGTATTGTGTTTTGTTTCTAATCGTAAACACCTCGTAACCACCAGAAATTATTTCAGCAGCTTGTTCGTCAATTTCTTCAACTAAAGCAAAATTTTGTAAGATGCTTTGGTTGTTTAACAGGGCTTTTTTTGCTGTGATAGCCATTTGAGTTTCTCCTAAAAGTTTGTGTTTAGGAAGTACGCTAAAGATTTTTAAACGCCTACAATTTAGGCGTTGCTGATAGATAATATCTAAGTCTCACCCATCTGACCTTTGCCTTTGGTGTCATGGAAGACTAGCAGTTCTCACAAGTAGTCGTTCTTGCAGAGTAGACACAAAGGTAAAAAGCAAAAGTTACCCCTATTTGAAATAGTAGTAGCTAAGTTTTTAGTGTCAGGCTGAATTTTGAGAGGATATTATTAACTCCTCTTTTTTTAGTATATTAGGATAAAAAGAAATTGCATATACGAATTATACAATTTTAATTTTTTCTTTTGCTTTTAAGTTTATTAGGACTTACGAATTGACAAAATAGGGAATAAATGTATTGGGTGTAAATAGGAAATTTTCAGGCGATAAGCCTACGGTATGCTTACCGCAAATTTTAAGAGGGGGCATTGAAAGAGTGATAATACATCTATTGTCTTGAATATAATGATGGGTGTAGCAAATAATCAGAACCTGTCCATAAATGGTCGAGATTATACTTAAATTGAACATCTAGAAATTCCAGATGAAGGCTTAATAGTTCATCTAAACAGTTTCGGCAAAGTAAAAGTATTTCAAAAAAGCTTCAAAAACGAAGAAAAAAGAGACTACATTATATTTGTACCGGATGAAGATGCACTAATTGCGGTTAAGCAAGCTGAATTCCAGGAATTACATTCAATCCATTGGGAGATTAAGCGCCTGAAAGTTTCCTTATTCCACCTAATACAGTTTTTGCCTATTTTGTCAATATGTCAGTTATAAAAAAATAAATACCGATGAATAATCCTGTAAATATAATTGTTGAACCAGAGGAAATTATCAACTTCCTCAAGAGCAAAATGAATTTTAAGGAAGTATACCAGAATGTTATATTTCAAAGAGTTATTTTCCACGTAGCTCAGGAAAGGGGCATAAGTGTCACAGCAGAAGAAATTGAGGAGCAAGCGGATAATCTGCGCCGAAATAAGCGCTTAGAGAAGGCTACGGATACAATAGCATGGTTAGCAGATCAATTAATTACTCCTGAAGATTGGGAAGTGGGAATTCATGCTAGACTGCTCTCACAAAAATTAGCTGAAACGTTGTTTGCTCAAGAAGTTAAAAAGGTCTTTTTCCAAAATCGTCTAGACTTTGAGCAAGTTGTGCTTTATCAAATTATTGTTTCTTATGAAAAATTTGCTCAAGAACTTTTTTATCAGATAGAAGAAGGAGAAATTAGCTTTTATCATGCTGCTCACCTTTATGATATGGATGAACAACGCAGATACAAGTGCGGTTATGAAGGTAAGATTTACCGTTTTGCTCTCCAGCCAGATATAGCTGCTGTTGTATTTAGTACACCAGCTAAACAGTTGATTCCTCCCTTTAAAACTGATCAAGGTTATCATCTTTTTATGGTTGAAGAGTTCCTACCAGCGGAATTAACTTCTGAAAGGTATCAAGAAATTCTCAATAATATGTTTCAACGTTGGCTAGCTTCTGAACTAGACTCTCTACTGAAGTCGTCATTAAAAGACACAGTTTAGACTATTGGCTGTGTTACTTTCCTAGACTGAATTTTGCCAGGTAATAAATATATTGAATTAAAGTATCATCCAACTAAGGTTAGATTTATCAACAGTAATTAGAAAAAAATGAGTATTTTTCACTCTATAGGGTTTTGATGCTAGAGATAGATACAAATTTAGTAGATATATTATAAGTTATGTCAGATATTAACAAGTATGTCAGTTTCTAACTAAAGATAGATGCATATCTAGTAGCTAGATGTTGATGATACTATTTGATTTTTATGCTGATATTTAGCATCAAATATAAATTTGCCAGTCCAGAATTAGTTTGATTAGTAATTTTAAATTAACTCGGTTAATTTAACAATAAAATTAATAACTAAGCTCTTATTGTTCACTTGCATCAAATTATGAATATTTGATGAAGATATTATGAATATTTGGTGAAATTTATTTTTTTTATAAAATCTCCTGGCTAGGATGTAGGAAAATTCTTAAACAAGGCAAAGAGTGAGGAACTGTCGCTTTTTAGTTGAACTGCTTTTACAGAGAATTTCAGATTTATGATGATCTGCTGATGAGAAAACACTAGTGTTAGGCTAGTGTAGGAAATAGATTTTCACTCATGCCTGACATTGGCTATTTTTAGGCTTCAATCTGTTGAACAGCTTTCAACCTCTTTTTGGTAATCAAAAATTAACCAACCTAAATATTCGGAGGTTGACCTATGAATCTGCTTTGCAGAGTTCAGTAATATCCTCAAATAAAGAGCCGAGTTCAGGCTCTAAATTGCTTTCCTGTTATGATCAACCGGGGTAAATGGTTTCAGTCAATACCATTGTTGTAGCAAGTGCCAGGAAAGTCTTTCTAGCTCTTGGGGTTAACCAGTGAGTAGTTCACTAGTTTTAGGTGTTTTACCAGACACTGCTGTTTATCAGGGACAGAACAGCTATGCTTGCTGCATATTTTATCAGGGATGCTGACTACTGCTTGTAAACTATCGGCTCTAGTAACTTTGGAGTGTAGTTTTTGATCAAGATTTTACTGAATGGAAAAAACCAAATTTACATGGTCTGGCTCAGATTTTTTGATGTTCTGTTTTTATCAGATGGAGCGCGTTAAAGCCGGATATTGATGGATCAAAATCTAAGTAAACGCAGGTATGACTCTCTAGAGTTTGAGAAAGCTAGGGGGAAATATCTAGCGTGAGTTACACATTATGTAAATACTTAATTAGCCATAACAGGCTAATTAATGAAAGCATCTGTAAAATCTTAGGCATCTAAATTTCAGCAACATCTGCAACGTACATAATTGCCCACATTGTACAGTAGACGGCAACTGGTAAGGATTATGTCATACTATTCCAGTCTAGATAAAGCTTTTGAGGGTTATGAGACACAGGAAGGTAAGTTTTTAACCCCATTTCAGCGTAAGGCGCTAGTAAAAAATTTGCAAGCTAATTTACAGCCAGAATTTCGGCGGCGGATGGAAATTATGCTGTTGGCAGATATGGGTAAATCCCAAGCCCAAATCTGTGAAATATTAAGTTGTTCTCAAGAGATGGCGCGGTATTGGATTGGTGTAGCTCAAGCAGGTATGGCGCACAAGTGGAGTGAGCGACCGATAGGTAGACCAAAGACGGTGAGTCATCAATATCTTGAAAGGTTGAAGGAATTGGTAAGCCATAGTCCTCGTGAATATGGCTATGCTTTTGGTTATTGGACAGCTCAATGGTTAAGCAAACATTTAGCGACTGAATTTGGCATCGAAATTAGCGATCGCCATATTAATCGCCTGCTTAAACAAATGGGACTTTCCACTAAGCGAAAAAGTTCCTGTCCAGCAGAAACTGATCATACTAAGGACGCTGGTATTACGATTTGCGACTTGGAATCTAACTCCAAACCTAGTTTCCATTGGTCATTCAATCTGATTCAGACCAATAAGTAGTAGTGTTTTGGAGGTAAGGAAATGCAAAGAGCGTTTTCCCCACAACAGTTGGCTGAACAAATCGCCCAAACCTTGGGTGAGTCGTTGTCAAGCAGGGAAATTGATCAGTGCGTTAAAGCAGTAGAAATTGTTGAACCACCAGTAGCCAAACAATTCTGGCAAGCAACAACAGCAAATCCGGGAATTTATATCATTCTTACAGGTAAAGCTAGACTGCTAGATAGCGCCAATAACTTAATTACTACCCTTTCCCCTGGGGCATCATTTGGCGAGTTGACTCTGTTTCCAGAAGAGGATTTTATTCCTTATGTGGCCAGAGCTTCTGTGAATTTAAAGCTCTGCTATCTTCACCAAGAGGTGTTGCAAGAAATCTTTGGCTCATCTGATAATGTTCGCTTATGCCTCCTCACAAAGGCAGAACTTTGGGATGAGCTGCTGTTATGTTGCCAAAACTCCCTACTGCCGCAAAATAGCTCTTCCGAGTCGATGTTCAAAGCGCTATGTCTATTTGAGCGCCACAATCTCGAAAGTGGTTCTCTCAATAGCAAACTCACCAAAGATACCAAGCTTTGGCTGCTGCGTCGGGGTGAACTACTGTACTCTGACGGGCGGACTGTAATACCAGGCAACATTTATGTAAATCCTCAGCAGGGGAGTTGGCAAGCGACACAACCAACGATCGCATACGCTCTGCGTCATGCTGATTGGCCAACAGCACTGGAACACTGGCCACAATTAGCAGAGTTGAACGACTTTGGAGAAGGGCCATCCGCTGCTGTAGCTGTCGAACAACTTGCCCAAATCAACCGAAATCTGATTACATTTCCCCAATCAACCCCAGAGCAACAACCACAGCCACAACCAAAGAAACGAAAAGCTTACTTTCCCAACCCCAATGTGAGTGTGGGTCATTGGTGGCAACGTGTTACCAAGCGCTATCCATTCTTTGCTCAACAAAGTGCCTCTGACTGTGGGGCAGCTTGCTTGGTGATGATTAGTCGCTATTGGGGCAAAAACTTGAGTGTCAATCGGCTGCGGGATTTAGCCAACGTTAGCCGCAGCGGTGCATCAATGCGGAGTTTAACATCAGCGGCAGAAAGCATCGGTTTTGCTACCCGTCCGGTGAAAGCTAGCTTTGATAAATTTGCACAACAACCTCTACCAGCGATCGCTCATTGGGAAGGCAAGCACTATATAGTTGTCTATGAAATCAGCAAAAAACGGGTGATTGTCGGCGACCCAGCCATTGGTCAACGTACTCTCACCAATGAGGAATTCAAAGCTGGTTGGACTGGTTACGCGTTGTTATTGCAACCCACAAACTCACTCAAAGAAACCCCAGAAGCAAATACACCATTTTGGCAGTTGCTTGATTTAGTCAAACCACACAAACAAGTATTGCTAGAAGTGTTTGTTGCTTCGGTGTTAATTCAGGTTTTTGGACTTGTTACTCCTCTATTTACCCAACTGATCTTAGACAGAGTAATTGTCCAGGGTAGTACTCTGACATTAAACGCCGTTGGTTTCGGGTTGGTGATTTTTGGGTTGTTCCGCATTGCTATCAACGGACTACGGCAATATTTGCTAGACCATACAGCCAACCGCATCGGCGTAGCGTTGTTGGTAGGTTTTATCAAACATACCTTTCGCTTACCTCTTTCTTTCTTTGAGTCGCGTTACGTTGGCGATATTGTTTCTCGCGTCCAAGAAAATCAAAAAATTCAGCGTTTCCTCACCGGGGAAGCACTATCTATTTGTTTGGATTTGCTGACGGTGTTTATCTATTTGGGGTTGATGTTTTGGTACAGTTCGGCAATGGCCTGGCTGACTTTAGCTGTCTTACCACCTTATCTACTGTTGGCAGTTGTGGCCACTCCTTTTTTGCGCCGCATCAACCGCGAAGTTTTTAGTGCTGGAGCCAATGAAAACAGTTATCTGATTCAAGCTTTGACAGGGGTTGCTTCTATTCGCTCAATGGCTATTGAGCAGACAGTACGCTGGCATTGGGAAGAACTGCTGAATAAGTTAACAAAAAAAAGTTTTAGCGGTCAAGTAATTGGTAATCAACTGCAAATTTTCAGTGCGACAATTCAATCTCTAGCAGGTACAGGATTGTTGTGGTTTGGTGCATGGCTAGTAATTCAAAACCAACTGACAATTGGCCAGTTAGTTGCTTTTAATATGTTGCTAGGTAACGTGATTCAGCCTTTTCAGCGGTTAATAGTTCTGTGGAATCAATTACAGGAAGTGGTTATTTCTACAGAGCGGATTAATGACATTTTGGAAGCTGAACCAGAGGAAGATTTAGAGCATCAACACCGTCAGTCTTTACCCAGGCTACGGGGTAAAATTCGCTTTGATAATGTCACTTTTCGCTATCACTCAGAAAGTGATGTGAATGTGCTGGAAAATCTGAGTTTTGAAATCAAGCCAGAGCAAACTGTCGCGGTTGTGGGGCGTAGTGGTTCTGGCAAAACTACTCTTTCTAAGTTGATTTTAGGCTTATATCTGCCGACGGATGGGAAAGTGTTAATTGACAATCAAGATGTGACTAATATTTCCCTGCGATCGCTGCGATCGCAAATTGGGGTTGTCGATCAAGATACGTTTTTGTTTGGCGGGACAATTCGCGAAAATATTAGCATTGCTCATCCGGAAGCCACTTTAGAAGAGATTACGGAAGCGGCGCGTCAGGCAGGAGCAGATGAATTTATTCAGCGAATGCCAATGGCTTACGAAACCCAAATTGGGGAAGGTGGGGGAATGTTATCGGGGGGACAACGTCAACGTTTAGCGATCGCTCGTGCCTTATTAGGCAATCCCCGCCTATTGATTTTAGATGAAGCCACAAGTCACCTAGATTCAGAATCTGAGCGGATTATTCAGACTAATCTCAAAAAAATTCTCCAAGGACGCACAAGTCTGATTATTGCCCATCGCCTTTCCACTGTGCGCCATGCTGACCTGATTTTAGTCTTAGATCGGGGCCTTTTAGTGGAAAGCGGCACTCACGACTACTTAATCTCTAAAAGAGGTCATTACTACTATCTCAATCAGCAACAACTAGCCCAAACAGCTTGAGAAATCGGGATTGGGGATTGGGGATTAGGGATTAGGGATGAACAAAAAAAGGATTGCCCATTACCCATTACCAATTACCTTTCTCCCCATTACCCATTACCCATTACCCATTATTTATGCCACACCCATCTAATAAACCATCATCCACCCTGATTAAGAGATCACCGGAGCAACTTCCTTTAGTTGAAGACTCTAGTGCTGTTTTTCCTCATCAGACACAGATCATAGCTAGCAGCAATGATTGGTTTTACGGTACTGAGGAACTCCTAGACGCTTTACCCAGGGTATGGACGCGCTCAATACTGTATTTATTAATCAGCTTTACGGCGATCGCTTTACCTTGGTCGATGTATGCTCAAGTTGATGAAACAGGAAGTGCAACTGGGCGGATAGAACCCAAAGGAGCAACACAAAAATTAGATAGTCCTGTTACTGGTAGTGTAATTGCTGTCAATGTCACAGAAGGTGCAACTGTAAAAGCCGGACAGGTTTTGGTAGAACTGGAATCTAATGTTTTACGAACGGAACTGCAACAGGCACAAACTAAGTTAGCCGGTTTAGCTGATCGGCGATCGCAATTGGAGTTGCTAAAAAACCAAGTCATGCTAGCAATTAACATCCAAGAGCAACAAAACCAATCCCAAGCATGGGAAAAAATGTCTCAAGTTAGTCAGGCCCAGCAAAACCTGGATGCTAAAAAGAGTACCTATAACTTCCAAAAATTAGAAAAACTAGCTCTAGTAGATCAGGCTAGACAGAATATCAAATCTAGCCAAATTACCCAGAGGTTAGCCAACAGTCGTTTAAGCAGAGATTCGGTAGAAGTCAAGCGCTATCGCCAACTTTTAGAACAGGGTGCAATTGCCGAAATCAAAGTTGTAGAACTGGAAAAAACAGCCGAAGAAAGCCAACGTTCCCAAGAAGAAGCAAAATCCAACATCCAACTAGCTAACCTGCGCTTAAGAGAAGAATTGAGCCGCTATGACTCACTGATGAGTCAAGCCCGGTCAGATATTGAACTAGCAAAAATGCGCCTCCAAGAGCAGGAAAGCAGCTATCAAAGCGCGGTGCAAGCAGGGAAACTGGCGGTACTCAAGAGTCAGGAACAGATTAAAGACCTGCAAAACCAAATAACTACCCTGGAATCGGAAATTGCTCAAACCAAAAGTCAGATCACATCCTTACAGCTGCAGTTACAGCAACGAGTGGTGCGATCGCCTATTGATGGCATGATCTTTGCCTTACCCATTAAAAAACCCGGTTCTGTCGTCCAACCAGGACAAATGCTTGCCCAAATTGCCCCCCAAAATACTGCTTTAATCCTCAAAGCACAAATGCCCAGTCAACAAAGTGGTTTTGTCAAGGTGGGAATGCCAGTCAAAATCAAATTTGATGCCTATCCTTTCCAAGAGTATGGAGTCCTACAAGGGCGCATTAGCTGGATTTCACCTGACTCTAAAATTCAGGAAAATAGCCAAAATCGCACTGAAAGCTATGAGTTAGATATTGCCCTAGATCAGCCTTATATCCAAACCGGCGACAAACGCACCATCTTAACGCCTGGTCAGACAGCAACAGCAGAGGTAATTGTCCGCCGACGTCGGGTAATTGACTTGATTTTAGATCCATTTAAAAAGCTACAAACCGGCGGACTGGAGCTTTAGTGCCATCAGATTAATAAATCCCCCTTGCAGCGACAGGGAACCCATGAAAAATTTTTCATGGGTTCCTGAATCCCCAAATTAAAAGACATTGAAACCTAAAAAAACAATAGCCGTGTGCCGCAAGTTACTGCCAAAGACCCCAAGAATTTAGAACTCCTATATCAATAATTTATATATTGCTTAATTTGTATTTTAAATTTAAATACAACTTTGTATCATTTTTTGTAGGCAGACCCATCATCTCATCTTTGCTGTAAAACAGTATCGGCTTTTAAGACAGAAATCATTGAGTTATGTCCTAGATAATTGGATATTAAACTATTTGTTTATGATGTATTTTTATGTCAAGCTATCCTAGCTCATTAAATTAGCTAATAATTACTACAAAAGCATCATATTCCAGACAAAATTCATTTAATTACGTCTACAAAGAATTATGTATAAAACTAATTTTTTTCATACAGATTTTCAATATTTGCCCTTTGTTTCAAAATAAAAAATTACATCAAAATAATGTAAAAATATAAGAGTCAAATTAACTTTTGATTCAGAATAACAGACAATGAATAAACTAGTAATCTCTGACCTACATCCTACTGATGTAGAGACATTTCTGTCTGATCTAGATCCAGCGCAAATGAAAACTTTATTAGGCGGCTTCTTATCAGATCAATATCGCAATGCTCGGATACTGACTATTCATGGCGACATAAATAGCAAATCAACTACATATGAAGGCGCAGGCAACTCCCATGATAATAAAATCCACACCGTAGACTATTCAAGGTCAACTTACATTTGGTACCGTTCTTGGGATTGATAATTGGCTCAGTTATGTTGTCAAAAACTTATAATAGTTTGTGATGGAGTGATAGAGAGGCTACAAAGCAGACTGAATAATAACCATAGCACGTAGACCTTTCTGAAAGTGGGGTATTTTTTGAGGCTTCAGTCACATCAAATCAAGAGCTAAATCCGTAAATTACTCTATGGCAACTATCCAAAAATGAGCCTAAAAACCTAGCCAAAAAGCAATATTACGACGGTGCAATCGCTTTAATTTTGACAGGGATTCTGTATAATTGTGTCAGCATTTTTGCTCCACTCTCCACTAAAGTTGCAAAACTGTTCACTTCCTGATTAGGAAAATAAGACAATGACTACAATCATGATTTCTGACTTACATCCTATTGATGATAAGACGTTTTTCCATGACCTAACTTCAGAAGAAATGAATGCCATATCAGGATCAGAAAATATTCTTCTGACTTTGTTGGGTGAGGATACCCTTCTTGGGCTAACCACTGTTCATGATGGTGTAAATAACACATCAACTACATATAATGGTCCCTTCAGTTTATATAACAACAAGTTGTTTACTGTTGACTTTTCAAGGTTAACTATCTATTTGGTACTCTAATCAGTTGCCAATTCATATTTGAATATCACGGAAATCTGCATTGAGATAGTAATATATTAATGCAGGTTTTTTATGCTTTGCTAACTAGATGTTTTGATTCGGTTATAATTGAGTAATTCAAACTAATTTAATTAAGTTTCTATTTCTATAGTAGTCCTAAATCATTTGTGAACACAAAGATACCCGACTTCTCTAAGAAGTCAGGTATCTGACTCACTTTATGTTCACAAATCAAATAGGATTGCTATATATAAAACGAAAATATATTGATTTAAACCTATCTTTTTGATATTTAATGTCAAGAAGATTACATACTTTAAATCAGTGCTATAAATCTATTTATACTGCTTTAAATATTAAAATATTAATTAAAAGTACCATTAGATAGAGAAAACAAAAAAATATATAAGCTAAATATAATAGATACACAACTAATTTATGTTTATGCCAATAAGCTCAAATGACTAATCCACAATAGGTGAGTAATCGGAGGACTTATCTCGTGTCAAATACTTTAAACATCTCAGATAAAGACATTATTTACTATATCAAACTTTCTGGACAAGTTCCTAGTTTATTAGAAGCGATCGCCACCCGAAAAATTATTACCGACACAGCCGCAAAGGAAGGTATTAAAATTGAGCCAGAAGAACTGCAACAAGCAGCAGATAGCTTGCGATTAGCCAACAGACTCCTCAAAGCAGAAGATACTTGGGAGTGGTTAGAAAAACATCATCTTTCTCTAGATGAATTTGAAGAGTTAGCACAAACTAACCTACTATCTGCAAAGTTAGCAAATCATTTATTTGCAGATAAGATCGAACCATTTTTTTATGCAAACCAACTTGATTATAGCGGAGTAGTTACCTATGAAGTTATATTAGATGATGAAGACTTAGCCCTAGAAATTTTTTATGCCCTGCAAGAGGGCGAAATTACTTTTCAAGAAATCGCCCGCCAATATATCCAAAATCCAGAAATCCGTCGTGCTGGAGGATATCAGGGAATTCGACCACGTAGCGACTTTAGACCAGAGATTGCCGCAGTAGTCTTTGCTGCTACTCCCCCGCAAATTCTCAAGCCAATAATTACACCTAAAGGAGTGCATATAATTGTGGTTGAAGAAATCATCCAACCCCAATTAGATGAACAGCTGCGTCAGCGAATTATGGGAGATTTATTTACAAATTGGTTAAAGCAACAAATCACCACTGTAGAAATTGTAGCCAAGCTAGCAGAAGATGCTAATTATCAATCATCGAAAGATATCTGACAACAGAAATTAAAAATTAAAAATTAAAAATTGGAGACTATTGCATAAGGGTATTTAAAGCCCGAACAAAACTGAAGCTACCTGTAGACATACGCCCTTGGCGTTGCCGTAGGATAGTGGTATTATACCAATTCCAAATTAACAAAGCCTGATTTGATAGGGTTTGCGGGCTTGTATCTGTCACATTTTTTTTAATTGGTATTAAATAGGTTGGTGTAAATAATTCAAGGTTGGTAGTGAGGGCTTTAGCCCTCTCTATCTCCTGTGATTGACGCTAGGCGTTGGCGATACGAGACGCTACGCGGTAAGCGCAGCTATGCCTTCTTTCTCTTTACAAAGTAGGGCTGAAGCCCTTACTACGAGCTAATTTCAATATTTTTTACTTCACTTAACATAGTTTGATTTCTTTTCGCCTACTTACTTACACCCTAACATCCTGATAAAGTATCTGTGTTTATCTGTAGTTTTCAAGATTATGTAAACAGATTTTTGCAACTAATTTACCGCCCAGATTTATTTCAGCAATCAAATTTTCACAAAATTGACATAATATAACTAACCGAAAATTAGCTCCACCAAATTCGAGAATATCGGCAAATTTTTAATGTGGCATTAGGTTTTTATTCCCCATCACTAGGGCAATTCTCTACATTATTTAGCCAAAGTTTAAACATCATATTTATAATTTGCTCTCGGACTGATTGATTCAATTCTGAAGAGAGCCACTTTTCTACTCTGAGAATGTGATACCCTAGTTGGGTCTGAATGGGGCCAATAACTTCGCCTGCTTCAGCATCAATAATAGCTGTCACAATTTCTGGTAAAAGTTCTACTAAAAAGCGAAGTCCAACAAAACCGCCATTTTCTTGAGATAGTTTACCTTGAGAATATTCCAATGCTAAAGCGCAGAAAGAATCACTTCCTGCTTGCAATGTCTGCACAATTTTCTCAGCAGTTGTGAGATCAAAAACTAAAATCTGTGACAGCGCCACCCGTCTGTAGTTGTTTTGGCAAGAGTAATAAGTGCTATCTACAGTTGCACCAAACAGATGTTCTTTGAGCTTTTTCTCTAATAGAGCTATTCTAATTCCTTGTGACCATTCTTGTATTCTAATGCGCTGCTGCTTTAACCATGCCAAGGTTTCCGATGTTCCCCACAGCTGGTGTTCCAGGCGAAAAGCATCACCAGCAGCTTGCCATTCTGCATCAGATGTCGTAATTCCCAATTGCTCGCACATAGTTAAGATGACTACATCTCGTTCTGCTAAAGCAGCAATTTCCGTTAATTTTCCAGAACGGCGCAGATATGCCAGAATTTCGGCATCAGTTGCGGGAGGAACTGGAACCAAGGTTAATGTTTCCTTGTGCTGTTTTTCTTCTTGGTGGCGGATAGCCGTTGCTGTGAGGCTTGGTTCTAATTGTTCTTTCATGACCTTTTGATATTGTGTTTTAGTATAGGAATTTAGTTTGAGCCATGTTTATCACTACCTGGTAGAATTCTCGCTGATAAAAGTTCTAATTTTCGATGTTCATTTGGATAAAGTTTTGCTCCACCGACTTGGCAGTTGTTTTTCAGTAATCTGATGTAGGTGCGGTAGGGGATAAAATCCATCGGGTTGTAACCAGAAAAATGGAGAATTAAAAAACAAGCCCAGGAATACTTACCGCTGACAATGGCTTTGACTATCTGCTCTAATTCTTTATGTTTGAATATCTTCTCTAATGGTTCGTTTAGTTCAAATTTTTCTTGAGTCATAGCATTATTTTAATGCAGTGATTAACCAGACTGAATATTTTTGAGGTTTATAAATTTAAAGGAGTGTAGATATCCTCTGAGTTAGGATTGAGGTAAGGATAAGCCAATTTTATTGAGTGTAAAGAGAAATTTTGTAAAATCGATGCTACCCGACCTGTTGGCGTATTATTCCCTTGCAGCCAAGCATCGACTAAACCATTAGCAACAATTTGACAGCGATTGGTGCCAAAACTTTCTTGGTCGCCAAATTTGTGATTTGGTTCTTCGGCACAAGCTAATCCTGGTGCTAGTAACTTGGTAAATAGAGGTATTTGCTCGCTAAAATAGGATTGGTTTTCTGTATAAACTCTTTCTAGGATTGGGTAGACAACTTCATAGTTATTTTTGTCAAAGTAAAGTACTGCTGAGTCGTAACGCTCATAATCTGAGGGGTTATTTAGTGCTTTAAATGAGAAAGAAATCGGGATGGCGTTGAGTTGAGTTGTCAAACTTTCCATGACTGATACTGCACCGTCTGGGGTGACGTTGAAGTAGATGCGAACAAGATTTTGGTGAATTGGCGATGCAGAGACATTAGACATTGCCATATAAAAGGCGTTTTGCACTAGATTTTTGGGCATTTTGATCGCCACTAAATTACCAACAGTGGCTGTTTGATGTTCTGGTGGTAGATGAATATCGCGCTCAATGTGCAGGGTCAAACCATTTCTATGCACTGCCAAAGTGCCATCTGTTTCTTCTTTGACTACTACCCAATCATGGCTCCAGTAGCCTGTACTTTTGTTACTGCTATGCAAACGTTCATAAAATGCTAAATCTACGCCGAATAATCTGTTGTTTTCTAGATTTTGATTTGGGGCTAAATTGGTTTTTTCTGCATCGGATGCGAGGTTCGATTTAAAAGAGCCGTTATAGTATACGCTGTAGAGAAGATTACGCAGTAGCAGAATCAAATGCTGATTCTGAATTTCTAAGGGCAATTGCTGAAAGCGAGAGATTACTGACTCTGGTAATTCTTCGTTTTTGTAGTCTGGATGTTTAATATAATGGTGAGACTCAATCTGAACACGATTGACGATATCTTGTAGTGATATCTGCAATGAATCTGGAATATCTGAAAGTTTATTTAGCTGTGAGTCTAAGAGTTGCATAAGTCTTGCCTCTGAATCAGGGGTGATGGAAAAGACAAATCCAAAATCCAAAATCTAACTAAAATTGGTATAAGCAGGAGATAAGTTGGTGGGAATAAGGTCTGATGCTTCCATGCCAAAAACTGTGTAGATGGATGCTTCTGGACGACACAATAAACTTTTGGCAACTTGAAGGATGCAGATACCCGAATTACCAAAGGTTTTTTCGTGTTGGAGTTTTGCTTGAATAGACCTAATTAAGGCTAAACCAGAAAATTGCACAACTAGTTGCAAGAAATCTGGACGACGTTCTAAGATTTCGGGGAAGTCAGCTAAATAAGCCTCAACCAGTGTAGCGATGGAAGGTTGAAGTAGATTTAGGGGGGTTGCGGCTAGGCGTAAAGAATCTTGAATTGCGATCGCCTTACTAGCTACTATGCTATAAAGCCAGATTTGCAGGTAACTGGCGATCAATGCTCCTAAGTCATTAGCTGGATCTCCCCAAGCACCGCGCTCCCAGTCTATCAAACGAATCATCCTCTCACCGGATTCTTGGTATACTGCTGCTTCCCAATTTAAGGATAGAAGAATATTGTTCAGCTTGAGGTCATTATGGGTGAGACAACAAGGAGTGAAAGCTGTACCCAAATCTGCGATCGCCTTTCCTAAATTATCGTACCGTTGATAGAGTGTAAAGAATTTCAGACCATCAGCAGGAACCGAACCAAAAACTGCTGGAGTAATCCTATCTAATCCACGAGTCAAGTTAGGAGGTTTTTGACTTAATCCATTCTGACTATTTTGGAAGAATTCCCGATAGTCTTGACGGTCTAGAGTTAGGCGATGAATCGATGCTAGAGTTGTACCAACTTCCCTGGCAATTTCAGTAGGAAATAAATTTTCTGTATCATGGAAATCTGCTAAATCGCGATAGTCATTGAGATATTTGAAAACTATGATGGAGTTTTCCGCATCAAAATGTATCGCTTCTGAAAAACATGAGCGAAGATGCCTAACTTCGGGAAATTGTCGTAAAAAATCTCTAACTTGCCATTCTGCGAATAACTCACCCTGAATTTTTCCTTCTGGGTTTAAACTCTCTTGCTTAATCAAGAGTAGACGATCATTTGGCAAACTGATTAACAAGTTAAAGTTTTTGCCAGATTTTAGCTCAATATTGCTCAATGACTTCTCTTGTGGAGTAGATAGTCCTTGAGATATCAAGTAGTCAAAAACATTTTGATCACTTAAGATAAATCGCATAGTTTCAGATGCTTGTGAGCATAGTTACAACTTGCTGTTGGTCAATTAATAAACTGTAGATCAACCATGATACTATCCAACTAGCGATCGCATAGGACATTTTATTGGTAATCATGGCAATTTGTTATCTAATAATCAGGGAAATATCAAGATTTACTTCGTGGTATTAAATGACTTAGCTAGTGTGGAAACAGTATCGATGGCATACACCACTAACACATATTCAAAAAATTTAATGCCAAAGTTAAGCCCCAGAGAAAAAGCATCATTTTCACCGCCAAATATAGACCGATAATCTAGATATTTCATGTCGTAGATAAAGGTTTCTAAATCGGCAGGATACAGATCAGCAATTATAATCTTCGCCATTTCTTTGATTTTCCTAACAAACAGATATAGCCAAAACTAAGTAAGTAGGCGAAAAGAAATCAAACTATGTTAAGTAAAGTAAAAAATATTGAAATTAGCTCGTAGTAAGGGCTTTAGCCCTCTCTATCTCCTGTGGTCGAAGCTAGGCGGGCCTGCGCTTACTGCGTAGGGTCGCTAAGAGAGGGCTTTAGCCGCTCACTACCAACCTACTTAAACCAGCAACAAACAACTAGAATTAGCAAAAAGTTTTTGAGAAACTGCTGAATTTGGCTAGCTTTCCAGGGGTATTGGGAATTAAGAAACCTGATGGTGATCACATTGGTAGCTTTTTCCCTTTAACCCCTAGAGAGCTATTTTGCTTAGTCGTGCACTACTAAGCAATTAGTATTTAGTGGCCGCTGTGGCTGTGGCTGAAGGACTTAGCGATTTCCTTGACAGTGCTTACGGCATATCCATTGACTAAATACTCAAGGTACTTGAAACCGAAGTCAGCACCAAAGGAACCATAATCTGAGAAGCCGCTGCTGTCGTAACCACCATGAACAGACACGGAAGCTACATCGTTCAAGTCATTAATAAAGCTTTCGGAATCTTGGAACAGTTCAGAACCAGCGATTTGTAATTCAGCAAGTTTGATAGTTGCCATGATTTTTCTCCTAAAATACTTGTTTCTCAGTGATTAGAAATTGCAGGCAGTTAAGCTGTGGTTCGCTTACCTGTTAACACCATTTTTATTCATGAAAATCGGTAAAGTCAAGGCTAAAAACCTGTTTAAAAAGACATAAATAAATGAGTTGTGTCTTTTATAAACCGTAAATTCAACCTCAAATAAATATTTTTTTGATTACTAATTATCCTAATTTAATTGAGAAAGCTTGCATATCAAATATGGTTAAATATTTCCTTGTATCTATGAGCTACAAGCTACTAGCTGATACAGTTTTGTCGCCATTATGAGGGGGGTAGAAGAGGATTTAGCGCCAGATATGAAGCGGATTAATTAATATAGCGCTTCTCGTTTGGATAAAATACACTTACCTCTCCAGAAAGGAGAGGATTAGTTGTTGTACCGCTATAGGAAAGAGGGGGGGTGGATAGAGGCTTTGATTTTGAGTCTGTAAACGGCTATGCTAAATACTTTTTATTAAAAAATTTGCGTAAAAAAATGCGCTCTAATATCTACTAGACTTAGAACGCACGTTAATCAGAAGAATATTTAATTACCAAAAGAATATGCTCAAATACCGAGTTGCTTCCGTAGGTTTTCAGAAGTTTCATTTAGGTTAATTGTCATTTGACCGACTTGGTTATCTATTGATTTTATTATAGAGGGCAAGTCCTCTGCATTGATTGTATTTGACCCTCTTCTTCTTCTTCTTGCACCACCAGCTATAGTCTTCATTTCATCAGCGGTTATTTCACCTAGTGGCTGTTGCTCTCTACTAAGATAAAGGTCAGATATTATTATACTCACCATTTAGTCACCTTCCCAAATATAGAGGTATTGAGTAACAGAGCCTGAGATATAAATCTACACTCCTGTTATTATATTTTCGGCTTTAATTTGATAAAGTCAAGGTTTTTAAACTAATTTAACAGACAAAAGTCAAGGAATTTTGTCTGTAAAGATAATGATTTTATCTAAATTAGAGATTGGGAAAAGGTGATTGGTAAAGCGGTAGTTAATACCATTTTGGATTTTGGCTTATCTGATGCTTACGCACGGTTAACGCCTACGCGTAGCGTCTCGCAGAGAATGAGCTATTAGTAATAGCTTTCAGATTTCCAACTGTCGCCATCATTTTTCTTTCTTGGTATAACTTCTATTACCAATTACCAATTACCAATTACCAATTACCAATTACCAATTACCAATTACCAATTACCAATTCCCCAGCAGATTACTTTTTCCCTTGTGGTTGTGGAATGGTTACATCTATTGCAGTTACCTGTGGGGCTAGCTGGGTTAATGGTGGTTGAATGGCGTTTTGATTTCCTACCACCAGAGTTACGAGTTTTTCTGGCTGGAGATATTGCCGTGCTACCCGTTGGACATCAGCCGCTGTGGTTGTAGCTACAGCTTTTTGATAGCGAAACAGAAAGTCAGCGGGATAGCCGTAATATTCATATCGCATCAGCCTTGACAAGGTTTGGCTGGGGTCTTGAAAATTGAAAACAAAGGAATTGAGTGTAGATTCTTTAGCAAAGTCCAATTCCTTGGGTGTGACTTTTTGAGCTTGGATGCCCTTGATTTCTGCTTGCAAGGCTTGGACGAATTGCACGGTAGCATCAGATCGGGTTTGTCCACCGGCGATGAACATTCCGGGGTAGTCAAAGCGGGGACTCCAGAAACCGTATACAGAGTAAGCTAAACCTTGACGCGATCGCACCTCGTTAAATAAGCGTCCACCAAAACCATTTAACACCCCGTTCAACACATCCAAGGCTGCATAGTCTGGACTATCTAACTTTCCACCTAAATGGCCCATGAGAATATTGCTCTGAGTCAGTTGTGGCTGATTTACAAAAAATACGCCGCCGGTTTTGGCTGGTAATACTGCTGGTAACTGGGGTTGAGTGATTGTTGGGTTAAGTTTCCAGTCACCAAACTGAGCTTGAACGAGCGATCGCATTTTTTTGCTGTCGAAATCTCCCACAATCCCCAAAATCAAATTATTGGGATGAAAATATTGCTGGTAGAACTTGAGCAAATCCTCACGTTTAATCTGATCCACCGTCCCATACTCCATTGTTCGCGAGTATGGGCTATCTTTGCCATAGATCAATTTACGAAATTCTCGACTGGCAATATTATCTGGACTGTCATTCCGCCGCGCAATGCCACCCCTAGCCTGGGTTTTAGCCAAATCGAGCTTTTCTTGAGCAAAAAGTGGCGATCGCAGCACCTCAGCAAACAGCCCAAACACCGTTTCTAAATCTTCACTCAGAGCCTCAAAACTAGCACTACCAGCAGCTTCACCAATACTAGTTTCTACCGCCGCCGCTCGTTGTTCCAATATTTCGTTAAGCTGGTCAGGGGAATGTTTCTGAGTTCCCCCAGTCCGCATCACCGCACCTGTAAAGCTAGCCAAACCCACCTTATCGGCTGGTTCCAATCGAGAACCAGTACGCACAAACGCCGTACCATTCACCAACGGCAGTTCATGATCCTCCATCAAATACACCACCAAGCCGTTTTGCAGCACAAACCGCTCATACTTGGGTAACTTAACCGACGGTACTACTGCAAACTGCAATTCAGTGTAATGCTTCGCCCCTGCCGTCGCCGCCAGGGAAAAGTTAAACGTCACAACTAAAAAAGCCAAAGCCGCAACCAATGCATATTGAACTTTAAACTTCATCTGCCCTTTACCCTTAAACCTCAGCATATCCCTCTTCCTTTGCGATTCGCTCATGCCTTCTTCGCCAACAACTTGCCAATTGTGCGATTCTCAGGTGTAAAAGTCGAATTCGCCACCCGTAGAATATCCCCAGGAGTCACCGCAGCAATTTGATCCAACTGCTTAAACAAATTTCGCCAAGAACCAGTTTTTACCTCATATTCCAACAGCTGCTCGGCCATACCCGAATTAGAATCGAGGCTACGTAACAAACCCGCCCTTGCTTGGGTTTTCACCCGCTGTAACTCAACCGCAGATACAGGTTCAGTTTTCAACTTGTCAATTTCCTGACGTAATGCGATCGCCAACTCATCAACCGTGTGTCCAGGAGCCGTGAGACCATAGAACAACATCAAATTCGGGTATTTATCCCCCGGAAAACCGCTGAAACCTTGGGCATTTAAAGCTAACTGCTGCTGTTCCACCAAAGATTTATATAGCCGTGATGTGCGTCCATCACTCAATAAACTGCCAATGATTTCATAAATCACATTATCTGGATGGGTAATTGCTGGACGGTGATAACCTTCTAAATACAAAGGTTGAGAGGGAAACTCTACAGCTACTTCTCGTGTTTCTGTCTGCTGAGGTTCCACTGAAATTTGCTCAACTGGTTTTGGTTTGGATTTAAACCGCCCAAAGTAAATTTGCGCCAGTTTTTTGACTTCAGTCGGGTTGACATCACCAACAATGGCGATCGCAATATTGCTAGGTGTATAGTAAGCATCAAAAAACTTTTCAACATCCAACAGTGTCAAATTGCGGATATCTTCGTCATAACCAATCACCGGACGCCTGTAAGGATGGACTTTGTAAGCAGTATCGATAAATTTCTCAATCATCAAGCCGATGGGAGAATTCTCCACCCGCATCCGGCGTTCTTCCAAAATTACATCTTTCTCTTGATAGAATTCTCGAAATACAGGTTCTAGAAATCGCTCAGACTCCAGCGACATCCACAATTCCAACTTATTGGCGGGAAAGCTGTAAAAATAACGGGTGGCTTCTGTCGAAGTATTGGCATTTAAACCCACACCTCCGGCTTGTTCGACAATTCGCCCCATCTCATTTTGCTTCACTAGCTTGGCTGCTTGGGATTCCACTTGCTTAAACTCAGCTTGCAATTGGGAAATCTCATCTTTTTTACCCCCGACTTTTGCGGTTTTAATTTGGGTATCCAACTGCTCCAAGCGTTCTAGTAGTGGTTTTTCTGCTTTGTAGTCTGTTGTACCAATACGCTGAGTACCTTTAAACGCCAAATGTTCGAGAAAGTGGGCTACACCAGTTTTACCCTTTGGCTCATCCACACCGCCTACATTGGCATAGGTAAGAAAAGAAACCACTGGCGCTTGATGCCGTTCCAAAACAATAAACTTCATGCCATTGTCGAGGCGAAACTCTGTCAACTCCTTGATTGCCCGATCTAGATAGGGTTGAATTGTAGTTTGAGCAGTTGGTGGGGTAGGAGTTTTGGCGATTTGTTGCGCTGATACCATTTCTGGCATGACAGAGAACAGCATTATTAAGGCTAAGGTGGTTAAACACAGCCGATGCCAGGTGACAGATACTTGATTTAACCAATCCAAAATTGACCGTCTGGGCTGATTCATAAGCGAAAATTCAAGTAAAGTTATACTTCTTCAGAGACAGGTAATTAGCTAAAAAGAGCGCTAATGTTGTGTTAAGTTTTCTGGGCTTTTTGTACTTAACATTAGGGAATGATCCTACAATTCGTGTTCTGGAGCTTTTGACTAGTAACGCTTCTCTACCAGAAGCTACGCTTACGGGGAATTCTCTCATAGAGCCTACGGCTCCGGTAAGGGATACAAAATTCAAAAAGCTGATGATGTAGGCTTTTGGTGGATTTTGAATCCTAGCTTTATTTCCGCCGTGAGGTACTAACATTGGTTTGACTGGACAACCATAAATAACACTTGACAATTTGCTGATGTTTTTGTCACAAAAATTATGATGGAACTCCCCAAAAATCTAGTTCAATAAAAATATTGACTAGTTTCGCCAAAACCAAGTGTAACTGCTGGAAAATAGATTTGTAAGAACTAAAGATTTAAACGCGGCGATAAATTTGAGCCAGTGCGTTGCTTTGGTGTCCAAAGTTGTAGCAACTGGCATACAGCAGGCGGCTGGACTGGATAGTGCCGACACTTCCAGGTAGAAGCAGGAATAAAATGTGAGCAATTGTTAGTAATTGTTAGCATTTTTATATCGGCTAACCCGTGCCTGGACGTGGAGGGAATAACTGCTCCCATGCTCCCGTTGAAGCGTCAAGCAAAGTCTAGAGTTGTCTAGTCTTTGTACAGCAGATATAACTATAATCACTATGCGAGTTTTTAATTCTCCTCCGCCTTCAGAAGCACAGACGCGCACCCGGATTTTACAGGCAGCGCTGAGGTTGTTTTCGTCCCAGGGGTTTGCTAGCACTACCACCCGCGACTTAGCACAAAAAGCAGGTGTAGCCGAAGGCACGCTGTTTCGTTATTTTCCCAATAAAAAGGCAATTTTAGTAGAAGTAGCCACTAGTGGTTGGGTAGAAATTCTCACAGATTTGCTGACAGAATTGAGTGAAATGGGCAGCTATAAAGCGATCGCTCAGGTGATGCGCCGCCGAATGTGGAATTTACAACAAAATGCCGATTTGATGCGGGTTTGTTTTATGGAAGTGCAGTTTCACCCAGACTTGCGCGATCGCATTCAGATAGAAGTGATTGGCAAAATGACCGATGTCGCCGAAGCATTTTTTCAAACAGCAATGGATAAAGGCATCTATCGTCAGACAGATGCCAAGCTTGTTGCTAAGGTTTTTTTGGGCATGTTTGCGATCGCAGGTTTTTCCGACAATACCCTCATGTCGCCCGACGCCTCCCCCCAGGAAATGCAACAAATGGCAGAAGGACTCGCTGACATCTTCCTTAATGGCGTCTTAGCTAAAGAGTGAACAATTCAAAATTCAAAATTCAAAATTTGGATTTTTAACTTATTTGTCGCGCTTGTTGACTCCATTGTTGTACTAGCTCAATTGCTGGGCATAAATCTCGCCGTTGCATTGTCGCCACGTGCAACCGCATAACTTGTTGGTGCAATCGGTGAGTAGGAGTTTGGGACAACTGCGCCACAGAAACAAAACCCGCGTGCAGCAATAAACCACAATGTTCTGGCCCGACACTGGGAATCCGCGCCAAGTCAGCTAAAGCCACCCATTTATTAATGTACTGAAGATTCATCTGTAATTTATTTGCTAGGGCCAATCTCGCCTCTGGCGTTTTCCCTTGTTTGACTAGCGCTCCTGTGGTGGTAATACCAAAACTTTGCAGTTGGGATTGTTCCTCTTGGCTCAATCCAGGTAATTGCTCAATCGGCCAGTCGCTAGATTGGCGCGGATTTCTACTATCTATTTGTTTAGCTGTCATTTCTAAAACCGAGAAATGGACTTACTTACTATTGTCACTCATACAATTTTAGATTTTAGATTTTGGATTTTGGATTTGGAATCCTTATATTTAGCGTATTGCATCAATTTGAAACAAAACGTAGTACAAAAAACTAGAGCCTCACAACTATTTTGGTGATTAATTCCCCACGCATAATTGTTACCACTTGTCCAGACATAAAGATGCGATCGCCTTTGGCGAAGCGATCGCACCGCGCCATAGCGCTACATCTGTAGGGTGCGTTCCCTAACGCACCTTAAGGTAAGCCACCAAAACCGGGACAGTTAGAATGCTGTTGCAAATCCTTAAAAATGAGCATTTATTAGCAATTGTTAGCTTAAACGAAAAGAAGCCCCACACTCACTCTTAGGAGTGTGGGATGAATTTTTGGGCGACGACGAATTGACCCCCAACTAATTCAAACCATAGGTTTGACAGGACGGGG
>NZ_JACJRJ010000001.1 GCF_014697195.1 Cylindrospermum sp. FACHB-282 | reverse complement strand
ATGAAGCAACTAGGGGCAATGAAGCGTCAAAAATCTGTGGAAGTCTCCGCTAAAAACGGACTGGGGGATGTAGAAACCCACAGTTCAGGCGTAGCCAACTGTGGGTAGTTCATCTTGTATTTTCCCCAAATTTTGCTAAATTTTCAGAGCGATGGCCTCATAAAGGAGTGCCCCTGCCAATCGCCTACTTGGCAACCATTGTCCACACACCATCCCAGGAATCTGGTGGTGGTGTTTCTTGGTAATTACAAGCGCGTTCTAGGTGGATATTAACGGCTTGGTCTATGGGTCGAATGCGTTTAGCAGCTTCAAAACAGACGATCGCATTTGAGAAGTTGCGCCCTAAATAAGCAGTACGTCCATTATGGTAATGGGACAAGAACTCTTGGGTATTGGCATCTAGGGGCTTGGTGCGATCGCCAATTAACTCGTAGATATTCACTGCCTGATGTTTACCTTTCACCCGAATTTTATCCAACTGGCGCACCCAGATGCGATCGCCACACATTTTATAAGTAAATTCACTTAAAATAATATCACAACCATATTCTTTGGTCACACCTTCCAAGCGAGAGCTCAAATTCACACCATCTCCAATCACAGTGTAGTCCATGCGTTTGTGGGAACCGATATTACCCGAAACCACTTCCCCAGAACTAATCCCAATACCAATATGAATTCGTGGCTGTGCCTGGATAATCCGCCGCTGGTTGAATTCCTCTAAACGGTGGCGCATATCCAATGCTGACTGCACTGCCCTCCAAGCATGATTTTCTGTCAGCGGTAGGGGCGCACCAAACACTGCCATTAAGGCATCACCTATAAACTTATCAAGAGTGCCTTCGTAGTTAAAAACTGCCTCCACCATCGTTTCAAAATACTGATTCAGCAGTGATACCACCTCAGCCGCTCCCAAGTTTTCTGTTAGGGTTGTGTAACCCCGAATATCCGAAAACAAGATAGTCACATCCTTACGCTCACCCACCATCAAGGCATCCTCTCCCAGGGCCATAACTTGCTCGGCTACATGGGGTGTCAGGTAGCGGTACATGGTAGTTTTCAAGCGTTTTTCTTGACTAATATCTTCTAACACCACCAACCCACCCCGTACCCCACCTTCCGGGTTAGTCAGGGGATTGACGGTAAGATTAGTGCTGCGGTCTAATTTTTGCACCACATCAGCACTAAGAAACTCAGACTGGGGGATCAGCGGTTGATTCCAGGGAATAAAAATGTCTGGGTTGCTGCGTGAGCGTACAGCCAAAATTAATTGCTGAGTCCTGACCCCAGAAGCACCAGTGGTGTGGATAGATTTTCCTAAGTGAGTCTCAGTTACTACTCGATATTCACCACTAATAACTTCATACAGTCCCACCAACAAACTCTGCTCTGGCACATAATGTCTGGCCCCATTTTTTAAACTATCTTCCAGACGGGTTTGCAGATTTTCAATCGGCACAACCTCCCAAACTAGGCGACCAATCAAATTTTGTTCCCACAGCAGCTTGTTACTCTTGCTACTAGGCTCTCTCAAGGGACAACCCAGTAACTCTAGTGCGGCATCATTAATAGTGACAATCTGTCCTTGCATATCAGTAGAAATTACAGCATCTGAAAGACTTTGGAGGATGTCTTTTTGATACTGTTTTTCCAACAACAGATTTTCAAATAAGCGGGCATTTTCCAGGGCAATTCCTGCCTGAATATTAAACGCTCGCATAAACTCTTCATCAGAGGCGGTAAAACTACCTTGTTCCTTATTAATTAACTGCGTCACGCCAATCAATTCATTTGCCGAATTAAACACTGGCAAACACAGGATATTATGAGTTAGATACCCAGTCTTTTTATCTGTACTTGGGTCAAATCGGGGGTCTTTGTAGGCATCAGGGATATTCAGCGCTTGACCAGTAGAAGCCACATAGCCAGCAATACCACGATTAGCGGGGATCCGAATTTCTATAAATTGTGTATCATCGCAGGCGGCCGCCACCTTTGTCCAGAGTTCGCCCATCTCTCTCCGATACAAAAACAGTGTGCTGCGGTCTGCTTGCATTAAAATCCGGGCTTGTTCCATGACTATCTGCAAAGTGGCTTCTAAATCCAGACTTTGCCCCAGAGTCTGAGTTGCCCGCAACAGCGCTGTTGCCCCCCGTTGATTGCGAGCTGCTACATAAAAAGACTGGCAGCTTTCTAGAATAATGCCAATAGAAGCGGCAAAGTCTCGAAAACGCTCCTCATCATCTTGATTAAAAGGATCATCCCCAGCTTTATTGGCCAGTTGCACTACAGCTACAGTCTGGTTTTTGCTACTTAAAACTGGCATACATAAAATATTGTCAATCTTATAGCCCATTTGTTTTTCCAGTTCTGGGCTGAAGAGGGGGTGAGATGAGGTTTCAGATATGTTTAGATATTCACCCGTACTAGCAACATGACCAGGGATACCAACCGTGATGGGAATCCGGATTTCTAAAAATTTTTGGGTATGCTCTTGGAGGACTTTTGACCACAGATGACCTTTGTGATAGTCAACTAAAAAAATAGCTGTATGTTCTGCTTGGAGAATTTGACCAATTTTCAGTGTGATAGCTTCTAGTACTTTCTCCAACAGAGCTTCTAGAGCTTCATTATTGAGCAGATCAATAGCTCTGAGAAATTGCTGGAACTCAGCGGTGATGAAGTCAAGTAAGCAAACAAATTCGTTAACAGAAAGGTCTTTGACGCGACTTAGTAGGGCTTGGGTGCGGTTAACTTGTGTAAGTTCAGTTAATGTAGCCAAGACGCTACCTGAGTGGGAAAGTGTCATGGGAATTTTAGATTTTAGATTTTAGATTTTAAATTTTTTTCCATAGATTATTGAATTTTAAATACAACATTTCCCAACGTTTGAGGCGGGAAACCTGATTTGACAAATCAACAGCAGGATGAAGTATGAAGTTAGAAGGATTAGCTGCTAAGGCTCGTGTAATTAAAAATTATCTCATAGAGCCTAGGGATCCCGTACGGGATACAAAATTAAAAAAGCTGATGAAGTATGCTTTTCGTCTATTTTGGATGGTAGCTTTATTTCCGCCGTGTCGTACTAGTTAGAAAGCTTTTGTCAACTTTTGAGAGAAGATTACCTTGGAATAATAGTCTTGTAGCTGGCGTGTGGCAGCTGCCCATCCCCATCTTTCTGCTTCCTTCCGAGCATTTTGACGGATAACGGTTCGTTCTTGTTGCTGTTGTAAGAGACGAAAAGTAGCTGCGATCGCCAATTGGATATCTTCTGTTGGTTCAAACAGATATCCATTTACCCCATCTGTGACAATATCAGGAATTCCCCCAGAACGGCAGGCGACTACTGGACATCCCCCAGCCATCGCTTCTAGTAGCACTAATCCTAGTGTCTCTGTTCGGGAAGGAAAGATAAAGGCATCAGCGCTAGCAAAGGCAGATCCTAACTCCTTTCCCATGAGATAACCCACAAAATGGGTGTTTGTGCCTGCAAAGTGTTTTTGCAGTGCTTGACGGTGAGGCCCATCTCCTACCAGTGCCAACCTTGCTTCGGGAATGGCTTCTAAAATTGGTTTAATGCGCTCAATTTCTTTTTCGGCAGAAAGACGTCCGACGTAAAGTAGTAAGGGGCTTTTGGGATGATTTTGGGACAGATGCGATCGCATGGAGGCACTAGCTAGATCAGGGTGAAATAACTCTGTATCCACCCCACGTTGCCACAAATCTACTCGTTCAATACCATGTCCTGTTAATTCTGCCATCATTGCTGTCGATGTACACAGATTTAACGCGGCTTGATTATGGGCACCCTTGAGTAATTCCCAGAGTAACCCTTCTAGCATCCCCAAGCCGTAATGCTGGAGATATTGTGGTAAATGGGTATGGTAAGACGCCACTAGGGGAATTTTCAGGACTTTGCTGTAAAAAATTCCAGATAATCCCAAAACTGCTGGATTAACCACATGAATAATATCTGGCTGAAACTTTTCTAAGGCAGAACCAATGGCTGGACGGGGCAATGCCATTTTCAACTCTGGATACAATGGTAGAGGAAAGCCAGTAACACCATAAACTCTCGCTCCTTTGTGTTCAGTAATGCCACCCTCAGGGGCAATCACCAAGACTTGATCTCCATTGCGCTGTAAGTGATCAACGGTGTGGCGCAGTCGCGTTACAATGCCGTCAACCTTGGGCAAAAAGGTTTCGGTAAATAGGGCAATTCTCATAAGGGCTTGCGGTGAATGTCTGTGGAGCGACTGTAAGACCTGAACAGAGTAAATCTGTTCAGGCTGGTGCTATGAAACAGAAACTCTAAGAAGTGATTCTTGGAATCTCAGTCGCTTCAGCGCTGAGAGTAGTCAAAAAAAACTATTGAGTACAGGCAGATAATCCCAGCTTTGATTGAATTTTGCAATCAAACACAGGGTATACCTTCTCCTGTGGCGTAATCAATTCTAAATAGTGAGATTTAAGGTTTTGTCTTTGGTGAGGCACAAATTCTGAGATATTTTCAATCTGAATAATCCAATCGCCTGCTTAAGTAGCCAGCATCTGACCACGTAAACCCTGTTCAATAGCCTGACGTTCTAATTTTCCGCGGCATGGGTGATAGTCTGTGTCCCATTGCAGATGAACTTGAGAGTCCTTAACAGCTTTTTCTCACGGGCCAAGTTGTTAATAGCTGGATAATAGGCATGATAAACAACAATTGTAGGACTTACGCCTCAAGCACGAAGTGTAGGGGCAATTCATGAATTGCCCCTACGGTAAATTAGGGATTTTACGTCATTTTTGCGTAAGTCGTGAATTGATTGGTCGTCATATTGTGATATAATATGACGACCATTTCGGGTACAGCTAGTAACTTGATGGAGATCAGGTTTTGTGACTAGCCTCACGCAGCTTTTACCCTAATTTCTGTGCCAAGACACTTTGGGCAAAATTTGTTTGTGATCAACTCGTTTCTGATATTTGATGGCAAAGTTTAACAAAGAATCAAGTAGAGAATCAGAGAGATAGTGGGGATGTAAACCTAAATCGAGCAGTTTGGTGTTTTTAGCGTTGAAGTAATGTTCTTCTTTCTCAACTCTGGGGTTATCCAAGTGATCGATTTCCACATTTAGTCCAATCGTGTTCCCGGCTTTTTTCACCATATTGGCCAAGTCGCCAACGCTGTATTGTTCGGTAAATTGGTTAAATACGCGGAATTCTCCGGCTGAAGCGGGGTTAGCGATCGCTAATTCCACGCATCGTACTGTATCCCGAATATCCAAAAACCCACGTGTTTGTCCGCCCTTACCATAAACTGTCAGGGGATGCCCAATGGCCGCTTGAATGCAGAAACGGTTGAGTGCTGTACCAAAAACGCCATCATAATCAAGGCGGTTAATTAATAGTTCGTCTATCCCGGTTTCTTCGGTTAAAACGCCGTAAACTATACCTTGATTTAAGTCTGTAGCCCGCAATCCCCAAATTCGGCAAGCAAAGTGGATATTGTGGCTATCATGGACTTTGCTTAAGTGATACATTGAACCGGGCTGTTTGGGATAAGGCAGGGTATCTTTGCGCCCGTTGTGTTCAATAGTGATATACCCTTCTTCAATATCAATATTGGGTGTACCGTATTCACCCATTGTCCCCAGCTTTACCAAGTGGCAGTCTGGAAAATCTTCTCGTATAGCATACAGTAAGTTCAAAGTACCGACCACATTATTTACCTGGGTCAGAACTGCATGTTCACGGTCAATCATGGAAAATGGCGCCGAACGCTGTTCGCCAAAATGCACTAGGGCGTTTGGCTGAAATTTGTGCAGAACTTTGGTGAGAAACTCGTAATTAGTAATATCACCAATAAACAGGTCAATAGATTTACCAGTCAAATCTTGCCAGCGCTGGAGGCGTTGCTGAATTGGTGCGATTGGGGTAAGAGTTTCGACACCCAGTTCGTTATCCCAATGCCGCCGCACCAAACTGTCTAAAATTCCAACTTCATAACCTTGTTTAGAAAGGTAAAGTGCGGTTGCCCAACCGCAATACCCATCGCCACCAATAACCAGGACTTTCATAAAATTTCTTGGGAAGTGTGGAAACCCAGAGGCTTTAGCCAAGGGAGGAAATACGACAAGACAACCAAAGTTGCCATCACAAAATCGGGGTGGAGGGGTAGAGGAGTAGTACCCAATCCTTCCCTGTATGCCGGGAATTGCCTACGCTACTCCGTGCAATGTTAAC
The DNA here is from genome assembly GCF_014697195.1 of Cylindrospermum sp. FACHB-282. GTDB lineage: Bacteria > Cyanobacteriota > Cyanobacteriia > Cyanobacteriales > Nostocaceae > Cylindrospermum. The sequence goes on along the minus strand of NZ_JACJRJ010000001.1, from coordinate 225,768 downwards.
AGCCAGTGTTGTCTAGGAGATACCTACTTACGCGAATAAATCTATTTAATCCCCCAGTGCTAGAAGCTCAGACTGGTGGAAGCGTCTGTAGGTAGGTCTTGAACACTTGCCGTTAACGTAGTCTGTGAATAGACTTAGCCTGGTCAACTACCAACTAGGGTGTGGGCTGGAACAGCCCATCGACTTCTAGTCGTGGGTCGTTGACTTTTACTAGTTTTTACTCGCTGATAGCTAAATCTATCAGGTTTCTGCACCCTCGCAATCATCATTCTGAATGAGATATCGAGAGTTGAGCATGGGGAGATGGCAAGATGGAGCTAATTCTCAGCAATTTTCACTCAGCACTCAGGACTCAAGACTTTGGAATCCGGTACTGTTGGGCAATGTAGTAAAACAAACGGTAGTAATCTTGAAATTCTTGACTGTTGCTTTGCCCGTGCCAGTAGTATTTCATTTCACCCTGAGTTATTGTCAGTGTCATTGAACTTACTGTTTGTCCAACTTCTACAACCAATACCCCAAAAATTCCTTGAACGGTTTGAAAGTTATAGTTGGTCTTTTTGATCGCCTTCTGGTCTTCGCTACTCGATGCTGGTAACTGATAACCCGCCCACCCCCGAATCTCTACAGAGTCGTTGCGTGGTGAAACAAAGGTAATCCCATCATTATTTACTGGGGTTGCCAGAGAAGTCCAGTTGCGGGGATATGGAAATTCAAAGCCATAACGGGAATTGCTGTAAGTCTTCCAGGTGAGGTCAGTAGTTTTGAAACTAGATGTACTACATCCCCATAAGGCGATCGCACTAGCAATACTAGAGGTGATGGCGAAAGCATAAATTCTCCGCCCCAAATTATAGGTTTTAACCCCATCTGTCGTCATTATTACACCTTTTGCCAAAGCCACTGACTATGAAGTAGCCCCAAAGAGCAAGAATCAGCGTTCCCTGTTTGGATACCTCCACAGGCATCGCTTGCGGGCTGTATTATGTAGCGAGTATTACAAACAAAAACTTGATCAACTTCCATCCCCATTTGGATCATTTCAGATATCGGTGTTCTGATCAAGACTGGCACAGCTTGTTTCTCTTCCACTGTTGACCACAAAGTTTTTTCCCCAAGGTAAAAACCTATCCAAAATTGGTCAGCCAACACTAAAGGGCGGCTTATATAATCTCGCTTTCACCCTTGGAAAAAACCTGGACAAAATTGGCGGTTCCAACCCACCGAAGGCGGCTTATATAATCTCGTTTTCACACAAAATCTTGGGTGATGCCGCGCTGCGTACCGAGTTGACGCATCTAATGAGTAGATTTTGGCTCAGGAACCGCCAATGAAAGGATAACTTTAATGAAACCCCCAAAAACTTTCCGCCCAGATGACCAAAATAGCAGTCCAGACAATATTGTGAATAAATGTAACAAAATAGCCAGCAAAACGTTTTGCCGTCTTGACAACAAATCAAGGAGTCGATAATGTAGTTACATACCCGGGTAAGACCGTTAAAGAGTTATATGCAAACGAAGCAAAAGGTCACTTTGTATTTGTCGCCGGAACTGCACAAAAAATTGAAAATTCGTTCAGCAGTCGATTCCGAACCAATGTCCGAACTAGCGGAACGTGCCCTGTTTTTCTACCTGACAAATTCAGAATTGGTTGAGGAAGTGGAAGCTTCTTCTTATGGTCGAACTCATAGAGTTTATTCCTGTCCCACTTGTGACAGTTCACTGATCTTGCGAGATGGGGAATTGCTGACTCTGGGTAACCAACCAGCAATAATTGGTCAAGAATCTCTTCCCATTGATGAGATGGAACAAAACGAAACCCATCCCAAGGGTGAAGAAGAATTAGTTGCTTGCTAGATAGGAATTATGAATAACTCATAGTTCGGTTGTCTTTACCAAAAGCAATGGCTGTACTGTCTCTTATAAGGTCTCGTGTAGGTCGATAGATATGAAAGAAGAGCTCAATATACTCATTCAAGCTCAATACCCTCTAATCTACCTTGTGACCTCCGAGGAAGAGCGGGCTGAGCAGGCAATTTCAACAATCGCTCAATTATTAAAGCCCCAACGCCGAGTATATATTTGGACAGTTACTCACGGCATAGTGGAGTACGGTCAACCTCGGAACGTTACTCAACACAACACTGTGTCTCCGGAGGCGGCGATTGAGTGGATCATCAGGCAGAAAGAACCCAGTATATTTATTCTTAAAGATTTACATCCATTTATTGATGCGCCGCCCACAACCAGATCGCTGCGGGATGCGATCGCCAGTTTCAAGGGAATGCAAAAAAACATCATCTTGATGTCACCAATGCAGCAAGTTCCCATCGAACTGGAAAAAGAAGTTGTCGTCCTCGACTTTCAACTACCAGACATGGCTGAGTTGAACAAAGTTTTAACCCAGCATCTAGAGCAAAATCGTGGTCGGCGACTAACTACAGAGGCGCGAGAAAAGCTTCTCAGAGCAGCTTTGGGCCTAACTAAAGATGAAGCTGAAAAAGTATACCGTAAGGCGCAGGTAACTACAGGGCGGCTGACGGAAGATGAAGTAGATATAGTTTTATCTGAGAAGAAGCAGCTAATTCGGCGCAATGGCATCCTAGAGTACATCGAAGAAGATGAAACCATTGAAGCTGTAGGCGGCTTAGAAGAGTTAAAAAAATGGCTCAAGCAACGCTCCAACGCCTTTACAGAAAAAGCGCGGGAGTACGGTTTGCCTCAACCAAAGGGAATGCTGATTCTCGGAGTTCCCGGTTGTGGTAAGTCGCTAATTGCCAAAACTACTTCCCGGCTGTGGGGTTTACCAATCCTGCGCTTGGATATGGGGCGAGTTTACGACGGCTCAATGGTGGGTCGAAGTGAAGCAAATCTGCGGAACGCCCTAAAAACAGCAGAATCAATTTCGCCAACGATTCTGTTTATCGATGAGTTAGACAAATCCTTTGCTGGTAGTGCTGGTTCCGGCGACTCAGATGGCGGAACTTCCAGTAGGATATTTGGTTCTTTCCTCACATGGATGCAAGAGAAGAAATCTCCAGTATTTGTAATGGCTACCGCTAACCGCGTAGAGCGATTACCTGGGGAGTTTTTGAGGAAAGGTCGGTTTGACGAAATCTTCTTTGTGGATCTGCCGACTCCAGAAGAACGGCAAGATATTTACAACATCCACCTGACCAAGCGGCGGGAAGACATTGCTAGATTTGATCTTGAGCAATTAGCAAAAATGTCTGACGGCTTTTCTGGGGCAGAAATTGAACAAGCGATCGTTGCGGCAATGTATGAAGCTTTTGCCCAAGAAAGGGAGTTCACCCAATTAGATATTATCGCTGCACTGAAGGCGACTCTGCCACTGTCTCGCACGATGCAAGAACAGGTCACAGCTCTCAGAGACTGGGCCAGACAGCGCGCACGACCCGCCGCAGCCTCCGTTGCTGAATATCAGCGAATGGAGTTTTAAAAGCTTTCCTCTGCTAATCCCAGAGGGGAAAGGCTAGCTGACCAGGCTAGCAGTTTTGAAAAAAAGCCGCCCCCGTTAAGCGCGGCTTCGCCGAAAAGAAACCGTTGTCGTTTTTCTCACTCTTCTCTTTTGGAGGAAACCCACATGTCTCATTTTAGCACCCTGCGTACCAAAATCACCGATGCCGAAATCCTCAAAGCTTCTTTGCGCGACTTAGGTATTAGCGTAAAGACTGAAGCAGATGTCCGTGGTTATAACGGTCAGCGCGTACGTTCCGACATCGTTGCTACATTGGAAGGCGAATACGATTTAGGTTGGTCTCGCAACAGCGATGGTTCTTTTGACCTCATTGCTGACCTGTGGGGCGTTGCTAAAAAGCACAACCAAACCGAGTTGATTAACTCCATCAACCAAAAGTATGCCGTTAACAAAACTTTGGCTGAAGTAAAACAACGCGGCCTGCAAAACGCCAATGTCAAGTTGGTACTGCAATAATAATTTCTCTGCGCGTTCCCAAAGCTCGACGGGCTAACCATTTAATCAGCGGTTAGCCCGCTTTTTTATGGGTAAATTTTCTAAATTCAGACTTGACACAACAAAAAGATTGTGTTAAAATTCAACTATTATCATTATCATCTTCAAAACAAGGAATGCCTATGTCTACTCTAGTTAACAAAACAAGGATAATTAATAATGCTGCCAAAGTTCGATCAAAATGGAAATTTACCTGCTGGTATTCATGTTTCTACCTGGGAAGAAATCAAAGATGTTCTAGCTTTCAATGAGCGTCGTCAAACGCTTTTAGACGGAATAAAAAGAGCTAGTCAAGTATTACGAGAAGCTGGGTGTAGGCGTATTTATATCTGTGGGAGTTTTGTGAGCAGGAAAACATATCCAAACGATTTTGATGTTTGTTGGGAGGATGAAAAAGTAGATTTTGAGATACTAAATACATTAGATATAAACCTATTGGATGCTGGTAGAAATAAGAGATTAGCACAAAAGAATAATTATGGTGGCGAACTTTTCCCAGCTTCAACTTATGCGGATGATTATGGTACTTTTTTGGATTTTCTTCAACAAGATAATAACGGTAATCTTAGAGGTGTAATTGCAGTAGACTTATAGAGTGATAATAACTTGCTTGGCATTGCTTAATTGTGAGCAATGCTCCAACCAAAACAGAGACAGATTTTAGGAGATTTTAGGATGATTTTAAATGAACGTCAATACATGATTACTAAGGCACAAATCAAAAAGTTTGAATTGGCAATAGCAAATATAAAAAATACTCCACCACCAGAAGATAAAAATCAAAAATTACGATATCAATCACATTTAGAATCATTGAATGGTCAATTAGAAGAACTGCGTGAACAAGTTGAAGAATATCAAAATCTGAAAGAAAGGAAAATAGATAGATTAGAATGTAGTTCTTTAGAAGAATTGCCAGAAGCACTTATTAAAGCACGGATTTTTCGTGGTTTAACTCAAGAACAATTAGCTGAACGTTTAAGCGTTAAGGAACAACAGGTACAACGTGATGAAGCTAATAAATATGCTAATTCTAGTTTCACAAAAATTTTAAAAGTTCAACGTGCTTTGAATATTGAGATTCGAGAGGAAGTAATTTTTAAATAACTTCCTGAGTTTTTGTATCTTGTTAAGGTGTTTTTCATTTCTGCTTATACACCAAGAAGCAAAGGCACGATTATGAGTGTCTAGAAGATACATCAAAATTCAGCTTCGGTTCGGGTATAGTAAACAAGCTGAAGACATTTCTCGAAGTCGTCACCTTGCCAAGTTCCAGCAAATTTTAGCAAATCTTTAGCTTTAGAGCCACGTAATATCGGTTCTCCATGTTTTACAGGAACACTGCTTGATTTAATAGCAGAAGCATTTATTTTGGTTTTGAGATATTCGAGATAGTCGAGGGTTTGTTCCAGAATCGGTTCTGGAGTATTTTCCATGGCCGCAATTAGTTGTTCCTTAATAGTAGTCATGAGGGGTACTGGAGGGACTATGGAAATAAAAACTTTCTGGCAGTAATATGTAGTAATTATTAAAAATCAACCCACACCTAAGTTACTGTTCAAACTGTCAAGAATTCCATCATGGAATTTGTTGACCGAAGACAAAATTCCATTCTCTTTATCGTTAAGCAGTGACTCCTTAACCTCGTTCAAATAATTTTCTAGGTTTGCTCGCAGAATCGGCCTTTCTACTTGAACAGTATGATAATGATCCCAGACATCCCAAACAAGAATACCCAAACCTGCAATTGGATTTAATAACTCTAATCCTAGAAGACCAACTGCCATTTCGCCAGTTCCCTCAGCAGCAGCTTTGGCTGCTGTTTTGGTCGCTAACTTAGTGACAGCTTTAGAAGTTGCTTTACTCACTGTAGTTGTGACAACTTTCTTCGTACCAATAACACCAACAGCCTTTATCATTGCAGTAGTAGCTAGATAGCCTGTACCCCGTGAAATGCCCCTAAGTGTTAGATTCTGCTGCTGTCCCCCACTACTGTAAGTTATACTACCTAAACCTTCGAGAAATCTTTCCCAGGTAGGTTGTGGAATATTGTATGCGCTTTGAACTCCAGCTAAATTACGATTTGTTTCAGAAACATATGTATCAACTGCTTGTCGTGTAAAACGTTCCATTTCCAGTTGCATTAATGATGGTTGGAAAACTTGTTTAGCAAATTCTTGTTGAAAACTGCCAATTAGTTTTTCGGCTTTTTCTTCTTCTGAAATAGAGTATAAATTTATCCAAATAGCTTTTGCTCCAATGCCTAGCTGATTGAAGTAGTTGTAGTACCAATCTAGAAATGGATGATCTACTCGGTGCATCACCTCATTTTTCCACTGTTCTAAATTATTGGCAGCAGATTCTCTAGCAACGACTAATGCTTTACTAAGAGCAGATGCAACATCACCAGAAATTTGATATTGCTTTTGTTCAGGAATGGTTATATTTACTGTAGTTGGATTGATTTTTTGCTTAATTTGGTTAGTAGAAAAATTGCCCCAAAAGTGAATAATAATTATCAAAACCACAGCAATCCAGATAAATTTTGATATAGACTTAATTAATTCACTGCAAGCACGAATCCTGTCTATTTTTTGAGTATCAATTACATTATTAACATTTTCAGAGGGTTGTTCAGACATAGTTATATCCAGGTGTAATTTATTTCCCTTAGCAATAGGACAAAATCTAGTTATAAAATGTTTAATTGATACCAATTATCATTAAGAATACATTTAATAAATCCAACATATTTGACGTTGTAAACCATGCAGAGGCATTGCGATAAATGTCTCTAAAATTTAAATATTAAGTGCGAATTTGTCAAGGTTTGGCCTAATAAATATTTGAGCTAAGAAATCGTTTTCAGATAATCTTTTATCTTCAATTTTAGATCACCCGAAATTGGATATGATTCAACTTCGCGTTCTATGTCAGATTTAGACTTACCTTTTTTTCTCAGTTCTTCTACAGTCGCTTTAAAAATTCTTTCAAAACCGTATTCTGCCAATCCTTTTGATATCAAGCCAAGAATCCCAAGTACAGCAATTCCTCCAAGCATCCCAAAAGGTCCGCCAAGGAAAGCTAACGCTGCTGTTATTGCCGCAGCACCTGCCCACCCTGTAAATGCCATAGCTACAACTAATACAAGTCCAGGCACACCTAACGCAGCTATTTTATCTACTATCTGATCCATATTTATTCTAAAATCTATTTAAGTACGAGTAATCAACATTATAATATGTCTTATATTTGCCTAACAGTAGTATAAATACGTATTTAGTCAAAAAAATTAATATTACTTCTTAAAAGATTAGTGCTAAAGCATTACCAGAACCTAGAATGCTAACGACAAAACTGTTGCATATTGCCTAGTTCAGTGTGGCGATCACACTGATATAACCACTAGACAATATGCAATTTAAATGTCCAACAGGTTATTAATTTACGTCTATTAAGAAAATTTTTGGATGAAAATAATACAGCAATATTAACATCTAGACTATTAAATTATTATTGAACAACAATATCTCTGACTTCTTTAAGAAGTTGGGGCTTTTCTTTTTAATAAATCTAGATTTGTGTTTTTCATTACTTCACGAGTTATTTCTTCAGATATAAAATGTGTTTCTAACAGTTCGTAACAACAGGCAGATATATTTTTTAATGATTGTGTAGCTAAAGTTTCAAAACTAACTTAATTCTCCGGGCTATTTTTCACCATCATAGGTATTTATATGACTTACAATTCAGATGAAATGCAACGGATTCTCCAAATTGCTTTTGCTCGTAAGCAGCAGGGAGAAGTTTCACGGGAGCAAATTATAGAGATAGCATCAGAATTGGGTGTTTCGGCTGCATCGCTGCAAGCTGCTGAACAAGAATGGTTGATACAGGAAGTAGAAGGCAAAAAGCGGCAGATGTTTAACGCCCAACGACGCAGGGAGTTAAAATCACACGTGGTTTCTTTTATTGGGGTAAATGGGTTTTTGATTTTGTTAAATCTGTTCACAAGCCCTTCTTATTTCTGGGCAATTTTTCCGCTATTGGCTTGGGGATTAGGTTTGTTCTTGCATTGTATGAAGGCTTATAAGACTACAGGGGAATCATACGAACATGATTTCCAGGAATGGTGTAAGGGACTGCCAAAAAAATAAATTATATTGTGTTGGTGCAATTACCCAGAAAACCCGGAACCCCACCCCTAAAACCTCTACCACGGGAGAGAGGGGAGTTAAAAGGCACTTTTGATGGTGTGGGGTTCTTTGCCTATGGCACGCTCCGCGAACGTGAATCATGAGTAATCAATCGGATGTGATAAGTAGGTAGACATAATTAAATGTTAGTAAAATAAAAATTTTGTTTGTAGTGAGCGATTTTTCTGTTTGGGCAAGCAGTTCAAGGACTAAAGTCCTTACTACGAGCTTTCTTTTAATTTAATTTCTCTACTTATTACCCAATATTAATTAAAAAAAATTTTAGGGGTGGTTTCTTAACCGCCCCTGTATTCCCCTGAAATTTAGAATTTACGTGCGATACCCTTATTGGGAAGTTTATTTACTCTGAAATATTAACTAAACTATCAACCTGGGAAGAAGCTAAGGTTGGTGCTGTAGAAACACGCGAATAGACACTTGTTGGTTCTTGGTGAGCAACAACTGGGAGAACTTGACGGGCATGAGCCGCTAGTTCTACTGTTTTTACATCATAAGTCTGCGTTGCTAATTTGGGATAGAAGCCGATACCGATGATGGGAAGCAACAAACAAGCGGTGATAAACAATTCGCGGGGCTTAATATCAGAGATGGCTGCATCTAGATGTAACTCTTCGCTTTGGTTGCCGTAGAAAACTTGACGCAACATCGAGAGGAGATAAATCGGTGTGAGAATGACGCCAACCGCTGACAGGAAGATGACTACAATTTTGAAGCTGGAACTGTAAACATCACTGCTGGCGATTCCGAGGAATACCATCAATTCTCCAACAAAGCCGCTCATGCCTGGTAAGGCAAGAGAAGCCATTGAAGCAATTGTAAACAGAGCGAAGGTTCTGGGCATTACTTTGGCCATGCCGCCCATTTTATCCATTATCAAGGTGTGGGTACGTTCGTAGGTGACACCAGAGAGGAAGAATAAGCTAGCAGCAATCAAACCGTGGGAAACCATTTGTAGCACTGCGCCGCTGATGCCGATTTCTGTGTAGGAGGCAATCCCAATCAACACAAACCCCATGTGGGCAATTGAAGAGTAAGCCAAGCGGCGTTTGAGGTTGGTTTGGGCAAAGGCGCAGCAAGCACCGTAGACTATATTCACTACACCCAAGATTGCTAAGACTGGGGCAAAGGTGACATGGGCGTTGGGCAACATTTCGACGTTGAAGCGGATGAGGGCATAACCACCCATTTTCAGCAACACACCTGCCAAAATCATAGAACCGGGAGCAGATGCTTCACCGTGGGCGTCAGGTAACCAAGTGTGTAGAGGGAAAATTGGCAGTTTGACGCCGAAGGCAATTAAGAAACCTGCATAAACTAAGAGTTCAAAGGCTTTGGAATATTCTTTCATTCCCAAGGCTGTCATGTTGAAGGTGACAGTATCGCCAGAGAATGCCATTGCAAAACCGGCAACCAAGATAAATATAGATGCAGCGGCGGTGTAAATAATGAACTTGGTTGCTGCATAGCGGCGGTTTTGTCCTCCCCAGATGGAAATTAGCAGGTAAACCGGTACTAACTCGATTTCCCACATGAGGAAGAACAAGAGTAAATCTTGGGCGAGAAACACGCCTAACTGGGCGCTGTACATCACCAGCATTAACCCAAAAAATAATCGCGGCTTGTTGGTAACTTTCCAAGCCGCGAATACTGCGAGTGTGTTGATTAAGCCTGTCAGTAGTACTAGGGGCATCGACAAACCATCAACCCCTACAGCCCAATGCATTCCTAACTGTGGTACCCAAGGGTAGTTTTCGACAAATTGGAGTGCTGAGTTTTGGAAATCGTAGTTATGCCAAAAGGCATAAATCATGAGTGCAAAGTCTGCAAAAGCTACTCCCAGTCCGTACCAGCGTACAGTTTTGCCCTCTTTGTCGGGGATTAAGGGAATGGCTAGGGCAGCCACTAGGGGGAAAAGAATTATGGTTGTTAACCAGGGAACTTGAATAGCATTCATCACTGCTGACAATCGTTTTTCGGTTTCGCTTTTAATTACATTATATTAAGGAATCGTTACTTTTGTAAATATTTTTCTCTAGGAAGTTTTTATTTGGAGGCTAGATAGTAATAAATACTTATTAAATCCCTTGAGCATCTATTGTAAAAGTAAATTTTTGCAACGTCAATAAAAAAAACGGCGACTTATGTCACCGTTATCATTTATAATCTTTCGTTTATAGCACGGTCATTTATTGAATGTTACATTCACCTAAATTGGTTTAAACAATACGGTTGACAATAGTCCAAACTTCCCCATCTGAGCGGACATAGGGAACGGAGATTGTTTTAAAGCCGGTGATGAAAGGCTTGTAATAAACCTGCCAATATATGGGACTGAGATGATCGGCGCAAGCTTTCAGCAGGCGGATTTCGGCTGCAAGATCGGCCGCTAGTTGATTAATTCGCTCGGCATGAAGTTGAGCTATTCTTTTGGCTTCTTCTAGCTCCTGCTCTTGGGAAATTCGTCTTGACTCTATTTTCCAACGGGCTAACTCGGCTTGTTTGTAATTTAGCTGAAATTCTAGGGCGGCGATCGCATTATCTATGCCTTGGAGTTCAGCAGACAGTTGGGGATTTTCTCTAGCATGGCGGCGATAAGCCTCAACTATGGCGCGGGGTGAATGATGCTCTCCAGATTTGACATTATTAATAGTGAGGGCAGCACGTTCTTGCTGGAGTGCTTGAATTTGAGAATGCAGCGCCACTATTTCTGCTTGAATTTGCTCCATAAATTGACTGCTGAGTGCTGAGGTAAGAGTTTCTGAGTTTACGATATATTGGCGCCTTGGGTATCGAGAGAGAGCGATCGCACAATTGAGGTAATTCCCTCTTGCTTCCAAGCATCTGCCATCGCCGTTTCTACTGCTTTGGCTTGCAACCCATTAGTCAAAGCTAACAAAGTTGGCCCCGCACCACTAATCACCATGCCATAAGCACCAGCAGCGACAGCAGCTGCATTCACAGCATCATAACCAGGAATTAAAGCTTGGCGATAAGGCTGATGCAACTTATCTTGTAAAGCTGCACTTAACCATTCTCCCTTACCAGTTTGCAAACCGCGCAATAATAATCCCAAATGTGCGGTGTTGAAAATCGCATCAGCACGACTGTATTCTGTGGGTAAGACTCGCCGCGCTTCCGAGGTGGAAAGTTCAAAATCAGGAATTGCGACTACTGGGATAATATTTTCATGCCAAGGAACATCGCAAATTTCCCAACCTGTGCTGCTGGTAGCGGCGAGACGACATCCGCCGATTAGGGCTGGTACTACATTATCAGGATGTCCTTCGATGGCGATCGCTAATTCCATCACCTGCAACTCAGACAAAGGTACACCAGCCAATTGATTAGCCGCAACCAACCCCCCAACAATTGCTGTCGCTGAACTACCCAAACCCCGCGCCAGAGGTACACCCATTTGAATCTCTATTTTCACTGCTGGCGGCGTCTGCTCTATATATTGATATAACCTGACAAACGCCTGATACAGCATATTACTTTCATCAGTTTGCACCCGTTCAGCTTCCGCACCTGTGACATGAATAATTAACCCACCTTCATCGAGGCGAGTAAACTTAAATTCGTTGTATAGTCCCAAAGCTGCACCAATGCAATCAAAACCAGGCCCCAAATTAGCAGTGGTGGCGGGAACGGTAACAGTGACAGTAGAAACCAGAGACATTTGCAAATACTCACCAATCTATCAACTAGCATCTCATGTATTGGGGATACTATAGCGATAAGATGCTCACGAGTTTTGTTATAGTACAGATACACTACAAAAATCAAAGCTTCTAAAAAGAAGAATTTGCAGAGTTTGTAATTTACAAGGTTATGTAATATGTCTAGTACACACACCGGCATTGAGTGGACAGATAAAACCTGGAACCCAACAACTGGTTGTAATAAGGTTAGCCCTGGTTGTTTGCATTGTTACGCAGAAGCTCTGACTAAACGGTTTCCTAATAATTTCAAAAATGGATTTGACTTAACTTTGCATCCAGAAAGGTTAGCAGAGCCTTTAAAGTGGCGTACTCCAAGTAGAATATTTGTGAATTCAATGAGCGACCTTTTTCACGAAGATGTACCTCTTGATTTTATTCAAAATGTATTTGAAGTGATACATAAAACGCCTTGTCATATATATCAAATATTAACAAAACGACCTGAAAGGCTACTTGAATTATCTTCTCATTTAGAATTTCATGAAAATATCTGGTTAGGTGTGTCAGTTGAAAATCAAAACTATGTTGAGCGTATTAACTATCTTCGTCAAGTTCCTGCGGCTGTCCGCTTTCTTTCATGTGAACCACTTTTAGGCGAATTAAATCTTGATTTAACAGATATTCATTGGGTTATTGTCGGTGGAGAGTCTGGACAAAAACATCGCCCTCTCAAAACTGAATGGGTAGAGGATATTCGTAACCAATGTCAAGAAGCAGAAGTTGCATTTTTCTTTAAGCAGATTGGTGGCAGAACTTCTAAGGCTGGAGGTAGGTTACTCGATGGTATAATATGGGAAGAAATGCCTGATGCTTGGAAGCAGCATCAAAGAAAATGGGGGAATACTCCAGTGAAATTAAAAGTAAAAAAACAAAATTTAGCAATCACTGCTTAGATGGAAATATAACTTTTACCGAATCTGCAAAGGTAATTTCACCTTTGTTCTTTTTTCGTTTATTAGCAGGTGGTTCTGCTGTAATCTTACCCTTAGCTTCAAGATTATTAAGAGCAGTTTTGTAATTCTTGCCAATATAACGCTTTCCAACGTGATGTTGATCGTAAACTTCTAGCATACTTATTGTTTGTCCTGCAAATTTATCCAATAGCATTTCTTCCAAGTCGTCAAGAGGACGATAAAAATCAAAAAGCAAGGGTTGTCTAAAAGTGGCTGGATTGTATTCAAAAGAAGGTACACCTTGATTCTCGTCAGAACTCTCTTTTGCCATTATGTCCTTCATGATTGTATAGCCTTTGACATTCTTACTCACAAATATCAAGTGGTGGCTAGTACGGCTACCATTTTCATGTTTGAAGCGAAAAGGAAGAACATACTCTCCACCCATTTCTTTTAGAGCTTCGCAGATTGCCTCTATAATTATTAATTCTCGTTCTTCTGGTTTAAGTGCGTTGTTCAATTGCTCACGCACTTTATCTGCTCGTATTTTTCCAAACAGCGGATTCATGTGTTTTTCAACAGATGCGTTACTTAAACCCATATTGATGCGATTGTAGTTAAAAAAGAAGAGGCAATCACACCCCCAGTTTTTTACAACTGAGTTAATAAGTTCTAGTGATAAGCCCTTATATCCCCACGGATCTACAAAAAATAATGTCGGAACTAACTTTAGTTCATTAAAACTTTTGACAATATTTTCTCCAACTTCATGATTGATTACTTGAGGCTTATATTTTAAATTCTCAATCCCAGGAATTAAATTTATAGCTTCTTGAAGAGAATTGACATTTTCTGCATCTACATCATTAAAAACTGTCACCAGCCTATTTTGCATATCTGGATTAGAAATTGCAGTCTCTAAAACTTTTATTGGTGTCGATTTTGCACCGTCTTTATATCTACCGGGCCCGGCAAAAAGGTCTATATAGGCAATTTTTGGATCAACGTTCCAACCTTTCCTTTCAGTATTTTTTAGATATCCAATTATTACATTTGCCCAAGCCCAAAAATATTTTTCAACAATCCTAGCTTTGATTAAGGATTGCTCTTTCTGTTCATCAAAGAAGGAAGTATTGCTCATACGCAACCTATTTATGTATACTCTAATATAGTAATTGTAGGTTGCGTAGAGTTTTTAGTCAAATCGATAACCTAAAAAAAGAGCGCTGTTTACGCACTTTCCCGCAAAATCAAGCTTACTTCAAAGTTCCCAAAACAGGCGTTACCTCAGCCTTTGGAACTTTAGGAACCAAGAATCCACTAGCATAGATGCGGGGATTTGTTTGGGCGACTACAGTATAAGATTGACGAACTTGAGCATTTATTGCCACAGTTTTGACATCGTACATCTGCATAGCCACTTTGGGGTAGAAACCGATGCCAATAATCATCACTAGAAAACAGGCAGCAATAAAGACTTCACGGGGCCTGGCATCACTATAAACTGTTTCAGTTGGTAGGAGGCAGTCTGTACCAAAACAAGCTGTTCCCTCATCTTCCAAATTTTCCGAGGCTACATTGTTAATGTCGCAGATTAGCGCTGCACCAGATCCGTAAAATACCTCTCGCAACATCGAAAGTAGATAGATTGGTGTGAGAATTACTCCCACAGCGGCGAGGAAAACTGTCACAGTGCAGAAGGTTGAACTATAGACATCGCTAGTTGTCAAACCGACAAAAACCGAGAGTTCACCGACGAAGCCACTCATACCAGGGAGAGCTAAAGACGCCATTGCACTGATTGTAAATAGGGCGAAAACTTTAGGCATTGCTTGACCAATACCGCCCATGTCTGCCATTACCATTGTACGGGAGCGATCGTAGGTTACGCCTGCTAAGAAGAATAACACCGATGCGATTAAACCGTGAGAGAGCATCTGCAACATCGCGCCGTTGATACCCAAATCGGTGAAAGACGCAATACCCAGCAGTACAAAACCCATGTGAGAAATTGACGAATAAGCCAAACGCCGCTTCATATTCGTCTGAGCAAAGGAGTTTAAGGCACCATAGATAATATTGACAACCCCCAAAATGGCCAGAACTGGTGCGAAGTAAATATGTGCATCAGAAAGCAGTTCAAGATTGAGGCGAATCAGCCCGTATCCACCCATCTTCAGCAGTACACCAGCTAGTATCATCGATACTGGAGAAGAGGCTTCACCGTGGGCGTCGGGTAACCAAGTATGCAGGGGAAAAATAGCTAGCTTGACACCAAAAGCAATCAGCAAACCGGCATATAGCAGCAGTTGTAGACCAAGGGGATATTCCTTCATGGCGAGGGCGGCTATATCAAAGCTCACATCGCCACCACCGTATAGACCCATTGCCAGAGCTGCTACCAATATAAATATAGAAGCTGCTGCGGTATACAGTAAAAATTTTGTAGCTGCGTAGCGGCGTTTTTGCCCACCCCAAATGCACACGAGTAGGTATACGGGAATCAGTTCCACTTCCCACATGATGAAAAACAGCAGCAAGTCTTGGGCGACAAACACCCCTACCTGTGCGGAATACAGCACCAGCATGAGGAAATAGAAGAGGCGGGGACGGCGATCAACTTGCCATGCTGAAAAAATCGAAAGTGTGGTAACAAATCCTGCTAGAAGCACAAGGGGGGCTGAAAGTCCATCAACTGATACTGCCCAGCTTAGACCTAACTGAGGCATCCAGGCATAATTTTCCACAAGTTGAAAACTAGCACTGCTGGCATCGTAATGATTCCAAAAGGCATAGCACATTAAGGCAAAGTCTGCAATACCTACACCCAGTGCATACCACCGAACGAGCTTGCCATCTTTATCAGGCAGCACAGGGATAAGCAGGGAAGCAATGAGTGGTAGCAAAACAATCGCGGTAAGCCAGGGAAATTGATCCGCTATCATGTATATAAGAAAAAATACTTATCTGTGAATGATGTCATTCTACTAAACTTTGTAACAATTTCTTTAGAATCTTTATTCCAGGTATACCCTCTGTGTAGTCTGCGCTTTACTCTGTATGCCTCTGCGTTGAAAAAATACCCCTTGCCACCGACAGACAGCAAGGGATGTGGGGTGTATATTAAAGGGCGGTAGGTGAAATTAACCTTACCGCTAGTGGGAATTACCCAGACTATAGTTTGCTAGAAATTCTGGAAATTAGCGATCGCCACTTTCATCTTCTCCAACACCTCATCTACAGGTATAGCGCCCAAATCTCCAGCAGCGCGAGTACGGATACTCAAGCTGTTGCTTTCCACTTCCTTAGCCCCCACCACAGCCATCACAGGTATTTTGTCTTTTTCCCCATTGCGAATTAGTTTACCCAAGCGATCGCCACTAGTGTCAACTTCCGCACGAATTCCCAAAGCTCTAAACTTCGCCGCCACATCCTTAGTAAAATCTAGCTGGTCTTCACCCACAGGCAGCAATCTAAATTGCACCGGTGCTAACCACAAAGGGAAATCACCCGCATACTCTTCAATTAAAATCCCAATCAACCGTTCCAGCGAACCAAAAGGCGCACGGTGAATCATTACCGGACGTTTGCGGGAACCATCTTCGGCAACATATTCCAACTCAAAGCGTTCAGGCAAATTGTAATCTACCTGTACCGTTCCCAGCTGCCACTCTCTTTCTAAAGCATCACTGAAGATAAAGTCTAACTTGGGGCCATAAAATGCCGCTTCCCCAATACCCTCAAAATATTCCATTCCTAACTTTTCCACAGCGCGGCGAATCGCACCTTCGGCTTTATCCCAAACTTCATCGGAACCGATATATTTATCACTAGTGCGATCGCGGAAACTGAGTCTAGCTTTAAAATTCTTCAGTTGCAAACTATTGAACACCGACAAAATTAAATCTACAACGCTGAGGAATTCGCTGTCTAATTGTTCTGGGGTGACGAAGAGGTGAGAATCATCCACAGTAAAACCGCGCACCCTTGTTAAACCGCCCAATTCCCCTGATTGTTCATAGCGGTAAACAGTGCCAAATTCCGCCAGCCGCATTGGGAGTTCCCGATAAGAACGCAATTCACTCTTATATAGTTGGATGTGGAAAGGGCAATTCATTGGCTTGAGAACAAAGCCCTGTTCTAAAGCTGCTGCTTCCTCATCCTCCGCCATTAAGGGAAACATATCTTCTTTGTATTTCTGCCAATGTCCAGAGGTTTTAAATAAATCCACTCTGGAAATATGGGGCGTTACCACAGGCAAATAACCGCGTTTGATCTGTTCCTGCTGGAGAAAATCTGTCAAGATACTCCGCAGCAAAGTACCTTTGGGCGTCCACAAAGGTAAACCCGGCCCCACTTGGTCAGAAAAGATAAATAATCCCAGTTCCTTACCCAGTTTGCGGTGATCTCGCCGTAGCGCTTCTTCTTTCCGCCGCTTGTACTCAGCCAATTGTTCTGGAGTTTCCCAAGCAGTAGCGTAGATGCGTTGTAATTGCGCCTTGGTTTCATCCCCACGCCAATAAGCACCAGCAACGCTTTCTAAATCAATGGCTTTGGGGTGAATTTCGCTGGTGTTTTCCAAATGGGGCCCAGCGCACAAATCCCACCATTCATTACCCAAATGGTAAATTGTGATTGGTTCGGATTTAATATCTCCCAGGATTTCTAACTTATAAGGTTCTTTAATTTCCTGAATTCGGCGTTCAGCTTCTTCTCGGCTAACTTCTTCCCGAATTACTGGCAGTTTGCGGTTGATAATTTTCACCATCTCTTTCTGGATGGCTTTTAGATCCTTGTCGCTAAATGGTTCTGGACTATCAAAGTCGTAGTAAAATCCGTTTTCAATCCAGGGGCCAATTGTAACTTGCGTCTTGGGAAACAGCTTTTGTACTGCCATCGCCATCACATGGGAAGCTGTATGGCGAATTTTTTTTAACTTCTCCGATTCGCTGGTACGCGGTAAGTAAATTTTTTCTGGTTGTTCTAACTTATTGGGAGCTTGATTAGGCGACATTGGCTGTTGAACCATTGGCGAAGTGATTACAAATGAAGTTCTGAAAAATATATCCCAGGAGGCAATAGCCCACTTGATGATGACGCCATCGCCAGAACCAGTGGATTCTCTTAATTTATAATAGCGGCCCAAGTTCAAACCAAGTTTCCCAAAGAAAAAGCATCCAGGAGTACTTTACCTGTGTATTCCCAGACTTTCCCATAGCCTCATTGATCATTTTTGATTGCCATCCGATCCCAGCTATGCCTTCGGATATATAAATACACCTCCAAAGGTAACTATACAAACCCTTTCACTAGCCCATATACTAAAAAAGTAGCATAAGCTACAAATATTTTTTAAAGACATATTCTGAGAAAAATGTTAAGAATAATAAATAATGTTAATCTTTAGTAAGAAAGTTTGAAGTATCTTCTCAATTTATGCGAGACTCTAATTTACCAGGGACTGAGTTGCTAAAAACAGTTTTGGAACCGCTGTTAGAAGATTTTCAATATTGGTTTACGCGATCGCGCGAAATGCTGGAAACTGAGCAACTCTCATTTATGAGTAACGAAGAGCAATCTGACTTGCTCTTGCGGATTAACCAAGCACAGGCGGAACTGACCACAGCAAAGGTGCTGTTTGCAGCAACTGGAGAACAAGTCGGTATTGATATGGCAACCTTAAAGCCTTGGCATCAATTGGTAACAGAATGCTGGAATGTAGCAAGGCGCTCCCGTGAAGCGCGAGAAGTCTGAATCTATCCGATCTATCTGTGGCAGACGAATGGGCAACAGCAAGACGAATATAAAGTCGAACAGATAGGAAAAAATCCTTAACATTATTTTTATTCACAAAATAATGTATCCCATGCTACGTTTATTTAAATAAAGGTTAACAAATCGCCCCATATAAATAGGCGCACAAAGAGTGCATAAAATATCTGCCTTAGCTGTGAATCACTAGATAACGGAAGAGAAGCGCTACAAAATAAGATTTTAAAACTTGCCGCCCCTGGAGGAAAATTCGATGTTACACCTACTTTACATTCTTGCTTTTACTATTCTTGCATTTATAGCTGTTGCTAATTTAATTCGCAACCTGGTGATGTTTAGTTTTGATCGTGAGCGGACTTATGCGACGAAACCTTCATCAATCGGCAACCAAGGCAACTTTGACTACTATGCATCAAAAAAAAGGTTTATACCCCATCCAGAGTTACTAGATAGCGCAGGTAATTTAATTAAAGAGCCGCTTTTGGTAATGCGTTCGATTAATGTAGAAGATGCTCGCCAACAGTTAGATGCTCTTTATGAAGCTTCCCCAGGTCAGAAAAGTGAGCGTCAAGAGGAAGCCTAATTCATCTGTCAGAATCAGGATTTTGAGGATTAAAGGATGAACAGGATTTAAAATGTATCTTCCTCCTGATTCTGTTTCTCCTCAAATCCTCAAATCTTGTAAATCCTGATTCTGACGTTCCTTATTTACGCTTCAATCACCACTCGGAGATTACCCCGTTTTTTAACGACGCGACAAGCAGTAGTGCTACCAGAACGCTCGAATTCTAAATCTAGAATGGTGGGGCCAACTCGCAAATTGTGTAATGACAGACGATTAATTGACTCTGGCAAAGCAGGATCGATAATTCGCAAGCAGTTATTTTGCGCGTCAGGCACCAAGTTGACGACCATTTGCAGCAGTTGGAAAATACTACCAGTAGCCCAAGCTTGGGGGGTACAGGCAACTGGATAATGCACAGGGGCGTTATCACCATTTAATTCATAGCCACAAAAGAGTTCTGGAGGACGCTGATAGGGCTGCTGATTAGTCATGTCGAATAAACCTTGGAAAAGTTCCAGGGCTTGATCGATTAGACCAAGCGATCGCAATCCGATAGCAATCAGGGAATTATCATGGGGCCAAACTGAACCAATGTGATATCCCATCGGATTGTAAGCAGGGGACAAACTGCTCAAGGTGCGAATCCCCCAACCATTAAACATATCTGGTGCTCGTAACCTTTCTGCCACGCTGTAGGCTTTTTCCGGTGTGAAAATGCCCAAATGCAGACAGTGACCGGGATTAGAGGTAATACTGTCTGCTTGATTTCCCTCTCCATCTAACGCTAGGGCGCAGAAGTCTTGATCTTCTATCCAAAAGTCTTTATTGAAACGAACCTTCAGTTCTCTGGCATCTTCTTGCCAGCGTTCTGCCAAATCAAGACGCTTCCTCATTCTGGCAATTTCTACAAGGCGAGTTTTTGCCGCATAAACATAAGCTTGCACTTCACAAAGGGCAATTGAACCGTGGGCGAGGTTGCCTCTAGCGTCTACAATACAGTCACCAGAGTCTTTCCAGCCTTGATTTGTCAGACCGCGTTTAGATCTACGGTAGTAGCTCAGATAACCAGTTTCTTTGGTATGGTGATCAATCCACTCCATTGCTGCTAAGGCATTGGGCCAAAGTTGCTCTATGGTTTCTTTATCATTAGTCCAAGCGTAGTACTCAGCATACAACATCAACCACAGGGGAGTGGCATCGACTGTGCCGTAGTAAGGTGTATGGGGAATTTCCTGACAACGAGCCATTTCCCCCAAGCGCAACTCATGCAAAATCTTGCCTGGTTCCTCTTCGCGCCATTCATCCTCAGTTTTTCCTTGAAATGCCGCCAGTAAAATCAAAGTTTCTTTGGCAATTTGCGGATTTAACATCAGGGTTTGGGAAGCTGTAATCAAGGAATCTCGCCCAAACAGCGTTGAAAACCAGGGTACTCCAGCCGAAACAGTCTTATACTTGCCAAAAGACTGGCGCAACAAATACATATCTTGTTCAGCTCGTTCAATCACTCGATTGAAAATACTTTTATCTGAGCTAATGCGTGTAATTTGTTGTACCCAGTGTTGCTCTTCCATCAACTCAGCAGCTTTTGCCTGTACTAAGGTGACAGCTGCATTCACAGTAGAACTGGACTTGTTGTTTGTCAGCATATTCACCCGGTAGCCCAGTTTCTGGGTTTCGTGAGAAGCCAACTCTAACTGCCAAACTGCTGTGTAACCCTTGAAATAGTCTGGTTGGCGATACTGGAATTGGATCCGGGATTCCATCACCAAGCCATCTAAACCTTGATAAGCCAGTGTTAGGGATTCTTCTCTAGAAGCTTGAACCTGGGGGAGTTTAGCGCCATCGACAAGAGTAGATGAAACATCCTCATGGGTGGATTCCAATAGTCGTAAAATTTTCCCCCGTTTTTCTCTGCCAAAACCTCGGACTTCAAATAAATCAACATAATCTGCATCAAAGCTGAGGCTGAGTTCAAAACTGACGGTTGTAGTGCTGAAGTTAGAGACTTCTAATTCTTCAAATAGGGCCCCATTGAGTACAAATTCCCGGCGAATCCCCACAGTATCCGCTTTCAGACGATCTTCGACTTTAGGATTAGTACACAAAACTGAGAGGGAGAAACCTTTTTCAGCGGTACTACTGAGGATAACAGGCGATCGCCCATCAATCTGCAACTCTAGGCGACTTAGAAACCGAGTATCACAGCAAAATAGTCCCATACTGGGGCTGCCATCATTGAGGGAACAACCAGAAATGTTCCCCATTGTGTCTGTCACCAAAAATAAATCATCATCTTTAACAGTCAGAGTTGGCTGTTGTCTCTCACTGACAACACAAGGCCATTCCGGGATAGGTAATTGTTCGGCGGGAATAAAAGTTTTTCCATCCAAGAAAATCTTTTCCGGTGTGATTAGTGTATCCGGTGTCATGGGCCAAAGTTCCGTGTACAGGTCTAAATTTGCGCGGTCGTATTCGGGTAAACAAAAGATAAGTCTGAGGTTCAGTCTCCATCCTAGTCACCTGGAGGGCGACTTGTGGGAGACATCAAAACTTCAGTAAAAAGATGTTCTCGATAAATCATTTGAGCCATTAACACCAAAACAATCCTCACACACTGCTTGTATCATGGCAGGCATCAAACTGACATTAGCAAATCCTATAAATGTATATGTTTTAAATCTGAAGTCAAGGCTGGAAATTGGGGATTTTTAGCTGATTTATTGGTTGCTGAACATTCAGCGATACTAGACATAGGGAATACTCAGCTTATTCAACTTTCTCCTTCGACTCAGCAGTAATTAGTTACACCAATCTGACTGACCTTGATTCACAAACCTTGATTGGCTTGATTTAGATGGAAACGAACTATAGACTGGAATATGTAGATATTTAGAAAATTAAGTAAAAAAATACTAACCTTTGACTGTAGCTGCCTAAATCCCGTGCTTCACTTTAGGTTAAGTATACCAGTTTCTTATAGAGGCTATAGAGGCTTAACTGCCAGAGATTACAAAAAAACAGACTATCCATTGAGCATTCTTTACATATCGCAACTTTCTGTTTAACTTGTGAGTCCGTTGTAATTTGTACAATGCAGTTGTGAGGTGGATCTTTTCCAGATTGGGCGTTTAACGATATTCATGAGTATTTCGACTTCTGTGCTGAGTGATCTGCTAAAGTCACTACCCTACCTGCGGCCCCAGCTATATTTCAAGGCTTCACTAACGGCGCTCTCCCATGCGATGGAAGATCAGGTGTTAGCTGCGACTTTATTCCAGCCCCTGGTAATTGCTAGTTTCCAACGAGAGCGATTTTACCGTCAAGAAGCTCATCGCTACCAACGGCTTTCCCAGCGAAGTGACCAAATATATGTATTATCTGCACCGGAAACGGATTTCACCAATAGCTCGGAATACTATGAAAAAGTAGCCTTTGAGCCAGAGGATGGCTTAAGTCAAGAGTGGCATTTGGTGGTGATTGCTGATAATTATGCTACTTGTTTGGTTTGCCGGGAAAGCCTTGGCTCCATTGCTAAAAACAAACAAGTTCCGGAAATCAGCCCTGGTTTGGATACGGACACAGGGCGAAGATTCGAGGGGATTTGGACATCGGAGCGGGGTGTCAGTCTAAAAGCAGCCCAATTGCTATTAGACAGGATTGTGGTTTATAGACCAGTCTTGGCGGACAAAATTGAGGAGGCACGCCAGCGGTTTGGACTCGGCGAGCCAAGAGGTAACTCTGGAACCGCAGCCCTGAATGAGTATGCTTGTGATATTGATACTGACCCCTTTGTGCAGCGCTTAGTAACTTATCTGCAAGCTAGTCAGTACAAATTGCACAAGGCTTACCGTTCCATCACCGCCCAAGCCCGGAAAGAACGCTTGGTTAACTCGATTAGCACGGCTATTCGCCGATCGCTTGATCCCCGCGAAGTTCTCAATGTGGCAGCACAAGAATTGGGGCAGCACTTGGGAACTTGCCGCTGTTTAATTTATCGCGCTCAAGCCACGGATGGCCAAGCGATTATTGAACATGAGTTTTTGAATCCTGGCATTGTCTCTGTGCGCGGGCAAACCTGGGAGTTAGAGAACAATCCCTTATTTCGGGAAATTATCCAAGAGGGTGAAGGCGTCTGTGTGACTGATACGCTGATTGACGATCGCGTTACGAGTTCGGCGGCGCTTTCCTTAATTGCCAAAAAGTTTGCCATTCGTTCTTGGTTGATGGAACCAGTGTTTTATCAGGGGCGATTGTTGGGTATTGTGGAGTTACACTATTGCCGTCTGCCACCCCATGAGTGGCAATCTGGGGAGTTGGATTTGGTAAAAGCGATCGCTACCCAAGTGGGAGCAGCGTTGATCCAAGCGGAAGCCTTTGCCAACCTAGAAGAACTTAACAAGCAGCTAGAAGCCCTAGACCGCACCCGCAGCAACCTGATAGCTATCACTGGGCATGAACTCCGTACCCCCCTATCTACTATTCAAGTGTGCCTGGAAAGTCTCGCTAGCGAGCCAGATATGCCCCTAGAGTTGCAACAGGTGATGCTGAACACGGCTCTTTCTGACTCAGAACGAATGCGGAAACTGGTGCAAGATTTTTTAACGCTTTCCAACTTAGAAAGTGGTCGAGTGGAATGGCATTCAGAATCTCTCAGTTTCCAAGAATGTGTAGATTTAGCACTCAGCCGACTTCGCTCGCGCTCTGCTGAGGATAAACCGCCGCAAATCAAAATTCAAATTGCCGAAAACCTGCCTTTGGTTAGGGCTGATGGTGATTGGCTGGTGGAGGTACTGGCAAAACTCATAGACAATGCTTGCAAATTTACACCCTCGTCAGGACAGATCACGATTGAGGCTGCTCGCAATTCTCATCAGATGGTTGAAGTCACCGTGGCTGACACCGGACGAGGCATTGAACCCAACCGCCTGGAAATAGTTTTTGACCGCTTCTATCAAGAAGAGGGAGCGCTGCGCCGTACCACCGGCGGCACTGGTCTTGGGCTAGCAATTTCTCGCCAAATTGTCAATGGCTGGGGGGGCGAAATTTGGGCACAGTCAACGGGCAAAGACCAAGGCAGTCAGTTTCATTTCACCATCCCCATAGTTCAAGGCACTACTGGGGACTAGGGACTCTTTACTGGGTAAAAGTTTTACCAATTACCAATTACCAATTACCAATTACCCATTACCAATTACCCATTACCAATTACCCATTACCAAACTGTTACAGTCTATGACGCGATCGCAATATGATCCAAGTAGCGGTGTTACGATGCCGTAAAAACCTTAAACGTTGAGAGAATAGTTTATGGCAGAAAAGCTATCTGGACAAACGCCGCTCTATGGTGGCAGCACTGGTGGACTCCTGAGCAAAGCAGATCAAGAAGAAAAGTACGCTATCACTTGGACTAGCGCCAAAGAGCAGGTATTTGAATTGCCTACAGGTGGCGCTGCCACTATGCGGAAGGGCGAAAACCTCCTGTACATAGCTCGGAAAGAACAAGGCATCGCCTTGGGTGGTCAACTCCGGAAATTCAAAATCACAGACTACAAAATTTACCGGATTTTACCCAGCGGAGAAACCACTTTAATTCACCCGGCTGATGGCGTCTTCCCTGAAAAGGTTAACCCAGGTCGTGATAAAGTGCGTTATGTACCACGCCGCATCGGACAAAACCCTAATCCTGCACAACTCAAGTTTAGTGGTAAAGCTACCCACGACGCTTAGGGACTAAGTAATCGGTAATGGGTAATTGGTTATGGGAAAAACTCTTACCGATTACCCATTACCGATTACCCATTACCTAATACCCAATTGCGAATCCCTTTATGATATTCCCCAATTTTTCCCATTTTTCCCAGCTAGCCTTAGAAGGCAACTTTGTGCCTGTGTATCAGGAATGCATAGCAGACTTAGATACGCCTGTATCTGCTTGGTATAAAGTTTGTGCAGATCAGCCCTATAGCTTTTTGTTGGAATCGGTGGAAGGTGGAGAAAAACTAGGACGTTATAGTTTATTGGGTGGCGATCCGCAGTGGATTTTGGAAGCAAGGGGAGATCGCACGATTCAAACACAGCGGGATGGTTCCCAGAATGTGTTTACAGGCGATCCCTTTACAGCATTATCTAAATGTCTTGCCCCTTATTACCCAGTGAAGTTACCAGAGCTACCTTCAGGAATTGGCGGTTTGTTTGGGTTTTGGGGTTATGAATTGATTCACTGGATTGAGCCGCGAGTGCCAGTTTATCCACCGGATGAGAGAAATATCCCGGATGGATTGTGGATGCAGGTAGACCACCTGTTGGTTTTTGACCAGGTGAAGCGGAAAATTTGGGCGATCGCCTACGCTGATTTACGTGACAAAGAAGTGAGTTTAGAGGCAGCATATCAACAAGCGTGCGATCGCGTTACCCAAATGGTAAGCAAGCTATCTCTACCCCTATCGCCACAAAATACCAAATTAGCCTGGACATCACCAGAAAGCAGGCAAAAAGGGGGAGCAGATGAATACACCAGCAACTTCACCCGCCCAGATTTCTGCGCCAGGGTCGAAAAAGCCAAAGAATATATTAAAGCTGGCGATATCTTCCAAGTAGTCATATCCCAGCGATTATCAACAGAATACACAGGCGATCCTTTTGCTCTTTACCGTTCGCTGCGCCAGATTAATCCTTCGCCTTACATGGCTTACTTTAACTTTAAAGATTGGCAAATCATCGGTTCCAGTCCAGAAGTGATGGTGAAAGCAGAACGTGATCCTGATGGTGGCACAATAGCAACAGTCCGCCCAATTGCGGGGACACGTCCACGGGGTAAGACAAACCAAGAAGATATAGCCCTAGCCGAAGATTTACTTCAAGACCCCAAAGAAATTGCTGAACACGTCATGCTGGTCGATTTAGGACGGAATGATTTAGGGCGTGTTTGCCAAAGCGGTAGTGTGAGAGTGGATGAATTAATGGTAGTTGAGCGCTACTCTCATGTGATGCACATTGTGAGTAATGTGGTGGGTAAATTAGCCCCTGATAAGAATGCCTGGGATTTGCTCAAGGCTAGCTTCCCCGCGGGGACAGTCAGCGGTGCACCGAAAATCAGGGCGATGGAAATTATCCATGAGTTAGAACCTAGCCGTCGGGGTGTTTATTCTGGTGTCTATGGCTATTACGATTTTGAAGGACAATTGAATTGTGCGATCGCCATTCGCACAATGGTATTACACGATAATATTGTCACAGTCCAAGCCGGTGCCGGTTTGGTGGCTGACTCTGAACCAGAGAAAGAATACGAAGAAACCCTAAATAAAGCTAGAGGGTTGTTAGAAGCAATTCGCTGTTTGCGTTGAAGAACCCACCCCCTCCCCGGAAGCAAGGAGGGGGTAACAGGAGTTTTATTTTGCTGGTTTGAGCCATGTAAATATTTGTGTAGATGTTAGATGCAGTTGCAAAAATTGTGGTACTGGTAAGCGTTCATCGCCAGTTATTTCTAAAGGCTCTTGTCCTGGTAAAAATACTAATATCACCCGTTCATCTGGGTCAATTAACCATCCTAACTTTGTACCGTATTTTAAACAGTAGAGAATATTTCTAATTACTTTGGTAGTGTTTTCTTCTGCTGAGACAATTTCAATAGTCCAATCGGGATAAATTTCAAAGCTATTTGCAAATTCCCCAGCAGCATCAAAAGGAATCCTTTCCCAACCAAAGACTGTCACATCTGGCAGAATTGAACGTTCACCAAAGCTACAGCGTAGTTCTGGAAAAGCTAAAGCAATTTGTTCTTCTTCAACTACTTGATTAATTGCATTACACAATTTAAGTTGAAGTCGCGAGTGTTTACCTTGTGGCATCGGTTTTTGGTAGATTTTACCATCGATAAATTCACTAGCAGGCTTGGTTTCTGGCAGTTTGCGGAACTCTGCTAAGGTGATTTTTTGGTGTAGCGTTGTGGTCATGGTGGTGCGATCGCTCCTGCCAAAATTATATTTAAGGTTAATCCTAAAGCCAAAACTGGCGATCGCCCTCTAACATACTGCTTGGATAAATCCCCTTTAATCGCAATTTAGCTGTCTTGTGCGCTCCATATACTGGCATTGGTAGGCGAGGCGTTTTTAATGCTCCATGATGCAACAAAGTGAGCTTCAAAGTAGTTTCAACTACCTCTTCTATAGGAGGAGATATTAAGGCTGGGTGGTTTGTATTAATAATTGTTAAGCGTAGAGGAAAAGCAAGACCTATTTTTTCTGTAACCTGTGTTGTTACCAAAAGTGCTTCACTAGAAGAAATACGCAGTGCTAAACCTTTTTCGGGTGCAGTTAGAATTTTCTCTACTTTGTTATCAGTTATAGTTTTATCAACCATCTTATATAGTCGAGGAATTCCAGATTTTCTACACTCCACTAATATCAATTTGCAGCCAATTGCTTTAGCCCATTCTAGGAGGTTGTCTACTTCTTGACCGCAAAAACGCCCATCACGATAAATCAGTACAGTTTTATCCTGTAGCTCCTTTGCTGGCAACAATCTTTCTAGCACTCTTTTAGGAATTTCTTCACCTTCAATCAAAGCATCTTCCAGCCGATAGCGAATAAACTCACCTTGCTTGCCATAAAGACGAATGCTCGCACAAGCATTTACAGTCCCGGAAAGTTTTGCTTTAGACTGTCTTGAAATATCCAAACCAATGAAATAGTCAGCTACTTGTAAAGCTTCAGCTAGAACAAAAGGTAAATTACCCAGTTTTGCCAGTATTCCTGGAACCACCTGCTGAAGAATATATTTATAATCTTTGGCATTCTTCAAGGTATTCTCGTAAATGATCTGGCTAGCTATCTGGCGACGAATTAATAGGTCATAGATTGTATGATAAAGACTACCTCCCGCTTGCTCATCAGCTTTACGATCACACTGGGGTAAAAACGTCAAAACTATGTCAGGTGGAGTATCCATTAATTCATTAACTGCTCTCTCTGCTTTTACTCTCGCCTCAGTTCCACTCAAACTTTTTAGTGATATTGATTGAGTAACAAATAGCCCCTCAAATTTATAGCTTTTTAAAGCTACTTTGAGTTTATCAATAAACTCATCTAAAGTTAAATCACATAAATTCAATACAGTAATCCGAATGGGTCTTGATGGATTTAAATATGTCTCGTGACGACGATAAACACCACCTTTAGAGAGTCCGACAAGGATTTGACTTTGATTATAAGTAAATCCGTTGCCAAATATTAACTTAGTATTTTCAATCGAAACTGGTGGTTGCCAAAATAACTCTGAATAGTGACGGCTGTTGATACTTTGTTCTAACTTAAATCCATAACCAGATGCAGATAAAGCATTGTCAGCTTCTCTTTTGTAGTAAACCAAAAGCTCTTGCCGCTTTTGATATGGAATTTTAGTTTCCTTAAGTAATTGTCCCCAGTCTGCCCCAAACCGACTAGCTGTTTCAGGTGTAATGCGGAGACGCAAAGCTGCCATCCCATATTCATAAACTTTTTTATTTTTACCAAACTGGACAGCAACTAAGATTTTTTCAGATAAAGCATCTCGAAGTGCTTGCTTACTAATTTCATGTTTTGCCTGGTTAATAAGTTTTTCTCTATGTTCTGGTGTAGAGTCCATAATAAGTTTGGTGATAGTGCCAATACTTGATATATCATGGGAACGATCTTGAACTCTTAGTCCAACTAACAATTTATCAGGATTGTGGCTATCTGGATGTTTTAAATAATATTCATTTAAATTTTTATTGATTAAAAACTTGCTTTCAATAGTTAAGGTAATAGCAGGTTCTTCAATATTTTCTATTTCAATAGTTTCTGCCCAAAATTTAATTGTACGTCTGACTTCAACATTATTTTTGGCAAAATCAATTTTTGACAAAAAGGGGTAAGGATTGCTTGACTTTAATACCTGATAGGCTAATTGGGCAATAATAATTGGTGAGACTGGTTGAGTAATTGGTACTTCTTGAAAATCCCAACTTTGTTCGCTAAAGTCTGTAAATCCTTCTAGGAAAAGTTGTTCTAGTATATCTTTCCACTCTGTAAGTAAATCATTAATAGATTCTTTGCATTTACCCACAGCATAAAAATAGGGCTTATGCCAAATAATGACTATACTAGGTAAAATACGACTAAGATGGAAGCTCAGACGAATACCTTCATCCTGTTCAACTTTAGGAGTAAGTTGAAAACATATTATACTAGGAGATAAAATCTTCAGTCTAAAAATCTCGCTGGAATAAAATGGTTCAGATTGACTAACAGTTGCAGTATTGACAATCACTGAACAACCTCACATTGAGAAAACTTACAAATTGACTTAAAAGCACAATACTTACAAGTAATACCTGGATTTGGCGGAAATATTTTGGCAAAATCATCTAAGTTTTTTCTATAAAGTCTCTTTTCATTTTCATGACGTTTAGATATTTCTTCTAGCTCTATTTCTACAAATTTTAGTTTTTCAGCACTAGCTGTAATTATTTCAGAAGCCAAGCCATTTTCTAAATTATAGAATGAAGCAATAGCTGGTTGTTGTGGATGAAGATAACTAGCAGCTAACAAATATACGTAAGCTTGTCGTCGGTCAAAATTTGATTTACCTGTCTTGAAGTCTAAAATGTGGACTTTACCATCTGGCTCACTAAACATGCAGTCAGTAGGTGCATATAGATTAAAAATATAACTTCCTTGCTGTATACGAATTGGGTTAGGAAATCCTTCATCACCGCTGCTAAGGCTAATGATATTTTTTTCTAATAAAATGGGTTGTTGATAATATTTATGCAGAATAGAAATAACTCGTACCTGAGCTTCATCTGATTTTTCTTTTAATTTCAGAATTTCTGCAACTATTTCTACACCATCAGACTTTTCTAACAGTATTATATCTTGATGAAATTCGTAAACTCCCCTTTGTGCCAATTTACCAATTTCTTGATGTATTGTGTCTTGATCTAAAAGTGCCTTAACTTCAGGTTCTTTATGACGAACTTTTGTAAAGCCTCTTTTCATATCACAATACCATTCTTCTTTTCCCACTGCTGGCTTAAACATTGACCATAGGTTATAACTCGCAGATGGTATGTAGGGTTCTTTCATTTCTATATAGTCCAGATATAGAAGTTGGTACCTGAAACATTATCTTGAAAAATTAGGATCATAAGTAAGAACTGTGCTTAGGGGGATAACAATAAATTTTACATTAATTATACTTACTTGTCAAATTTGATGTAATATTTCGGTTTATTAGACTTTTATATTAAACATCTTTATCTTTATACCCCACAGCACTAAACTAGAAAGTAATATCCTGCGGTTAAACCTATGTCCCCAACGACAACCACTTTACCTCCTACCCTGAAAATAAAAATCGACTTAACAGACGACCAATATTTTCAACTCTGTCAAAACAACCGCGACTTGAGATTTGAACGCACAGCATCGGGAGAACTACTAATTATGTCACCAACCGGCAGCGATACAGGTAATCGTAACTTTGATATCGCTGTTGAAGTAGGAATTTGGAATAAACAAACTAAATTAGGTAAAGGTTTCGACTCTTCCACCGGCTTTAAACTTCCCAATGGTACAGAATGCTCTCCTGACGTTGCTTGGATTAAAAAAGAACGCTGGGATAGTTTAACCCCAGAACAACAAAGTAAATTTGCACCTATTGCACCTGATTTCGTCATTGAATTGCGTTCTCCCAGCGATAACTTAAAACCATTGCAAAAGAGAATGCAAGAATATATCGATAATGGAGTTAAATTAGCTTGGCTGATAGACAGGAAAAACAAGCGTGTAGAAATTTATCGTCCTCAGCAAGATATCGAAATTTTGAAAAATCCTCCTAGCCTTTCTGGTGAAAATATTCTACCAGGCTTTATCTTAGATTTAACCCAAATTTTATAAAATGCAGATTTTGTTTGTAGTGAGCGATTTATCGCTCGACTAAAGGATATTTAGGGAGAAAGAATCTCACCTTTGTAAAATATATCTATTCGTTCGGCATTTTAGTTATGCTCACGGATTTTTAAGGACTAAAGTCCTTACTACAAGCTTTATTTTAAGTGAATTTTCCTATTTAACTATCGATTAGGATACACATGACGTATTTGAAAGCGGCTTAATTTCCAAAGCGGTAACAAAGCCTGTTTAGCAGCATTAATCTGAGATTGAGAAAAAGAAATTTTCCCATGTTCTATCATCCAGATAAATGTTCGAGTGATTAAATCTGCTTGCAAACTCTTCTCATACTCACAATTATTTATCTTCACAACTTGTGCATCTAAACAATTCAGCGCATCTTTAAAAGTCCATCCTAGTGAATTAAGATTAATTTGCTCTGGTGAATTCTTCCACTCAACACCCCGCAAATTTCCCATAATATAATCCATACCCAAAATCGCTGAATCAGTATTTCGCACCAAATCTGTAAAAGCTTTATAATATGGACGCAAGATAGAAGCAGAAATATTTTCTCTATATATATGCAGCCAAGATTGGATATCCCGCAGAAAAGGAACTAAATCTCTAATATCATTAATTTCTTTAATAGACGCACGCTCATATTGATAAATGGTGATTTTTGATAGCCATTCAGCTTCAGATACTTGTGAATGCTGAGAATAATAATTAATAACTTTAGGGATATATTTTTCTAATAACCATTCTTTAGTATATCTAGCTGTCCAAGTTCCCCGTGGGCCGATATCTTGTTGCCATGAAGTTACTTTTCCTCGTTCTAAAGATTGTAAATGTACATCATTTAACGCGTAGATTATATTAATTTGATTATTAGGGGTAAGAGAAAAAATACCACCATATTTAGGCAAAATAAAAGCATGATCACGAATACCGCGACTTATGCGAATTGATATATCTTCTTGATGGAAGATATGCCATTCTGATTTCCCTTGAGCATAATCAAATTCATTAGCAAACTTCTGCATTAACTCCCACAATGTTTGCTCAACAGAAAATAGATAAAAACCTCGAATACCTGCAAATTCTATAAATTGAAAATTCCATGTTTCTAGAGCATTTTCAAATTCAATAATTGTCTTTTGGTATTCTTGGCAAACTGCATCAATACACAAACACAAGTCAGCCGTTTCTAAGTCTGATAAAATTACAGTTGTTTGTCCTAAATATACCTCAAAAGCATTTTCATCTAGTTGTCTAAGAAAAGAACGGCATCCCCAATCAGGTTTGGTGTCCATCCCCGTCATAAAATTGCCTAAAATATATTGATGATTTAAGCTAATCTTTAAACCTCTTAAAATGAGACTACTGAACTCTATTATACAATTACCTTCTACAAAAGCTTTAGGCAAATTGCACTCAATTGCCACTTTAGGTTTCACGACAATTAAGCAGTTATTTTTTCGTGCATTGCTAGGCTGAAAATCACCTATTTCTAAAGTTTTCTGTAAATCTGGATAATTTTTAATGATTTTTTCTATTAATTTATATTTGGCATATAACAAAGTATTGGATGCATATTTATCAATATTTCTAAGAAAGTTATAATTTAGCTGTTTATAAAATTCTGATGCTATATGAGGATTTTTAAGCGCATCCATAGTAATATCAATTACTAATTCTTCCTTATAGTAGCCCAGGCGCTGAAAAACCTTAATATGATATCCATTAGTGACAATAAAGAATAATGGTTTTAGATGAACGCTATAAAATTTAGCTTGCTCAATCGCTTGGCATAAATTTGTTTTTCGCAATTCTTCAATTTGAATAATAATGACTGCTGTATCTGCATTTTGTTTTTCAATTTCATCTGTAGAAAAATAAATTTGAGCAATTTCTGAATTTATTAGTTGGTTTCCGAGATTATGCATTTTCAAAGGGTATTGATCATACCTGGATTTCTCTGGGTAGCCGAGATATTGAAACATAGGTAAAATAAACTTTTTTGCTACATCAACTTCGTTTTGTAAAAGACGATGCTCAAAGGCTTGTAGCCAGGTAATAAATTGTTGAATTGGATCGTAAATAGACATTAGTGAATCCACCAGCTTGTATAAATTTGCCTTGATTTAGATATTAGATAGATGATTTATTTAATTAGCAATTTATCAAGTCAGTTTGGATGGTATGGTGATTGCGAATACTTTGCCAATTTGAGAAATACCTGATCTAGAACGGTATTAACAAGAGCATTCTATTGTGGCAAAAATATCTGATGAATTCTATTCGCAGTTATACAAAAAAATTAGGGGCACAGCATTGCTATGTCCCTAGCTTGGTTCAATATTGAGAGGTGGGAATGTCTTGCCTAAACTAATGCTGCTACTTTCTCTAATAAGCCCTGAAACAACCTTAACCCATCACTACCCCCTAGAGCAGCGTCTGAAGCCCTTTCTGGGTGCGGCATCATCCCTAAGACGTTACCTCGACGATCGCAAATCCCGGCAATATTATTCAGCGAACCGTTGGGGTTCTCCCCTTGATAGCGGAACAATACTTGTCCGTTATCTTCAATTTCTGATAAAGTTGCCTTATCAGCGTAAAATCGCCCCTCCCCGTGTGCAATGGGTAAGGTGATAACCTCTCCCTCTGCATAAGCTTGCGTCCAAGAAAGATTGTTACGCTCAACTTTCAGGGGGACGCGATCGCAAATAAAATGCAAATCCTGATTTCTGGTCAATACCCCAGGTAATAAACCAGCTTCAGTTAATACCTGAAATCCATTGCAAATACCGAGGACAAACTTACCCTTTTGGGCGTGTTCCACAACCTGCTGCATTACAGGTGACAACCGCGCGATCGCACCACAGCGCAGATAATCGCCATAACTAAAACCACCAGGCACGATTACCACATCCAAATCGGCAATATCCGTTTCTTGATGCCAAACCATGCGAGTTGGTTGTCCTAGCAAGTCTCTGGTGACATAAGCCACATCGCGATCGCAATTAGAACCCGGAAAAACCAAAACCCCAAATTTCATATTTTAGTCATTAGTCATTGGTCATTGGTCATTAGTCATTGGTCATTAGGGGAAATAGGGAATTTGTAGTCTCCCTATCTCCCCAGATCAAATGACTCCCGTCTGTGATTCCACCTCAATCAACTCAAAGCGATAATTTTCAATTACCGGATTTGCTAACATTTGGTCACAGATGCGATCGAGGTTTTGACGCGCTTTCGGCTCATCAGGTGAGATGATAGTGACTTCAATGTACTTACCGATCCGCACTTGTTCAACGTTGTCGTATCCCAGTTGCTTGAGGCCAGATTGTACAGCCACACCAGCAGGGTCTAAGACTGAAGGACGAAGCGTCACGAAAATTTTAGCTAGATACTTCCTTTGCACAGGCTTTTGCTGAATGCTGCGATCGCTATACTATAACTTTCTGCTCCAACTGAGTGAAAATAACATAGCAGAGCAGTTACAGTTAGTTTATCAATTAACTAGTATAACAGCTTCAACTACAGATACAGAGGCAAATTTACACCATTGTCTATGAGAGCCATCCGCACCCGCAGTCAAGAGCGTATTTTAAACCTGCTGAAAACCATCAAGCAAGGCATTTCCGCCCAAGATATCTACGTAGAATTGCGTAACCGTAATCAAGGTATAGGTTTAGCAACAGTTTACCGCTCACTGGAGTCCTTAAAACTAGAAGGTCTGGTGCAAGTACGAACTTTAGCTAACGGTGAAGCCCTCTATAGCCTAGTGCAGCAAGATAAACACCACCTAACTTGCCTGCAATGTGGTGTCTCAATCCCCATTAATCAATGCCCCGTCCATGATCTAGAAGAACAGTTGCAGCACACCCACAAATTTAAAGTTTTTTATCACACCCTAGAGTTTTTTGGCTTGTGTAACCAATGTCAGGTAAATCAAGCAGCTGAAGTTAGTCATTAGTTCAGCTGTCTGCTGCCCATTTCTCAACTAGCGCGGTTGTTTTGTCCAGGAATTTCGCCATTGAACAGAGAGTGAGAATCAGCTTGATAATCTGAGACAACCGAACGTATACCCTCTAAGGCAGCGGGAATAGTGCGGGGGTCTATAAAAATGACCTTGCTGCTATCACTTTTACCAATGGTTGCCCCCATATCCAGATAGCCCAAAGCAAACAGAACTTCTATGGCTTTGTGGGTATCGGGGTTAGTTTTGATTTTTTGGGCAATAATTTCTGCTGACTCAGCAATAGCTTGTGCCCTGAGAACCTGCTGCTGGCGTTCGGCCTGTGCTTTGAGAACGATCGCCTTTTGTTCAGCTTCAGCCTGCAAAATTACTGATTTTTGCCTAGCTTCGGCATCCAGAAGTTGGGCATCAGCTTTACCCCTAGCACTATTCACAGCAGATTCGCGATCGCCTTCTGAAGTTAAAATTGATGCCCGTTTGCGCCTTTCCGCCGACATTTGCATTTCCATTGCTTCCCGCACCGCTTGAGAAGGGATAATATCGCGCAGTTCTACCCGCGTCACCTTCACACCCCAAGGATCAGTAGAAACGTCCAAATCCTGTAACAAAAGTTCATTGATTTGAGAACGGGCAGTAAAAGTTTGATCCAACTCCAGTTGTCCCATTTCCGAGCGAATTTGAGTCAGCACCAAATTCACCATCGCCGACTGGAGATTTTCTACCTTATACCAGGCTTTTTCCATATCCACAATCCGCCAATAAACCACCGCATCTACCTCAATACCAACGTTGTCGCGAGTGATGCACTTTTGGGGAGGAATATCTAAAACTTTTTCCCGGATAGTTTCTCGGTAGACGACTTTATCAAAGAAAGGAATGACAAAATTTAGCCCTGGTTGCATTTTTTTATTATAGCTACCCAATCTTTCAACCAAAGCTTCATTACCCTGATTAATAACTCTCACAGATCCCGCAACAGCAGAACCTCCAAAAGCCAAAAAGACTAGCAAAAAGAACTGTTCCATTGTAAATATCCTAATTTTTGATCAATAGGTTTCAATAACCACCCTTACGGGTTCACCAGTCGCTCATGGGGACGGCGTGGAAACCCCCTGTTCTGCGCCCAGGCTCACCCTTAACTAAGAATGCAACACATTTTCTGGCATCACAATCAAAGTAGTTCCTTCTCTTCTGACCACATAAACTGTTTGCTGGGGTGCTACGCTGAGTTTGTCATCATCACATCTTGCCCGCCAAGAATTTCCCTCATAGAGCACCCGCCCTGTATGCCCAGCAGGAATTGCTGTTAAGGTTTCTCCCATAACTGCATCCTGAATTTTCGACTTACGTCGTCGCGGTTGCAAAAACTGCCTTGTTACTAAAACTAGCGAGATAGAAAGCAATAGCCAAAGCACAACTTGCAGCCATAAACTGCCCAAACCCAATTGAGACAGCACAGCCACAACTAAAGCGCTAATTCCCATCATGAAGGCAACAAAAGCCGATGGTAAGAAGAGTTCCATTAAACACAGAACTGCTCCTGCCAATAGCCAGATTAAAGTAAAACTTGGCATAGCGCCATCCTAGACACTACAATTCAAAATTCAAAATTCAAAATTCAAAATTAGAAAACCCAGTACTGGCTATTATTTTAGCCACTGACTGTAGGCAAATTAAGCGTGTAACAGCTTATTTAAATACATTTCTAGCATTAGATACACCTAGATATTAACTATTTACGGAAAGCAAAACTAGCTATTCTTAGGATTAGAAAAGTAATAGGATGTAGCCTGGGGTACACCAATCCAGTCTATTCTAGCCTTCAGGTATTTGACAGCTAAATTTAATCGAACTTCACGAGTTGATTAATTCTTTTAATTTATACTTTATGATTTCTACTCAGCGGATAATTTATTGCCTAAATCCAGACTGTAATCACCCGATTAATCCTATAGGCGATGTCTACGACGGGCTAAACCTACACCTTTGTGCCAGTTGTCAAACACCCCTAGTCTACCGCTATCTCTGGGCTAGTAGCCCAATATCCGCCAAAATCTTACCAGGCACTAAGATAGCTGATAGGTATGAAGTGATCACACAGCAGATTTGGCTAGATACTCAACCGGGACTGCCGCCAGAAATACCTGAAGTATTACCCCCAGAAGTTACTCCTTACTTAAAGTTATATCAAGAGCGCTTGCACCTCCCCCAGGCTTATGGGTTTGTTAGTTCCGCTTCTGAAAATACAGGTGATATCCTATTGTTGGAAAATGCGCCCATAGATCAGCAAGGCTATATTTACCCAACTATCAGCGACGCCTGGGAGCGTGCAACAGCAGTCAGACAAGTTTATTGGCTATGGCAAATTATCCAACTCTGGAAACCTTTATCAGAATTGGGAGTTGCCCAAAGTTTGCTGATACCAGACAACTTACGTGTCCAAGGTTGGTGTGTGCGCTTGTTGGAACTTTGCCAGACGAGTGCCGCAAATAAATCTAGTTTGGCAGATTTGGGACAGTCTTGGCAGTCTTGGGTAGCATCGGCAAACACAACCGTAGCCCAAGAGTTACAGCAGATAGTCCAGCAGATGTCCCAAGCTGAGGTAGAGTTAGGGGCGATCGCCACTCAACTCAATGGCTTATTACTCTCATCTGTAGCAGAATTGCCCTTAACCCTGAAGGCCGCAGGGGCTACAGATACAGGCCCAGAACTGATGCACAATGAAGACGCTTGCTACCCCGCCTCTAGTGACCTAGATGACCCCTTACTGTCGAGGTTGTCAATTGTTTGCGATGGCATTGGCGGACATGAAGGCGGCGAGGTTGCCAGTCAATTGGCTGTGCAGTCAGTAAAGTTACAAATGCGTGCCTTACTAGCAGAGGTAGCAGAACAGACTGAACTTGTTCCACCAGACTTGTTGCCGCAACAAATAGAAGCTAGCTTGCGAGTAGTAAATAACGTAATTTGGACTTGCAATAACGAGCAAAATCGCCAAGGTAGAGAACGCATGGCGACAACCCTGGTGATGGCTGTGCAAGTACCACAACGAGTGCCAACAACCGCTGGGTGGCAGTCAGAAAATGCCCATGAACTTTACTTAGCTAATATTGGCGATAGTCGTGCTTACTGGATAACTCGCAGCTATTGCCAGCTACTCACCGTAGATGATGATGTAGCGACGCGAGAAGTGCGCTTGAATAGAAGTCTGTATCGCCAAGCAATTCAAAGACCAGATGCGAACTCCCTTACCCAAGCATTAGGAATCAAAGAGGCCGAATCCCTGCATTTTGCCATTCAGCGATTAATTTTAGAAGAAGATGGCATTTTGCTGCTATGTTCTGATGGTTTAAGTGACAAGAACTGGGTGGAACAATCTTGGCAAGACTACGCAGTTCCTTTGCTAACAGGGAAGCTAACTGTTGAGGATGCTGCCCGTAACTGGATTAACTTGGCAAATGAGAAAAACGGTCATGATAACACCTCTGTAGTTCTGACTCTTTGCCGTGTCTCTTCAGAACACTTAGTACCTGTTACTCAATCGCAACTTTCTATAGAAATTCAAGCTGAAGAACTAGAAATAGAACTAGTAACAGAATCCGACTTAGCAGAAAGTTCCCAAGCACTGCTGGATTTAGATTTCACAGAAGAAGAAGAAGAAGAAGAAGAAGCAACCCCCAGTCCAGTGAAAAAACCAATTCTGGGTAAGTCTTTAGTGTTGCTGGGTGGATTGTTGGTATTGCTAGTGGGGGGTACAAGTCTAGGATTATTTGCTTGGTGGCAATTTAAACCGCAATCTTTTCAACAGATGTGCCGGCAACATCCCCAAATATTACAGCCACTGTGTTCGCGCCGCGATTGAAACGACTCACAGTGAATACAATTATTAGCACTCAATGTAAGATTGTAGGGTGCTTCAGATATCGAAAATCTGTTGATTGTTAGGGAATTATCGAGTCTGACCCACCCTACAAAGCCATGCCAGTTGCGTAAGTCCTAAATTATGCATCTTAGAAGCGTCTGCCTTACCGCTATAGTGGAGAGCGCTCTGGGCGATTCGTGGTAAAATGCAGGTTGGAGTGAAAGCGCACAGCAAGAGCCAAGCGGGTTTTTTCTTGCCCGTAAGCCTGCTCATCCTCGACAAAAGCACCTCTGAGTCACTCGTGAGAGTGGATAAGTGCCTTGAGGAGGCAAAAATCGCCACTCGGATTTCTAGATCGCTGACTAATTATCAACGTAGCCTGCTCTAGTCAGGCTTTGTTTGTATAGTAATCTGTACAGCTCTCAGAGATGAAGAGGGACTGTTGCCAGCAGTCTATTTTTGGAGTAAGCAAATTCAGTTAGGGATGGCTGGGGAGATGGTTGTGGAACAACAAAAGCTAGGTGTAAATGTTGATATGAAAGTTGGCGATCGCGTCCGCGTTAAAGATTCGGTGGTAGTTTACCATCATCCTGAGCATCGCAGTCAGGCTTTTGATATCAAAGGTTTAGAAGGGGAAATCGTTGCTATTGTCACCCAATGGCATGATCGACCTGTCAGCGCTAACCTACCATTATTAGTTCAGTTTAGTAAAAAATTTAAAGCCCATTTGCGTGAAAATGAATTAGAAATTATCTAACTAACTCATCGGCGGCGAAACCACTGGAAAATATTCAATTCGCCGCGCATTTTTTCTAGGTCTTGACGATTTTGTGCTGCTGTAACCCGATACCATTCGCAGTGACGGTGAAACTCTGAACGTGTCTCAACTTCATGGTAGAACTGGCGAGTTGTTTGATGAGTAGCAAAAGCTTCCTCAACTTCTGGTTGAGGAGATAGTATAATATACGGTAAATTTTTAGACATACTTTTTAAAAGCGCCAAGTTCTAATTTTTGTCCCTATTTGTAATTATAATCATTAGCAAGAAAGCTATAGGCTAACAGGCAAGATGCCTGTCCTACTCAGTACTGATTTAAAGCCAACCGCGCAAGCGATATACAAAACTACCAACGTATTCTTTTAAAGCGCTAGTAAATTGCTGTAGATTTTCGGTATCAGGTAATAAATTGAGGATAGCGGCTTTGGGAGTGCTGGTGATTTCTTGCATTTCTCCCTGGCTAACCAGAAAGTCAGTTGGTGCAGGAATCACATCTATACCTTGGCGCTGGAAAATCTTCAGCGATCGCGGCATGTGCATGGCCGAAGTGACCAACAACACCCGGCGAATGCTACGAGATTCCAGAATTTTGCGGACATTTTCGGCATTTTGGTAAGTGTTGAGGGAATTAGGCTCTTGGACAATTGCCTCAGATGGTATACCCAGAGAAGTCAGCACATCTGCCATATCTGCTGACTCTGGGGAACCACTACCACGCCAATTGATGCGACCCCCACTCAGTATGATTATAGGAGCTTTTTTTTGGCGATAGAGTTGAGCGGCATAAATTACGCGATCTCCTTGTTCACTTAAATCAACAGCTGGTCTGGGGGGAAAAGCTGACTTAGTTGCACCACCTAAAACCACAATTGCTTCTGCATTCGGCATGGGTGCAGGCGGGAGATTTTGCCATTCTAGCGATCGCACTAGGGATTTAGCCACCCAAGCATTACTACAAGAAAGTAATAAAGTCAGTGCAAAGGCGATCGCTACCCCCGCAATACGCGGCCGTTTCCACAAAGTTACCAAGGCCACCACCAAACTTATACTCGCTAGCCCCAAGGGATAAAAAAACAGTGGCAGTAATTTAGAGAGATATAAAAACATCCTGAGTCAAGGGTAATGGGTAATGGGTAATGGGTAATAGTTTTTCCCTTTTTCCCAACCCCCCAATATTACCTTTCCCAAAACCGGAAATTAAAACCAGAAGTCCGACGGTAACGACGGGTGGATCTTCTTTTTGATTGTCTAGTAGTCCTCTCATTTTGCTGTTGGCTTTCCGTTTCTTCTAAAGTCTCAACTGGTAGCTGAGTTCTAGTTTCTTCCTTGCTTTTCCACCAAGCAATCATCCAGCCTCCACCCAAACCAGCTATCCCCCCCAACAAGATACTCATTTCTGTGGGATAACCCAAAAATACAAAGCCGACGATGAAAATTAACCAGTATTTCAGCCCCGCATCAATGCCATCAGAGGAGCCTATAGTTGGCGGTTGAGGGCTATTTTCCGTTGCCGTGGTGAACCACCCTAAGGCGAAACCACCCATGATGCCCAAAAAAAGACTCAGGGATGGTGAAGCCCCTGCCATCGACGAGATGATGATTAGCAGCAACCCAAATAGCAGTTGAGAAAAGAAGTTTGGCGAAGAGGAGAGAAGATCCCCTAAGAGATTATTTTTTGGTGCCATATACCAATTTTAGATTTTGGATGCAAGGATTTTGGATTGGGAATATTGATGTTTAGGCTATTTCACCTAGTTTCTATCCCCATTTGGTATCAAATAAAAAAAGCTATTGGCGAATTAGTTTGTTTAATTGTGGCTGTTGTGGTTGAGTTGTATCCAAAATTGTAATGTAGGGTTGTTCTTGATCTGTGAAAGGTTCAGTCTGCTTTAGTTGTGACACCAATAAATCAGCAGTAGCATCAGCAATATCACCAGTACGGTTGACAAGACGCTCTTGTAAAACTTCTAGCGGTGCCGTGCAATGGATAATCTGTAGGGGTAGTTGGTGTTGCAACCCTTGAGCGATCGCATCTTGCCGCAAATGCTGGCGGTCATATTTGGCATCTAAAATCACTTTCCACCCAAGGTTTGCCAGTATAATTCCCAAATTCAACAACCTTGTATAAGTCTTATATGTCATTTCGGGTGTATATAAATCATCGCCACCCCGTTGCCAAAGGGGAATTCCCCCCAAATGTTTCCGCACCGCATCAGATCGGAGGTGAATTGCTCCTAGTTGCCGGGCTAAGTATTTTGCTGTCGTACTCTTCCCAGAACCCGATAACCCAGACATTAAAATCAGTTGCCCTTGCTGGGATTTAGTGTACTCCCAAGCCTGCTGATAATATCCAGCCGCTGTATTTGCCGCCTCCTGTTTAACCGCCGCAGGCACACCAGGATCATCCAACAAAAAAGAAGTCACCTTAGCCCGGACATAAGCTTGACGGCTCAAATACAAAGGCAGCACCTGTAAACCTTCCCAATCTCCAGTTTGCTCCAGATATGCATTCAAAAACCCATTGCCCAAGTCTTTGCGCCCTCGCGCTTCCAAATCCATCACCGTAAACGCTACATCGTACATCACATCGACAAAGCGAAACGGCTCATTAAACTCGATGCAATCAAACAGTAGAATTTTGTCATGCCATAGAGCAATATTTCTTAGGTGTAAGTCCCCATGACATTCGCGAATGTAGTTATTTTGAATTCTGCTGGCAAATAATTCTGGACGTTGGGCAAAAAAGTTATCTGTATATTGCTTTGTTTGGGTAAACTGTGCCTGAGTCTGGGGGCCACCTATATACTTTTCAGTCTGTTCGTAATTCTCATCAAACGCCGCCCGCACTCGCCGTACTTCACCAAAACCGCGAATATAGTCATTAGTCTCAGCCTGACCATGGTACTGAGCCACCACCCGTCCCAACTCCTCCAGCTGGGTCTCATTTAACTTACCCCCGTCAAACATTGAACTAAACAGCGCTTCCTGGGGAAATTGGCGCATTTTCAGCACATACTCTACTGGCTCCTCCGTTCCCCCCAGATGATATTCCTCCCCCACCAAAGTCACTCTCAAAACTTCCAAATAAAGTTCGCCGGCTCCCCGCTGATTTAACCGCAACTCTTCCTGGCAAAAGTGCTGCCGCTTCTCTAGGGTAGAGAAGTCCAAAAAACCGAAATTTACAGGCTTTTTCAGTTTATAGGCATAATCACCAGTCAGTAGCACAAAAGAGATATGGGTTTGAATCAGTTGAATTGGTTCTTGTACTGCATGGGGATAAAACCCCGACTGCAACATTTGCTGAATTAAAGCTGGAAGAGTGCCGTCTGTCATACTGGTTACAAGATTTTGGATTTTTAACTGCGAATAATCGGCGTATCAAATGTAGATGACATATTGACGCTGATAGCTTAACAAAAAAACCAGGGTTTATACCCTGGTGTTATCAGCAATTATCACAAATTTCAAGTAGCAGTAAAGACAAATTCCCCCTGATATTAATCTTTGGGAAAGACAAAGAAACTGACGTGGTAGGGCGTACCCTTTGCCGGATGTATTTGAAGTTCCCGGATTACAGTTTTACCGCGCCACTCAAGCTCAGGAATGTTGAGATCAATCTCTGTCTTGTTAACAGTAGCTGTTTTCATCAGACGCTCAACGGTTTTGGCATCAAGTACTAGATGAATTGATTCAGTACCGCTGTGACCGTACAAATTGGCAGGTATTAGCCCAGAACGGCGCAAAGCTCTCGGCTTGCTACCTTCGGGGCGCTTTTGAGATTCGACTGTAAGAGCCATACAAGTTGTTTAGTTGTTAGTTGTCAGTTGTCAATTGGTAGGGGCACAGCACTGCTGTG
Source organism: Cylindrospermum sp. FACHB-282 (assembly GCF_014697195.1). Lineage (GTDB taxonomy): Bacteria > Cyanobacteriota > Cyanobacteriia > Cyanobacteriales > Nostocaceae > Cylindrospermum. The sequence goes on along the minus strand of NZ_JACJRJ010000001.1, from coordinate 182,214 downwards.
CCCCTACATCAGTTATGCACTCAGCAAGGAAACGGGTGTACCGTCGGGCTGCAACAAAGCACGTTTGGGGCCGTGGATGGGGTCTTCTACAATTATGGTTTGATCGCGGCTAGCTCCTAAGGAGACGATCGCAATCGGGACTGCCATCAATTCTGCTAAAAATTTGAGATAGTCCAGGGCTTGCTGTGGCAAGTCTTCCAGGGCGCGGCATTCGCTTGTAGAAACCTGCCATCCTGGTAGGGTTTTGTAGATGGGGCGACACCGGGCAAACTGACGCGCACTGGTGGGAAAGTGATCGCAGCGTTCACCATCTATTTCATAAGCGACACAAACTTTGATTTCCTCTAATTCGTCGAGAACATCTAGTTTTGTAATGGCGATACAGTCCATGCCGTTAATCCGGACGGCATAGCGACCAATGACCGCATCAAACCAGCCGCAACGGCGCTTACGTCCGGTAGTTGTGCCAAATTCCGCTCCGCGATCGCACAACAATTCTCCCACTTCTCCGTCCAGTTCAGTCGGAAATGGCCCTTCTCCTACTCGCGTAGTGTAGGCTTTCGACACCCCAATCACCCGGTCAATCATTGTCGGCCCTAGCCCAGTCCCAACGCAAGCCCCCCCTGCTACGGGGTTAGAGGAGGTGACATAGGGATAAGTCCCGTGGTCTAGATCGAGGAGTGTACCTTGTGCGCCTTCAAATAAAATATTGCGCCGCAGTTGAATCGCAGAGTATATTTTCAGCGAAGTATCGATAACGTAAGGTCGCAAGCGTTCTGCATATCCCAGATACTGGTCAATCACCTCTTCGGTATCTAGGGGCGGCAAGTTGTAGAGCTTCTCTAAAATGACGTTTTTATAATTAATCGTCCACTCCAACTGCTCCCTTAGTCCATCGGGATCCATTAAGTCTAAAACCCTGATGCCTGTACGTTCAGATTTATCAGCATAGGTCGGGCCAATGCCTCTACCAGTTGTGCCAATTTTATGACTGCCCCGGCGCTCTTCTGATGCCTTGTCAATCAACCGATGGTAAGGCATCGTCACGTGAGCCGTTTCTGAAATCAGCAGTTTATCAGTGGATATATTTAATTTTTTTAGTTGGTCGAGTTCTTCTATCAAAATCTGTGGATCGATGACTGTCCCACAGCCGATAATACACTCGGTATCTGGGTACAAAATACCAGAGGGGATTAAGTGCAGCTTAAAGGTCTGACCCTTGACTACTATTGTATGTCCAGCATTCACACCCCCTTGGTAACGTACCACGACATCTGCGGAGCGGCTGAGTAAGTCAGTTATTTTACCTTTCCCTTCATCGCCCCACTGGGCACCTATGACAATGACGTTAGCCAAGAGTTTATATTAAGAGGTAAAGTTTCCACAAATAGTCATTATCTACAGACTTTGTAACTTCTGTCAACCTAAATGCAAATCTTTCTTTCAACCTCCCTCTGAGATTGACTGAGACAGGGGTTTCATTAAAGTTATCCAAAATCTAGTTGTTAGATGGGTAAACTCGCTGCGCAGCGCGGCATCACCCTAGATATTGTCTGAAAACGAGATTGTAAAAGCTGCCCTCTAGCGTTGGAACCGCCAGTTTTGGACAGGTTTTTCCCAAGGACTTGGGGATTAGGCAGTTATAGGCAGGAAATCATCCAAATACCTCAAATTTAATGATTTTGTAAATGGGATAAAAACTTGAATTTAGTAAAAATAATGTATAATTTAATACCTTTGTTTCAAGGTGTATTGGCTGGACTCAAAATCCCCAATGATTAAACTGGCAGAGTTTTTCAGAATATATCTTTATGTATAGATTGTTTTTATCTGTGTATTTGTTAATATTATTAAAATTTTTATCTAAAAAAACCACTATGGCTTTATACGCTGAATTACATAGGCATCTAGGCGGTTCGGTTGTGCCCAGAGTTTTGTGGCGATATTTTGAGCGACATTCTGCTGAATTAATTTCTCGCTTTGCTGAATATCCAGAATTTGAAGAATTTTACACCCGCCCCCGCAACACCCTAGATGAGTATCTGGAATTACACACTCTAGTGGAAAGTGTGCAAACTGTAGAGACTTTGCCGTACTTTATCTACCGCTTGTTGCGTGGTGCTTATATTTTTGAAAATTTGGCTTATCTGGAACTGCGCTACACACCATATTTACGGACACCTGAACATCTGAGTCAAGCTGAGAGAATTGACAAGATGGCAGAAATTGTTGAGGTTGTGGGAAAAGCTAGCCACTTGCCAGAATATCCAATTGTTACTAGCCAAATTCTCTGTATGCACACGCGCCTACCATATCAGGTAAATAGGGCGATTGTTGATTTGGCAGCGCAAAATAGAAAATATGTCTGTGCTGTAGACGTGGCTGGGGGAGATAGCTATTATAGCGATCGCCTCCAAGAATGGGTTAGCCTCTATGAATATGCCCGCTCTTTGGGCGTTAACACCACCGGACACCTTTACGAAACCAAGGCTGGTTGTTATCCAGAACTCTTACCCTATCTAATGCGGATTGGTCACGGTATCCAAATCCCCCTGCTATATCCAGAGTTACTTAAAGATGTAGCTAAACGGGGACAATGTTTGGAAGTTTGCCCCACAACCTACCTAAAAACCGGGACTTTGCAGGATATTCGTCAACTCAAGTTAGTTTTTGACAGTTGTTTTGAGGCAGGAGTAGATATCGCCATTTGTACTGATAACGCTGGGTTGCATAATATGCGTTTGCCCTTTGAGTACGAAAATCTCTTAACTTACGACATTATTAATTTTGAACAGCTACAGGCTTGTCAGGATGCAGCTTTCCGCCATGCATTTGCTTGGCCCTACAAGCAACGTCCCGCGTCTTTGCTGAACGGTTTGCTACAACCAGAACCTCCTAAAACTTTAGCGATGAGAGAATAATTTTAAATCTTGAAGTCTGGGAATTTTGCTAATTTTTGGAGATAAAGAATGTACTGCACAATGTGCAGTACAAAAAATTAAAAAATATTAATCGAATTAATCAACAAGTTCAAGCACCAACACCTTCTGTGGCACCACCAACTGTTGTCCAGGCGTTAAGACCACCTTTAATTTCCGATACATCAGTAAACCCAGCGGTTCGCAATACTTGGGCTGCATGGGCTGTATGTGCATCATGTTCGCCATAAACGTAGATGTGGCGTTCTTTATGCAGGGCAGACTTTGCCCGTGATACTAAGTCATCTAAGGGGATAGGGATGGCACCAGTGATGTGACTGTGATTGTAGACGTGGCGATCGCGCACATCTATAATCGTAAAAGCTGGTTGACCCCATTCCAGACGAGACTTTAGATCATGAACATCAGCTAATAAACTAGTACTCATAAGCTTTGCTCGCTGATAACCTCACAAGCAATCTATCAAAGATCCCCTGATAATTGGGCTTTCTTTACAATTAATCAAAATTTCTATTGCCGGATAAATAAAATTGCTTATCCTATTCAGTGGTTGGCTACTGGCCTACACTAGAATTTATGGCATCTACTATTCAAGCTTTACCAACAGAAGTCGTATATCTCATTACAGCTGGAGAGGTAATCGACTCTTTAGCTTCTGTGGTGCGGGAATTGGTAGAAAATTCCCTAGATGCTGGTGCAACGCGCATTGTGGTTTCCATCTGGCCCCAGCTATGGCGAGTCCGTGTAGCAGATAACGGTTGCGGAATGAACCTCGATGATTTGCAACAAGCAGCAGCAGCCCACAGTACCAGTAAAATTCACTCTAGTGCAGATTTGTGGAAAATTACCAGTTTGGGGTTTCGCGGTGAGGCGTTGCACAGTTTGACGACTCTGGCAGATTTAGAAATTTTCAGCCGTCAAGGGGGTGAAAAGGCTGGCTGGCAGGTTGTCTATGGCAATGGAGGGGAAGTAGTACAAGTAGAAGCAACCGCCATTGCTCCCGGTACAGTCATCACAGTCGCTAACTTATTTGCTAATTGCCCAGCACGGCGTCAGGGTTTACCCCCCACAGCGCAGCAAATGAAAGCCGTACAAGGGATAATTCAGCAAATCGCCCTTTGTCATCCCCATGTTACCTACCAAATTTGGCAAAATGACCGGGAATGGTTTACCATTTGTCCCGCTGCCACAGTTGGGCAACTGCTACCGCAACTTTTACCACAAGTGCGTCAGGCTGACTTACAAGAGGTGAAATTAGAATTACCCCAGAGACAAAACTCAGCACTCATGTTAGTAATTGGTTTACCAGATAGGTGCCATCGCCACCGTCCAGATTGGGTACGGGTAGCGATTAACGGCAGGATGGTAAAGTCGCCAGAACTAGAGCAAACGATTCTTTCAGCCTTTCATAGAACATTACCACGCGATCGCTATCCAGTTTGTTTTTTACATCTTGCCATCTCTCCCGACCAAATCAACTGGAACCGCAACCCCGCAAAAACAGAAATTTATCTCAACGAAATCAGTTATTGGCAAGAGCAAATCACCCAAGCCATTAACCAAGCCCTCCGCATCTCTGAATCCAATATCAAAGAATCAGTCCACACAACACGGGTTAGTAAATTACTCAAAGCCGCAGAAGAAAAAGGCAGTTACAACCTGAATTCTAAAAATGCAAATTGCGATACTCAGTACTATTTAAAAGCTGTCGCTCAAGTTAGCAACACCTATATTGTGGCAGAACATTCTGGAGGCATCTGGTTAGTAGAACAGCACATTGCCCATGAGCGAGTTTTATATGAGCAATTGTGTGATAATTGGCAACTCGTCCCCGTTGAACCGCCAATCATTCTTTATCAATTATCCCCAGGACAAGTTTCTCAACTGCAACGCATCGGTTTAGATATTGAACCCTTTGGCGAACAACTTTGGGCAATTCGCAACTTACCTGGAATGTTGCAGCAGCGTGAAGATTCTGCTGAAGCAATTTTAGAACTTAGTTGGGGCGGAGACTTACAAACAGCCCAAGTTGCTGTTGCTTGTCGCAGTGCTATTCGCAATGGTACACCGATGCAACTGCCTGAAATGCAAAAGCTATTAGATGATTGGCAACGCACCCGCAACCCCCGCACCTGTCCCCACGGACGCCCGATTTATTTATCATTAGAAGAACCTGCTTTAGCACGGTTTTTCCGGCGTAATTGGGTAATTGGTAAAAGTCATGGAATTTGAATTACTCATAACCCTAACAACTAGAAGTTTTAGTTATAAGCTGAAAATCCGATTACTTAAATACCATCATTTAATGTGATTCTTGTGGGTTGGGACGAAAAGCCCGCCCTTGATGTGCTTTCTTCAAAGCGCGACAGCTTATACCATTTTGGATTTTGGATTTTAGATTGGACACCGCTTGGTGTATCTGGGTTTTCTCTGTCCATCTGTCGCCATGATTTTTCTTTCTTGGTATTACAAAGATGATGCGTAGCGGCTTCCCTCCAGGAAGTCCACCTGCGCTGACTAAGGATATAAAAATATCATCAATATAAACAAAATAACCCTAGACTAAAGATTTGTTAAATTGCCTAGAAAAGCCTTTGCTTTTTTGCATTGATGAAACCATATTGATCTAAAATCAATTCAGATTAAATTGCTCCGTATTTAAAAAAAGATGTTTGCCAAAATACGCAGATCCTTGAGTCAATTATTTAGTAAATCCAATAAAATCAACAATGAACCACTAAATAAAGTGAGTTTGATTGTCATTATTGTGATTGATATTTTTATCTTGTACCATGTTTTTATAGGACTTGATGATATTAGCCAATGGCATATCAGCCCGACTCAAGCTTATCCCTGTTATTCCGATTGGGAAAATTACCGGACGAAAACCACTAAAGATAAAGACTATGAAATTGTCAATTTTTCATTAGAATATCAAACAAACAATCAAACCAGTCTTCAGCAAACCTATCAACAATATGAAGAAATAAATCTGGGTAAGGTTTCTGAAATATGCTTAAAATATGCCGAATACAAAGATAAGATTAACAATCCTGAAAATCAGCAAATCATCAAAACTATTGCCCAAAAACAAGACAAAATCAGTACTCTTGAACAAACCAATCGTAATATTCAAGCCAAATATGACTCAACACTCTTAGAAAAAATTGCCGGACAGCCTCGTGAACAATCGATTAATCAAGTCAGTGCTGAGAACGCCAAACAGGAATTAGCACAAAATAACCGCCAAATTTCTACCCTAAAACAGGAAAATACTAATCTTAAAAATAAACTCCTTGCCAAACCAGAAAGTGGTGCTTTTATAACCTTTATTAAGGATGATAATAAATTTAGTGAACTAGAAAAAGGCTATAAGCAAGCGTCATTTTGGTATCCAAGTATCCAACTTGGCTTTCAGTCTATCTTTCTTCTACCGTTGATTTTGATAGCTTTATTAATTCACAACTTTGCTCAAAGAAGAAGATATGGACTCATCGCGCTAATTAGCTGGCATTTGCTAGTTATCTTTTTTATCCCGCTAATTCTCAAAATCTTTGAATTTCTGCAAATCGGCGTAATATTTAAATTCTTCTTTGATATTATTAGCGCTCTTTTTGGCGGTTTACTTTTCCTAGTCAGCTATATTTATATTTTGCTGATTCCCCTGATTGGCTTTGGAATAATCACCTTTTTTCAAAAAATTGTCTTTAATGCTAAACTCCAGGCAGTTAGTAGAGTACAAAAATCACGCTGTATCAGGTGTGCCAAAAAAATTCAGCCAAATGATGTTTACTGTCCACACTGCGGTTATGATCAATACCTTGAATGCCAAAACTGTCACGAACTGACATACAAAGGGTTGCTGTACTGTAAGCATTGTGGACACATTCAAGATTCTGGTAATTTGTAACTCGATTTTGAAGCAAAAACTCCGCGTACCTTTGCGCTTCCCTCAGCGCCCCTCTGCGTTAAAATCTTCAACTACCTTCAAAACAACAAGGGAACAGCTACGCCCCGCCCGAAGCGATCGCTAATTGTGCATTTCGCGCTAAAGTCTCCTTGTCAAGCTGATACACTGGATACTGCGGAGTTACCGCCAGTAATTTCTCAATTCTCCCCTTAGCTGCTTCCACCACCGATTCATCAAGACTACCTAACTTGAGAGAATCAGCGAAATCTTCAGCTATCTGATAGGTACGCTCAATCGATGATGAATTGATATTGCGAGATACTATAAATAAATCACAACCTGCACGAAATGCCCGCGCCACAGTCCCAGGTTGGATAAACATCTCAGAAACAGCTTTCATATCCAAGTCGTCAGACACCACCACACCCTCAAACCCCAGTTCCTGCCGGAGAATATTATGCAAAATAGGCTGGGAGAGTGTCGCCGGCACATCAGCATCTATCTTGGGAAACAAGATATGGGCTGTCATAATCAAAGGTACTTTCGCCTCAATTAGCGCTTTGAAGGGGATAAGTTCCCGATTTCGCAAGTCTTCTAAAGTTAGATTGAGTGTTGGTAACTCAATGTGAGAATCCTTGGTAGTGTCTCCATGTCCAGGAAAGTGCTTGGCGCACCCCAATATTCCCGATTCCTGAAGTCCGAGGAAGTACTCACGGGCACCTTGGCTAGCAGTTTCCGGGGTAGTACCAAAGGCGCGAGGCCCAATGATGGGGTTTTGGGGATGGGAAAAAATATCGGCGACAGGTGCCCAGGATAGGTTGATACCCAATGACTTAAGTTCTACAGCCGTGGCTTTTGCTACCTCCCGCGCGTAAGTTCCCAACAAATAAGCATAGGGGAAGCGGGTAATCGGTAACGGTGTCCGCACAACCCTGCCACCTTCATGATCTAACGTGATGAACATGGAGTCACGTTCGGCATATTGGCGGATTTGGTCGATTAACTGCTTAAAGCTTTCCAGCCATACCTGATATGGGGTGCCATCTAGAAAGTTTTTAGCGAAGAATATCACCCCAATCGGCTTTAGTTCACTAAGGGCCCGTTTATCGTCATCACTTAAGGTAGTACCGGAAATACCGAGAATCAGGTGATTCCCAAAGCGCTGTAACTGCTGCAATGCTGGCATAATGTCTTACCTGCGGTTGTCAACTCATGGCAATATTGACATTATTTAGCCATGAGCGATCACAAATGACTCAAAAGTCTGAAACTAATCTCAGTTCCTTAGCTGGTTTATTGGCCAGGCTAGAAGAATCCAAGATCGTTTTGGGGGCATTAGGTTGCAAAATCACCGCTTCATAGGGTACGACTCCAGTAATTTCGCTACCGAGACAGCGAGCTGCTTCCCGTGACAAATCGATGCTTCTAAGTGGAATGTAGGGGCCGCGATCATTGACGCGCACAATTACAGCTTTGCCTGTTTGCAAATTCGTCACCTGTAAGTAAGTGTTAAAAGGTAGGGAACGATGGGCTACTGTGAGTTCATTTTGGTTATATGTCTCACCGTTCGCTGTTAAGCGACCATGAAAATAGTCACCATACCAAGAAGCAACACCAGAAAATTTTGTTTGTGAAGGGTGCAAGCCATACATTGCTATCTGCCCTTGCAAAAGTGTGAGGGCTGGTACATTTAAAGCCACACGCAAATTATTAACCCATTCAATCGCTAACAAATCGCTACTCCGTTCGATTTTGCGAGAGATTTGTTGATCAATGCTAAACAAAAAGCGATTACCCAGCATTAAGGCAGGTATCCGGTTAACTAAGGCAGGTCGTAATTGCGTAGCATCTAAATTGGGCGAATTTACTAGTTGGGTTAAGCGTTGTTTTATCGACTGGGCGGCAATTTCGTTAGGTAAATTCGCAATTTTGCGGTTATTTACCCAAACTTCAAAGTTCTGTTCATCTCGGTTAACAACGGCTACTGGTAAGGAAGCAGAGGTAAAACTTTGCTCAACAGGATTGGTGAAGCGGAAGAAAAATTGTAGCGATCGCAGAATTTTTTGGGGGAAAAAATGTTCCTGAGTAGAACTAGATTGAATCAATGTCGGCGCTAGCAAATTGCTAGCTGTGTTAAAGCTGGGTTGTTCTACTACAATTTCTGGCACAACAGAGCAAAATTGTTGTTTACTATCTTTTACCTTGGTCACAGTAGAATTTTGTAGGTTTATCGGGTTCCTTTGTGACTCCTCACTCCCCCAATCTTTTCTCCAAAACCTAGTGGGTAGTAACGTTGTCTGCCAAGTATCTACTTGGTGGTTCGGCAGTACGAAAAATGGACGATGCTGATTTACCAATTTACCTAAACTGGCCGAGCCTTTTGTCAGCAAGACTTTTGTTGTCAAACTTGGTGGTAAGTTTTGCCCAAAGGACAACATAGCACCAATCCAGGATGTAATCCAAAGAAGTCCAATCAATAACATAGTCTGGTTAATTTTATCGTAAACGCACACTTTCTAAAAAATGTGAATCTATCTTTGGTAAAGAAGGTTGTCTAAAAACAAAATCCGAATGATTTTCTTGATGCCACAGGAAACCACTATGATTTTTGGATATAAATGCTGATAAACCCAGCAGGGATCATCATAACTTGTTATCAGTAAATAAGTAAATAAATCTTTCGGAGGTAGTTATTAATCATTGCTTACTTGAGAATTGATTTTTTTTTAGGTGGTGCTAAATTTTCGCAATCACCCACGCAATTAGCGCCAAATCGGCACCGTGTAAATACGCAATATTAAAGATAAATATGGGAATTAACATCCCTCTTGAGAAAGACTGTAGGCATTTCCTGAAAATTAAACACACTCATAGTACTGAGGTTGTGCTGTTGGCGGTGGTAATAAATATTTTTTAGCTCAAACAAAAATCAGTCCTACCATATTGGGCTGAAACCTGCATAGCAGAAGCCGTAGCTGGAGACTAGGCTAGGCTAGGTTAGGAGTCAATTTTGGCAATAGCTACAGAAGCGATGGAGCGAAGCGAGCGCACAATCACCGTCAAATGTAACGGATTGCAACGTATAATGAGAACGACAAAACGACAAAGAAATATTAAAGGGCAGTAAGTTTAAATGCGAGTAGCGATCGCGGGTGCTGGGCTAGCAGGACTTTCCTGCGCGAAATATCTCACAGACGCAGGTCACACTCCCATTGTCTTGGAACGCCGGGACGTACTGGGCGGCAAAGTGGCAGCGTGGAAAGACTCTGATGGAGACTGGTACGAAACGGGTCTGCACATCTTTTTTGGGGCATATCCCAATATGTTGCAGCTATTCAAAGAACTGGACATTGAAGATCGGTTGCAGTGGAAAGAACACACAATGATCTTCAACCAGCCCGATGCACCAGGCACCTACAGCCGCTTCGATTTTCCAGATTTGCCAGCACCTCTCAATGGTGTAGCGGCAATTTTGAGAAACAACGATATGCTGACATGGCCGGAAAAAATTCGCTTTGGTATCGGGTTAATACCGGCGATGCTTCAAGGGCAAAAGTATGTCGAAGAAATGGACAAATACTCTTGGACAGAGTGGCTGCGTAAGCAAAATATTCCAGAAAGGGTGAATAAGGAAGTCTTTATTGCCATGGCTAAGTCGCTGAACTTCATCGGCCCCGATGAAATTTCTGCCACGATCCTATTAACTGCCCTCAACCGCTTCCTCCAAGAAAAAAAAGGCTCACAAATGGCTTTCTTGGATGGTTCCCCAACTGAGCGGTTATGTCAGCCAATAGTAGATTACATCACCAAAGGCGGTGGAGAAGTGCGACTAAACGCGCCTTTGAAAGAGTTTTTGCTAAACGCTGACGGTACGGTGAAAGGATTCTCGCTGCGGGGGCACAATGGGGCAGAAGATGAAGTTTTCACAGCTGATTTATATGTATCTGCCATGCCCGTTGACCCCTTAAAGGTCATGTTGCCAGCACCTTGGAAGCAAATGGAGTTTTTCCAACAGCTAGAAGGGTTGGAAGGTGTGCCTGTAATTAACGTACATCTGTGGTTTGACCGGAAATTGACAAAAATTGACCACTTGCTATTTTCGCGATCTTCCCTCCTCAGCGTTTATGCTGATATGAGCAATACCTGCCGCGAATACGCTAACCCAGAACGCTCAATGCTGGAATTAGTTCTCGCACCAGCAAAGGATTGGATTTCCAAATCCGATGAAGAGATTGTGAATGCAACTCTTGCCGAGTTGGAAAAACTCTTCCCCGACCACTTTGGGGCAGACAATCCAGCAAAATTGCTGAAATATCATGTGGTGAAAACGCCACGTTCAGTTTACACAGCGACCCCTGGTCGTCAACAGCACCGTCCCACACAAGTTACCCCCATTGCTAACTTTTATTTAACTGGGGATTACACCATGCAACGCTACCTAGCTAGTATGGAAGGTGCCGTACTTTCTGGTAAGCTGACAGCGCAGGCGATATCTGAAGCACTACCGGTAGGAAATACCTCAAACCTGCAAACGCTCACCCGACCGCCCGCAACGAATGCTGCAACTGCCTGATTCCAAAGAGCGCATGAAAACGCTGGTCTCTGTAGACGAGTCCTACAAACTTTGTCGGCATCTCACAGCCAAGTATGCCAAGACTTTTTACCTGGGTACTTTGCTGATGAGTCCGGTAAAACGTCAATCTATTTGGGCAATTTACGCTTGGTGTCGCCGCACAGATGAATTAGTAGATGGGCCCGCATCTGCTATTACCACGCCAGAAACCCTAGATCTATGGGAGCAGCAGCTGGAATCTATTTTTGCGGGACGCCCATTAGAAAATTACGATGTTGCCTTAGTAGATACTCTCCAACGCTTTCCGATAGATATTCAGCCCTTTCGGGATATGATCGCCGGTCAGCAGATGGACTTATATCGCAGTCGCTATGAAACCTTTGAGGAGCTATACCTCTACTGTTACCGAGTCGCTGGCACTGTCGGCTTGATGTCAACAACGGTTATGGGCGTGGACAATACCATACATACAGCACCGTGGCATCAGAAAAAACAACCTTATGTTCCCACACAAGAAGCGATCGCTTTGGGAATTGCCAATCAACTCACTAACATTCTTCGGGATGTAGGAGAGGATGCACGGCGGGGGCGGATCTACATTCCCCTAGAAGACTTGGCACGATTCAACTACACCGAGCAAGACTTCTTTAAAGGAGTGGTAGATCAGCGCTGGCGATCGCTGATGCGCTTTCAAATTGACAGGGCACACCAATTCTATAAAAAGGCAGAACAGGGCATCTCTTACCTAGCACCTGATGCCCGCTGGCCCGTGTGGGCAGCTGGAATGCTCTATGGACAGATTTTGGATGTGATTGAGCGCAACGATTACGATGTGTTCACTCAACGTGCCTACGTCCCCCAATGGAAAAAGTTTGGCACTTTGCCAGTTGCTTGGATGCGATCGCAAGTTCTTTAATTTGGTCAGTGGTCAGTGGTCAGTGGTCAGTAGTTAGTGGTAAATCGGAAAAACAACTGACAAACGACTATTGACTACCCCAAAAAAATCTGCTAAAGTTATTTTTCATGACCTGGAGAGGTGGCTGAGTGGTCGAAAGCGGCAGATTGCTAATCTGTTGTACGGCAGGCAACTCCGTACCGAGGGTTCGAATCCCTCCCTCTCCGTTTTCCATTTATTGAGACACATAATCTTCCCTGTGTGTGTAAATAAATATGAATATTCAGCTAAAGAATTATACTCCCTGAGAGGGATGATATCATTTATGCTTTGGAGCCTGGATAGGATTCAAGCTAAATCGAAAGTTTAGCTTTTAATCTTGATTTTCAAGCTCCTGAATATTCAGAAGAGTGAAAGTAATCTATGCCAAGAGTTAATATTGCCTTAGCACTGAGTGTAAGTACCATCGCCAGTGGTTTTCTATTAGCAGGTTGCCCAAGTCCCAACCCACCTGATAGCGCCGCCAACAACAGCAGTACCGCCACCCCAGCAGCCAACTCAACGACCACAGCCAGCAGTGCCAAAGGGCTGAAAATTGGCAGTTTGTTACCAACAACAGGCGACTTAGCTTCCATCGGACAGCAGATGTCAGGTTCTGTCCCCTTGCTCGTCGATACCGTCAACGCTTGCGGTGGAGTGAATGGTCAACCAGTCACCTTAGTACAAGTAGACGACCAAACCGACCCCAAAGCCGGTGCAGCTGGTATGACTAAACTGGCAACCTTGGATAAAGTCGCTGGTGTAGTTGGTTCCTTTGCCAGCAGCGTTTCTACAGCCGCAGTCTCAGTTGCCACCCCGAATAAAGTCATGCTGGTTTCTCCTGGTAGCACCAGTCCCGTATTTACCGAAAAAGCACAAAAAGGTGACTTTAAAGGCTTTTGGGCGCGTACTGCTCCCCCAGATACCTACCAAGCCCTAGCCTTAGCCCAACTTGCGAAGAAAAAAGGTTTTAAGCGAGTTTCCACAGTTGTGATTAACAACGACTATGGTGTCGGCTTTGAAAAAGCATTTGTGCAAACTTTTGAAAAATTGGGGGGAACCGTAGTTAATAAAGACAAGCCTATTCGGTACGATCCCAAAGCCCAGACATTTGACACCGAAGCCACTGCTGCTTTTGCAGGTAAACCGGAAGCAGTGCTAGCTGTGATGTATGCCGAAACTGGTAGTCTATTCCTCAAAGCTGCCTACCAGCAAGGTGTGACTAAAGGAGTACAAATTTTGCTCACAGATGGGGTGAAGGCGCCAACTTTCCCTGACCAAGTAGGCAAAGGTAGTGATGGCAAATATATTTTATCTGGTGCGATTGGGACAGTACCAGGTTCTGATGGTAAAGCATTAGCAGCTTTCAACAAGCTATGGCAAGAGAAAAAAGGCGGTGTACCAGGAGAATATGCTCCTCAAGCTTGGGATGCTGCCGCTTTATTGACATTGGCAGCCCAAGCCGCTAAAGAAAATACAGGGGTTGGCATAGCTAACAAAATTCGTGAAGTAGCCGATGGCCCTGGCACAGAAGTGACTGATGTTTGTGAAGGACTAAAATTGCTCAAAGAAGGCAAAAAGATTAACTACCAAGGTGCTAGCGGCAACGTAGATGTTGATGCTAATGGTGACGTCGTCGGTGTCTATGATGTTTGGACAGTAGGAGACGATGGCAAAATTAAGGTGATTGATAAAGTTAGCCCTAAATAGAAAGTTTTAAATAGAGTATTTCTCAAATTCGTAGCGAATTGAAATTAAATTCAAGTGTAGAACAGGTCTCTCACCCCTCCGACACATTAATTGCAATTCGCTATTTTTTATACAGGTTTGATTTATATTGTCCATACAATATAATTTCTCCTAAGTTCTGAGTTCTGAGTTAGAAATTGCTAACCCAAAACTCAAAACTTAAAAATTCTAAAAGCCGGTGAAGTTATAACCGACTCCTAACAATAAACCGACATCGGTTTTATCAAAAAATCCGGCATTCACAGCAGCAGTTGCCGTAAATTGTGCATTTAGAGGTACATCGATACCACCACTTACTAAGAAGGCAACTTGGGAATTGTCGCCAGTTTTAATGGCTGCACCTACTCCTACGTAAGGAGCAATAGGTAGCGGTTCATTAAATACATCTCCTCCCTGCCGCAAGGAAAGGTCATAGGTGATGGGAATGAGTATTGTAGTATTGTCCGCCAATATTGCCGATGGCCGCACCGATATAGCATTGGTCAGACCAACCTTGCTGATGACTGTGAAGTTACCATCACCCAAGGCTGAGTCACCGCCACTCAAACCAATGTTGCCAGCAACACCGATATAGCTTCTGCCTCCACGGGTAGCTCTACCTACATCAATATCCGATTGGGCCACTTTTTGCGGTTGCGCTACTTGGGGTGCAGATGACTGAGAAGTAGGGTTTGTATACCCAGAAGTTAGTGCTGCTGATGAGGTTGCTACTGTGCCCGGAACTGGTGTGGCTATGAGACTGGGAGTTGTTTTTGTAGCTATATCAGGAAACTGCTGGACTCCAGCCACAGTAGATACTGTGGGCGGATTTGGGTTTTGAGTTTCTGGTTCCGCAGTCAACTGGCTAGTCGGCTCAGTTAATGGCTGATTGCTCACCTTGTCTACCGTTTGGGCATCTGCGGATAAACCGCTACCTAGTACTGCGATCGCAGCTAAACTTGGCAACCAAAAAAGATTTTTACGAAGAAACATAGTATTCACATTCACTCCAACAAGAATTGGGCCACAATGGATAAATAAAGGATTTTGCTGATTCTAGTCAACAAATCTGGGCTTTATTCAACATTTAACACCAAATAATTGATTTTTACATCTTTACTTTGACGTATGCAGTTAGAAGTTGACGGCAAAATCAAATAGTTAATCATATATCCTGAGTTTGACAGATGCAAAAAATTATAGTCTTCTGTACCCCTAGTAAAGAAAAATGTTGAAGCTGTAAACCCTTATTTGTGAAGATTTCCAAGGTTATCACTATGCCAACATCTGCAATTAACGGTAAAGACCTAGCCGCTATCCAAGCAGCGAAAGAAAGGGTTGCTGTGTGCGATCGCTCCCATTGGGGGCGCATCCGTGTTTCTGATGATGATCGTCTTCGTTTTTTACACAACCAAACTACTAACGATTTCCAACGTCTCAAACCAGGGGAAGGCTGTGATACTGTGATGGTGACATCCACCGCCCGCACGATTGACTTGGCGAGTGCCTATGTTCTAGATGATGGGGTGTTGTTGCTGGTTTCACCTAACCGCCGTGAGATTCTCTTGGAATGGCTAGATCGTTATATCTTCTTTGCCGATAAGGTGCAATTGACCGATGTCACCAATGAAACTGCAACCTTCAGCCTAATTGGGCCAGGAAGTGATGCTCTGATCGAAAAGCTGGGTGCTGGGGCAATTATCGGACAATCCTACGGTAATCATTTGCTAGTTGATCAGGGAGTTCTAGTTGCTGTCGGTAGCGGCTTGGCTTCCCCTGGATATACGCTAATTCTTCCCGCTGCTGTGAAAGACAAGGTGTGGAGTCAAATTTTAGAATTAGGGGCGGTAGAATTGAGCGATCGCGCTTGGGATGTACTACGAATCATACAAGGACGCCCAGCCCCAGATTTAGAACTGACAGATGATTACAATCCCCTAGAAGCTGGTTTATGGCAGACAATCTCTTTTAATAAAGGTTGCTATATCGGACAAGAAACCATCGCTCGGTTAAACACATATAAAGGTGTAAAACAATATCTTTGGGGTATCCATCTCCGTGGTTCCGTTGAAGTAGGAAGCGTGATTACCATCGGGGATGAAAAAATTGGTAAACTCACCAGTTACACAGAAACCGCCGAGGGTTACTTTGGGTTAGGTTACATCCGCAGCAAAGCAGGTGGTATTGGCTTAAAAGTCCAAGTCGGAGAAACCGAGGGGGAAATAGTAGCAGTCCCGTTTGTTTCCCACGAATATCCCTAGTTAGCCCCAACACTAGTAATGTAGAGACGTTACAGACAACGCCTCTACAATTTACCTTACCTTTAGCTCAAAATTTCCTCGCCATAGCTTCCTGCTATATAAAACCTAGACAAAGCTAGACTTTACTTTCTACTTCAACGGGAGCATGGGAGCGGTTATCCCTCAGTAGACTTACACGCTGTAGCCCAACGCCATCTTTCTTTTTTTTAGATTCTCAAAAAGACTATCACTATCGTTGCTTGGTTTTCGCGTCAGCAACAGTCTTATTCAATATTTGGGACATGGGAATTATATATCGAGTATTTGATTTTTTCAACTAAAATATATTGACAGAAGTCAACATATCTATAGCTTTGTCTAGAAAATTGTCAGCTTAGGACTAACTCTCGATCCCATCCCCTACCCTGACAACACTCATCTACCCAAGAAGCCAGACTCCGGGCATTAGTACTAACTGATATATACTCTTTGCTGAGAATATCTTTAACTGGCATCTTCACAAATTTCTCATTGCTAGTAAATTCGGTAAATACTAGAGTTGGCAGAGTTTTAGTTTTACTAGGAACCTCCGTGACCATTGCTAGAGTTGGCAGAGTTTTGCTTTTACGAGGAGTATCGGTGGATATTGCCAGACTTGGCAGAGTTTTAGTTTTACTAGGAAATTCTGTGGCTATGATTAGCGATCGCACAGGTGGAGGCTCCCGTAAACTCCTAGAAGGTAGCTTCTGAGAAACTAACGTCTTTGCTGGAGATTCGCGATTAACCAGGGTCGCGACCGCAACCGATGATCCGGGTTGACGCTGATGTTCGACCCCGGTAGTGATTTTGAATGAAAATGATTTTTGTCCCCGTGATAGCCCAGTCAATGGCTTTTTTACTGGAGACTGAAGATTAACCTGTGATACTGCTTGATCTTCAAGAAGCACCTTAGCAGGAGACTCACTTTCAATCTGGTTCGTAGCCACAGAAGGCTCTGAGGTTAGTAAATGTAACTCTTCATCAGGATTAAAGTTAAGACCTAAAGCAGCGACTATCTGATCAGGATTGTTATTCAAATCCAGGATAAAAGAAAGTATCTGCTCAAACTGTGGTTCCAAAACCGACAGAGTCGCCAAAATATAACCAGACAGAGGACGCCGCAGACCATCATAGGTGCCCCAAACTTGCATTTTGACCAACCAGGAACGATTTTGCTCGTAGTAAATCAGCCACTTCATTTTCAATGATTGACGTAGCTGCTGAATGTCCATCGGTTTCCTCACTTCAGTCAACAAAATTCAGACTTTATATATTTTCAATCGGCTTTATCCCTGGGGATGAAACCGATAATAAAGCATCTGTTTGACTCTTTGTCCACCTAATAAATGTTGTTCTACCAATAGTGGTACTTCTTCAGGCTTAACACTGCTATACCAAACCTTATCTGGTAACACTAACACCATTGGCCCATTGCCACATTGAGCCAAACAGCCACTAGATATGACTGTCACATCAGGAACTGGTAAAGCCTGAAAAGCTGCTAATACGGATGCTGCACCTTGGCTTTTACAGGCGCGATATTGGCACACCCGCAAGCATCTAGAAGAACTAATTTGATCTGTTGTTGGCGAATTGGATGGTTGAGTTGTGTCTGACATTTTTTCACAAACCACACAGGACGCAAATCAAGTCAAAATTCAAAATCCAATTTTTGAACCTTGAATTGGAACCCCGTGACTGACTAATCTACTGATAGTCCCTTTGAGGCTAGCCATTCGCGGTTAAATATCCGTGACTGATACCGGGAACCACTATCACACAATATGGTAACGATAGTGTGTCCTGGGCCCAACTGCTTCGCTAAAGCAACAGCAGCACCCACATTAATACCCGTCGAACCGCCCATCAACAGCCCATCTTGCCGCAGTAGCTGGTACACAACCCGCAAAGCTTCTTTGTCATCAACTTGAATAGCATCATCAGCAGGTGCGCCTTCCATATTGGCTGTGACGCGACTATTACCGATACCTTCGGTGATAGAACTGCCTTCTATATTGATTTCACCAGTTTTGATATAGCTATATAGACCACTACCCAAGGGATCAGCAACAACGCATTTAACCCCCGGATTTTGCGTTTTCAAGTACAAAGCCACACCAGCATAAGTACCACCCGTGCCAGTGGACGCCACCCAAGCGTCAATTTTACCCTTGGTCTGTGCCCAAATTTCTGGGCCTGTGGTTTCAAAGTGGGCGAGACGATTGGCTAAATTATCAAACTGATTTGCCCAAATGGCATTGTCCAACTCAGCTGCTATTCTGCCCGATAGCTTAACGTAGTTGTTGGGGTCTTTGTAGGGTACAGCAGGTACAGGACGGACTTCTGCCCCTAAAGTCGTCAGTGCATCTATCTTTTCTTGTGACTGGGTATCAGGGATAATAATCAGGCATTTATAGCCTTTGGCGTTGCAAATATGCGCCAGTCCAATGCCCGTATTACCAGCAGTACCTTCGACGACTGTACCACCGGGTTTGAGTAAACCTTTTTTTTCTGCGTCTTCGATGATGTAAAGTGCTGCGCGGTCTTTGACGGAACCACCGGGATTGAGAAATTCAGCTTTTGCGAGAATTTCGCATCCTGTTTCTTCGCTAAAGCTGTTTAAGCGAATCAGCGGAGTGTTACCAATCGTACCGACAAATCCATTTTTGATATTCATTTTGAATGTTCCTAGGTTCTGGACTATAAAAATTTCCACTTATAAAGGTACTAGGTTCTCAGCCAATCGCTTTCATCCAGGATTTAGACTCGGCAATACTTGTAGTCAATCCCTAGCTCACCATGAGAATATTTTACATCGGAACGCTCGCTAAAATTTCTAGCTGAAACTCAAGTAAAATACCGATAATGGTCTTTTATAGCCCCTTATTTTGGCAAAATAAGCACCCTTAACCAATATTGCTCTTTCCCTGTTCATAGGAATTAGATTATTCACCATGAAACCGTGATATTACTATGGTTAGCAAATATTTTCGTCAGTTAAGATACAGCATAATTGACTAGTGAAGGCTGATATTATTTCACTGTCCTAGAGAGGGTGGACACCGATGACATCTCAAGATGAACACAATCAAGAACTTCAACGCCGGGTTGAAAACCGACTGCGGGAACTAGAAACTCATATCAATGATGTAGATACTACTGCACCTTTCCATAAAACTGTGAAGGATCAGCCGATAGATTTGCAAAAACCGTGGATGAAAAAAGCAATTCTCGGTGCAAAACTTTTTGGTCTTGCTGTTGCCACATTAGTTGCAGTGCAAATAGCCTCAAAGGTGGTGGGAGTTGTGATGTTCGCGGCTCTGGTTTGGTTAGCCTACAAACTATTTTTTCAATCCCAAGCAAATAAACGTTAATTAAAGTATCACCACTATGAGTTATCAAGTCGGAACTGACAAATTTATCAATGATTTAGAGCGTGTTGCTCAAGTCAAATCAGAGATTGCTATCTGTTTGACAAAAATTGCTAATACAATTAATCAAGCTGAGTTAGCTGGCGATAGTTCATCGGGAAAACTTAGTTTATCACGAGATGTAGAAGATATTACAGTAGCTAGTAAAAACCTCAGCCAAGGTGTATTTCGCCTTTTAGTTTTGGGCGATATGAAACGAGGAAAAAGCACGTTTCTCAATGCCCTAATTGGAGAAAATTTGCTGCCAAGTGATGTTAACCCCTGTACGGCAGTATTGACAGTTTTACGCTATGGCCCAGAAAAAAAGGTCACTATTCATTTTAATGATGGCAAAAATCCACAACAGCTAGATTTTCAAAGCTTTAAATATAAATATACCATTGACCCATCTGAAGCTAAAAAACTAGAGCAAGAGCAAAAGCAAGCATTTCCCGATGTTGATTATGCAGTGGTTCAGTATCCATTAACACTGCTAGAAAAGGGAATTGAAATTGTCGATAGTCCAGGATTGAATGATACAGAAGCGCGGAACCAATTATCTTTAGGTTATGTAAATAATTGCCATGCAATTCTGTTTGTGATGCGAGCCTCCCAACCTTGCACCTTGGGTGAGCGTCGTTATTTAGAAAATTATATCAAAGGTCGAGGCTTGACGGTTTTCTTCTTAATCAACGCTTGGGATCAGGTGCGAGAATCGTTAATTGATCCTGATGATTCAGAGGAATTAGCAGCGGCTGAAGACAGATTAAGACAAGTATTTAAAGCGAATTTGGCAGAATATTGTACTGTAGATGGTCAGAATGTTTATGATGAGCGTGTGTTTGAGCTTTCGTCAATTCAAGCGCTCAGGCGACGGTTAAAAAATCCCCAATCTGACTTAGGGGGAACTGGCTTTCCTCAGTTCATGGGGGCGCTAAATACTTTTCTTACTAGAGAAAGAGCTATTGCCGAACTGCGTCAAGTCAGAACCTTGGCAAGACTTGCCTGCAATCATACCCGCGAAGCAATTGACAGACGCTTACCATTACTTGATCAAGATATTGACGAGTTAAAAAAACGGATTGATTCTGTAGAACCAGAGTTTAATAAACTCAATACTATCCGGGATGGATTCCAAAAAGAAATTATTAATACTAGAGATACCCAAGCACGAAGTACTTCTGAATCATTCCGCCGCTATGTTTTAAGCTTAGGTGATACCTTTGAAAGCGATTTTTTGCGCTATCAACCACAATTAAATTTGTTTGACTTTCTCAGTAATGGCAAACGAGAAGCATTTAACGCTGCATTACAAAAAGCCTTTGAGCAATACATTACTGATAAGCTTTCTGCCTGGACTTTAACCGCCGAAAAAGATATTGATGTAGCTTTTCGGGAACTATCTCGCAGTGCGGCAAAATATGGTGCATCTTACAGTCAAGTAACAGACAAAATCACCGAAAAGCTTACTGGGCAAAAAGTTACAGTCAATACTACCACCATAGAAGATGATAACTCTCCCGGATGGGCAAAATGGGCAATGGGATTGTTTTCTTTGTCTAGTGGTAACTTGGCTGGTGTCGCGCTAGCAGGTGCAGGATTTGATTGGAAAAATATCTTGTTAAACTATTTTACTGTAATTGGTATTGGTGGGATGATTACGGCAGTTACAGGGGTTTTTCTTGGGCCAATTGGATTGGCGCTGCTAGGCTTGGGAGTGGGATTTTTGCAAGCAGATCAAGCGCGTAAAGAGTTAGTGAAAACTGCGAAAAAAGAATTAGTAAAGTATCTACCGCAAGTTGCAAATGAGCAATCTCCAATTGTATACAAGGCGGTAAAAGAGTGTTTTGACGCTTATGAAAAAGAAGTGAGTCAGCGAATTAATGATGATATTGCTTCTCGCAAAGCTGAATTAGATAATCTGCTTCAGCAGAAAGCCACACGGGAAATCAATCGTGAGAGTGAGTTAAAAAGGTTGAAAACTTTGCAGGAAAATGTAATTGAACAATTGCAAAAAATTGAAGCAGCATATAGCAATTTATTAGCTTACTATAGCTGATAAACAACCTCACTTCTATCCCCCTTTCGCTTCCAGAGAGGGGGAAACTTACTTTGACTCTCCCTTGCCTAGGGTGTACACACAAGTCTCTCTCAATGCAATTTATGGTTTATCGAACGGAGGAAACAAAACCTCACCCTGGTTCTCTCCTTCATCAGAAGAGGGATGTGCGTCAGGACTCTTTGAGGTTTTAGAGGACTTTTGGGTAAACCGTAGCTCTCTCTTGCGGGAAGGAGTGATGGGAATCTATAAAACAGGGAATTATGCCACAACAGTATGAGGTTTACAAGGAGCTTGCAGATTCTCTGAAATCTGCGGCTGTATTACTAGATTTAGAGCCTAAATCGCAACTGCATCAGGATATCAAGACTATCTGCAATTATCTGACTAGTCCTAGCTTACGGATTGCGGTATTTGGCCCTTTTAATCATGGCAAGTCAACTTTGCTAAATGCCATGCTAGGAAATCGGACTTTACCAATAGATTTGATTCCGACAACAGGCGCAGCTATTACTGTTAAGTATGGCACAGATTTGCGCACTCGCATCATGTTAGTAGATGGGACAGAAATTTACCGCAGTGGTACAGAAATTTTACAGAAATTTGCAATTCTTGATGGCAATAGGCAGATGCGAAAAGATGTGACATCTGTGGAAGTTTTTTGTCCCCATCCTTTCTTAGAAAGGGGTGTAGAATTTGTTGATTTACCAGGGACAAATGATAGGGAAGCACAAGATCAATTAGTGCGCGATCGCCTTTTAAGTGTAGATATAGTTGTGCAATTACTAGATGCACGCAAGTTAATGACTTTGGGGGAGCGGGAAAACTTGCGAGATTGGCTATTAGATCGCGGTATTAAAACAGTTATCTTTGTGGCTAATTTTATTAATTTACTTGAACCAGAGGATCAAAAACAAGTCCAAAATCGTCTGCTATTTGTAGCAGAAAGTTTTCGAGCACAATTACCTCCAGGTTTTAGTAATTTATATCGGGTTGATGCTTTACCTGCTTTACGAGCAAGATTAAAAGGTGATGTTGCAGCGGCGAATAGTAGCGGTTTAGCAGTTTTTGAAACAGCTTTACAGAATCTTGTGGGGAGTTTACAACAAAATCTTGGCGGTGTGCGCTTGCCAAGAGTACAGGCGATCGCATCGCAAATTCTACCATCATTAATCGCTAAAATTTACAATTCTTCTATTGAAATTAAAGCCTATGATGATAAAGAAAATGCTAAAATTGAAATTAAACATAAAGCTGCTAACCTCATAAAACAAGGCTTTAATACTAGTATTTTCGAGTTACGAGATTGGCTATCTTTACCCCATTTGCTAGCAAAATATCAAGCTGATGCGGCTGTAGCGATGGCAGAAAATAATTTTAAAGCTTGGCAAATAGGCACTTTAAAAAAAGACCTGACACAGTTGCAGTTAGCTGTGGTTAAATGGCTATATCAAGCTTATGAATTTTTTCAGGAAGAAAGACCGGAAGACTTATTAATTCCTTTTCCCAATGAACCACAATTAACCCTACCCCCGAAGCCAAACACGACTGATGAGTTAAACGAACCAGGTGCGATCGCAGTAGGTGGTGGTATTGGTTGGTTATTGGGTGGGCCTGTGGGAGCCGCTGTCGTTGGTAGTATTTCCTATTTGTTAAATAAGAATATTCAAAAACAAGACGAACAATCAGCCAAGGAATCTTATCATCAACAGGTTGCCAAAATTTGTATAGCAGCGGCTGAAAATTATTTATCGCGCTTGAGCATTCAAGCATTATCTATCTTGGCTGAATATGAGCAGAAAGCGGCAAAAGTAGTTGAGTTTAAAGTAAGTCAAGAACTGCTAGAAATTGCCAAAAAGCGAGAAGAAGTGCAACAATTGCAAAATTGTTTTAATCAATTGCTGCAAGAGTTAGCAAAAGCAAATATACCTGCAAAATATCAACCTTATAGAGAAATACCAAAATCTAGCAACACCAATACTGCATCTTCCCCAACAAATAATACTCCAAACAAGCAAAGAGAGGAAAATACGGCTCCCCATTCTGATAAAAAGGTAGAACCTCAGCGTCAACAAGTTCCCCCACCACCACCCCAGGAAAATGCTCCTAGAAACACCGAAAAAAAGGTAGAACCTCCGCGTCAACAAGTTTCCCCACCACCCCAGGAAAATACTCCTAGAAACACCGAAAAAAAGGTAGAACCTCAGCGTCAACAAGTTTCCCCACCACCACCGCCAGCAAAAGCGCCTCCCTCAACGCGTCCTGAAGAGGTAGAGGCGAAATTTCGCAATTGGGAACTAGATCAGGAAATAGCGCGAATGAAAGCCGAAATGCGTTCCCCAGGTTCACAAACAGGTAAGCAGCAGCAGCCAAATCAAAGCAATAAACCGCCTAACCAACCTAAAACCCAAGTAGAAAAAGATAAAATTACTCGCGCCTATAGCATTTTAGGATTACAACCGAGTGCTTCTTTTGCTGAAGTGAAACAGGCTTATCGAACTTTAGTGAAAAAATGGCATCCAGATTTGTTTGTAAATCAGCCACAACTGCAAAAGCAAGTGCAAGAGAAGATCCGGTTAGTGAATGAAGCTTACACAATTTTGTCTGCTAAGTAAGTAGACATAATTAAATGTAAAATAAAAATTTTGTTGGTATTGAACGATTTATGGATTTGAAGAAGTAATTTAAGGACTAAAGTCCTGACTACCAGCTTGCTTTTACAACCAATTTTAGGTATATGAACTACATTTTTCAATCTCACGGAAAAACGCAAAGACACCAAGATATAACCTTGCGTCTTTGCGTCTGATGTGCTGAATAATCTTCAGAATTTACTTGTTAGGTTGAGGAGTCATACGCAGATAGGGTTTGATTTCCTGATAACCTTTGGGGAATTTTTCTTTCAGTACTTCAGGATCTTTGAGGGATGGGACAATCACGCAATCTTCCCCGTCCTTCCAGTCAGCTGGTGTAGCCACACTGTAATTATCAGTTAGTTGCAGTGAATCAATTACCCGCAAAATTTCATCAAAGTTGCGTCCGGTACTGGGGGGGTAGGTGAAAGAGAGTCGGAGTTTTTTATTGGGGTCAATGATGAAGACCGAACGCACTGTTACAGTGTTGCTGGCGTTGGGGTGAACCATGTCGTAAAGGTCAGAAACCAGGCGATCTGGATCTGCCAAAATTGGGTAGTTAAGAGTGGTGCTTTGGGTTTCTTCGATATCTCCCACCCATCCTTTGTGGGATTCTACATCATCAACGCTGAGTGCGATCGCTTTAACGTTGCGCTTGTCAAATTCTGGTTTCAGTTTGGCAACTGTGCCTAATTCAGTCGTGCAAACAGGTGTAAAGTCAGCAGGGTGAGAAAACAGCACTACCCAGCTGTCACCTGCCCATTCGTAAAAATTTATGTTGCCGTGTGTTGAGGCTTGCGTAAAGTTGGGTACTGTATCACCAAGACGGAGAGTCATGCAAGATTCCCTGTAGTTAGAAAAGCATCTGTGTTCTATTCTGCCATGATGACACAAAACACCTATTACCCCATCGGACTTACGCAGTTTGCAACAAAATTTTAAATTTTCATCGGTGGACGGAGGAAAGCCAAAATGTGTAAAGCAATCTTAAGAAGAGGAATGATTCTTAAATTTGAAAAATTCTGTACGGTAATTATTTCGTTCTCCTCTGTCATCTATCCCATCAATAACTGCATAAGCTAGGTCTAATTCATCATCAAACATCTGTCCAGAAATTGCATATTTTTTAAGTTATTGCCACAAAGCGTTCAATTCTATTCATCTGGAGAACAATATTTAGGCAGAAAGAAAATATATAATCCCAGACCTTGCTTCCCACTAGGGGGTTATTTAGGAATTCGACACCAATTATTTTTCGCCAGCGATAATTTGATTGTAGGCTTGGATTGTTTGATGAGCGATCGCACTCCAACTAAAATGCTGCAAGGCATATTTTTGGGCATTTAATCCCCGTCGCTGGCATTCATCAGGATTTTCTAAAGCTTTTTGCAGCAACCCTACAAGTGATTGCACATCCGTTGTCCCCACCCAACCAGACTCACTATCTAGCACCTGCTGGCAAATATGCACTTGGTCAGAAATTACCACAGGTACTCCGGCTACCATCGCTTCAGCGACAGCAATTCCAAAGTTTTCATAGTATGAAGGCAAAACAAATAAATCAGCAGCTTGGGTTAAACTAGCTTTGAGTTCACCCCTGACAAAGCCAGTAATTGTAGTGTGCGATCGCAACAGTGAATTCTCTATTAGGGATTTAATTTTTTGTTCATAAATTGGGTCTTGGGGATTTGTCCCAGCTAAAACAAAGTGAAAATTGTAGCCTGTCGCTAATAGTCTCTCTAATGCCGGAATCAACAAATTTAACCCCTTTTTTGGGTCGATTCGCGACATAAACAGCACCAAAGGTATATCACCGGGAATACCTAATTGACTCCGCACCTCCCCCCTTTCTTCAACTGGGGGAATCACACCCAAAGGAATCACCAAATCCCGCGTAGACACTCCAAACCGTGCTGAAACTTTGGCTTCTTGTTCGCTAGTAAAATGAATAGCTGCCGCACCTGCTAAATTACTACGTTCTAAAATAGCAACATAAAGCTGCTTAAATAGCTTTTTTTTGCGTAAATCAGCAGGATCAAGAGTTCCCAAAGGACGCAAAATGTAAGGTAGCTTTTGTTGACGGCATACAGCCGCTGCGGCACTACTTACCGGAGAGAATAGAGCATGAATATGCGCGATGTCGTACTCATGAGCATGAAGTTTTAACCACTGTAGCAAACCCAGGGAAAATTTATAACGCCGAAATGGCGCACAACGGAAATAAATTATCTCATAGCCATTTTGTTTTACTGGATGATTTAAAGGTACATCCAAGGGTTTCTGTCCTGAATCACCATTACTATCAGTTGTGATAATTGTAACTTCTACACCCTCTCTTACTAACGCCGGAGCTAGTCCTAGTACCATTTGACTAGGCCCACCATAAATCAAAGAAATCGAGGGAATAATTTGGAGGATTTTCATTTTTTTGTCAGTTATTATTTACCACTGACTAATGACTACTAACCAGTTCTTGATAAAACTCTAATTGCTGCTTTGCTAAAGCTTTATTTGTATATTTAACCATTGCTCTTTGATAACCCATTGCACCAATAGTTTGGGCTAAATTTGGTTGTTTTATTAATTGTAATAAACAATTAGCTAAGGCTTTAGCGTCACCTTCAGGAAAGATTAAACCAGCCTCACCAATTACATAGGGAATTTCACCAGAGTCGGAACCAATCACCGGCACTTGGCAAGCCATTGCTTCAATTAACACATGGCCAAATTGTTCTTTCCACCCTACAGCAGTTAAGGTTTTAAACTTGTAAGTAGTTTCTGAAGGCAATACCAAAGTACTCATTAAATTAATATAGTTAGCGACTTGATCGTGGGGAACACTTTCTACAAAAATCAGCCTGTCTTGAATCTTGTTTTCTGCTGCTATTCTCATTAATTCCTCTCGTAACTCTCCCCGTCCTACCAGCAGTAATTTCCAAGGTTTATCAGGCAAAGTTACTAAAGCTTGTAGAAGCGTTAACAAACCCTTCTCTGGGACAAAACGCCCAACAAAACCGACAACAAAATCCCCTATGTTAATGCCCAATTTAGCAGCTAATTCTGGTTGTGGTTGAGGAAGAAATCGCCTTTCATCTACGCCCAGTTGTGGTATGACTTTAATTGGCCCTTGATATCCTCTTTGTTGTAATATTTCAGCCCCATCCTGATTGCCGCTAATAATTCCGTGGCTATGGTTGAGGTTATATTTTTCTAAGAGAGCAACTGGTAATTTTAGTTTGTAGGGTAGATTCCACCAAGTAAAAAATACATTTTTGGCTTTAAGTCCTAATAGCTGATTTAAGAGAATCATCTGAGAATAAGCTAAACCCCTAGATCCTTGCTCTACATAAATGATTTGGGGGCGAAACTGTCGCATTAAAGAGATTAAATCAGCGCCAAATGTGAGGAGGGCTTGATGATTTTGACTAAAATTAGAAACTGGAACTATTTTAAATTTGCCTTCATCGCAGTATTCAGTTTCAATAATTTTGTTTTGTACACCGCCTGGTCTCCAGCGCTTTGGCACGACGACTGTCACCTCAATTCCAGATTCTAGTTGAGATAAAGCGCGTAATTTCTCACAATTAAGGTCTACAATATATGTGTGACTGGCAACTAAAATTTTCATAGCTATTTCTAATTATAAAATTCCCCGCTTCGACTACAGATAAACAGAAATTAATAAGTAATATATGTTGATCTGCGGTGACAAAAATTTAAGCTTTTTGATCCAATTTACTGTAAATTTGTCCATCATTCCATATTGATTGGATGACAGTACCCAAGGCTTTTAAAAAGCCTAAAGTGTAGAAAATGCCGCGAGTGAGAATTTTGATCGGCGAACCGCTTTTATTACAAGGGGGATGCCCTAGGACGTGACAATCAAATAAACGGGCGTATAGGCGTAAAGCTTGGGTAGCGGTGAGGTTTTTCAGCCCCATTAAGAAATGGTTATGGTAGAAAGTGAGTTGATATTGAAGCGATCGCATACTAATATCATGACAACCTCCTATTTCTTCCCCTAAATGCACCAAATAAGCCTCTGGGTCATACCAAATCTTATATCCCGTCTGCCGCAGCCGCAAACAAAAATCTGATTCTTCCCGCACTGCACTACCGCCAAACCTCTCATCAAATCTCAGTCCATACTTGGTAAAAATTTCGCGGCGAAAAGACATATTGCAGCCCCTTGCTGTCAGCACTTGCTGGGGTTTAATCGTATGTACCAAATCAATATGATACCAAGCAATTCCTGGATCCATTGCCTGGGGAGGTAGATATTCAATCTGCAATTCTCCACCAGAATCACCCAACTTCATTCTGTCAAATACCCGACCAGCAACAGCCCCCACCTCTGGGTTTTGTACATAATTTTTCCCGTGGGCTGCTAAAAAGTTAGGGGTTAGCTCCACATCATCATCAATAAACAATATAACTTCACCTGATGACCGCCGCACAGCATAATTCCGCGCCCCTGGCAAACTAGCCCAATCTAAGTGGAATAATTTAATTTTCCCGGCTGCTGCTAACTCATTTAAATAAGCTTGAGTTTCTGGTTCGTGTTTTGGGGTTTGATCTACCACCAAAACTTCAAAATTTGGATAGTCTTGCTTCAACACATCTATCAGGCTATCCCGCAATACTTTCTCCCGTTCATAAGTCGGGATAACCACCGAAATTAAAGGATAATCACTCATAATTATTTTTATTTTAGGTTAAACCATAACTTATTAACGTTGATAAGTTGCCTTTAAATATCAGAGAGTGGGATTGCCCTAAGTGCGGTACACATCACGATAGAGATGTGAATGCTGCTAAAAATATTCTTGCCGCAGGGCTTGCGGTGAATGTCTGTGGAGCGACTGTAAGACTTGAACAGAGTAAATCTATTCAGGCTGGTGCTATGAAACAGAAACTCTAAGAAGTGATTCTTGGAATCTCAGTCGCTTCAGCGCTGAGAGTAGTCAACAACTTCAGTATACCCCTGCCGCTTTTATCTGTCTTAAAATTTTAATTATCAGCGTTTTTTTGATGCTTGTGGCTGAGAAACTGCATCTTTTTGATCTTGTTTATCCAGTAATGGCAATTTGAACAGAACTCCAGCAAAAAACCAATAATAGACAGCCACTGGATCTACATCTAGGGGGTAGTAGTAGGTGTTGTAGCTAATAAACAATATAAACACCCACACAGCCGCGCCGTAAGTGCGGTAATTACGGTTTTTTATCTGGCGATATGTCTTAAAAGCAACAACTGTTAAGGTGGTGACCAACCCCAAAAAGGTTAGTAATCCCACAATTCCCACTTCAAACAGTACTTTTGGGTAGTAAGTTTCGACGAGCTTGGTTGAACCCATCGCCCTGGCAGAGTTAGTTGCTCGACCTAAGCCACTTCCTAGGGGCCCATCTACATTTTTCCAATTTTCCTTAAATTGTTGGACTATAAACTCCTGCGGTGGTGAAGCTTCCCAACGACCGATAAAACTATCTGTCCTCTCTTGGACAACAGTAGGATTAGTCACCATTGCAATTCCCAAAATTATCGCCAGTCCCACACCGATGGGGATAAACCGTTTGAGGTTACCAATCTGACCAGTGAGCAGTAGCAAAAGTACAAAGCAAGTTGGTACTAATGCTAGGGCAATTCTCTGTCCAGAGATAACAGCATTGATAAAGACTGATGCCAACGAAGCTAAACTGACCAGCCGCCAAATTATCGAGGGATCTGAGAAGCCAGTAGCAAAGGTGAAAAAGGTGCTAGAAATCAAAAACCATGACCACTGCCAGGGAGCCACAAAAGTTCCTGGTAGGCGTATTACTCCCTCTTCGGGACTATATAAAAGCGCTCCCCCAAAATAACACCGAGCTTCTAGTGATGTGACAAATAGGGCGTTGCCTTCTAAACCTCTCGTGCCTTGACATATACCAGTTAGTAGTAACATATATTGGATAAATCCAAGTACACAGCAGAGAAGCGTCAGGACAACTTGGAGGCGCGATAAAAATAGAAAATCCTGCTTATTACGAATGAGATAGTAAGCACAACTAATCAGGGGTACGTAGCCTAAAAATACTTTTAATCCCAGAATTCCCATGCCTAGGGGGACTTCTTTGGCTACTTTTGTCATGAGTCCCGCGTTAGGGGGGTTGAACTGCTGTCCACCATTAATAAAGACTAAAGTTAGGAGACAGCAACCGAAGACAATCAACAGTGGAGTTTTAATAGCTGGGGGAATAATAAAGGGTAATCCCTGCTTGCGACAAGTTTGCCAAATGCCAATCATCGCTGGCACATAAAAAGCATCTTTAGCCAATTGGAGTATAGGACTATTACCCAAGTAGTAGATGATAGTACCCCCCATAGGCACATAAATGATGAAAGCAAATAAGGCTTGGCGGGGGTATTTGTAGGAAAAAGACAAAACGAAGATTCCCACTACGCCGGGAATTGCCAGTTTAATTCCACCTGCGAAGAAAAGTAGAATGCCCAAGAAGAAACCGCCAGCGGAGGCGGTGGTGAGTAAGCTAGTGAGTTCTTTACGGGCTTGAGTTGCTTTGCGCTTTTGGGCTAACTGTTCTTTGAGGCTAAGGGTGGGTATTGTTGCTGGCGTCTGCTTTTTTGTGCGCGGGGATTTTTTGGTTTTTGCCATAAGTGTAATCAGTCCTACCTTCCTTCTTGAGTCTTAAGTCAGCTGATAACTATTTAGTTTGAATGGATGGGTAGAGAAGGATTGACTGTGCCAATTTTAGATTTTGGATTTTGGATTTTGGATTTTGGATTATTTTTCGGTTCAAGCCCCGCCCCTTTTGGACGGAACAAATCTAAAATCGTCAATCCAAAATCCTCAAGCTGCATCCCAAGAGTGGGTGTAGTCAATCCAAAATCGCAAATCTAAAATCCAAAATTGTTTAACCTATTTTTCCCAAGGCTGAAGAAAATATGCTCGCTGATTACTCTTGACTCAGCACTCTTGACTCAGGAAGGAAGGACTCTTTTAGGCTAAATATTGTTGGACTTGTGACACCAATTCATTTGTCCAGTGGTTGGCAAGTTCAGCATTGGCAGCTTCTACCATAACTCTGATTACTGGTTCTGTGCCAGAGGCGCGGACTAAAATTCTACCAGTATCACCCATTGCGGCTTCGGCGTTGGCGATCGCCATTACTAAGGGTTGGCAATCTTTCCACCCTAAACGGCGATCGCGATCTACTACTCGCACATTGTGTAATAGTTGCGGATAGGTCTGAAAGCTTTGATCCACCATCTGCCCTAGAGAAACCCCAGCCTCTTTCACCAAAGCGGCTAAATGCAAGGCTGTTAACAACCCATCTCCGGTAATTCCATAATGAGGGCAGAGGATGTGACCTGATTGTTCGCCACCTAACATTGCCCCTGTTCTAGACATTTCTGTCTGTACGTACTGATCCCCTACTGCTGTACGAATTAATTTACCCCCTAGCTTTTGCCAAGCCCTCTCAAAGCCTAAGTTAGCCATGACGGTGGAAACAATCAGCTTGTCTGGTAGTTGTTGCTTTTGTTGTAAATGGCAGCCCCAGAGGTAAAGAATGTAATCACCGTTGACTTGCCTGCCAGTATTATCCACAGCTAAAACGCGATCGGCATCGCCATCAAAGGCAAACCCCAAATCAGCGTTGTGTTGCTTAACTGTTGTTTGCAGAATATCTAGGTGAGTAGAACCGCAGTTAACATTAATGCGATCGCCATCCGCTTCGTTATGCAAGCAAATCACCTCTGCACCCATTTCTGTAAATACTGTAGGTGCTAACCCGACTGCTGCCCCCCAAGCTAAATCTAAAACAATCTTCATCCCCTGAAGATTGATGCCCCCTTGTAAAGGTTTTTGCAGCGCCTCCCTATAATGCCCAATTAACTCTTGGCGCGAATAATGCCGCCCACAATGACTGACGATCTCCGTCGGTGATCTCTTACCACGCAGTCCCGCCTCAATTTCTGCCTGCAATAGTTGAGGTAACTTCCCACCATCCGCCCCAAAAATTTTAATGCCGTTATCTTCTGGCGGGTTGTGAGAAGCTGAAATCATTACCCCGCCGATAGCATTAGTCACGCTAGCGAGATAGGCAACACAGGGAGTAGGACATAACCCCAAATACCAAACCTCTAACCCCGCAGCAGTTAACCCTGCACTCAAGGCCATCGCCAGCATATCGCCAGAATTTCTCGAATCTTGTCCGAGGATGACAGGCCCAACTTGATCAGCATGGGAACGCAAAACCATCCCCGCCCAAAAACCAACTTGCAATACTAAAGGCGCACTCAGCAATTCTCCCACTCGTCCGCGAATGCCATCTGTCCCAAATAAGGGAGTTTTAGGTAGGGATATTAAGTTAAGGGCAAAACTCCTCTCAATTCCTATTCCCACTCCTTCAGATTCAGACACAGAACCCCCAGCAATGCCACCTTGATTCCGAGATATTGATAAGACCATAGGTTTAAACACTCCACACAATCAAACTGGAGAATAACACTTTACAAGTTGTTCAACAATTCCGAAACTGGGCTTTCTTGAATAAAGCACTCAAAGACCTAATTTACGTAAATATGTAATTTAGATAAATTTTCGATATTGATTCTGTATAAGAATTATCTACGCAAAATTTTTGTGTAATAATTTTTAAGGAAAAATACTTAGTTAAGACAATATTTTGGTTCTACTGAATCCCCTTATGCTCAGGAACATAGATTTAATTTTCTGTAGCATGGGTAGAGCAGCAGCGAAACCCATTAACTATTTACTAGTGTTGGCTTTCTTTCCTCAACCCATCCTATAAAAAAAGTTGTACCCTTACATAAGGGGTACAATAGAACCTAAGTTGTAGCAGTATCCCACTTAACCCCGATTTCCAAGGGGTAATGAATTTCTTTAAGTCCCCATTGCAGAAGTATTGCATACATCACTAATAACTTTTTAAACATCTTCTCAGTCATCTTGAAAAATTCTCAATAAGCAGTCCGATTTCAATATTTGTGGTAGCTACTAATAAAGTTCATTACTGAACTTATTCATCAGGCTCAAACAGTTTCAGTAGGTTTATCAGTCAATTACTTAAAAAATTACGGGAGTGCAATTTGGACATACCAAACTCGACAGTTAACGTGCGAACTCTTCTCGGCCGTCGGCAAGTCAATCTCGCCATTCAATGCCTAGGATCATTAGTGAGAATGAGTAGGGAAAAAATTCACATTATTATCCATGAGGATGGTTCTCTTCGCCCCGAAGACATTTTAACTCTTCAGTCCAGTTTGCCTTGCTCTGTCATATCCAGAGAAGAAGCCGATTCTTTGATTATTCCTCAATTAGCCAATTATCAAGCATGTTTGGAATATCGCCAAAAGCACGTTTTTGGTCTAAAACTTTTTGATATTACTTTATTAGAGACTGACATATTGGCATACTGCGATACGGACATTCTCTTTTTAAAACCTTTTAGTGGGTTATTTAATATTTCACATTTTGCAGCAGATGCTGTTTTTATGGAAGATTGCCGTGAGGCTTACGCCTTGCGTCCGTGGCATTTGTGGCCGATTGGGCCAGAAAAACTTCCTGCCAAAATTAATGCAGGTTTGATTTGTTTTGATACCTCAAAATTTGACCTTGATCGCATCAATTATTTTCTCAAAAAATATAGAGATGAAGATGCATTTGTCAAGCACCACGCTTGGATTGAACAAACTTGTTGGGCAGTAGCAGCATCTAAACTCCGTTGTAAGATATATGACCCTCTGGAGTTCATCATTTCCAACCCAGGCACCCTTCACCGCTTTGAACAAACGACCGCAATACATTTTGTCTCTTTACACAGAAAATTAATAAGTCAAGTTAAAGAACCAGACTCGGAAAAATTAAATTTGCTTGAGCCTCAGACTGTTAATGTAAAGATTCCCAGACGTGCAACCTCATATTCTCTTTTTAGATCCGCTATGCTAGGGCGTATGGGTTATGACGGTTAGCATTACTGTATTGCTTCTGTATAAAGCCGTACAAAGAAGGCAAACTTAAGAAATTTTAATATTAATTCTCATCAAATAGTTTTAATGTAACGTTTTAATGGCTTTTTTAGTCATTCGTAAATCAAAGCTCTGGAAGTTAACATTTTAAAGTTGAGAAATTTAGTATGAGCAGCAATTTAGCCGCCAAATTACGTGTAGGCACCAAAAAAGCCCACACAATGGCAGAAAATGTGGGTTTTGTCAAGTGCTTTTTAAAAGGAGTAGTAGAGAAAAACTCCTACCGGAAACTGGTTGCTAACTTCTATTTCATCTACTCAGCGATGGAGGAAGAAATGGAAAAGCACTGCAATCATCCGATTGTTGGCAAAATTTACTTTCCCGAACTCAACCGCAAGCATACCTTAGAGCAAGACTTACATTACTACTTTGGACACAACTGGCGGGAGCAAATCAAATTATCCGCCGCAGGGGAAGCTTATGTAAAACGCATCCGGGAAATATCCGATACAGCCCCAGAATTACTAATTGCCCATTCCTATACTCGTTATCTAGGTGATTTATCTGGGGGACAAATTCTCAAAGGTATTGCCCAAACAGCGATGAAACTTGGCGATGGGGAAGGTACAGCCTTTTATGAGTTTGCAGATATTACCGATGAGAAGGCATTCAAAGCCCAATATCGGCAAAACTTGGATGAAATGCCTATTGATGATGCTACAGGCGATCGCATCGTAGAAGAAGCAAATGCCGCCTTTGGTGTGAACATGAAGATGTTCCAGGAATTAGAAGGCAATTTAATCAAAGCCATTGGTGTGATGCTGTTCAACACCCTAACACGACGACGCACACGCGGCAGTACAGAACTGGCTACTGCTGAGTAAAAAAACCTGAGTCAAGAATTAAGAGGGTTATTCAAAACACTCAAAGTAAACAGACTCAGAGCCTATCCAAAAACCAAGATCAGTCTAGAACCAATCCAAGCGTTAGCAATACGTAACATAGCTAAGTAGTTATCTAACTTTCATCCATCTGATAGTCGGAACTTTAAATTATTGCTGAGTTCGTCATCTAACAGATTGTCAAAGAACGTTTTTGGTTAATTTTTGGATAGGCCCTGAGTTACACTCATTTTCTTGGAAAATATCACTTGAGACCATTCGTAAAAAATCAACTCCATATCCAGATTATCTATAATTAATGACACTTAGATTACCGTTATAATAGTACTTGGATTAGCAGTAAATTCTTAGTACAAAAGACTCAGATATAAATCAGATATAAAAATTAAGGAAAAACCAGTGGAAGTTTTGTTTTGTTTTGATGAAAAATACGAACCACACTTTGGTGTAGCTGTAACCTCTCTGATATTAAACAACATTGACCATCTCAGCAAAGTTCATATAGTCATAAAAAAGAACAGTCATAGCTTTAATCAAAAAATTGATCAACTCAAGGAAAAAGCTAATGTTGAATTTTTAATTTATGAAATAGATGATCAACAAATTAAAGATTTAAAACTATCCTACCATGTATCTACTGCTTCATATTATAGATTGTTAGCTCCTGATATTCTTCCAGACTATCTCAATAAAGTACTCTATCTTGACTCAGACTTAGTTGTAAATGGTTCAATTTGGGAATTATATAATTATGACATATCAAATTATGTAGTTGCTGCCTATTGTGGTCAAGGCAAGGCTGTAAGCTCAAAACAAAGACTCGGACTTAATGGAGATTACTATTTCAATGCTGGTGTAATTTTGATCAACTTAGAAGCTTGGCGGAATATTAATGTCGGTAAAAAATGTATTGACTTTCTTCGCAACTATCCTGAGATGGCAATACTCTTGGATCAAGATGCTTTAAACAAAGTGATTGATGGACAGGTTCTGCATTTAGATAAAAAATGGAATTCATTAGTTGAACTATATACGAGTACATCCAATGTTAATGAGCAATCGGTTATCATTCACTTTATTGGCTCATTAAAACCCTGGCATAGCTGGTGTATTAGTAATGACAAAGAAATTTATTGGTCATATTTGAAAAAATCTCCATGGTCAAATTATAGAGCAGAAATGCCTAATAGCCTGAAAAAAGTTTTATCCGCCATTAAATCAATTTTCAAACAGCTTCAAAACCCTAAAATGTCAAGTTAAGAATTAGGTAAGCTGATACCTGCGGCGTCCGTGGTGCCATCCCTATTCAGAAAAAGGGATAAAATCGAGCTTAAATTCCAGTATGGTAAGTTTATAACCAGTAAAACTTCATATACTGAGAAAATCAGGCAAAAACATGGCAACAAAAATCCCCGTTACAGTCATCACAGGCTTCTTAGGCAGTGGTAAAACTAGCCTAATTCGCCATTTACTACAAAACAACCAAGGACGCCGCATTGCTGTTTTAGTCAACGAATTTGGTGAACTCGGTATTGATGGCGAATTGTTAAAATCCTGTCAAATTTGCCCCGAAGATGGTGAGAGTAATATATTTGAATTAACTAACGGCTGCTTATGCTGCACCGTACAGGAAGAATTTTTCCCGACGATGCTAGAATTAATTAAGCGACGAGACAGCATCGACTGTATTATCATTGAAACCTCTGGTTTAGCTTTACCAAAACCCCTAGTTAAAGCTTTTCGCTGGCAGGAAATTCGCAATGCTGCTACAGTAGATGCAGTGATTACAGTGGTAGATTGTGCCGCAGTTGCTGCGGGAACTTTTGCCAGTGATTTAGAAGCAATAGCCGCCCAACGGCAAGCAGATGATAGTCTAGAACACGAAACACCATTACAAGAATTGTTTGAAGACCAACTTGCTTGTGCAGACTTAGTAGTTTTGAATAAAACTGATTTAGTAGATCGGGAGACACAAGGGCGAGTTGAAGAATTTATTAAACAAGAACTACCCAGAGTTGTAAAAATAGTGGCCAGTGATGGCGGTAAATTAGACGCATCAATATTATTAGGATTTGAAGCCGCAGTTGAAGATAATTTAGATAGCCGTCCCAGTCATCACGATAGCGAAGAAGATCATGATCACGACGAAGAGATTACCTCAACTCACCTAATTTTAGACCGTACCTTTGACCCAGAAAAGCTGCAACTGCAACTGCAAACACTGGCACAACAACAAGAGATTTACAGAATCAAAGGCTTTGTTGCCGTTCCTAATAAACCCATGCGTCTAGTTATGCAAGGTGTAGGGACTCGATTTGATAAATTTTATGATCGCCCCTGGCAACCAGAAGAATTAAGGCAAACCCGCTTAGTTTTCATCGGTCGTGATTTAAAATATTCAGAAATAGAATCACAACTTGTGGCTTTGTAATATGAATATCCCACAACTATTTAGCATTGCTAATATTTTCGTTTTGCCCTTCTGGGCATTGATGATTTTTCTGCCAAACTGGAAAGTTACAAGGCGGATAATGGAGTCATATTTTCCTTTTGTGGTCTTATCTGTAGCATACCTGTATTTGTTTGTCAGCAGCATTACACCAGAAAATGCCGAAGCTTTATCAAACCCCCAATTAGCAGATATTGCGAGATTTTTTAGCAATGAAACAGCCGCTGCTACAGGCTGGATTCATTTTTTAGTTATGGATTTATTTGTCGGTAGATGGATATATTGGGAAGGACAAAAAACAGGTATTTGGACATTTCACTCTCTTTCCCTCTGCTTGTTTGCTGGGCCTTTAGGATTACTTTCTCACATCCTGACTTACTGGATAACTAAACTATTTTTTCCCCGTTCTGAAACTGAAGTAGCAACAGTAGTAGAAAAAACTGCATCATCAACTGGAATGTAGGTTTTAATCATGGCTAATTGCCGCTTGATTCTGAGTTTTCCCCTCTCATCAGGCGGTAGTTATTAGTTGATCAGAAAGGAAAGGGTAGTTTCCGCAGTTTCAGCAGTATTAAGAGGCTATAGTGGCTGAAACAATAGCTTTAGTAATAGTTCTGAAGAGAAAGAGGGTTAGCCTAGAAAGTTTTGGCAATGGGTAATTAAAGAAATCTGATTACCCATTACCCAATTTTCAAATTAAGAAGCTTTAGCTGTTCGATAGTTGGCATCTAACCAACAGCGAGGTAGACGTTCACCGGAAGGAAAGACCAGATGTTCTTTGTTAAAAGAATCGGGGTCTTGTTCTTCTTCACCTTCTTGGTCTTGTCCATGAACGATAGCGCTATTTGGATCGATTAATTCCTGAAGATCAAGAATTTTCACTAAATCGTTGGTTTCTTTGAGTTGTAAAAACATAATTTATATTTCGCGCTGATACTTTTCTAAAATATCTACAAGGCTGACTTGGCATTGCAGAGGTAATAAATCGATTAAAGAAAGTTCCCGTCTGCCACCGCCAATTTTGACGGGAATTGATGCCAATATTTCCAGCACTCGGTCTTCATTGACAGCTTTGGAAGTAATTAAGGGATACAATTGTTCAGCAACAACATTGTGCAGTTTGGCATCAGCTAAATAAAGATGCCACTTAGCAATGTCTATATAGACGTTTTCGCCAATTTCAGATGCTAGGGCTTCCAGTAGTTCTGTGGTGTTAGTTTTGGCCATAAAATAACCCTACGTAAAGAGTAAAAACTTTCAGGCTATTTAGTATTATCGCTCAATTAGCCAGGCTGATACTACCCCCACAGGTTACAATTGCCCCAGCCTCAGTAGTCCTTCTTTAGGTGGATTTGGTTGGTGTCTCGGAGTAATTAGCGATCGCACTAATATAAATCAGATGCACTAACAATACTCCTACCCAACTTAGGGTCAACAACGGCAACCACTCCCAGGTAGTTGCTTTCAAGATATGGAAAAACCATAACCCAGAATTAATCGTAGCGGCGATCGCTACATGAATGGCAAAATTCATCCGGTCATCTAACTTGCGGAAATCGGGATCTTTGCGATCGGGTTTGCGAGGCCAACGAGGAGGCATAAATATTCATTACAGATTTTAACACACCCTACTTATTCTAAGGTTTTTGGGGTCAGTTGTTACCAGATGCAGTTGACAGTACAAATCAACCTTAGTAGTTCTCTTGAGCAGAATAAATTTTCTGCCCAAAAAACCCAAAGACCTGTAGCTATCCTGCCTTTGCTGACTAATTACTCAACTTTAGTTAACTGATTTTAATTTATTAATTCAAACCAAGTTGAACATCTCTCCTATTTTAAATTTTATTTTTTAGAAGTATGAGAATTAAAATTCTTTTTTTAAATTGAGTAGCTTCTTAAAACTAGTATTAACTAAATCCGATATATCAGAGGTTTTTAAAACTTCATCAACCGAGCGGAATACCTTTTGCTTACGACTTTTGGCTCTCAAATATTAACAATACTTCATCTTTTTGATAGAGGAGTTAAATACATCTACTTGTGAAGATATAAATAACCTTAAGAGGTAGATAAAAATGGCTAAAACTAACCCAGTTGAAATCCAAAAACACTTGAAAGGTGTTGACTATCCTGCTGATAAGGAAGAATTGATTAATCATGCTAGAAAGCAAGGAGCCGATAAGGAAATTATCTCACTATTAGAGCAATTGCCAGAAGATGAAGAATACGAAAGCCCTACCGAGCTAAACAAAGCTCTAGGTGAGATACAGTAGACTATAGTTCTGGCGGGGTATAATCTCCGGATTTCCCGCCAGTTTTGCTAACTAAACGAATTGATTCAATTTGAATCGACTTTTCTAAGGCTTTTGCCATATCGTACAGAGTCAAAGCAGCAATAGAAACGGCGGTTAAAGCTTCCATCTCTACCCCTGTTTCGGCTTTAGTTCTGACTGTGGCATAAATTTGATAACCAGGTAGTTGGGGATCGGCTGTCACCTCGACTGTAATTTTCTGCAACGGCAAGGGATGACACAGGGGAATCAAGTTAGATGTTTGTTTGGCTGCCATAATCCCAGCTAACCTGGCAGTTGCCAATACATCGCCTTTAGGGGCATTTCCGGCTTGAATGGCGGCAAAGGTGGCTGGCAGCATTCGCACTTGGGCTGTGGCCACTGCTTGACGGACGGTGGGCGCTTTACCAGACACATCCACCATCTGCGCTTCTCCTTCGCCATCGAGATGAGTGAGGTCAGCAAAATTAGTTGAAAAATTCTCTTGCGTCATTTGGGTAAGAAGTGCTATTATAAGTTTCGGACAGGGGCGTGTAGCTCAGTGGACTAGAGCACGTGGCTACGGACCACGGTGTCGGGGGTTCGAATCCCTCCTCGCCCGTTAATTAGAGACATGATAAGTGTGAAAGCACATTGATCATGTCTCTATTTTTTATTTGTTTAAGGCATAGGCATCGTCAGCACGACCAAGGGAAAAGCGCAGGGAATTGAGTAAGCCTTTGCTGGACTGGGTGAGAAATATCAGCAGTGCCACAAAAGTTAAAATAGCACCGTAACCGAACATATTGCGGTAGCCGACAAGTTCCGCGACAGAACCAAAAACAGGAGCAGCGATCGCAATACCAAGATCCAATCCAGCGATGGAGATAGCAAAAATTCGCCCCCGTTCTTGGGGGAGTGAGCGGTCTGCCATCATCGTTGTAATCATGGAAATCAGCGTCCCACCTCCAGACCCTTCAGCGATCGCCGCAAGCAAAAAAGTGATCGGACTGTTTGCCTGCCATAGTATTAATGATGCCAAAGTGTAAGCAATGATGCTGCAAGTGATAAACAAACCACGACCAAGGCGATCGCTTACCCGACCAACAAACACCCTGATCGCAAAACTAGAGATGGCCGCAGCTGTGAAAAATAACCCAACATTCAAATCCACCCCAGTTGATTTGATAAATAAAGATACAAAAATATGCACAGTCCCCACGGAAAAACCAACTAGCAACATCACCACAGATGGCACTCTTACCCGTGGGCTGATCAGAAGTTGCCAAAATTGGCTATCCTTGCCTTCAGCTTTCATCTCTATCTGTACTGGTGTATTGGTCATTTGGACTATACCCAACAGGGCTACAAAAGCCAATTCAGCGGCTAACAAAAATAAGAGTTTATCACCAGCCGCAGCTAGTAAATAACCTCCCAAGGCAGGGCCAATTGCTAAACCAATGGGAGTCGCTAGACTCATATAACCAATGATTTCACCACGACTTTTGCCAGGAGCTAAATCTGCTACCAAAGCGCTGTAGCCAGTGGTAAAAGCCGCGACGCTAATACCATGAAAGATCCGCACTAAAATCAAGAGAGAAATTGATTTGAATGCCATATAGCCAAAGGGTGCGATCGTCGCCACAATAGCACCAATCAACAAAATAATTTTGCGCCCACGTTGATCTGCTAACCGTCCCAACATGGGGCGAAACAGCAAGAGTCCGATGGCGAAACCGCCCATGACCATGCCAATTTCTTGTTTGCTCCCCCCCACGGACTCAATGTAGAGGGGTAAGGTAGGTAACAACGCGGCCATACTAGACCAGAATAATAAAGCTGCTGTAAATAAAATCAGCAGATTCTGCCGCAGATGGTGATCAAAAGTTTGAAAAACTTTCACAACAGATGCAACTTAATGCTAGATGTGTTTGATCCATCTTGTTACCCTACTTAACGTTTTGTGCTATTACCTCCCGCACGCGATAGATAGGTCTTCCTTGGGATTCATGGTAAGTACGCATTAGTAATTCTGCCAAAAGACCGAAGCTAAACAGCTGCACTCCAGTTACCAGCAGCAGCACCGCCAAAATTAGCAAAGGGCGATTGCCAATCATCGCACCAAAAGCCAATTTGAGGAAAGTCAAGTAAATTCCTATTCCCACCCCAGAAATCATTGAAATTAAGCCCAACAGTCCAAAAACATGCATTGGGCGGGTGAGGAACTTTTTCATAAACAAAATAGTTAACAAATCCATCAACACCCGGAACGTGCGGGAAATGCCATACTTACTACGACCGAAACGGCGGGCGTGATGGCGCACGGGGACTTCTGTAATTCTCGCCCCTTCAATGTAAGCTAAGGCGGGTAAAAATCGATGTAGTTCCCCGTAGAGATTCATATCTGCTACCAGTTCGGCACGATAGGCTTTCAGGGAACAGCCATAATCATGAATATGCACGCTAGTGGTGCGGCGAATTAACCAATTAGCAATTTTTGAAGGAAGTAAGCGATTAACAGCCCCATCTTGGCGATTTTGCCGCCAACCACTAACCAAATCATAGCCTTCTTCTAACTTGGCTAATAACATGGGGATATCAGCGGGGTCATTTTGGAGGTCAGCATCTAAAGTGACGATCGCTTTCCCTGTTGCATAATTAAACCCCGCAGCCATAGCGGCCGTTTGACCGTAATTTCTCCGTAAGATCACCGCTTTTAGATCATTACGGCTTTGGGCTAGTTCCTTGAGCAATTGGGCAGAACCATCTGTAGAACCATCATCTACACAGATAATTTCATAACTCAACCCACTGGTATTGACACTATTAGCGATCGCCTCCAGCAACAATGGCAAACTTTCCACCTCATCACGCACCGGCACTACCACGGAAACATCAGGGATCTTGACAAAAATTGCTCCATTTTCCCCAGCCACATTTTCAGAAATCAACCCACTCCTCATCATTCCTCTGCGTCCTCAGCGTCTCTGTGGTTCGTAACTCTTAACAACTCTGCCAGCACCTCGCAGCTGCTGATAGTATGACTGACTCACCTTATCTCCCTGTTCCGAAAGCACATCAATCCCAATACCATTGCGACCGTAATCTTTCCCAGAACTATGGATATAGTGACCATCAGCCAAATACAATCCTACATGGGTGGCTTTTTGGGGAGTTCCAAAAAATACTAGATCCCCTGGTTGTAATTCGCCTATGGTAATTGGTTGGGTGAAGCTTTCTTGCTGATAGGCATCTCTCGGTAACCAAATACCCATCGAGGCAAAAGCCGCTTGCATTAACCCAGAACAGTCGTAATTTGGCCCGACAGTCCCACCCCAAAGGTAATAATTTGATAGTTGGCTCGCTTGTTGAGTAAATGCGATCGCCCTAGGTAGCAGTTTTTTAATTTCCGATTCAGACCAAATGGGAGCTGCGTAAGGTACAGTAGCAGGTTGTAATAAACCTAAATCGTTAACAGATACCCACCCTGGATAGTCATCCTCACACAAATACACCTCAACCGCTGAATCCTGATGATTTGATGTTAGCCGTAAATGTCGCCCAGTAGCAGCTTGAGTTGCCAAAGGTATACATTCAGGAGAATCATATAAGTTTAGGTCAGTAAGACACTGGTACTCACCCGATTCGGAATTTGGGATTTTAGATTTTAGATTAAAGGACATAACGAAAGAGAATGGCTTTCTTCAGCAAGAACGAACAACTCGAAAATCTCGGTAATGGCATTTTAGAAGCAACTTGGTCAGCTTATGGCACATTAGCCCGAAACCAAATTGCTCTGACTTGGATTGTTTACGATCCCCCAGTACTAGTAAATACTGGCGGCGCACTTACTCCCAATGCTTTTTGGAATCATCCCGTTCGTGGTTTTAGTTATCGTGGTTTGGAGCGTATTTACCCCGCAAGTATAGTCAAGTTGTTTTATTTGGTGGCGGTTAACGAATGGCTAGACAAAGGTATGTTGCAGACTTCCAAGGAATTGGAGCGTGCCTTGGGAGATATGATGATCGATTCTAGCAATGATGCTACCAGCTTGGTTGTGGATATCCTCAGCGGTACTACTTCCGGCCCAGAGTTACCAGCAGGCCCCTTTGAAACTTGGAAATATCAGCGTCAGATTGTTAACCGCTATTACCAGTCTTTGGGGTGGGAAGAAATGGAGACGATTAACGTCTGTCAAAAAACTTGGGGTGATGGCCCCTATGGAAGGGAACGAGCCTTTTATGGGGAGATGCTGGACAATCGCAATATGTTGAGTACC
Source organism: Cylindrospermum sp. FACHB-282 (assembly GCF_014697195.1). Taxonomy (GTDB): domain Bacteria; phylum Cyanobacteriota; class Cyanobacteriia; order Cyanobacteriales; family Nostocaceae; genus Cylindrospermum. The sequence continues at coordinate 137,862 of NZ_JACJRJ010000001.1, read as the reverse complement.
AACGCAACTGCTAGATTATTACATAGCATTGTCGGTGGTGTAGCAGTATCTAGCGTGCGATCGCAATCCATGATGGCTTTACTCAAACGTAGTGTCAACCTTGATGAATTACCCAAAGATGTAGAAGAAGACCAGGTTGCAGGCTTTCTAGGGGGTGGATTACCTGAAAATAGTCAAATCTGGTCAAAAGCCGGTTGGACAAGCCAAGTGCGCCATGATGCGGCTTATATTGAAATACCAGATCAGCGCCCATATCTGTTGATAGTATTTACAGAAGGTAAAGCACAGGCTAAGAGCCGAGAGATATTGCCTTTTATTTCTAAAAAAGTGGCTGATGCGATCGCTACTTTATAAAAATGATCTGGATGGTGCGTTAACGGCGTTTAACGCATCCTACAAAATTGATGCGATCTGATCACCAATACTTTTAGGACTTAACAAACAGAAAAAATCATGATTCATGCTGGGCAGCACCCTACAGGTAGGATGCGTTCCCTAACGCATCAAAAAAGCCTAATAAAGAGGGTAAATTTCTACGGTGCGTAAGTCCTAGCTTTAATCCCGAAAGGCTGCTAACCAAACCTGTAAATCAGCCAAGCTAGTAAAATCTAACAGTGCTTCGCTCAAATCTTCCAGAACAGGCAATGGTAAACCAGAAATTGCAGCGCGTATTTCTCCAGATAGTTCTCCAAACCGCTTAGTCAATTGTCGGATAACCAGATTAACCGTTGCTTGTTCTACGCCTTCTTCCCGTCCTTCTTCCCGTCCTTCTTCCCGTCCTTCTTCTTTAATTTCTCGGTAAACTCTCGTTTCTTTGAGCGTTATTCCTAACATAGATTCTACCTCCCTGCGGCTCAGTTGTTCAAACTTGTACACCATTATCGTCGTGATCATCTCTATTATGGCGCGACTTGATGGCGATGGTACTTCTTCACTGGTTCTTGTTAACAAATACCTAGCTGCTTCTGGTGCTTGACTTTCTTCTAAAGTAGTTAGTACCATCACTGCTACCCATAGAGGTAATTGCCGAATATCTCCCAATTCATCCAAATATACTCGATGTACTTGGTTACTATTCAACAAGCCACGATGGGGATAAATATCACTTTGTTCGGTATTGCGAGATGGATAAATTGTTACTGCTTGCCAATCGCTAAATCTGGCACGGTTGCGGTAGAAATATAGTAATGATTCAGCAAATACCCTTTCATAAAGCAGTTCATCTTTTTGAAACTGCGCTTCGCAGAAATATACGACTCCCGCACCCTCGGTTTCTGGTGGTAAAAATACCCCGTCAATTTCAAATTTTGGTTCTTTGACAGCTACCGAATCAAATCGGTAAGCATCTGCATTTGTCGGGGGATTTGTCAATAGTTCAAATAACAGAGACGGATATTGTTGAAATAATTTGTAAAAAATTGAATCTCGACGCATAAAACATTCTATTTATTATATTAAACCTGCATACATTTAATCACACATCCCTCTATAATTGGATTTTTCGCATCAAAGAGCGCCAGTTTATAAAAATGATATGGGTGGTGCGTTGACAGTGTTTAACGCACCCTACAAGATTAGGTTAGCTTCTTCGGGTTGTTGTCTTGACGACGCTGAATACCCTCAAGCAGATACGCCATTAATAGGCAAAGGCCGTTATTCTCGATACCAAACTTCCGGTGAGCACTGACAGCCGAGACCATATCCTGCCACTCAGCAACTAATTCCTTTTGTTTTGGATCGTCGAAAGTGCTGAGATCAATATCGTCTACTAGTTGCGTTCTCAGGAAGTCAAAGATTGTACCTGCCTCAATATGGTCTGCGACTTGTTTGAAGCTAATATCGCCATATTTACCAGTATCCAAGGCACTATTGATGTAGAACGCCAAGAAAGTCAGGTTAGTGATTCGCATTCGATTTTCCTCAATTGAACAGTAACGATAATTAATTCACAGTACTTACCTAGTGTATAGTATAAATGTACTAATCCACATAATTGATTTCCCCTTGTCTAAAAAACTAACAATTAGTTAAAATTTAATGCGGCGATAAATTTCAGACATGGGAAGTTCTACGTTTAAACTGTGCAGAACAATTGACCGATCAATGTGATCATAAACTTGCCATTCCCAGCGATCGCTACTTTTTTGGTCGCGGTTATAATACTGCTCAACGTAGGGTTCAGTTTGGCTGACGAGCAGATATTCACAAAAGCTAGGCAGGGAGCGATATTTTCTGAATTTTTCACCTCTATCGTAAGCTTCAGTGGAGGGCGAAAGGACTTCGACAATGAGTAGAGGATTGAGAATTTCGTCTGTGCGATTGCCATTAAATTCTGGTTCACCATCGATCACCATAATATCGGGATATGTTCCATGATTGAAGTTAGGAATCCAGATTCGCAAGTCGCCATTGTAGGTTTGAAAGTTGGTGCCTCGGAGAGCTAGGTTAAGAAAAGCCGTGATGTCTACGGTAATGCGGCTGTGGACGGGGGAACCTCCAGGCATGGTGATGATCTCTCCGTTGCAGTATTCGTGGCGTTCTTCGGCAGTTTCCTCAATTGCCCGATACTCATCTGGGGTGAAGTGAGTTGTTGTCGCGTCTGGGGCAAGGGTTGGCGGGTTGGTTTGAGCAAGAACCACGATCGCACCTCCTGAATAATTAGACCTGAAACGATTATCACCTAAATCGATAAAATTGACCTTTTTCGAGCGAATTTATATTAAGTTAGTAGTTATGAAAATATTTTTATTGATAAAAATAATTCCTATTTTAGGATAGTTTACTTTTATTACGCCTATTGGTTAATCAAAGGCTGTAACATCTGTGTGATAGCTATGCTTATGTTAGGAAACTGCAAAGGTGAAACAGTCCCATCTTCAGCAAAAATTACTTTACTCTGATATCCCTGCTGAGTCGGTTCTCGAAATACATGAAGTTGGCGTTCATTCACATCTAACAACCAATAATCTCTAATTCCAGATTGGGCATAAATTTTACCCTTGATGTCACAATCATATTTAAAGCTAATATCTGCCACTTCAATAATCAGATACACCTCCGCCGTGGTAGGATGGTGGTCTGCATAGTCAAGGGGGTTAACTTTGACTACAGCGATATCCGGCTCAGGTTCCGAAAAATTACTTAATTGGACAGGATCTTGAGTTATGATATCGGCCTGAGTTGCCAGCAAGCGACTTAAAATTTTCGCCGTTCGTCTAACGGCTGAAGTATGAGCAGTTCCCTTTGCAATCATCTTGATAATCTGTCCACCAATTAACTCAACTCTTTCCTCTGGGTGAAAAATACCCGCTTCTGCAATCTTGTGGTATTCCGCAACAGTCAACAGCCGCAGAGTGAAAGGTGCTGCTTGTGTCTGCATGGTTAAACCTAACAGTATAGAAGTTATAGAATTATTGTAAAACAGGCGATTTTTAATTACAAACACTTTATGATATAAAATTGTTAAATAAAATATTCATCGTTCAAGCAAACTCAAATAACCACAAATTCACAGAAAGAAAAGGATTATCCTTAAAAGTTGCATCCATCAAATTTTGTCTTGCCAATATTAACGAATTTATGAAAACAACTACCGAATCTCTAACTCGCCTAGAATATTACTACCAGCAAATCAAAACCATCATCCTGGCGCGTCAAAATCCCATTACTGGTTTGCTACCTGCGAGTACAGCAGTTAGTGCCCACGGTGATTATACAGATGCTTGGGTGCGAGACAATGTTTACAGCATTATGGCAGTTTGGGGTTTAGGACTTGCGTACCGCAAGGTAGATGAAGACAAAGGACGCACTTATGAACTAGAATACAGCGTCATCAAACTGATGCGTGGTTTACTGTTCGCGATGATGCGACAAGCACAGAAAGTAGAGACATTTAAACATACTCAATCTCTACTAGATGGACTGCACGCTAAATACAACACTTCAACCGGCGACATTGTAGTTGGTGATGATGAATGGGGGCATTTACAATTAGATGCCACATCTATATTTTTGCTCATGTTGGCGCAAATGACCGCGGCGGGATTGCCAATAGTTTACACAATTGATGAAGTTAATTTCGTCCAAAATTTGGTTTATTACATTGGACGAGCTTACCGCACACCAGATTACGGAATTTGGGAACGGGGTAATAAAATGAATCATGGCAGTGCAGAGTTAAACGCCAGTTCTGTAGGTATGGCTAAAGCAGCTTTAGAAGCCATCAACGGACTAAATTTGTTTGGTGTGCATGGGAGTCAAACATCGGTGATTCATGTGTTACCAGATGAAATAGCCCGCGCTCGAATTACGTTAGAATCTCTATTACCAAGAGAATCTGGCTCTAAAGAAATTGATGGGGCGCTGATGAGTATCATTAGTTTTCCTGCCTTTGCAGTGGAAGATGAGCAATTGCGCGATCGCACATTTAACGAAATTGTCACCAAACTTGCAGGTAAATATGGCTGTAAACGCTTCCTTCGTGATGGACACCAAACCGTCTTAGAAGATGGCCAGCGTTTGCACTACGAACCGGCGGAACTCAAGCAATTTGAGCATATCGAATGTGAATGGCCGTTATTTTTTGCTTATATAGTTCTCGATGGTTTATTTCGCGGTGATCAAAATCAAGTTCAAAAATACCAAAAGCTTTTAGAAGCAATACTCATTGAGCGTGGTGGCTTGTACTTATTACCAGAACTTTACTATGTTCCCGCCGAAAACGTAGAAGCCGAAAAATTAGCACCCCAAAGTCAGCCGCGTTTACCTAACGAAAATGTGCCTTTAATTTGGGCGCAAAGTTTATATCTTCTCGGTCAAATGTTAAGCGAGGAATTAATAGCGGTAGGAGATATTGATCCATTAGGTAGACATTTGTGTGTCGGCAAAAAACGCGAGGCGTTGGTACAAATTGCCTTGTTAGCTGAAGATGAAGTTTTACAAGCAAATCTAGCAGTTCACGGCATCGAAACCCAAACACCGACCCAAGTAGAACCGATTCAGGTGAGAAAAGCAGGGGAATTTTCCGCTATTTATACCCAAATTGGTCGCAATGATAAACTCGGTTTAACTGGGCGTCCGGTGCGACGTTTGCGGAGTTTGACAACATCAAGATTTTTTCGCATTCATGGCAAGACAATTGTATTTTTGCCTTCGTTTTTAGACTCCCAGCAGTTTTATTTAACCCTTGATTACCATTTTCTGATAGATCAATTCAGAAGTGAATTAGCTTACATTCAAAAATATTGGAGTGATTTGGGGCGTCCTACCCTAACTTTAATGTTGACTCACACTATGTTAGAGATTGGCTCTGAGGCATTATTAGAACTAATGCAAGAATTGAAAGATGGTGTTTGTAATGGTGTGCGGGTAAAATTAGGGCGGCTAAATCAGTTGATGCTGACAGCAGGAATTCAAAGAATTGATTTTCTTCAAGATGAAGAATTTACCCAGTCACCGATGAAAAATGCTAGTCCACGTTGCTATTACCTAGCTTATCATCCCGATAAAAACTGGAGCTTAGGACATACTCAAGAATTCCAAATGGAGTGTGAAACAAACTTTGGTTTATTGCTGTCTCATTTGCGTTCATCAGAGAACATCTACGAGCAAATTGAGTTGTTGCAAACTTTGACGCGTTTGGAGGGATTAACATTTGATACGGGGTATGGTGGCCCCAAACATCCCGTTACCGTAGGCGATTTACTCGATGAAGTTTACACTAAAGCCGGGGATTTAGGCATTTGGGCGGTAGTACGCCGTGCTGCTGGGTTGCGGAAAATGGTTGATATCGGCTTGTCTGATGCGGTAACAAGCATTTTGATACAAGGTAAGCAAATTGCCGTTGGTAGGGCTTACAGCGAAGCTTCCCTGATAGCGGTTCCCATGTCCCACAATGAAATTGCCGAAAAAATAAATCATTTCTGTCGTGAGGATATCCGCGATCGCGTTTTGACGCAAGAAATCCTCATCTATCTTGGTATATTAATCAGATCAGAACCTGAACTATTTCAAGGACTTATCACCCTGAGAGTTGGCTATCTCATCTTGTTAATTACCAGCGAAGTAGCGCAAGAATTGCAAGTTACTCAAGATGAAGCTTATGATCACTTAATGCAACTTTCGCCCTTTGAGGTGAAAACACGCTTGCATCAGGTATTAACTGGATATTCTGGCATGAGTAGTTTGTTGCGTCAGCAAGAGTCACTCCACATCAAGCAAAAAGAAAGTGATATTGCTTGGGTAGTGCTACCCTCAATTAGTGAAGAAATCGAAGTTCCACCAGGTGGTTGGCGCCGGTTTCGCCAAGCAGAGGGAGCAACTGGCCGCGTACCCAAAAACTTTTTTAAGCAAGTGTGGGTATTGATGCAACATTGCAAGGGCTTAGTGATTGGGGATAAATTAGAGCGCCGCAATCGTTTAGAGAGTGAGTTAATGCTTTCAGCAATGACAGCAGGGGAAAGAAATTTTGCCCTGCTAGTTGAGCATTTACTCAACAAAATCGAAGCTCCAGAATATCGCCAAGTTAATATTGAAGCATTAATGGAATTAGCCGCCATCGCCGCCAACAACCCCAACTTACAAATTGAAGAATATATCGTGTTGGATGTATTAATCGGTCATGCAGTCCGGTTAGCGTGGCTAGAAAACCATCCCCAAGGAGGCGATCGCTATGATGAAGATAAAGCTTCAGCTTGGCGATCGTTTTACAACACATCTCCTAGAGATTGCGCTACTTATATCCTGAAAGCGGTTAGATTCTTGACTGAGTTTGTGAAAGATTTTTAAACGCAGAGTTTCGCTAAGGTAAGCGCAAAGGTACGCTGAGTATGAGAGAGAATGAGTTAAGTGAGCTAATTATCGGTTGTGCGATGAGGGTACATACAATTTTGGGGCCAGGTTTATAGGAGTCAGCTTACCAGGAGTGTTTAGACTACGAATTAAGGAAAGCCGGCTTGAGTGTGGGTAAGCAAATACCCTTACCTTTGGTGTACCAGAATGTCGAATTAGAATGCGTTTATCGGTTAGACTTGATAGTCGAAAACAAAGTAATTGTCGAGATTAAATCTGTAGAGTCCTTAAAACCAATTCACTCCGTTCAACTCCTCACCTACCTCAAACTAGCCAACTGCAAACTCGGTTTACTCCTCAACTTCAACGTCCTCCACCTTAAGGAAGGTATCAAACGCGTAGCCAACAACCTCTAACTCTTCCTCAGCGGCCCTCTGCGGTTCCCTCCGCGCCCCTTTGCGTTAAAAAAATATCCCCCTACTTCACGGAAACAGCATCAACATCGATGGTGTTGGCGCTGGAGGTAGAATCTTCAGGAGTATTATTAGTTTCTGTATCCACATTACCTTTACTAGCTCTCCAGCCATCAATCACCAGTGCAGAAACCTCAGAAACTAACAAGCTCAAAATTAAAACATCATCTATTTGTCCGACAACAGGGATAAAATCTGGAGCAATATCAATTGGGCTGATAAGATAAGCTAGGGTTCCGATAATTACCCACCAACGGTATTTTGGATTACGCAGCAAATTACGATACCAGTTGTAAAGCGATTGGATTGAGAAGTTCATATTTTTACCCTCAAGTTATCTTTTATTTTGACAAATTATGCTTTAAACTCCCGGTGGGAATAACCGCCCTAGTTTCTATGGAAAATGCTACTTATCAGGATTGGCTAACTACCTAAGAGGCAATCCAGTAAGTCATTATGGTAGTTGTGCATTAATCTCTAAAATTAAAATGCTTTGGGATAGTTGTTCTAGTGATGGAGGGAGGAAGCCTACACAGTGGATATTTTAGATCTGTTTTATAAGGGCGGGCCAGCGATGTGGCCTTTGCTTGTGCTGTCGGTTCTGTCTTTAAGTGTAATTTTCGAGCGTCTGTGGTTCTGGTTGCGGATCTTAACCCAGGAAAAAGAAATAGTTGAGCGCGTCTTAGATGCTGCCCATGATAGCTGGGAAATGGCTGTGGAAATCGCTCAAAAATCAACAGATCAGCCTATTGGGCGGTTTCTTTATGCGCCTTTACGTTTACGGAAAAGCGATGCAGAAACATTTCGCTTGGCACTGGAGTCTACAGCAGAAGACGAGTTGGCAGGAATGCGACGGGGTGAAAAACTTTTAGAAGTTGTGATTGCTCTCTCGCCGTTGTTAGGATTGTTGGGTACAGTTTTGGGTTTGATTCAGTCTTTGCGAGCAATTCGCATTGGCGATTTGGGAACCGAATCTACAGCTGGGGTAACTACTGGTATTGGAGAATCTCTAATTAGTACGGCAACGGGGTTAATAGTTGCGATCGTTAGTTTGGTATTCTACCGCCTATTTCAAAGTTTTGTCGTTAACCAAGTTAAAGTTTTTCGTAAGGCTGGGAATGACTTAGAATTGCTCTACCGCCAGTCCCCACCTGACTTTAGCAAAATTACTTCGGTCATTGAACGGGAATCTTCACGGGAAAGTTTTGATCCCCCCCGCAAGCGAGGTAAAACCAAGTTTGCTCAACCTCCAGAAACCCCAGGAGAATCTGAGCCATTAAAACCTGAGCAATAGTCAATAATTCCACCCCTAATTCGGCGTAAGAGTGAGACGATGAAGGTTAACCTGCATACTCCAATTGAAGAAGTCCAAATTCAAATCATTCCCTTAATTGATGTCGTTTTTTGTATCCTGACATTTTTTCTATTGGCAGCTTTGCAATTTACTCGCCAACAGGCAATTAATGTTGATTTACCCAAAGCCAATACAGGTACAGCATCTGCGGCAAATTCACAGAGCGGTAGTAATATTTTACCTGTCACAATCGATGCTGTTGGCCAAACTTATATAGAAAAAGAGGCTGTAAAACGGGAAGATTTGGCGGCAAGATTAAAGCAGTATGTCCAGGCAAATCCCGATGGTGTTTTGGTGCTGAATGCGTCGCGCACAGCAACTTACAACGATGTCATTCAGACATTAGACTTGCTGCGACAAGTGGGGGGCAATCGCGTGTCTTTGGGAATTATACCTGGTTCTTCTCAAGCACCGACAAACTCAACGAACCAGTCTACTGACCCTTCTTTGCCGATTAGTCCTAATACCGCACCAGTTCCCGGCACTAATCCACAAGATAATCCTAACCCTTTTAACCCCTATCTGCCCTCTGCCCCCAATCAAGTTCCTTTTCCCACGGCACCACAGGAAGGCATCAGTCCTGTTAATCCTGGAATTTCTCCGGTAGTTCCCAACGAAAGAGCGCCGCAAGTTCCTGTAGCACCCGGAAACACTAATCCTGCACCTCAAAGGTGATATCCCTTGGGACGAGGAGGTTTATCCTTGTCCCTGCCAGTTTTTTTCTAAACCTAAAGATATAGAGAATAAATTACAGCCAGAGACAAAAAGCTGATAATTTACAAATAATTGGTTGGGCTACAAAGATTTTTCTATCAATAGACCAAGTAATTTATCGCCAATCACCATTCACGTTTCAGGGGTTATGGCAATGAATGACATTGTGACGTTTTTAATTGTTTGGATAGTAACGTCTATCAGCTTGTTGATTATTAGTAAATTGCCTTTGGGAGTTGAAATTGACACTCCTGGGAAAGCCTTCTTGTCCGCAGCAGTTCTGGGGATAGTGACGGCAGTAATTAGACCGATTTTACGCCTTGTATTTGCAGTACCAACTCTTCTCACATTTGACTTGTTATCCGGCTTTTTCACATTCGTGATTGCTGTTGTTTGTTTTAGTATTGCCGCCTGGCTAGTTGAGGGTTTCCGCTTGCGTTATGGGATTTGGAGTGCTGTTTTAGGAGCGTTTACGCTCACTATTATTAACAATCTGCTCTACAAATTATTGGGTGTCTGAAGTTAATAATTTAAATAACCAGGCGCCAATAAAATATTTATTGCCCAAAAATCAAGAGTCTACACTCACAAGTCAATAGTACAAGGGTTTTTGACTCTTGACTATTGACTGCTTTTAGCTATTCGTTAGCACTGGGGGGAGCTACTGGGGTACTTGATTGTAGTTTACGCTGTTCCCGTTTTTTGCGATCGGCTGAAACCATATCTGCCATGACTATCAGTGCTTGCGCCATCTTGTCTAGGTTGGAGCGATATAGATCTAAATCTTTGCTCAGTTTGTCATCAGATAGATGCAAACCAGTAGCGATCGCTTTTAGTGCCTGATTGCGTTGCTTTTCATCCTTGACTAGTTCGGGACTTGAGAACTCCAATAACGAAAATAAACCAATCGCAAATAAGCGACTGTATTTAAAGTTAGAGTTATTGGCGATCGCTTGTAGTTGTGCTTGTAAGTCAGCATCTCGATCTAAGTGAGTTGTTTGGCTCAACCAGGCGATTAAATCCTGATCTGGCACACCTTGAGCTACAGCTTGCAACCTTTCAGCATCCCGGCGGTAGCGTTGCGGTTCTTGTTCTACAGCCTGAATTATGGCATTAAAAATTGATTCTTGATCCCGTTCTGGCTGGTAGCCTTGCATAAAGCGGTCAAAGGTTGTGACGACGCCCAAGGCATAAATTGGATTGTAGCTAAAATCGATATTTACTGACAGCAGATGCATTTCCACCATCAATTCTTCCACTACCCGACGGTAAATCGTATTGATCGGACGGGTATGAAGAGTGTAGAAAGTTCGCTTTGTATCAGAGACAGTTCGGACGTTATTCACAAAGAAAATGTTAAGGGCGACGTATTCTTATTTTGTCGCTTAAAGGCTACTTTGCCAAGTTCCGGTTTTAGCTAACGGTTGATTTTTAATCTCACCTATTATATACAGGGCAAAAAACTCTTGCTTGCAGAGCTAATCAGATTTATACTTTTTTTGCCTATCAATAAAATTTTATGAGCTTCTCGCCACAGTTAATAGCCCTAGGTAACTACCTGGCTGGTGAATTCGACAATCGGGAACAGGCTATAGCGGAACCTGTTTGGTACGTTCATCTACGCTTGTGGCAGCGCCCTGTTGATTTATTCTCAGAAGACAGTTTGACCATCTTTGCTGAACAAGCAAATATTGTCAAGCTAGATCAACCTTACCGTCAGCGAATCATCCGGCTCAGACAAGGGCGCGACTGTGAGGCACCCTTGGAGGTGCAATATTATATGCCTAAAGATCCAACCGCCTTAAAAGGGGCTGGCAGTAATCCCGCCTTACTCGATAGGCTAACACTAGATCAATTAGATTTATTGCCAGGCTGCATTCTTACAGTTGCCCAAGAAAAAATAGCCCCCAGCCGCTATCAGTTTACTGCTTTCCCACCACCAGAAACTCGTTGTAGCTTTACCTACCTTGGTAATACCATACAAGTCTCATTGGGGTTTGAAGCTACTGAGGCAACATTTCACAGTTACGACAAAGGTATTGACTCAGCGACTGGAAAGGCGACATGGGGGGCGATTATTGGACCTTATCGCTACACTAAGCGAGAACAGTACTTTCAATCATCCAAAATTTAGCTGGCAATACTGCGAGGCACACCTTCTAAAGCTTCTTCCTCTGTTTCAAAGATTTCAAAGACTGTGTCCATCATCGTGACTTCAAACACAAGTTTGGCCTCTGGATGGACATTGCAGATGCGGAAACTGCCCTTGACTTTATCAGCATCACGCATCCCAGCCACTAAAGAAGTCAGGCCAGAACTATCAATAAAATTTACCTGACCTAGATTCACAACTATATGGCGACTGAGTTTGGATATGCACTCCTGTAACTTTAGGCGAAATTGCCAAGCAGTGGTGATGTCTAAGCGCCCTGCTGGTGTCAAGACAATTACAGTATTGCCGTCTTGGGTTGTATAGGTTTTTTGGTCTATATGAATCACTGAAGCCCTCCCCCCTGGCATGCCTCTCAAAATAAACTACCCCTGTATATAGACTTAGATTGGTGAGCCAAAATAATCACTAGTATAGCACTCTTAAATTCTACCGTCACTGGAAAACATTCCAGTAAATTAGTAAATTAGTTGGCTCACCACCAGCAACAGGATTTTTTTCAGCTGACGCTTGAACTGAACAAGATAAACCGATAATTGTCACTTTGTAAACTAAGTGTTTACTTTAGTAGTCCAATTTACCCAAATAGTCCAGATTTTACAGATGCGAGTTCTGAGTAAAACAACCGGAAAAATCATGTATCGATCTGCAAAGTAGCTAAGATAAAACTTCCTTACTTCCTCCAGATTGATTCCTGGAGTGTTACTCAACACTATTGACTATTTATCTGCTGGGGCCCAGTTTATCCAATCTTGAGGCTTGAGGAAGGTTTCATACAACTCAGCTTCGGGGGAATTTGGTTCTGGCTGATAGCCGTATTCCCAACGCACCAAGGGTGGGAGAGACATGAGGATTGATTCTGTGCGTCCGTTGGTTTGCAATCCAAAAATCGTGCCTCGGTCATAAACCAAGTTAAATTCTACATACCTGCCCCGACGGTACAGTTGAAAGTTCCGTTGGCGATCGCCATATTCCATGCCATGTCGCCGTTCTACAATTGGTATGTATGCTGGTAAAAAAGACCTACCACAATCTTGCACAAAAGCAAATAATTCTTCCCAACTGCGTGGTGTTGGTGATCCCACCTCGTTACTGTAAGCAGCCGCTACCCCATGAGGATCGGGGCCACCATATAAAGCACTTTGACTATGTTGATAATCAAAAAACAGGCCACCGACACCCCGTGTCTCGTTTCGATGCTTAAGATAGAAATATTCATCACACCAACGCTTAAACACTGGGTAATACTCTGGGTGATGTTGATCGCAAGCCTGCTTCAGTGTTTTATGTAAATGTGTTGCATCTTCGGCAAAGGGATAATAGGGTGTCAAGTCCACACCGCCGCCAAACCACCATACTGGCCCCGCTTCAAAATAGCGATAATTCAGATGAACTGTGGGTACATAGGGATTACGGGGGTGTAACACCATTGAAGTGCCCGTCACATAAAAGCTATGTCCTGCTGCATCTGGACGTTGGGCTAAAATTGAAGGCGGCAGATGATCTCCCCAAACCTCAGAAAAACCTACACCTGCTTGTTCAAAGATAGCTCCATCGCGTAATATGCGCGATCGCCCCCCGCCACCTTCTGGTCGTTCCCAACTATCTTCTTTAAACTTACCGACACCATCCACATCTGTTAAACCTTGACTAATTTCGTCTTGCAGCTGTTGCATAAACTGACGAACCCTAGCCTTAGCGTCACTTGGCGGTAAAGACGTGGATGATTCTGCTGCTACAGTTGGGGTTTGTGATTTGGTCAACATAGATTCCCGACTCTAAAATACAATTTCCAGAAAGCCACAAATTTTTAGTTTAAAAATTTATTGGCCAGAAAAGCCAACAATCAGGGCTACAGTTTGCCTAACTTGCTTTTTTCTTACTTGTCAAGCATTTAGACGATAGATGTCCATGACTAGAGTGATTAGCCGTAAATTACAAAAACGTCGATTTTTCAACGCTTTTAGTTTTCAGTCTTCAGGCAATACTCATAGAAATACTCAAAACCATGATCTCCGTTAAATTGAGCATTTAATATCAAGCAATCTGCTGTCAAAGCTAGATATTTATAGAATACTCATCTAACTAACTTACCTTACCATTCCTTTGATACTCATACTCTGTTGCCACCAATCAACTGACCCTTGGGAAAAACCTGGACAAAATTGGCGGTTCTTGAGCCAAAATCTATTGGTTACTCAATTTTCAGTTATCTGATAAACCAGGCATTAAGTATTATACTAAGTAGCCATCATTTTTTTAAATGCGTATAGTCTTGTATATTGACCGAGTTTTTTGGACTTGTTGCTCTTAACATTCTGGTATAAGTGCCAGACTCCAGACTATAAATAATTAGTCTATTAAGGATTATTGACCTTCAATCCTTAAAGCAGTCAGGGATACGCCATGATCGTCATCCCCCAAAACCTGCCTAGTAGATGCCAGAGTTGCCAGAAAAAGTTTAGCGAAGAGGAGCATTAGGACAGTGCGAGGTTGGTTATCAAAATTCATCCACCGCAAACGTCGTCGGTTTTGCGCTTCTCTGGTGCGAACCTATCGAGAGATTAGTTCTGCTTCACCAGATGAACTCTGGCAAAAGGTTGTTGACTTAACAGACGTTTCCTGGCATCCACTACTTAAAAGTACCAACGTCCCCTACGGATTAGTACCGAAACCCGGATTAATTTTCCAGGCAGTAACACGCTTTTGGCCGATTCCCATCCAGATTTTTGTGGAGCGTGTGAATCCCAAAGAGATGCTGAGTATCCGCGTGCTGGCAATTCCAGGCGTCGAGGAACGGGTGACTTACCAGGTAGAGTCAACGGTTTGTGGCACTTGTTTATCTTATTCTGTGACTCTACGGGGTTGGTTATCACCCCTGATTTGGTCGTTGTCCCGTCCTTATGCAGATCGGGTGGCACGTTCCTTGGTTGAATCTGTAGAAAAAGCCCCATTGTCAGGGGTGTCAGGTAAGAAAAAATTCTTTAATAGGGGACACTTTACTGGGGATTTCGGTACTGGGGATTAGGGGTTGGGGATTGGGGGGCAGGCAGTAGAAACCTCTTCTTCTCTACCTCTTGAGTACAATACCCTAGGCCATCAGAAAGTCTAAGATCCTAGTAGGTAATGAGGAAATTTTGTTAAGTATTATTACGGGGCGATGGTAAAAACACTATGTACGATGTCCTAGATTCCCGATCAGTCCTAGACGTGTTGCGACCAGTGCAAGATCCAGAACTCCGCAAAAGTCTGGTAGAACTGAACATGATTCGCAACGTTAAAATTGAGGGTGGCAAAGTTAGCTTCACTTTGGTGTTGACCACTCCCGCTTGTCCCTTACGGGAATTTATCGTAGAAGACTGCCAGAGGGCTGTTAAAAAGCTGCCAGGTGTTACAGATGTAAGTGTAGAAGTGACAGCAGAAACACCCCAGCAAAAAAGCTTGCCCGACCGCACTGGCATTTCTGGAGTCAAAAATATTATTGCTGTATCTAGTGGTAAAGGTGGCGTTGGTAAAAGCACGGTGGCGGTGAATGTCGCAGTGGCTCTAGCACAAACAGGGGCAAAAGTCGGCTTGCTGGATGCTGACATTTACGGGCCCAACGACCCAACCATGATGGGACTAGCTGATGCCCAGATTATTGTGCGTCCAACTGAAAAAGGAGATGTTTTAGAACCTGCTTTTAATCATGGCGTCAAATTAGTTTCAATGGGCTTTTTGATTGACCCAGACCAGCCAGTGGTTTGGCGTGGGCCAATGCTCAATGGAGTGATTCGCCAGTTTCTCTATCAAGTGGAATGGGGAGAACTGGACTATTTGATCGTCGATATGCCACCGGGAACCGGAGATGCTCAGTTAACTTTAACTCAAGCAGTACCGATGGCAGGAGCGGTAATTGTCACCACACCACAAACTGTAGCACTGTTAGATTCTCGTAAGGGATTGCGAATGTTTCAACAGATGAAGGTTCCGGTATTGGGAATAGTAGAAAATATGAGCTATTTTATTCCCCCAGATATGCCGGATAAGCAGTATGACATCTTTGGTTCTGGTGGTGGCGAGAAAACAGCAGCTGAGTTGGGAGTGCCGCTGTTGGGGTGTGTGCCGCTAGAGATTTCCACAAGAGTTGGCGGTGACAGTGGCGTGCCAATAGTCGTTGCTGATCCAGATTCAGCTTCGGCAAAAGCATTAAAAGCGATCGCCTTCGCCATCGCTGGTAAAGTATCAGTTGCGGCTCTGACATAAGAGATTTTAGTTGTTGCCTGTTTCCTGGGCCGTAGCCTAGGAATACAGATTTTTAGCTAAATTGAAAATTTAAAAGATATTGTCTAAACTCACACAATGTTGTTAAAACGTTCGCTCCCCAAAATTCGCTGGAAATATGGGGTCAATCCCTGGCAACAAGTAGATTGGCTGCTATTTTGTTTGCCTGTCGCTGTCAGTATCTTTGGCGGCATTATGATCCTGAGTACAGAATTGAAGCAGCCAGTAGCCGATTGGTGGTGGCACTGGCTCGTAGCTGGTATTGGCATATTGATCTCATTATTTTTGGCTCGCAGCCGTTACGAATTCCTGCTTCAGTGGCACTGGGTAACTTATGTCCTGACAAACTTCAGCCTGATCGCCGTGATGATAGCTGGGACTAGCGCTAAAGGGGCACAGCGGTGGATCAGCATCGCAGGCTTCAATGTGCAACCCTCAGAATTTGCGAAAGTAGGGATAATTATCACCCTAGCAGCTTTATTACATCGACGTACCGCTGCTACCCTACCCAACTTTTTCCGTGCTTTGGCATTCACCGCCCTACCTTGGGGATTGGTATTTATTCAGCCTGATTTGGCAACCTCACTAGTATTTGGGGCGATTGTCTTAGGAATGTTGTACTGGGCAAATGCCAACCCAGGCTGGTTGATACTTTTAATTTCTCCTATCGTTGCTGCCATTTTGTTTGGTACATCTTGGCCCTTATCAGAGCCACTAATTGTATTCGAGCAACTATCTTTCGGCGTCTTAGGGTTAGCTTGGTCAGTCGCTATGGCTATTGTAGGCTGGCGAACCCTCCCTTGGCAGCGATTTGGCATTAGTAGCATCGGTGCATGGCTGCTCAA
Source organism: Cylindrospermum sp. FACHB-282 (assembly GCF_014697195.1). Lineage (GTDB taxonomy): Bacteria > Cyanobacteriota > Cyanobacteriia > Cyanobacteriales > Nostocaceae > Cylindrospermum. The sequence continues at coordinate 121,254 of NZ_JACJRJ010000001.1, read as the reverse complement.
CATGCTGGGTGGAGAATTAGGCATCTTCGCCTGGAACCATATTTTGAGAGAATATCAAAAAGACCGACTAACTGTATTTCTTCGCCCTGGACACGACCTGCTGGGTGCTGGGTATCACCAACACCAATCTCGTATTGCCATTGGTGCAGGTGAAATTTGGGGATGGGGTCTTTTCAAAGGACCGATGACCCAACTTAATTTTGTGCCTGAGCAACATACAGACTTTATTTTTTCGGCAGTAGGCGAAGAATTCGGTTTTCTTGGTTGTTTGTTACTACTGTTTGTCTTTTGTTTAATTTGCTTCCGCCTGTTGCATATCGCCCAAACTGCTAAAGATAACTTTGGCTCCCTATTGGCTATTGGTGTTTTGTCAATGATCGTATTTCAACTGATTGTTAACGTTGGTATGACTGTTGGTTTAGCTCCTGTGGCGGGAATTCCCCTACCTTGGATGAGTTATGGGCGTTCTGCCATGCTAACCAACTTTATTGCTTTAGGAATAGTGGAATCTGTAGCCAATTTTCGCCAACGGCAGAAGTATTATTCTTGAGTCAGTAGTCAGTGGTCAGTGATCAGTCGCTTCGCGGTCAATTAAATTCTTCTTTTTTAATTTTGAATTTATAATTGGAGCGAAGCGGCTTTGATCATTAGTAATTTGACAACTAACAACTAACAAGTATTAAGCTAAGAAAAGGAAATAAGCGAGGGTAAAAACATGATCCTGCCTGGAGCAACTGTTCGCGTTAAGAATGCTGCAGATATCTATTATCGGTACGAAGGACTCGTGCAACGGGTGAGTGATGGTAAGATAGCCGTGCTATTTGAAGGTGGTAACTGGGATAAATTAGTTACCTTTCGTCTACCAGAGTTAGAACTCGTAGAGACCACAGGAAAGAAAAAAGGGAAATAATTACTAGTCATTAGTCATTGGTCATTGATCATTAGTAAAAGACTATTGGCTATTGACTAATGACTCATAACTAAGGACTAATGACGACTATGCGCCTTCCCTTGCCACAGTTTGCTACTGGCGATCGCCAACCTAACCATATTGCGGAGGTGATCGAGACCACTACTACCGAATTTTTGGCACAATGTTTGGAACCGGACGACTTGACTTTTCCCCCCATGCCACCTTTTGGTAGTTGGGTCTGTTCTGTGGATGAAGAGTCAGGCAATCAGGTTTATGCTGTGGTGTATTATGCCACGACCACGCCCATAGACTCTGTACACCGGGCAAGGGCCTTGGGGTTGTCTTTGCAAAACTTGCGCGAGGAACAACCCCAAATTTTTGCCATGCTCAAAACTGAATTCCGTGCGGCGATCGTCGGCTTTGAGCAGCCAACCCATAATATAGGTTATAACGGAAGGGTATATCAGTATCTACCACCCCGTCCTCCACAAATACATCAAGCTGTTTATCGGTGCGAACCAGAAGCGATAATTAAGTTCACCGAAGAGCTAGATTTTTTGCGGACAATACTTTTGATCAATGGCGCCCCTGTAGAGTCTTTAGCCGCAGCTGCTATTCGATTCGTGTACCAGTTACGCAAAGCCGACCGACAATGGCTGATCAAAGCTGGACGTAACCTAAGTGTGCTGCTGAAAGACGATTATGATCGCTTACGATTTATTTTGAGTCAAATCCACCCATAGGTAGTTAGCTTTGAGACAACTGCCTAGATAGTGTAAATTTATATTTTTTAGTTTTGTTCAGGGTCACTAACTATCACAAAATTCCTGATCATTTCTTATCACGTCTTCTGGGATGAATAGATAATGGGATGCAGTGCGGATATTGGATTTTTGCAGTTAAGTCTGAACTTTACATATCTAAGCTTGTAGTTGTTGACAGATGGTTCCCAAGTTCTCATACTTGTTCCCACTGCGGAAAAAACACTATCTTTTAGATGAAAGATTGTTTGACTAAGAACATTGTGGATTCAGTATCGACAGAGGTTTAAACATCGCAGACCCACCATCGCCCCCTTAACCGTCCTACCTATGGAACTCATATCACAAGTTCTTGGTTTGGAACCAATTTCCCAAGTTCTCGCCAAAGAACCAATTATTCCTTTTGCCATTTTGCTCGTGGTCATTTTAGTTGTACCCATTTTATTTGAGCGGCTAAGACTACCAGGATTAGTAGGTTTGGTTCTCTCTGGGATAGTACTTGGACCATCAGGTTGGAATTTATTCCATTCTGATTTGCCGGTGATGAACCTGCTATCAGATATTGGGTTGGTTTACTTGATGTTCGTAGCCGGACTAGAAGTTGATATCAAACTATTTCGCCGACGCAAAAATCGTTCCTTGGGGTTTGGCAGCTTTACATTTAGTGTACCCTTAGTGGTGGGAACCTTAGTAGGGCGGATTTTTGGCTTTGGCTGGACTGCTGCAATATTAATTGGCTCTTTATTCGCTTCCCATACCCTTTTGGCATATCCGATTATTAGTCGCCTGGGACTGGTAAATAGCGAAGCGGTGACTGTCACAATTGGAGCCACGATTTTTACTGACATTAGCGCACTATTAGTATTAGCAATTTGTGTAGCTATTCATACTGGATCATTCAGCTTACTAAATCTAGTCACCTTATTAGGTTGGTTAACTGTTTACGCCTTTGTTGTTTTGATCGGCTTTGATTGGGCAGGCAAAGAATTTTTTCGGCGGTCTGGAGATGACGAGTCCCACCAATTTTTATTTGTGCTGCTTTCCTTATTCCTGGCTGCTGTGGGCGCTCAATTGATTGGGATCGAAAAAATTGTTGGCGCTTTTTTAGCAGGTTTGGCAGTGAATGAAACCCTGGGTGAAGGGCCAGTTAAAGAAAAAGTGGTATTTGTTGGCAGCGCGCTGTTCATTCCCATTTTCTTTGTTGACATTGGTTTGCTCATCGATCTGCCTGCATTTGTCAACAGCCAGGGCACAATGAAGTTAACACTCTTCATTGTAGTTGGTTTGATTGCCAGTAAATTTATTGCAGCTTTGTTGGCAAAAGTGATTTACCGCTATAACTGGCAAGAAATGCTCATGATGTGGTCGCTTAGTATGCCCCAAGTGGGTGCAACATTAGCCGCAACTTTAGTGGGACATCGGGTTGGATTGCTACCACCAGAAGTATTAAATAGTGTGATTATTTTAATGCTTGTAACATCAACTTTGGGGCCTTTGATTACTAGTCGGGTAGCTGGGGGTTTGATGAATTCCCTAGCCGAGGAGCCAGGGCTAATCGCCCTTTCTGACCAGAACCCAGAGGGAGCAAATAGTACTTTTACTATAGTCGTACCCGTCTATAATCCCCAGACTCAGCAGTATTTGATTGAAATGGCGGCATTATTGGCGCGTCAGTGCAATGGTAGAATTGTTCCCCTAGCGATCGCACCTGCTGCTGCTCAAATGGATGCACCCCGGTTAGCAGTTTCTCTGCAACGGAGTGAGCAGTTACTGGCAAAAGCCAGCGCCCAGAGTCGAGGTTTGGGCGTGACGACAGAACCATTGCTGCGAATCGATGATGCCTTCGCTCCCGGAATTAGCAGAGCAGCTCGCGAACAAAAGGCGAGTTTAATTCTGATGGGTTGGGGTAACCGTACTGGATTGCGAGCGCGTCTATTTGGCAATGTTATTGATAGTGTTCTTTGGGCATCTCATTGTCCAGTAGCGGTGACACGTCTGGTGGAATCACCGAAAAAAATTCAGCGTATCCTCGTACCCCTGGAAAACTTAATCGCACCCGCCCTACAGCCTGTGCTATTTGCCCAAATGCTGGCTGAGGCCAATCAAGCTCAAGTTACGGTGCTGAACGTGTGGGTTAGCGAAGCTGGTCGTATGGCTAGAGGATCTGCTACGGCAACGGCTAGCGTCTCCAAGAGAAGACATCACCACACCAGTTCCAATGAAATCGCTGCTAGGCGATCGCATCTCTCCCAATTACTGTCTAAATTAGCTTTGTCCAATCCACCAGAAATCCAAATCATCGCCCATGACAATGTAGCCCAAGCAATCTTGCAAGCAGCGCGATTATATGATTTAGTGGTGTTGCCATTTATACGCAACAAAACAAGCCCTGGAGGCTTAGTCATTAGCGATGTCATCAGCCAATTAGCTAGGGAACTCACCTGCTCGATCATCATCCTTGGAGAACCGCAACACACTCAAACAGCATTGCTTCCAACTGGAACTCCCAATATCAAAATTGTTGTGTAAAAAAATGCAAAGATGAGACAATATAATTAATTTTGCATTGTTACAAATGTCGGAATTATTTATTACCTTACTCTAGGAAATATGGAATTTTAGTACCAATGACAATGACTGTAAAACACTTTATATTGTTGAAGATTTGATGAACTATAACTAAAAAAACCACAATGATCAGAATATATTTGTTATTTTGCTAATTGAACTATACAGATAGGGCTGACAAATATAACAAAATTGGTAAAAATCTACAAATACCTTTTTATTTATCCCTGTTGGTCATATATTGTTGTATCCAACTTGGGTCATCTAAAAACAAGCGCAATAGCTGCTGAAAATAACTGAAAATATCTGTAACTAATTGGAAAAATATGAGAATTTTGGTGACTGGTGGTGCTGGGTTTATTGGTTCCCATCTGATTGATCGACTAATAACTGATAGGCATGAAGTAATATGCTTAGATAATTTCTATACAGGACATAAACGCAATATCCTCAAATGGCTAGATCATCCATACTTTGAGTTGATCCGTCACGATATCACCGAACCAATTCGGTTAGAAGTGGATCAAATTTATCATCTGGCTTGCCCTGCTTCCCCAGTACATTATCAGTACAACCCTGTCAAAACCGTTAAAACTAACGTGATGGGAACGATGAATATGTTGGGTTTAGCTAAACGGGTCAATGCTAGGTTTTTATTAGCTTCCACCAGTGAAGTGTATGGAGATCCAGAAGTTCATCCCCAAACTGAAGATTATCGAGGTAGTGTCAATCCCATTGGCATTCGTTCATGCTACGACGAAGGCAAAAGAATTGCTGAGACTTTGGCATTTGACTACTACAGACAAAATAAAGTCGATATTCGGGTGGCCAGAATATTCAATACATACGGCCCCAGGATGTTAGAAAACGATGGTCGGGTAGTGAGCAACTTAGTCGTTCAAGCATTGCGAGGTATTCCTTTAACTGTGTACGGTGAAGGTACACAAACCCGTAGCTTCTGCTACGTATCAGACCTAGTAGAAGGGCTGATGCGATTGATGGATGGGGAGCACATTGGGCCAGTAAATCTGGGTAATCCTGATGAATACAGCATTTTAGAATTGGCACAAGCAGTGCAAAACATGGTTAACCCAGACGCACAAATTAAGTTTGAGCCATTACCTGCTGATGATCCGCGTCGTCGTCGTCCTGATATCACAAGGGCAAAGACCTGGTTAAATTGGGAACCTACCATTCCTCTGCAAGACGGGTTAAAACTGACAGTAGAAGATTTCCGCGAGCGTATCCAAAACGATATCAAGTAGTCAGGCTTTTGAGTACTGTTTAGGGCTACTCTGAATCTCAGTGCAGCCTCACTCTCTTAGTGGCTGGGCTTGACCCCTGTTTACAGATTTCGTGCTGAAAGCTTCTGAATTGTCGAAAAACCCGAAAAAAAGCGAGGACTTAAAGAAAATGCGTGTTTGCGTAATTGGTACTGGTTATGTTGGTTTAGTCACAGGTGCTTGCTTGGCTCATATCGGGCATGATGTAATTTGTGTAGATAATAACGAAGAAAAAGTCAAATTAATGAAGTCTGGCCAGTCCCCAATTTTCGAGCCGGGACTCTCAGAAATTATGCAGTCTGCCATTAATACTGGAAAGATCGAATTTTCCACAGATTTAGCGGCTGGAGTCACCCACGGCGAAATTCTGTTTATTGCAGTGGGAACCCCTCCTTTGCCCACTGGTGAAAGTGATACCCGTTATGTAGAAGCTGTAGCTCGTGGCATTGGGGTAAATCTCAACGGTGGTTATAAGGTAATCGTCAATAAATCTACAGTGCCTATTGGTTCTGGTGACTGGGTGCGGATGATTGTTTTAGATGGCATTGCTGAACGTCAGAAAACACTAGTACCCGCAGGTGGGGTAGCAATTGACGAGAATCTACCTGAGATTACAGCCCAGTTTGATGTAGTCAGTAATCCAGAGTTTCTGCGTGAAGGTTCGGCAGTTTACGATACATTTAACCCTGATCGCATTGTCTTGGGCGGCAATAGTCAAAAAGCGATCGCCTTAATGAAAGAACTGTATGCCCCAATTGTCGAGCGTCAGTACGCCGTTGATCAGTCTTTAGCACCTGTACCAGTACTGGCAACAGACCTGAGTTCAGCAGAAATGATCAAATACGCCGCTAATGCCTTTTTGGCCACCAAGATTAGTTTTATTAACGAAGTTGCCAATATTTGCGATCGCGTCGGTGCTGATGTCACCCAAGTAGCAAAAGGCATCGGTCTAGACTCCCGCATCGGTAATAAATTCTTACAAGCTGGCATTGGTTGGGGTGGTTCCTGCTTCCCCAAAGACGTCTCCGCCCTCATTCACACCGCTGATGATTACGGCTACGAAGCCCAGCTAATGAAAGCATCTGTCAGCGTCAACGAACGCCAACGGCTAATTGCTCTAGAAAAACTCCAACAAGTCCTGAAAATCCTCAAAGGTAAAACTGTCGGACTACTCGGACTCACCTTCAAGCCAGATACCGACGATTTGCGCGATGCCCCAGCACTTAACCTCATTGAACAGCTAAACCGACTGGGAGCCAAAGTCAAAGCCTACGACCCCATTGTTTCCCAAACAGGTCTACGTCATGGTATTTCTGGCGTCCTAGTAGAAACCGATGCCGAACGGCTAGCTGATGGCTGCGATGCTTTAGTACTCGTCACCGAATGGCAGCAGTTTAGCACCTTGGACTATGTCAAAATGGCAAAATTAATGAACCATGCCGTCATCATTGACGGTCGTAACTTCCTCAATCCTGAAGAAATGGTGCGGGCTGGGTTCCAATATGTGGGTATAGGCCGCTAAAAATTAATTTTTAATCAAATACCCAAAAAATTAAACCGCCGCCTAGATTTTTTTTAGGCGGCATTTAATTTATTTTTCATCTCAAGAACTACGGGGAATTCGTTCTATTTCCGCATATCCGCTAAAAATTAACCTTTGTCCCTCAGTATCTAAACGGTTGAGACGCATTTTCACCCCATCGAGGTCAAAGCGATCTAAATCGACCATATTATCCAAAATTTCCACCAGTGCCACGCTCAAAGTTTGGGAAATTTCTCGTTGCGCTTCAGGCACCAGATCAAGTTCAATTTTCGGGTCTTTAAAAGAAACCCGCCGCCGTCTTTCAATGCTGATACCAACAGTCATACTCAGGGGGATGAGTTCACCGTTGTTTAAATCCGCCTGTGCTACAAGATGCAGGCGATTGTGTGGCAATAACTTTACTTGGACTTCCGTAAAAGAAACAGGTTCACCCCCAGATAAAGCCGTCAAGGCTGGGACAGAAAGGTTAAGCAAGCGCTTCTTTACCAGTTCCGCCCTAAAAGAATCATTAATCCCATCTTCTGACAAAATCACTTGAGCTACTGCTTGGGTGGGTTGCTTGAGGTTGAGTTTGCCACTCATCACCGAGCCAAAGTCAATAGCAACCGCATCAGTTTCAAAAGACATTTCCTCAACTGCAAAATCTCTCCGAATCACCAAGCCACGTCCGCTCATTTTAAAGCTGTCAATGCTGCCTTGCAACAGTTTGCTGGAGGGATAGCAGCGCACAAAGACTTCTACTGACTCGCTTTGGGTAAACAGGTGGCGAATCGTTTGGCTAGCGACTGTATTGAGCATCCGCTCTCCCCAATCAGTGCCTTTGGGATCTGTTAAACCAGTAAGTCCGCCGAACATTAGGTTTTTGGTCTCTAGAAGTTCTTTGTACTTTTGTAACAAACTATGAACAATACTGCAAGCGATCCCGTAATAGGTTGTGCTGATGAATCAGAGTAGGATAACTGATGGTTGTTAAATGACTGTATCGGATATGACATTTTTTTGCTTTGTTCGTACTAAATATTTTGTTCGCAATTCGTGACGGCGTGCTTTATGTGCGCCATAGTTCACAAGCACTCTTGACGGCTGATGATGTTGATAAGGACGAATGATAGTGTTATTAGTTGCTTATAAGTGGGAACACTAGAAGGAGGTATAAACTGCTCACCGCTACTAAAAATGACACAGCCAAATACTATAGAACTTGCAAAGCAGGGTGATACAGGTGCGATTAATACTCTGGTAAATGAGTGGTTAAACTCGCCCAGTATTAAGACAAAAACCACTCTAAAACAAGATTGTCTACAAATAATGCTGGAATCAGCCAAGGTTCCAGAGCAGCAAACATTAGTTCCACCGATTCGTGATGCATTAATGAATTTAAATATTCAATCTATTACAAAAGTCAAAATATATGGAAGAGAGACAGGAGAAGATTTTCCAGATTGGCAACAAGAATTTGAGTTAGAAGTAAAACTCAATTCCTCTTTGTCAGTACCTCAAACAGACGGTAAATTATCTGTTCAAAAACCATCTTTTTTCAATTCGCTGTTTGGGGCTGATTAGGTGGAAAAACAGCAATTAAAGCTGGTTTGGGTCTGTTGCGAATTACGCCAGGTGTTGGAGCCTTAATTGGGGCTAGTTCAAATGCAGTAATGATCTATGCATTAGGTTATGCAGCTTGTAAATTTTATGAGGCAAAGCAGAATCCATTAACTTTAAAAGCAACCTTGATAGATGTTCAAGCGGAGAGCGAAAAATATCTCGAAGCTGCTATTTCTCAAGAGAAGATTATGGATCAAATACTAGTTCATGTTGTGTTAGCAGGTAATCCAGATAAATCTTGGGAGGATATTTTGCCAGAATTACAAGCTGCTAACCTTAGCCCTGCCTCAATTGAGGCAATTGCAGCACACATCAAATCACCACCATCTTTAGAAAGATTACTTGAGCAAATAAATAGTGATTTTGCTGTACCTTTACTAGCTCAATGTGAAAAAATTGCTAATTTAGATGGGGTAATTACACCTGAAGAATCTAATGTCATAGAAGCTATTAATCAAAAGTTAAATCATTATTTAGTTACCATTCAATGAAGGTGTGATTTTCCTGAAATTGGCTAGACTAATCAAGCGATCGCCTTTTTTTCCATCTCTACATAGGAAACGCGATTATTTGTAAAATATTTATATACGGAAAATAGCGTAGCATAAGTCGCAGATTTAATATCACTTTTTAGCTTCGAGATAATTAAACTCGTCAACAAGTTTAATTAAAATCTTAAATTAAGCCAAACAAGCTGATTAACCAGGTTTATCAGTAACATTTATGACTGTATTTATGAGACTCAACAAACTATTAGTAAGTTAAGCCTAAATCAAATATAAATAGGAGAATATTTTGCCCAAAAATTTAGTAGCTTTTATAGCTAGTTTTATTTTTAGCATCGTAGCCATAATTGTAATTCAATGGCTGATTAAATTCTTCAATGTTCCTGCATTTACTAGTGTTAGTATTGCTTTATTTTGCAGCTACAGCTTGATTATTTTTAGTTTAATACATAATTTTCTATTTAAAAATAAGATAAATAAATAAATTAACTGAGCATCCGTAAGGGAGAAAATCCAAATGCCTCAACCAGAGTAACTAGTTGATTAAAAGTGGTAATTTGTGCGTTAGGGAACGCACACTACGAGTAGCGTCAAGAGAAGCATCAAAAAACGATTGGAAGAACCTGGAACGAGGGTAAATTTGTACAGTGCGTAAGTGAAGTTTAAAAAATGCGTAGACGAAGCCCGTCGTAGACATCGCCCCTCCCTAATTCTCAAGCTATTTGGTAAATTGCAGGTCGATATCTCGGTTCAGGAATTGGTCTACCTTCGATTTTGGCGACTTCTAACCATGCTGCTTTTGCTTGCAATACGAACCGGAGAGCTTCTTCTTCTGTTGAACCTAATGCAGAACAGTATTTCAAATCAGGAATATCCGCAATATAGCCTTCATCTTCTTCACTGTAGAAGATATTAATGTGATCGTTTTTCATCCTTCATCCACCAAAGTGAGTGCATATTCTTCAATCAAAATCTGAAATTGACGAATTTGATAGGTAACAGCTTTACCATTTCGATTTTGCAGATTAACAAGTTCAGGAATATTCGGATGAGTAAAAATATGGTGACTGCCATTAATCCGTGATAGAGAAAATCCAAATGCCTCAACCAGACTAACTAGTTGATTAAAAGCGGTAATTCGTGCGTTAGGGAACGCACACTACGGGTAGAATGCGTCAAGAGGTGCTTGCGGTAATTCGTGCGTTAGGGAACCCACGCTACGGGTAGAATGGGTCAAGAGATGCTTGTCGTAGACATCGCCTATTCCCTACCTTGTCAACAACCGCCGGCGCAAATTATCCAACGCTGCATTTGCACTCACATGACGAGTTAAAGCACGTCCCCGGATAGTCCCAAAGCGATATTCAAAACTTGTCACTTCATCCTTTGGCCCCGCTAAACCGACATACACCAAACCCACCGGCTTGTCATCAGTTCCCCCAGTTGGGCCAGCAATTCCTGTAATACTTAATCCCCAAGTAGTTGAGAGACGGGTTTTTACCCCAATGGCCATCTGTTCAGCTACAGTCGCACTCACAGCGCCAAACTTATCTAAATCTTCTGGGTTAACCCCCAGCAACCCAACCTTCACCGAATTATCATAAGAAATCACCCCACCCCAAAAGTATTCAGAACTACCAGAAATCTCGGTCAACATTTGCCCTAAACCTCCACCAGTGCAGGATTCAGCTACCGATAAGGTTTCCCCTGATGTCCGTAACAACTTACCCACCACAGAAGCCAGGGTTTCATTATCAGCGCCGTAATAATCTAAACCTGCAATATCTATTAGTTGTTTGGCAATTGGTGCAATTAACTCCTCTGCGGCTGCTGCTGAAGTTGCTTTAGCAGAAACTCGCAGCCTGACTTCTCCCTTACCTGCATAAGGCGCTACCGTCGGGTTAGGTAAATTCAAATAAGCAGAGACTTTTTCTGCCAAAGCAGATTCACCAATTCCCCAAAATCTTAAACTCCGGCTGTGAATAATTTCCTGACCCCAACCTTGGCTTTTGAGAAAGGGGACTGCCGTTTCTTCCCACATCCGATACATTTCACTGGGAACACCAGGAAAGGTGAAAATCGTTAAATCTGGTCGGGGTTGCCAAATGATACCGGGTGCAGTGCCTGTGGGGTTGGGTAAAACTTTTGCTCCTTGGGGAATCAAGGCTTGTTTGCGGTTGCTTGGTGTCATTTCCCGACCGCGTTGAGCGAATTTCTCAGCTATATCTTCAATAACTTCTGGGTCTTCTACCAAGGGGACACCAAAAAAATCGGCGATGGTTTCACAAGTGAGGTCATCTGGTGTGGGGCCAAGACCACCGGTAAAAATAAGAATTTGCACTCTGGAAGCAGCAATTTCTATAACTTGCTTGAGTCTTTCTGGATTATCCCCAACCACTGTTTGATAGTAGTGGGGGATGCCTAACTGGGCTAACTGCTGGGCAAGATATTGAGCATTGCTGTTGAGGATATCTCCTAGCAGCATTTCAGTACCAACACAAATAATTTCTGAACTCATCGGATTTAGGAATGGTTAATTGCTAGGAAAAATTATGACTTTAGGACTTACGCACCATAGAAATTTACCCTCTTTTTAGGCTTTTTTGATGCGTTAGGGAACGCATCCTACAGGTAGGATGGGTCAAGAGACTTATAAAAAAACCATTTAAACACTCTGAAAAAATGGTGAATTTGTTCGGTGTGTAAGTCCTAATCCTAATTATGTAAGGTTTTTTATTTTAAATCCTTTTCAGGAATCCAAGCTGATTCCTATATCATTGTTATTTATTGTTATGTGTTTACTCCAACGGGGGCAAATTATTCGGGTCAATACCTTGAGATTGTAAATAAGCAATCAATCGTTCTTTTTGCTGGCGTTCTTGTTCGGCTCGTTGGCGTTCTTGTTCAATTTGCTCCACAGCCCAAGGTAACAAATTACCAGCTTCATCCCACCAGCGTAACCAATAACCAGGGCGAGTTTCTTTTGTTCCTTGCCAAGTTCCCAAAAATAAGCCCATTGTCTCAACCCAATGACGACCATTTTCGTCGGGTTGCTTTAACTCGTAGCGTTTATTTTCTAGTTGATAAAATTCCAATAAACCGCTTTCTGGTTCAAAAATAATGTAGATGGGAACCTGCAAAATTTGCTCGTAGAAAAACCATTTTCCTGGTGGATAAGTTCGCTTTACTGAATATTCGCCCCCTTCTGTGTCGGAGAGAAATTCCATGACAATTTCTGGAATCTCACCTTCTAAATGGGGTGTATAACTTTTGCGATTTCCCAAAATTTCTTTAACTGATGGCACATAAACCCAGTCAGGTGCTTTGATAATCAATTGCTCGTTGACGGTTGCACAAAGACCAAAATTTGAGGCTATCAACATCTGGGGTTTGATGAATCCACTAATTTCTAGGCTTTCACGCAAGGCACCTGCTAAAAGTGGTTGACCGGTATTCTCCACTGGTTCATCCTCTAATTGAAAATCGTTGGGCAACGCTTCCCAAGAGATTACCAGTTCAGTTAGGGATTTGGCTTCACGGAGTTGGGTTGCCATAAACACAGCATGAATTTAAATTTATTCTTTTATTTTATCTTTATTGCGCTTCCCGTGGGATGGGCATTGGGAAACCGATGAATAAATTCACACAGTTTGTAAAAAGGACGCTTTATTATCAGCGCTGGGGAGATAAAAATACATATTTCATTTTTTGTCCTAAATAAATTCAGTGGTTTTATTGTGAGTTTTGATGGTCTAGTTTTAACGAAAATCAAGACTGTCGAGAAAGTTTCCATACTCGCCAGATAGCGTAACTTAAAAGTGAGGTGGCAGCACAGGCGTAAGTAATGCCGCTAGGGATGCCAGCAATAGCTAAAGCCAAGCTTCCCACCCATAGAGTTAAAGAGTAAATGAACAAAACTGTTAATCTGTGGGATAAGCCTGCTTGTAGCAGTCGGTGATGCAAATGACTTTTATCCGCTACAAAAGGCGATTTACCCCGACGTAACCGCGCTAAAATCACGGCTGACATATCAACAATCGGCACTGCCAAAATTAGATAAGGCAATAATACAGCAGTGAAAGCAGGGATTTTGACTAAACCAATTACACCGACAGCGGCTAGGGTGAACCCCATAAAATAAGCCCCGCCATCTCCCATAAAGATTTGTGCGGGGTTGAAATTATAGCGGAGAAAGCCTAGGGCTGCACCTGCTAAAGCGGCAGCAATTAGGGCTGCTGCTGGTTGGCGCATAAATAGGGATACTACCAGCATCACTACAGCGGCAATTCCAGATACCCCAGCGGCTAATCCATCTAAGCCGTCAATCCAGTTAATGGCATTGACCATCCCTACTAGCCAAATGATTGTGATTGGTAAACTCAGCCCTGCTAGGTTAACTATGCCGACTGTGGGAACGCTAATAAAATCTATACTTACGCCTGCTTTCCATGCAGCGGCTGCCACAATAACTTGCATTAGCAGGCGTCCTAGGGGCGATAGGTTTAATAAATCGTCTGCTAAACCGATGAGAAAAAAGCCGACACCTCCTAAAATAACGCCCCAAATTTGCCATTCTTTTTCTGGCGACAAATTGCCAAATCCGCCTAACCACCAGACAATTAATAGGGAGGCAAAAGTGCCGGCGAAGATAGAAACTCCTCCTAGGCGTACCATTGGACGTTGATGAACTTTGCGATCGCCTGGTTGATCTACACGTCCACTTTTTAGGCCAATGTTTTTGACATCAGGCGTAGTCCAGAGTACGACTACTGCGGCGAGAAGGAAGGCAATCAGATGATATATCTGAGAAGGCATTGGTATTTTCTTATACGTAGTTTATTAGACACAAGTGAGTGAGGGCTGTTTCTACCTATATCTACTACATTTGGGTCAGTTATCAGCATGAGAATTTGAGATTTTAGACGGCAATCCAAAATCTCAAATCTCAAATTGCTTAAGCTAGCACTGGTACGGGAATCTCTAGGTGAGAATACAAGGGGAAGCGATCGCACAATGTTGCCACCCGTCGGCGACAATCTTGGGTGACTGTGTCAGAATCAGGGTCAAGCAGGCGATCGGCAATAATATTTCCAATCTCCGCAAATTCTGCAACACCCAAACCCCGCGTAGTCATAGCTGGAGAACCCAACCTCAGACCACTGGTAACAAAAGGTGACTGGGGATCAAAAGGAACTGTATTTTTGTTTGCCGTAATATTTATACCACTCACCAACTGATCCGCCCGTTTACCCGTCATGCCAATAGACTGTAAATCCACTAGCATTAAATGGTTATCCGTGCCATTTGACACTAGCTTTAGTCCCCGGCTTTGCAGTTGATTTGCTAAAGCACGGGCATTTTCAATCACGTGGGCAGAATAAGTAGTAAACTCTGGCTTCAAAGCTTCACCAAAAGCTACTGCTTTACCAGCAATGACGTGTTCTAATGGGCCCCCTTGAGTGCCAGGGAAAACAGATTTATCTAGCTTTTTACCAAGTTCTGCATCACGGGTCAAGATTAAACCACCCCTAGGGCCGCGTAAAGTTTTATGCGTAGTTGTTGTCACCACATCACAATCAGGAATGGGATTGGGATGGAGACCAGTAGCTACTAAACCAGCAATGTGAGCAATATCCGCCAGTAAATAAGCACCAATTTCATCAGCGATGCTGCGAAACTTGGCAAAGTCAATGACACGGGGATAAGCAGAATAACCACAAATCAGCAGCTTAGGGCGCTCCCTCAGCGCCAGCTCGCGGATTTGATCATAATCCAATTGCTCTGTTTGCTGGCTAACGCCGTAGTGAGAAACTTGGAACCACTTACCCGAAACATTTACCGGAGAACCGTGGGTGAGATGTCCCCCATGAGACAAATCCATCCCCATGATTTTGTCCCCTGGTTGTAGCAGTGTCAAAAAGACTGCAAAATTCGCCTGTGCGCCAGAATGTGGTTGGACATTGGCATGAGCAGCACCAAACAACTGTTTGGCTCGGTCAATTGCCAGTTGCTCAATTTTGTCAATAAACTCACAGCCACCATAGTAGCGTTTACCAGGCAAGCCTTCAGCATATTTATTGGTCAGTACTGAACCTTGGGACGCCAGTACAGCGGCGGAGGTAAAGTTTTCACTAGCAATCAACTCTAAGTGGTCACGTTGACGCTGTAGTTCTTGGTTAATTAACTCCCCAATGGCGGGATCGGTGGATGTCAGAAAGTCTGAGTTAGTCTTGGTCACTTCAACTATCCTTATGGAAATTTACACAAAGCATGGATTTTGATTAGCCGTAGCACCAGCACCGAGGTAACAGTCTGATAGTCGGTAGTTCAATATTTTTTTGACTATTGACTATTGACGTTTATTAGTGCTGACCTATTTATTATTAGACGCTAGATAAATTAATGGGTTAATTATCATCAAGTTTGACAATCACTATCACTAACTTAACGGGGATGCAATTGATCCCACTGGCTTGCTGTTAAAACTTGGCGTCAGAATTTATGTATTACTTTTTACTAAATATCCTAATCTCCAAAATATACAACATACAATAAATTTAGGTTCACTTAGCAACTTTTGGCTATTAGCCATATTTTTGCCAACAACAGCGCCGGAGGATGCTCTCTTGGCATATCTGGGCCATAAACTCACAGGAGTTGACGACGCGTAGCCAGCGCTTATCCTGCCTTACTCTGCTCTTTGGGCGTCTACCAAGCGTGTCCTCTCCAAAACGCAATGTGGGTAGCAATAAGGATTTATGGAGGGATTGGATGCTAGTCATTTTAATGGAAGATCAAATCCTTGCTCCTGAGCAGGTTTGCCAGTCTTGTCTACTTGCCGATGGGAGCGGTCAACCCCGCTGGCGTGGAGGTCAACTGCGCTGTGGTCAAGCTATTCGCAAATTCAATGAGCAGCAGCCAGAGCAGTATAAGTGCATGATGGGCTTCCACATTGCCCATATAGAATAATCTGATTTGCTAGCAAGACTAAGTAACTGCGTTATCCTAGGCTCAAGTAAATGTTGAAATTTCACCACAGGAGAACGCACAATGACTTGGCGCGGGTCTACAACGGTTTCTGACCGGATTTTTGCTTGTTTACCGTATTTGCTGCCCCTGATTGAGGGCACAGGTTTCGGTAAATATTTATTTGAACAGTTCCCTGTCTTAAAAATCGTTTTTTTGCCGATTTTTCTTTTGGGAGGAATCTACAGAAGCATACCCTATGCTGAAATAATCGTTTTCTTCGCCTTGTTTTTATTGGTGGTCAGAAACGAAAAAATCAATCACTTCATCCGTTTCAACACCATGCAGGCAATTCTTTTGGACATCATTATATTTTTGTGCTCTCTATTGTTAGAAATTTTGGCGCCGATTCCTGGTGCTGGCTTTGCAATAGAAACGGTAGCCAGCACCATCTTTTTAGGTATAGTGGCATCTGTGGTATATTCTGTTATCCAGTCACTGAGCGGGCGTTATGCGGAAATACCGACGATTTCCGATGCGGTGCATATGCAAGTGCGCTAGGTGTTAACGGGCTACCACGGTATTTTCTAAGCGACCAATACCTTCAATTTCTACGCGGACGCGATCGCCTAAGTGCAATGCACCAACTCCAAAAGGCGTACCCGTTAGTACTACATCCCCTGGCAGCAGCGTCATGACTTTACTGATATAGGACACCAAAAAATCTGGGGGAAATACCATTTGATCGATACAGGCAGATTGCACTGGATTTGGCTCGTCATTCAAAAAAGTCTGCAATTTGGCTCCTGGATTTAATTCCCTTACCACCCAAGGCCCCAAGGGACAGAACGTATCAAAACCTTTGGCTCTTGTCCATTGACCATCTTGTTTTTGTAAATCTCGTGCTGTCACATCATTGGCGATGGTATAACCCCAAATTTTGGTTTGGGCTAACTCTGGTGTACAGTCACAGGTGCGATCGCCAATCACTATTGCTAATTCCCCTTCGTAGTCCACCTGCTGGGACTGTTCAGGATACTTAATCTCTGACTCTGAGGCAATGATGGATGTAGGCGGCTTGAGAAAGATCAGCGGTTCCGCAGGCACTGAAGTTCCCATCTCTGCCGCATGGTCTGCATAATTCTTGCCTACTGCCACAATTTTTGAGGGCGCACAGGGCGCCAAAATTTGGTAGTTATCTGGTTCCAAGATTAAATTAGTGGGTTGGCCATGCAACCAAGGCGGAGCATCCAACACTTCTACATTGAGGGATAGCTGTAGTAACCCATAGTAAATCTGTCCTTCTTGATTTTGAACTCGCAAATAGCGCTGCGCCATAAACTTGATTAATATCCTTGACTTCGGCAGATTGGGCTAATGATTCAAATTGAAAACTGGTAAGATTATAGTTCCTTGTTGCTTCCGATGTTGATAGGTGCTGGTATCTTAAACAGCTATCTATGTATAAATTAACATCAGCAGCCAATTTGTCCATAAGGAGACTAAAAACCATGACGACAGTTTACGAGACAATGTACATCCTCCGTCCTGACTTGGGAGACGAACAGGTAGAGCAAGCAATTGCTAAATATCAGAACTTGCTTCGTGAGCAGGGATCTGAGGAGATCGAAATTCAAAATCGTGGCAAGCGTCGCCTGGCCTATGAAATCAAAAAGCACCGGGACGGCATCTACATTCAATTCAACTACACTGCACCAGCAAAAGCGATCGCCCCCTTAGAACGTGCTATGCGCTTAAGCGAAGAGGTAATTCGTTACCTAACAGTTAAGCAAGAAGTCCACGAAGAAAAACCTGCAAAAGTGGCTGCACCCGTCTAAAAAATTCCTGAGTTCTGAGATTTAAGTACTGAGTGTTGCATGAAATGCAGCACTCAGTATAATTTTAGGTAAAAATACAAAAAATTTTCTTTGGAGTTTTTCCTGATTTAAGCTGGGAATGCTACATTAACAAGTACTTGCCAAAGGCAATATCATCGCAGTTATACCAAGAGAGCTGTAAGCCACTGTGAGCCAATCTGACACCCCCAACATCCAAGCTCTTTCTACGGAAGTATCGCAGTTGCGCCAAGAGTTGCAACTCCGCGATCAATTAGTACAGCAGCTATCTCAAGAACTATTCCGGCTGGTAAAAGGGAATACTAATTTCATGCCCCAGCGCTCGGAGCCAGAGCGTGATCTGAGTCAGTTTAAGGCTTTACGAGAACAACTCCAAGCCGTTGAACAACAGGTGACATTCTACCAAGAGCAAATTACAGTTCGTGACGCCGAAATTTACCAATTGCGGCAGTCAGTGCAAGAACTCACTGATCGCAGTCGGATGTTGGAGCAAGTAGTACAGGAGTTACCTCAAATTTACCGTCGTAAATTTGAGGAGCGTATGGCTCCAGTGAGAGAAAAGGTAACAGTGCTCCAACGGGAAAATCGCCAACTACAGGCAGAGTTACAAAGTGTGAGTTACCGTTTAGCAGTAAAAACCCGCCATACTACTCATAGCGGCATTGATTTGCCGAATTTCCCCCCTATGCCATCTGGACAAAGTAATATGTCCACTCCCCAAAATGCCTAAACATATCAATAATGGTAATTAATCCAAGGGTTAATTAACAGTCTATTGCTGCTTTTGACAAGTTATCAGCAGAATTTCAATTTCTATAAATTGCCCAGGTTACGCTACGGAAACGTGATTGTGTATGCCTTGTACTAAGTAGTTTGGCAGTGGTAAACACGATTGCCTGTAGCACCCTACGCGAACAAATAAATTTACCAGAATATAGCCGAAAGGCACAGAAGCCACTTGGCTGTCTTATCAATAGACCTGTCTACAAATAAAGCTCAAAATAGCTGAACCCTTTACATAGTTTGCTTCTTAGCTTATGCAAAGCAGTAAAATCTAAAACCCTCTCCAGAGCTAGGTTTCAGGCCAATAAAGTTTTTATTCCCGGATAAGTCTAATAGAGTTTCAGCCAATGGTGGTTTTAATGATTGATGCCACCTGTCAACAATTTCTATTTTTCCCCAAATACCTGAGACTTATAGATTAATTAACGGCAGAAATTCAGAAAAACCTAAATCAGAAATTACGGCTGTCAATGTCCAATTAGTCAGCATTGTAGTAATTAAAACAAAAAAAAATTCCCAAAGGAGGAATCAAAAATATCACCAAATAATATGGTGTATAATATTACATCCATAGTATAGCATCAACAGCTAGTAAATTGATGGATTCAGTAATATTGAGAACTTTTGTGTACCAGGGTTATTAGTTTTAAAGCCGAAGCAAATTGAACTCAGAACTATCTTATTAAATGTCTCTTTTAGAGGTACGCATTAAAAAATGCAGGCATTGCTTGACTTCACCATTTTTTCTTCGGTGTAATAGAGATTCAGCTTGCTAGTACTAAGTTGTTATTCTAGACGATAGAGAGAATATCTTCATGGCTGTTAAAGATTTCAAACACCGTATCCAGTTGGGTAAGTTCCAAAATTAACCGTACAGGGGTTTGCACGTTGCAAAGAACTAAGCGGCAACCACTCTGACGTGCGGCTTTTAGTCCTTTTACCAAGGGGACTAAGCCAGAACTATCCATGAAATCCACTGCGGCCAGATCGATAACCCAAAGTTGATGAGGTTGGGGCTTTATTTCAGCCATCTTTTGGCTCAAAGCCATACCTCCCTGCAAGTCTATAGCTCCTTGGGGTTTGAACAAAATCACTTGGCGTTCTTGTGTGAGAGTCATGTTTTTAACTAGGTAATTGATACACTTAACAAATGAAAATTTGACATCAGTACTGCTTCGGTTTCAACAGTAAAATTACTAATTTATCCAACTGTTTGGGGGATTTCAGTAATGCAGTTGAGCGGGTTTGTTTCCGTATTTACGCCGTATAATTTATAATTACACATACAGTATAAGCATAAGTGCCTGGTAATTTCGGTATCAAACTTATCTTTTACAAAATTTTTATAAAATTTCTGTTTTTTTGTTCTTTTTTATAAATACATTGTAATTTAATTGCCAAAAGTCAAATATTATGCAGTCAACAGTCAAAAACTAAGGTTAACGAATTCCTCAAAATCCTCTATCCTGCTACGGTGAGGGTGGGGTTTGTAACTGTAACTTAATTCCTACCCACATCTACTCATTGCTAGTCATTTGTGGGTAGGTCTGATTTAAGTTGGTCAACAAAAGCTTTCAGCGGTAGTTCACTGCTCCTACCTAATTCTCTGTAATCATCTTCCGGCTTTGTCCGTGGAGAGTGTCAAATTCGATTAAAGGCTAATTAGTGCGTGTAGCGGCTTGATTGACACCCCAAGCAAAAACAAGCAAAGATATAGTAAAAGTAAAAATTTGTAAAGGTGGCGGTGCAGGATGTCTTTTGAGCTAATTTCACTAGAAAATATCCAGGAAATTGCCCACAGTTACGGCTATTGGGCAATTTTCTTGGGGATTTTGCTAGAAAATTTGGGCATTCCTCTTCCTGGTGAAACTGTGACTCTAGTAGGTGGTTTCCTTGCTGGTAGCGATGAACTAAATTACTGGCTGGTTCTCGGTGATGCCGTTACTGGTGCTGTAATTGGCGGCAATTGCGGTTATTGGATTGGGAGAGTCGGCGGTTGGCCTTTCCTGTTAAAAGTTGGTAGTTTCTTCCGGATTTCTGAAGTTCGATTGCTGAGTATTAAAGATCAATTTAGTGAAAATGCTGCTAAAGCTGTGTTTTTTGGGCGCTTTTTCGCATTATTGCGAATTTTTGCGGCGCCACTAGCTGGTATAGCTGAAATGTCCTTTGGAAAATTCTTTGTATACAACTTGGCAGGGGCCACTGCTTGGGCTAGTGCGATGGTGACATTAGCTTTCTTTGCTGGCAAAATTATCTCCCTAGAGCAATTGGTTGCTTGGGTGAGTCAATTTGCGATCGCCGCATTGCTAATCTTAATTGCCGTGATCGTTGTGCCCTTGTGGTGGGAGTCCCGCCAAGTCAAGCATCAAGCAGGTGAGTAGTGGGTGGGATTTTGGATTAATCTAAAATCCAAAATCCAAAATTACTTAGTACAGCACGGCGAAAATACGCCAACCATTCAAAATAAACGAAAAGCTGATTATGTCAGCTTTTTGAATTTTGAATTCCGCGCAGCGATACTAACCTCTAGTTTGCTGTGCCCAAATGCGAGTTGGTAGCCCCCAAACATAGATAAATCCTTCAGCTGCCTTGTGGTCAAATTGGTCTTCTGCACCGTAGGTTGCCAAGTCGGGGCTGTAGAGGGATTTATCACTCCAACGACCAACTATTGTGGCATTGCCTTTGAAAAGTTTCACCCGCACAACTCCAGACACTCGCTCTTGTGTCTTTTGAATAAAGGCATCTAATGCTGCTTTGAGTGGACTGTACCACAGGCCGTTGTAAACAAGTTGAGTATAAGTCTCTTCTAGTCCCCGTTTATAGTGGCTGACATCTGCCGTCAAAGTTAGGCTTTCTAAATCGCGATGGGCATGAATTAGCACCAACATGGCAGGTGATTCGTATATTTCTCGCGATTTGATGCCCACCAAGCGGTTTTCGATCATGTCGATTCGCCCGATGCCGTGATTTCCCACCACCTGATTGAGTTGTTCAATTAATTCAACTGGGTTTTTGGATATACCGTTGATGGTGGTAGGAAGACCTTTGTCGAAACCGATTTCAATGTATTCTGGCTCATTGGGTGTGTCGGCGATCGCTTTGGTCATTTGATAAATTTCTTCTGGTGGTTCAACTGCTGGATCTTCCAGGGAACCAGCTTCGATGCTCCGACCAAGCAAATTTTTATCAATACTGTAGGGAGAGGATTTTTTAACTGGTGCGGGGATGCCAAATTTCTCACCATAGGCGATTGTTTGCTCACGACTCATGCCCCATTCCCTTGCTGGTGCGAGTATCTTGAGATTGGGATTCAGGGCAGCACAGGAGACATCAAAGCGCACCTGATCGTTACCTTTGCCAGTACAACCGTGTGCGATCGCATCAGCACCGTATTTTGCAGCTGCTTCTACTAATATTTTGGCAATCAGCGGCCGAGCTAGGGCAGTTCCTAGAGGATAGCGATTTTCATAAAGGGCATTAGCTTGAATCGCGGGAAAAGCGTAATCTTTAACGAAGCTGTCTTTAACATCCGCCACAAGGGATTCACTTGCACCCGATTTCAGAGCTTTTTCTCGAATTGGCTCTAATTCATCTCCCTGACCTAAATCTGCTGCGAGTGTAATCACCTCTTCGACTCCCCACTCTTTCATCAGGTAGGGGATGCAAACAGAAGTATCAACTCCACCAGAATATGCCAGGACAACCTTTTTGGCGCGACCCATTAATTTCTCCACTTAGGAAAACAAAGAATGAGTCATCATTATATCTAAACTAACCCCTGTATACTTTCTCTATGCAACGGCATCTGGGGATTGGGTACTGGGGAATAGGGAAAAACTATTAATCTCCGCTCTACAAGCCCAATATCTTTGAGGAAACCATGACAGTGATTTTTTTGTCCTATCCTGGAAATGGATAATAGTGTTGTGGGTGAGACTGTGTTTTTCAGCGTTGTGATACCAACTTACAATCGCCAGCCGATTTTATCCAAGTGCCTCCGTGCCTTGGAAATACAGGATTTGAGTGCATCCAGTGCCGTTACTGGTTATGAGATTGTCTTGGTAGACGATGGCTCTACTGATGGCACATTGGAATGGTTAGCGGCACACCAAGAAGAATTTCCCCATGTGCGAAGCTTCTTACAGGATCATGCTGGGCCAGCTGCGGCGCGAAATTTGGGGGTAGAGAAGGCACTGGGAGACACAATCATTTTTATTGATAGCGATTTGGTGGTGCTGAAAAACTTTCTGCAAGCCCATGCTGAGGCGTTGGTGCAAGGAAAAGAGAAATTAGGATGCGATCGCTTTTTTACCTACGGTGCAGTCATTAACACTGCTAATTTCGACAACCCCACCGCCGAACCCTATAAAATTACAGATTTTTCTGCCGCCTTCTTTGCTACTGGTAACGTCGCCATTCCCAAACATTGGTTAGAAAAAGCCGGATTATTTGATACTGGTTTTCAACTCTATGGCTGGGAAGATTTAGAACTAGGTGTCAGGCTAAAAAAGCTAGGTTTACAACTAATTAAATGTCCTGAAGCAGTCGGCTATCATTGGCATCCACCATTTAATCTAGAACAAATTCCCCGCCTCATTGATCAAGAAATTCAACGCGGACGCATGGGAGTTTTGTTTTATCAAAAGCATCCCACTTGGGATGTAAAAATGATGATTCAAATGACATGGTTTCATCGCTTACTTTGGGGCATTCTTTCACTTAATGGCGCATTAAATGAAAAGACAATGGCTCCTTTTTTGCAATGGTTAATTGATTTAGGTAAACCTCAGTTAGCTTTAGAAATTGCCCGAATTTTCTTGAATTGGTATAACGTCAAAGGCGTTTACCAAGCCTACGCCGAAATGCAGCAAGCATCATAGAAAGACGAGGATTTACCGTCAAGTAGAGCAAACAATCCGAAATCCGATACCGATATGCCAGATACCCAAGGCATACTTGTGGCGGGTCGCTGAACGGCACAGACCGGGGAAATAGGGCCAGGAACCACCGCGCACTATCCGACAGCTATCATCACCACCTGTAACCCATGCACTGCCATCGGTGGGCGCTCCTTGGTAGTTATCATGCCAGTGATCTAGGCACCACTCCCACACATTCCCGTGCATATCATAAAGTCCAAAGGGGTTAGGAGGAAAGATTCCCACTTCAGTTGTTTGCTGACGATAAATTCCCCGATCACCTCGACCATAGAATCCTGGGTAAGTTTTGTCCAGAAATCGCCAATCAGTTCCCCGGTAATTCCCTAACTCTGTTGTAATCGTTTCACCAAAGTAAAAGGGTGTGGTTGTTCCCCCACGACATGCATATTCCCACTGGGACTCACTGGGTAATTGATACTGTTGTCCTGTCTTTTGGGATAGGCGATCGCAAAATTCCACTGCATCAGACCAGAATATCGACTCCACAGGATGGCGTGAGCCTTGAAAGTTAGATGGCTCAGGATCTAGGTCACGCTCAACTTTAGGAAGCGCTGCAACAGCTCGCCACTGAGCTTGAGTCACAGGATATTTACTCATCCAGAGCGGGTTAATCACCACCCTGTGTTGAGGCCCTTCTACATTCACATCCCTGAGACTTGGAAAAGCATTCCCATACCAATTTCGCCATTCCTCATCATTGGGTGAACCCATCACGAACTCACCCCCCGGAATCGCCACCAACTCCAAACTCACCCCATTCTCCAAATCTTCGACACGAAAATCAACTCGTCCCTGACAAGAGATAGTCTTAACTTGGGATGCCTCTATATCTAAAAATCCAGTTTTTTCAATATCGGCAATAGTGACCACTTCAAACTCAAATTTGCTCATTTTCCTGAAATTTTAAGAGGCAACTAGTTAGTTAACTGTGCCCTGACCCAGTATCCTGTGTACTCTTTTACCCAGTCTCGACGCTATTTGTATAGATTCAGAGAAAAGCGTTGTTGGCGCGATTGGAGGTGCAACTGGCTGGACTTCTTCATCTGGAATTTTTGCCCCATCTCTTATCCATTGGCGGATCGTCTCTACTTCATCATTTGAAAAGACTCCTGCCATTCCTCTTGCTGTGATCAGTTCAATTAGGCGACTACTTTCAACATCTGTAGTGTTCACAAAGTTATTGTTCACCATAGCTTTCATGAAAGGAATTGGCTCTTGGAACCACTCATCTACTCGCTTTGTTGTACCGTTATCACTCAAGGATCTTGAACCATGATGATCACCTCCACTAGCCTCAATAAATTCACCTTTATTGATGATGAGCTGTTTCATTTTTTCGGCGCTGTCTTCAACTGGGGGAGTTGGGCTAGGCGGTTGTTCTTTGAGAGTTAGTATCCACTCCTTGATGATTTCAATCTCCGCTTCTGTAAAAATCTTGTACATAGGGCCATCAAAGGCTAATAGCCGCATAAATTGGCTATTACTTGCACTTCCAGGCTCAACATAGGATGAAGTTTCTAGAGCTTTAACAAAACCTTGTGGATCAGAAAACCACTGATTGATAAGTTTACTGTGTACTGACTTACCGTCATGTATAGTACTTGCAAAAGGCGCTTTCTTCTTGATTAAAGCAATCATTTTATCTTGTGCCTTTTTTTTTGGTGTCTTCTGAGCCTCCGAAGCGAAATATTTTGCTAAATCTTCACCGAGTGTTCCTGTGGTGGCAAAAGTTACATATCCAATCCATATACGCCTCCACTGCTCTTGAACTTCTTTCTCACCACTAGATTGACGAATTTCATCAAGATAACGTTCTACTGCTTGTTTAGCAATTGCACCATGACCACTCGATGGATTGTCAATAGCAACATGTAAACTGAAGAACTGGGGATTAATATCACGCCGTTCTAGTATCTTGACTAGAGGTGCTATGGATGGAGTGCTTTCCCACTCTAGATACAAGGTCATGCCTATTAATTCTGGAAAGAAAGTTTTAGGAAACTGAGATACTGCTAATTGAAATGTTGGATTTGTAAAAGCAGAATCAAAGAGGTTTTCCTGTTTAACAAACGGATATGAAGCCTCACTTGGCATTTCAACATTGAGACTGTTTAGAAGTGTTTTGTATACATTACTATGGTTCTTTGTTGGATCACCATTTCCTACTTCATCAGACCATATAGAGAACAACAAAGACTCAACATCTGTAGAAGTACCTGCACCAGCAACCCTTTGTAGCCAAGCACCATCGGTTAGGTTGAAAGGGGCAAAGTTCCGTAATCTTTCAATCAAAACAGAACGAGTGTATACCTTTAAAGCTTCATCAAGGTTAAATTCAGCATAATCCTTAACAAGACCATCATAAATTTTTTGTAGGCGTTCATCGAAAGCTTCAGGTGTGTAATCAAAAAACCTGTATAGTTTTGGAAAGTCTTGATTGCTGTCATCTAACATTCGCTCTTCCCCTGCTTTCAGATAAGCATCTGCTATATTTTTAGCTTTGGGAAGAAATTCTGGCATCTCGTCAATATTCATTAACCAATAAAAGTACTTTCTTTCATCAGTTATTGTTTCATCGGTCATTGCATCAAAGTTAATCATAGTAGCTCCTAGTGAGTGACAGAAATCTGAGTGTGGAAAGTCGAAGCAACGTCTACCGAGAAAATAGCTATTCACCATCACCTACTTTTTATTGCTATTTCTTAGCAAAAAATTATCCATCCAGTCATCAGAAACAAGAAACCCAAAACTCCATCTGTTAAATTTTGTTGCATTAACAATGCAATGCCAAAATAATTTATCTTCCTCTTGCTCTACCTTAAAAAACCTGATCAATTTAGGTTTATCTTCAATAGTAACTAACTCTTTAGTTTGGGGGTTCATGTAGCGGAAAAAAGCCTGACTTTCTGAGTTTGATTCAAACTCATCGAAATCAATTAGGTACATCCTCCAGCCTGGTTGATTTTCATTAGTGTGCCATAATCTATAAGCATTTGGTGGATACCATAAGCTGCCAGAGAACTTAATTTCAAATCCAAACAATTTTTCGAGTAGCTTAACTAATCTAACTTTTGTCATTAAATAATCTTCATAGAGCAAATGATCAACATGAAGATCCAGATTAATTAAGTGAAATTGACGCTGTGTGTATTCATGTTCTGGTAAAGAGATTTTTGAATCAAAACAAGGCTTCATAATTTCATCATACTGCTGTTTAAATTCAGGAGAGTCAGGAGATATCGAGGCAAAATTAAAATCTTCATCTCGAAAGCTTTTTTCATATAACTCCATATCCACTGTACTCGGTTTAATTTTGAGCTTTTCTATCTCCTGATCTATTTCTTCAAAACCTGAAACATCCGAAAATTTAAATTCATAGTGGTAAAACTGAGAATGTTTCTCGCTGAAATCAGCATCAGTTTTTTTAAACAGCCCTATTTGACCATTTTTATCTTCAGTTTCGCTGCTTTTTTGAGCATAAATAGCAGATGCTTCCGCGATATCTTCCTGATTAAAAATGTAGTTATACTTTGCCCCAAGCTTAATCAACTCTGGCAATCCAGTGATGGCGCTAAAATTGTCTTTTAATGCTGGCGAATTTAAGACAAATTGATAAAACTGCAAAACAGCTTCTTTGGACATAGTTGGTTTTCCCTTAGTTTAAAAAAACTTCAATCCCCAAAAAACTTAATACTTCCACATTTGGAGATACATTAGTTGCTATATTATTTTTATTTAGGTGGCGGGTCAAGTAACAAAGGTGAAGGCACACGTTGCGGATAAGCTAAACGTAAAAAGTGCATACCAATACCTGCCAATCCCAGCATTAAATCGGGAGATATATCATTACCTCCAGTCCCGCAAATCCAACAACGAGCCTTTTCAAAATTGTGCCACTGTGCCTGAGCTTGTACATTAGCTTCCATTTGAAAAGAAGGTTCATTTCTCAACAGAGAAAACCGCAATAATAGCTCGGCATTACCTGCTTTTCCATGACACAAAGTATCATTTCCCAATGCTTGAAAATTACGTAAAGTTGCATTTAGTGCCCTGTAAGCATCGCTCAATATATCATCATCTGTTTTCCCTAAAGTTGCCCAACTAGCAATACGGCTCAAACCAATACCCGCTGCACCATTACACCAAGCATTAGCAAAATGTGGTTCATTGGGGTCTGCTGTCATCACTGAGGTGCGTAAGTCATACCAATCAAGGTGAACGGCATCAAATTGGGTGGCTTCATAAGCAAAAGCTTGGCGACCTGCTTCTATATATTCAGGTTGGTTAGTGTGACAACCAAGCAAAATTAGCGCCCAACCAATTCCCCCCGCACCGTGAGAAAAGCCTGTCAAATTTCCTTGGACGTTCCCCTGTTGATGATGGCGCCAACTGAGTGTATTACCCTGACAAATCGCGTGTTGTAGTAAGTGTTGAGCACACAGATGAGCGCAATCGATGCCTTTACCAGAAGTAGCCTCTGCTAGACTGAGCATCACAGGAATAATCCCAGCGACGCCATGCAGAATATCAAAATAATGGTCTTGGCTAATACGCGGTATTAACTCATCAGTCAATTCCACAGCCAAATCGAGCAACTGCGGTTGATTCCATAGCTGGGCTAGATGCGTCAACAAGTAAATCAAGCCCGTCTCGCCTTGGAATGCGCCAATTAATGTAGTGTTGCGTTGCTCTATAGAATACAATAGCGATCGCTCTGCCACTTGGCGAAATTCTGGCTGTGGTTGAATTGCATCCAGGTAAGCTAAAAATAAGCAAATTCCTGCTGTACCGTCGTACAAATCTCCCCTGATATTCACCTGGCGTTTTCCCAAGGCTGTAAATTCGTAGTTTGTCCAAGGAGCTTTACTAGATGGAGGTTGAAGCATCTCGCATAACTGCAACGCTATTTGCTGGGCATAATTAACAGCAGCAGCAATGAAATGTGGGCTATTAATCTCTTCAGTGGACAAGCTGGTATAGATATAGTGATTTTGGCGGTTGCGGTTTTCTGAAGATAATTTCTGAATCCTTCTAATTGCATTATCCAAGGGTGAAATCGCCAAAGTTTCTGGTAATGATTGTTGGTAGTTATAAATCAACTCATCACAGCTAGTTGCCTTTGCTGTAAATAGGGGAATATCTAATTGCCACATTCCCGCTAATTCCAAATCAGCTAACTTGCCCTCCTTGTCCCATTGCCGCCGATGTACGATTAAACTGTGAAACAGCAAATCCACTTCCAATGGTTCGGCGAGGCATTTTGGATGTCTAGCTGAGACAATTAACTTCCCATAGGCTTCTGTACCCCAATTGATAAAGCGCACTAACGATGGTGTAAATAATTCTGTGATCAGCGTTATGGCTGTAGTAGAATTTTCTTGAAACCAGTCATAAACTTGGTTAAAACCTTCGACAATACAATTTTTATAATCTTGCGGCCTCACTAGCTGACCGTTATAATATATTCGATTCGTCGCTTCTAGCTCAACGAAAACACCAACTTGATGTTCAACGGCTAGAGCTAATGACATACGGTGCTGATTAATTGTGGGGATAGCAAATGGTATTTGGTAAGATTCACCGCCACTGTAGCCGCTGATGTTGGTATCAATACTGTTATCGCTTGCATTGTCACGAGGCCATGCCAGCAAAGCTGTTTTAAATACAGAATCAAACACTGTATCTGAGAATAAATCCCTCCCTGGCGGTACTACTTCCAAAACAGTTTCGCAGTCACAAATGAAGGCATTACCATCAGCAACAAGAATATTTTCATAATGCAGATCACTACCACCTAATATATGAAATATGCCTAAATATCCCCCTAATTGTTGATAAAATCTCTGTATTTTCTCCTCTTCTTGGACATAAGTTCTATTGGAGGGAATAAACTCTGCATAACCATAGCCATCTTTACAAAGCACTTGATAACTAGCAAATTCAACAACTTTATTTTTAGCCAAAGCTGCTAACAAACCTTGCATAGCCGCTTCAGACTTAATACAACGAGGCTTGTAAACAATAGTTGCTAGTTCTGAGTTATCTAGTTCTAGTTCAACAATGACAACACTTTTGCCGCCAGCATGGTAGTCAGATTTACCCAAATTAAAGGATTTTATTTGGGAAAGTTGTTTGTTACCAAAGAAAGTAGTACTAATTTCATTAGCATCACTTGTTAAACGTTGTATGAGTTCTTCGCCAAAATCGCAGATAAATTTGGTGGCTTGAGCTAGGGTTTTTGCCAGCACTGGAAACTTGTAATAAAAGCAATGATAATCTTGTTTATTTTTAAAGGTTTTTTCTAGATAATCGATATATGCATCAACAGCATCAGGCGCTTTAGTAATTTGGTTTCGAGAGCAGTAAACATTAATATCTGCCTCCAGTGCCCAAGCTAAGGACATATCAAAACGATTTAGAAACTGTAGTTGAATATCTGTGACTACTTGCGGATTTATTTTATATTGGTCTGGAGATACATTAACCGCATCACATAAGGACTGCAA
The DNA here is from genome assembly GCF_014697195.1 of Cylindrospermum sp. FACHB-282. Lineage (GTDB taxonomy): Bacteria > Cyanobacteriota > Cyanobacteriia > Cyanobacteriales > Nostocaceae > Cylindrospermum. Next base: position 91,027 of record NZ_JACJRJ010000001.1, on the reverse strand, counting down.
TTCATTTTGTATTAGCCGGAGAAAAGGTTCACAAACTTTCGCAAAATTGCCATAATAAATTTCTGGTTCGTACCAGTCAGTAACATAAAAGTTATCTCTCGGTAGGTCTAATGTTAACAAAGCTGCTTGATATACTTGCAACCATTTAATATGTGGTTTAGTAAACTCTAACTTCTGGTCATCAGACAATTGGTGTAAATTTAATTGATATAATTTATAATCAAGCAATAGTTTTTGTAGATCATCAATAATCGATATATTAACTGTCCCTCGCTGATAAGAATCCTTGATTAACTGTCCAGATAATTTACCAGATAGCTTCTTAATATTCCAATAATCGAAAGGGCTAATATCTGTAGTAAATATTATCTGCCCTTGATTATTAGCTAATTTTTGAACGATGAGAGTACGCTCAACTAGATTACTAGCACGGCTGGCAATTTCCAGTAGCAGAGAATTATCAAACATAGTTATACAGCGACTATAATTAAATACGGCTCAGTACTTCTTCCTTCTCTTTCTTTGCGTTCTACAGCCCTATGCCTAACGGCAGGCTTACGCCAACGGGCATCGCTGCGCGCATGCGTCCTTTGCGGTTGGTTCAAAAAATTGACTTTGATAAAAACTTAAGCCTTAACCAAACCGTATTGGACTATAATTAAATTTGCGGCTAGCCTCTAAACAGAAGCCAAAAAATAAATAAACTAGGCTAGCATCACGGTATTAAATGTGTTGCTAGCCTGGATATAGCTTATGAGGCTATTACCTCAAAAACTAATATGTGACATATCATTACTTCGTCGATCCGTCACAGACGATGGTGAAAATCTTTGCGCTACAAGTACTTGCACAAGCTACGATTTGGTTGAGTTCACCCAAAGCATCATTGAACAATTCAAAAAAGGACTGATCTTGCATTTCAACTGATGGTGGTAGCACCATTTTGACATCATTTGAGATGCCAAATACTTCAGGATTTCTCGAAAGTTCACTACTGAATTCTGCATCAATTGCAGCTTGGTTAAATAACTGCTCAAGGTAATCTACAGATGATTTCTCAAGAGTGGTAGTAGACATAAAACACCTCCAAATTGATCGACTTGACTAAGTTCCAGCTTAGGATTTTTGCTGGAAGCTAATCTTCAGATTTGTCTTGTCTTGAATGGAAGTAAACTCCTTAATAGCTGCGGACATATTATCTGAATTACTTTGCCAATCCAGCAAACTTTGTTCTTCCGGTGTCAGTCCTCCTTGAATCATCAGAGATTCAAACCAATCTCTTAAACCAGCTATACTCGCATCGGTACATGGTTTGATTCTATTCAATGTTTGACTTTCTGAAGCTGCTAATGCCCTGTCGAACACCTCGCGCAATTTACTTTGAGGCGGTATACACAAAAGCAGAGCCATTAACATTTGAATTTGCCGGATTTCATCTGTATTCAGCAAATATTTAGTTGCAACCATCGCCATTTTTACTCCCTTGTTTCTGTTATGAACGGTTGAAAAAGTCAGTTAGTAAGTAACTAAAATATTTGTCTGCAAGCAAAACTTGATGTCAATATTCCGATGACGCGGACACTGTACTAACTCGAAAAAGCTTTGACTTCAACTAATTGTTTATAGCCTAAACTTAGCCTGCATATTTAAGCTATTAGAAATCCTTGGATGACAAGCCTTGACCTAAGTTAGCAAACTTAGTTGACATGACGACAAATAATTTTTTGCTCGATAACTATTATTTTTCAACCGCCTACTTTTTAATTTAGCAGTATTTATTTTTTTGGTTCATCAAAAAAAACTTTTTTTTTTGCTTTCTTACTTAAGAAATAAAGTAAAAAATACTATAGAGAATAAGTTTTATAAATAAATAAGAAATGATTTCTAATATCATTTCTCCAACAATTTAGCTTGAATCTACGAGATTAAGGAGAAATTGCTAGTGTAAGCTAGCTTGATTTTGGGAAAGTTAATAGGCTGTGATTATGCATAATTTCTTTTAGTATCTTTGACTAAAATTATACTTTTAGCTGATTTAATCAATAAATTATATGCTTTTTAGTAAGGCTGATATTAAAATGCAATGAGCTACTACCAGTATTTATATCCCCTGAGGGAAGTTTTCTTTATATCCATCCAACAATAAATTATAGAAAGCTCTCTCTCTGGAAATATAAAGCAAGTAAAAATAGGGCTGATTTATTCTAACACTAGACTTTAATATGTCTAAAGTATAGGAGTAATATCCTTAGGACTGAATTATATTTGTAAAGCCAGTGTTGCGTTAAGAGTTGCGAGACAAATTACAATCTAAAGCGAAGATTTCAAGTATTGGCTTGTGTAAACTCGATATTTATTTTCTTCATCACTTTTATAAGAACTTTTGTGATGGCGAGATCATTTATTATTTACATTTGATAAAACCCATGACGGTACTAGAGACACATAACCTGCAAAAAGCATACCGACAGCATGGAAAGCTAGTTGAAGCAGTGCGTGGGGTTTCTTTTAGCATTAATGCTGGAGAAATATTGGCTTTTCTTGGTCATAATGGAGCAGGTAAAACAACCAGCATTAAAATGATTGCCGGTCTCATTCAGCCTGATAGGGGTTGGGTGAAAATTGAAGGTTTTGATCCTCATCGCCAACCGCAAGCGTTGCGGAGATTGGGTGCAGTCTTAGAAGGAACGCGTAACCTCTACTGGCAGCTGACTGCGGAAGAAAACCTGGAGTATTTTGGTATTTTAAGAGGCTTGAACCGTAAAGTTGCCTATCAACAAGGTATTTATATGTTGGAGCGATTTGGACTTCTGCATAAGCGTCGCACTCCGGTTCAAGGGCTTTCTCGCGGTATGCAGCAAAAATTAGCTATTGCAGTGGCTTTAGTTCACCATCCCCGACTATTGCTGTTAGATGAGCCTATTTTGGGGCTGGATGCAGAAGCAAGCCAGGAAGTTAAAGGTTTAGTTCGTGAGGTGGCCGCAGAAGGCTGCGCTGTACTGCTGACTACGCATCAAATTGAAGTGGCGGAAGAGTTATCAGATTGGGTAGCTATTATTCAAAATGGCAAGCTTATAACTTTGGAACCAACTCAAGAAATTATCAGGCGATTTTCTGACTCTACATATATCATCAACATTCAAGAACAGTTAGATTCAGGGCGAATTAACAAAATTTTGGCATTAGGAGCAACAGTTGTTGATGAACAAATTGGTTATTCGGGAACGCCACAAGGGCTATATCAGATATTAGAAGTACTTAATCCTTTGCCTCTAGTGCAAGTCAAACAGGAACAGGCTGATCTAACGCAAATATACTTAGAACTACTGCGAGAAAACAGTGATGCTTAAACTGTTCCAAGCCGAACTTAAACGTGTCTGGATAGAGTTTACCCGCTATCCGCTTGATGCAATTGCCGCAGTGATTACTATTACTGTTTTGTTTTATGGGCTGTTCCTTAGCGCTCGCTATATTGCTGGTTCTAGTATGCAGTTTGGTACTCGATTGGATGCAATTGTGTTTGGGTATGTACTTTGGAATTTAGTAATATTTACTGTCAATAATATTTCTCTTGGGCTACAAACGGAGGCGCAGATTGGCACACTAGAGCAACTCTTCCTTTCTCCATACGGCGCCCCGATGATTTTGCTAGCGCGAGCATTTGCTAGCCTGACAATACATCTAGTTTTGGTTGTAGCTGTTTTGCTGGTGATTACATTTTTTACTGGACGTCAGCTACATTTTTCGCCGAGTCTGATTTTGCCGCTAATTACAGTTTTACTGGGAGCTTATGGTATTTCTTTCTCAATGGGAGCTTTGGCGTTGCTGTTTAAACGTGTGCAGCAATTGCTGGGGCTGCTTGGGTTTGGATTATTACTTTTGCTGGCATTTCCCCCTGAGAGTTGGAGCCAACCGCTCCGGTTTTTGGGCCCAGTGCTGCCCATGATACCAGGCACGGTGATACTGCGGCATATAATGGTACGTAATTCAAATTTAGACTGGCATGAGCTTGCTATTGCCTTGTTTAATGGAATGGGATATTTAATCTTGGGTCTTTTGGTTTTTTGGGTTGCTGAAAAGGAGGTTAAGCGTCAGGGGACACTTGGAAGATATTAAAAGCTAGTAATGGGGTATTTAAGGCTATGGCAAGAGATATGAACTTTAAACAATTCAAAATTCAAAAATAAACAAATAAAAAAATCAGAAAAAAGCCGTTTGAATGGCTAAAAAATGTTGTTTAAACAAAAAGCGCCTTTTAGCAAATTTCCCAATCACTGAAAAATCTAGGCTTCCCTTCACAGCCAGCATTATTGTGCTACCCTAGAAAAGTTCATTAATCTCGCACATCCGGGAATTCGGGTGTTTCCTTATGGGAAATACGCCTGGGTGGAGGTTTAACCCGAATCGGAGTTAAAAAATATGCCAGTTGTTTCGTTGGCTCAAATGATGGAGTCAGGGGTTCACTTTGGGCACCAAACCCGACGTTGGAACCCGAAGATGTCTCCTTACATCTACACTTCCCGCAATGGTGTACACATCATCGACTTGGTGCAAACTGCCCAATTGATGGATGCGGCATATAACTATATGCGATCGCAATCAGAGCAGGGTAAAAAATTCCTGTTTGTGGGTACTAAGCGCCAAGCAGCCGGAATTATTGCCCAAGAAGCTAGCCGTTGTGGTTCTCACTACATTAACCAACGTTGGTTAGGCGGAATGCTGACCAACTGGGCGACCATTAAAACCAGAGCAGACAGGCTGAAAGATTTGGAACGCCGCGAAGAAACCGGCGCCCTAGATTTATTGCCAAAAAAAGAAGCTTCGATGCTGCGTCGGGAAATGGCGAAGCTACAGAAATACTTGGGCGGCATTAAAACTATGCGGAAAGTGCCCGATGTCGTGGTAATTGTAGACCAACGACGGGAGTATAACGCAGTTCAAGAATGCCAAAAACTGGGAATTCCGATTGTGTCTATGTTAGATACAAACTGTGACCCAGATGTAGTTGATATTCCCATCCCAGCTAATGATGACGCCATCAGGTCAATTAAGCTGATTGTCGGTAAATTGGCGGATGCCATTTATGAAGGGCGTCATGGTCAGCTGGAAGGTGAAGAAGATTACGAAGAATACGAAGGCGATGAGTACGACTACGAAGAAACGGAGTATACTGACGCCCTGATTCCCGATGGTGATGAAGAAGAAGCATAAATAACTGTCGGATGTCGTCAGCACCCATGAGTTTCAACTTAGAGCCAAGGGGATGAGAAATCGCGGCCATACAAACAAAGTCCACCGACCTGGACTAAGGAAAAACTAGATGTTTGAAACCCACGCAGGTGGCCTTCCCGACCGGATGCCACTTTGCGTTTTGTTTGTGTAGTTGCGGTTTCTAACCGCCGATTAGCGACCCAGGAGATACTCAGAAGGGGAGAGTGCTAACATTATTAGGAAGAAAATGTGAGCAATTGTTAGCATTTTTTTATCAGATGAAGGATGAAGTTAAAATCAAAGTTGCTTCATCACTTCATACTTGGCATTCTCGTGAGTAAGATAGAAGTACTCAACACTGATTTTATGGCTGCTTTATCTTGAGTAATTGTACTTAAAAGCCAGCAAACAAAACTAGATTTTTATAGATTGATGGGCAACTGTTTCACACTAGTGAGCAATTACAACTCGATGTCAAGTTAGGAATTGAGGCAACATGGCGGAAATATCTGCAAAACTCGTCCAAGAGCTACGCCAAAAAACTGGTGCCGGCATGATGGACTGCAAAAAGGCGCTGAAAGAAACTGACGGCGATATAGAAAAAGCCGGAGATTGGCTGCGACAAAAGGGCATTGCTTCGGCGGGTAAAAAAAGCGATCGCATTGCGGCAGAAGGTCTAGTAGATACCTACATTAAGCCAGGTGGCCAGGTGGGTGTACTCATAGAAGTCAACTGCCAAACCGATTTTGTTGCCCGTAATGATGCTTTTAAAGCTTTGGTTAAAAGCCTAGCCAAGCAAGCAGCAACGGCTGATAGTGTGGAGTCTTTGCTAGCTCAACCCTATATTGACAATGCCGGCGTTACTGTAGACGAAGCCATTAAGCAAGTTATTGCTACCCTGGGAGAAAATATTCAGGTACGGCGCTTTGTCAATTTTGCGATCGCCAAAGGCACATCAGGTATAGTAGACAGCTACATTCACACTGGCGGTCGAGTTGGTGTGTTAGTCGAACTCAACTCTGAAACTGATTCAGCCGCTGTTAACGAAGAGTTCCAAGCCTTGGCACGGAACGCAGCGATGCAAGTTGCAGCTTGTCCAAATGTCGAGTTTGTGTCTTTAGACCAAATCCCTGCTGAAGTTGCCCAAAAAGAAAAAGATGTGGAAATGGGGCGGGATGATTTAGCGAACAAACCAGAGAACATCAAAGAAAAGATTGTTCAGGGACGGATTGAAAAACGCCTGAAAGAACTGACTTTGCTAGATCAGCCTTACATCCGTGATCAAAGCATCTCCGTGGAAGACCTGGTCAAGCAAGTCAAGCGTCAAATAGGCGAAGATATCCAAGTGGGTCGCTTTGTCCGCTTTGTGCTAGGCGAAGGCATTGAAAAGCAAGAAATTAGCTTTGCTGATGAAGTTGCTGCACAAATGGGTACTAAGTAAATTAGTCATTAGTCATTAGTCATTAGTCATTAGTTAAAAATCAATAAATTATGATGGTTTTAACTATGGGCTATAGACTCTTGACTAATAACTGTTTTGAGACAGGTCATGCAAACTATGCTGGCCTGTATTTTATTGGGGGTTTTGTCCAGGTAAATCCACCTGAAGGGAGGATCATCCCCAATTTGTCAGGCAAAATCTAAGTTTTTCTAGACAATTCTTTTCACAAAAAATCGTACATTTGTACCATAATAAGGTGCAGATGGACAATAACAAGAAGATATGGCGAGAGCAATCGAGCGAATTGAGCGGGATATTGCAGTGCTGAAAGAGGCTATTGGGGCGATCGCAACAGAACTCCAAAGCGCTTATGCTAGTTATTTAGTCACCTTGGGGCAAGCCCTATCCAAACAGTTGATTCTGGCAACTTACCACCTCTGTACCCAGGGATATGCGGAAAATTTCCTGAGTTTGTCGTTGAATCAGCGGCAAAAATTGCAACAAGCTGTCCGCAAGTTGAGTCAACAGGCAGCTGAGGAATTGCTCACTTATATGAAAAGTGAAGAAGTTGAGGAAGTTGAGGAAGTTGAAGAAGTTGAAGAAGTTGAAGAAGTTGAGGAAGTTGAAGAAGTTGAGGAGAGTAGAAGCAATCCAAAATTTAGTGACCTCTCTGACCCGATGGAACTAGCAGAATGGCAACAAGAATTGGAGGAAGCAACCCAGGATATACTCAAGAAAGTCTCCCATAATGCTAATGTTTTATTACAAAAAGCTGGGGTTTTACCCAAAAAATTACCAGAACCTATTTTAGCGGCGGCGGCAGCTGTATCTGAAGCCTCTGCTGAAGTCATACCAGGACCACCCAACCTATTAAACTTAGTAATTGAAATTGAAAATGAGCAGGAGTCAGAAGATTCTAGCCTGACACAAATCATGGCTATTAACCTGCGGCTGGGAGAAATTGAATTTGCTGACATGACACTTTTATCAGCACGCAAGCAGATTCGGAATATCTTAGTTCAACTCAACAAGCTAGGACGGGAGTATCAAAAAAGGCAGCGAGAACTTATGGTAGCTGAAGCTGAAGCCGCATGGCGTGCCAGTTGGTTTGAAGATTAGTCTTTTGTCCTTTGTCTCAATATTAATGATTAATGACCAATGACTAATGACACACCGGATTGGATACGATTGCATAAAGCCTTGGGAATAGAGGCTGAACATGGCTTTACAGATTTGGTGGGTAAGCAATACCGCTTTAGTGAGTTTCTCAGCCTAACTTTCGGTAAATTCCCCACAGTTTTACCCCCTACTGAACGGCGCCGCTGGCAAGAGTTAGCGGTGAAGTTTGTTGACTATCCAAATTTGGGAGTTGAAGAGAGACAACATTTAGTAGCCGAGGCTCGCAGGTATCTCTACGAACTGCAAAAAGACCAAAAAGATCAGGGTGAGCTCTTAAGCAAGGGAGTAGAGGAAGAGGGGAAAACTTATCAATCCAAAATCCCAAATCCCAAATCTCAAATTATCCCTGATATTAGTCAAAGACTTGCCCCAAAAATAGACCAAAAAATCAGCGATTTGCCAGAAATTGGCATCAGAAAAGCTGAAAATTTGGCGCGTCTGGGTTTATCTACTGTGCGTGATTTGCTATTCTACTATCCCCGCGACCACATTGACTATGCGCGTCAGGTGAATATCCGTGAGTTGCAGGGAGGTGAAACAGTAACAATAATAGCGACGGTGAAGCGTTGTAACTTTTTTACTAGCCCTAAAAATAAGAAATTATCAATCTTAGAACTGATACTGAAAGATAACACTGGCGAAATCAAAGTTGGGCGTTTTTACGCTGGTGCGCGTTTTAGCAGTCGCGGATGGCAGGAAAGTTTAAAACGCCGTTATCCTGTGGGTAGTGTGGTGGCGGCTTGTGGATTGGTGAAAGGAAGTAAATACGGCTTGACGTTGGATAACCCAGAACTAGAAGTTTTGGCACATCCAGGAGATACGATTGATTCCCTGACCATTGGGCGGGTAGTGCCGATTTATGCTCTAACTGAGGGTGTGGTGGCGAATATGGTACGACAGGCGGTAATTGCTGCTTTGCCTTCTGCGGCTCAGATGAAAGATCCTTTGCCCAGTGGTTTACGCCAGAAGTATGGTTTGATGGAATTGAAGGATGCGATCGCCAACATCCACTTCCCCGAAGATAGCGACACCCTCAAAGTTGCCCGTCGTCGCCTAGTCTTTGACGAATTTTTCTATCTCCAACTCGGTTTACTGCAACGACAGCAGCAAGCACGACAAATCCAAACTAGCGCTATCCTTGCTCCCAAAGGTCAGCTATTAGAAAAATTCAACAAAATACTACCGTTCCAACTCACCGGCGCCCAGCAAAGAGTAATCAATGATATCCTCAACGATTTGCAAAAATCTACACCGATGAATCGTTTGGTGCAGGGAGATGTGGGTTCGGGTAAAACCGTCGTTGCTGTGGTAGCTATCCTCGCTGCAATTCAATCTGGCTACCAAGCGGCATTAATGGCTCCTACTGAAGTTTTGGCAGAACAGCATTATCGCAAGTTAGTAAGCTGGTTTAACCTGCTGCATTTACCCGTGGAATTGCTGACAGGTTCCACTAAAGTTGTTAAAAGGCGACAAATTCACTCCCAGTTAGAAACCGGTGAATTACCCCTGCTGGTGGGAACTCATGCCTTAATTCAAGACCCGGTAAACTTCCAGCAACTGGGGTTAGTGGTGATTGATGAACAACATCGCTTTGGGGTACAACAACGGGCGAAGTTGCAGCAAAAAGGCGAGCAACCCCATGTGTTAACTATGACCGCCACTCCTATTCCCCGGACACTGGCATTGACGGTACATGGTGACTTGGATGTGAGCCAAATTGATGAGTTACCACCAGGACGGCAAAAGATTCAAACAACGGTTTTATCTGGTCAGGAACGCCCCCAAGCTTACGATTTAATGCGCCGAGAAGTTGCCCAAGGTAGGCAAATTTATGTGGTTTTGCCCTTGGTGGAAGAATCAGAAAAACTCGATTTGCGATCGGCTGTAGAGGAGCATCAAAAGTTACAAGAAAGCATTTTCCCCGACTTTCAAGTGGGATTGTTGCACGGTCGCATGAGTTCAGCCCAAAAGGATGAATCGATTACCAAATTCCGCGATAACGAAACGCAAATTTTAGTTTCTACCACCGTGGTTGAGGTTGGTGTAGACGTGCCTAACGCCACTGTAATGCTCATTGAAAATGCAGAGAGATTCGGTTTATCACAACTGCACCAATTACGGGGGCGTGTCGGTCGGGGTGCAGCGCAGTCCTACTGTTTGCTGATGAGCAGTTCTCGAAGTCCCGAAGCGCAACAAAGGCTGAAGGTGTTGGAACAGTCCCAAGATGGCTTTTTCATCTCAGAAATGGATATGCGTTTTCGCGGCCCTGGGGAAGTGCTGGGAACTCGCCAATCTGGAGTAGCAGATTTTACTTTAGCCAGTTTGGTGGAAGATGAGGAAGTATTAATCTTAGCCCGACAAGCAGCGGAGAAGGTAATAGAAACAGATGCAACTTTAGACCGTTGGCGTTTGATGAAAGAAGAATTGAAATATCGGTATGAGCGGTTGATGGGTGGAGCAATTTTGACGTGATTGACCATGACCGTCGCTTCGCTCCAATTCAAAATTCAAAATTAATTAAATATTTTTTTACAGCACTTTTGAAGTAAGTGAGGTACACCAATTTCAGAAGGTGGTTTTAAAACTTGAATTTGAATCGGTCAGTGTACCTCATAAACCTCGAATCTGCTGTAATTCAAAATTTTTGAATAGTGCGCTTATGGCTAAAATCAACATAGCGCCAGACTGGAGTTTAGACTAAAAGCTATAGAAGACAGATTTAGTCTAAACTCCAGTTTTTTATTACAGCAAGGTTTTCAGGCTTTACAAGACAATAAATAAAGCTTCGTTGATTTTACACCTAGATAGTAGTTACTGTATAAGTATAAACACCTGAAAACCCAATCCTGTGAGCAACTCCCAAAACAAGCCTAAAAGCCTACAAGATATTCTTAAGCAACGTCAACAATCAGGTTTTGTAGGTCGTGAAGACCAAGTGAAGCAATTTCGCCACAATCTGGAATTACCAATTGAAGATGATCGTCGTCGCTTTCTGTTTAATATTTGGGGTCAAGGTGGGGTTGGTAAAACTACCCTGTTACGGCAGTTTCGCAAGATTGCGGAGGAAGCAAAAATTATCACGGCTTACATTGATGAAGCTGAGAAAAGTGTCCCACAAGTAATGAATCGTTTAGCTGAGGAGTTGGAACGGCAAGGTCACAAACTGGCGCAGTTCACTGAACGCTACAAAGTTTACCGCCAGAAGTGTCTAGAATTAGAAACCGATCCAGAAGCTCCTCAAGGCTTTTCTGCTTTTGTCGGAAAAACTGTAGTTAAAGCTGGTGTACGTCTGGGCCGTGGAATTCCCGTTGGCGGTGCTGTATTTGACTTTGTAGACGAAGATGCTGTAGCTACGCAAGCTGGCGAATGGGCATCTTATGTGGCTAAAAAATTGACGAATAACAACGAAATACTTTTAGTCCAAGAACCTGTAGAGGTTCTAACTCCTCTGTTTTTGCAAGATATTTCTAAAGTGGCAGAAAAGATTGGTGTTGCTCTGTTTTTTGATACTTATGAGCGCACTGGAGAATTTTTAGATAACTGGCTACAGGAAATTATACAGGGTCACTACGGTGCAGTGTCTCTCAATATATTGATAACCATTACTGGTCGGCAAGAGTTAGATAGAAACTATTGGACACCCTACGAGGGGTTAATAGTTCGTTTTCCTTTAGAACCATTTACAGAGGAAGAAGCCCAACTATATCTAACTCGTAAAGGAATTACTAACAGTCGCGTTATCGAAGTGATTTTACGCCTTGCTGGAAATTTGCCGTTGCTGGTGGCAATGCTAGCAGATGCTCATCCCAACGACCCCAACCAAGTAGTTGAACCAAGCAGCAATGCAGTAGAACGCTTTTTAAAATGGATTGATGAACCCAAAAGGCGACAAGTAGCCCTTGATGCTGCCATTCCTCGGTGTTTGAATCGGGATATTGTAGCTCAGTTGAGAGGAGAAGAAGAAGCTGATGCGCTGTTTAGTTGGCTGAAAGAAACATCCTTTGTGAACGAGCGTACTGATGGCTGGGCTTATCATGATGTCGTTAAAATGCAAATGTTACGCCATAAACGCCTTTCATCACCGCAAGGTTGGGCTGACCTGCATAGCAAGCTAGCAAATTACTACGACAGGCTGGGTCATGAGTTGCAATTGAAGGAAGTAAAAGCCTGGCAGGATAAAACCTGGCAAAGCCATAAGCTTAACGTTTTATATCACCGCTTGTGCCAATCACCACAAAAGCACTTGCCTCTAGCTCTCAATGAATTCCTTGCTGCTCTCAAAAATCAACGCGCTTTTGCCCAAGATTGGGCAACAACAATGTGTCAGGCTGGTAAAGATGCGGATTATGGTGAAGTTCAGCGTTGGGGTGAGAAGCTAACCAATTGGTTAAAAGCTTATGAAGAAAAACGCTATTCAGCTGCCCCTGAAATGCTCACAACACTGTTGAGCGATGCTAGTCTTGAGGACAAGTGGCGTGTAGTAGCTTTAGACTGGCGTAGTTATATTTACTCTCAATCTCATCAATATTCAAAAGCTCTGGAAGATTTAACCGAGGCTATAAAGTTAGCGCCTGAAAAGGCTGAGTATTTAACAGTCCGAGGTGAGACTTACTGCTATATACAGTGCTACGATGAAGCACTGCAAGACTTTAACCGCGCCATTGAACTTGATTCTAATTACCGATGGGCGATTGCCAGTCGAGGTGTGACTTACCGCCTCATGCACCGCTACAATCAAGCACTGCAAGATTTAAACCGTGCTATTGAACTTGACCCCGATGACCAATGGGTGCTAGCACATCGGGGTGTAACTTATTGCTGGATGCAGCGCTACAATGAATCACTGCAAGACTTAAATCGTGCTATTGAACTTGACCCCAATTACCAATGGGCGATCGCCAGTCGGGGTGATACTTACCGACGTATGCAGCGCTACAATGAATCACTGCAAGACTTAAACCGTGCCATTGAACTTAATACCAATTACCAATGGACACCAGCAACGGGATTTCGGGGTTTTATTTATCGCCAAATGCAGCGCTACAATGAAGCACCCCAAGGCTTAGACGGCAACATTGAATTTAACCCTAATTACCAATGGGTGCTGGCACGTCGGGGTTTTATTTATCGCCAAATGCAGCGCTACAATGAAGCACTACAAGACTTGGGACGTGCTGTTGAACTTGACCCAAAAGACCACTGGTCGCTGAAAAATCGGGGTTATACTTACCTGATACTTCAGCAATACAATGAAGCTCTTGTAGATTTCAACCACGCTATCAACTTAAAATGTAACGATGATAAGTATTTGTATGCTCGCGCTTTAGCCTATCAAACCCTGAATCAAGCAGATAAAGCAAGGGCTGACCTTGCTGTTGCTATTAAGCTTGCTAAACAGCATTACGAACAAGATCATCAAGACTGGCATAATACCTTTAACTTAGCCCTTTACTATTTGGCTGCTCAGTATACTCAACCAGTGGAGAAATTATATCGATATGCTTTATCTCAAGGTGCTTCTTTGGAGGGTATCCGTGCAGCTATCCAAGACCTAAATGACTTTTTAAATGTTTTTCCTGAGAATGTATCTGCTCAATATATGCGACAGTTATTGCAGTCTTCTCAGACATGAGTATTATTTTAGCTTTTTCAAATATTCAATTCGGCAGCAACTGTACCGCCAAAGCCGTTTCTGAGATTTAGTTAAAGGATGGTAACTAGCCCAGATACTTCTAATACGGTTCGGTTAAGCTCTAAGCAGTATTGAGTATAGAGAAAGAAAGTGTTTTTAATTATTAGAAAAATTGCCAGATTAAACAAGGGGGTTTGTTCTCAGACATTGCCCCTTGCTAGAGACAAAAATATTCAGCCTAATTAAACTCTATGGTCTCCAAAAAGTTTAAAATATTATCCTTGATTTCTTCGGCTTCTTCTTCAAGAGTACCGGGAGTGTCGCCATTAAAAAAGCTGCGCTGGCTGCTAACTATATACAAAAATTCCCCATTTACCAAAGCCAGTAGCCCTCGGTATGCATCTAATCTGATGGCAGTTCCGTTATTTTCTTGCTTGGAGATTGTCGAACCTTTGGGCATATCAACTAAGGCATAGTAAGACCCCTCCCAGGTTTCTTCCAGATATTCGGTATGCTTGACCTCAGCACCTGGTACATGGGCAAAAATCGCCTGGGGTACATACTTTTCTATGAGAATTGATTGGAGATATTCTTCCTGTCCAGTAGACTCCATTTCCTCTAACTGTTCTGGTGGGAGAGGATAATAATCAATTCTCAGCAACGTGCCGAAGTCATCAGAAAAACCGACTACGCCATCTTGACTTTGAACCCTACCTCCTTGTTCAGCATCAACCGGAATTGGCACTGTAAAATTCCCCAAAGGTGACTCATACACCTGTTGACTAAAGTCTTCGATGATTAATGTTTCATCTTCATCTTCTGCGAATTCTTCATTTTCTGCTTCTTGAAAAGCGGCAATTACCTCTTGGATAATTTCTTCTGCTTCCCCCTCTTCAAGTTCCAAGGCTGCTTGTAGCTTTTTGAGATAAGGCTGTTTTTGTTTGGGGATAATCAGTTTTTCTTCGTCTAAAACCATGATGACCCCAGCAGCAAAACCATCAAGCACTAATTCATCAGAGAGGCTGGCACTGGCGGTATTAAACAGGGCCCCAAGTCCCTCATCTTCGGCAATGCCTAGAAGTCTATCGACTATTTCGGCAATTTCATCTTCTGAATATTCCTCAAAAACCTCGAATTCCCAGAGGTTAATGACTAAGCGTTCTGCTTCTACTTCGTCAACGGTGGACTCAGCAAGTGCAGTGATGACTGCGATCGCAGCTACGGCTTCTTCTGGACTCAGTGATTCTTCGGAGGTTTCTTTTGAGTTGAATATCTTATCATACTTTGTCATAATTGCTACCTCAGCTAATGGCTTTTTAGTAATAACAGATTGAACACAGGACAATGGTTAGTTTAGCAATGCAGTGTACCTTCTCAGGAGGAGGTTTTTTCTAGCATGGCAAACCCATTTATCCTTGCTGTTATGCCCTTGCTGTCAAAATTCCTAATTTACCACCCAGCAGTAACAAAAAACCTCAGCTTGATGGCCGAGGTAGTTGGGAGAAGATTAATCTCAATTAGAGATAGCGATATGGAAATCTGTTTTTTTAGCTAACGCCTAAGGCAACTAAAATTATCGCGGTGACGAATAAACCAGCTACTGCACCACCCAGAGCGTAACGAATTTGCTGCTCTTGACTGGGGAAGGTAGCATAGTACATCTTTGGTTCATTTGCGTAGTTATTTAGAATACCGTTTTCGTTAATAGTGGTGTACATAGGTTTTTTTGTTTTTTAGCTTATGTAAATAAATTTAACGGAATTATTACAGTTTGTCAAGCAGAATTGACAAACTAAAACTAATCTTATATATACAAACTACTTATGAGGAATGGGGTTTCATTTTCATGGAACGTCTCTACAAGGGTTCTGGATAATGCATATTTAATTTTTACTGCTATGTCTAATGCAATTTCTGGTTTATCGAACCGAGGAAACAAAACCTCACCCTGGTTCTGCTTTCGCTTTGCCTGTCCCTCTCCTTATCAAGGAGAGGGCTTTCCGTCGGGACTCTTTGAGGTTTTAGAGGACTTTTGGGTAAGTAGACGGCTAGAAGCTGGGGGATTCATAAAATTTGGGGTGGAAAAATACCCCACCCTCATCAATACCAGCGGCATTGTATCCATCTATAACCCGCTATTAATTTAGGAATGAGTCTCTAAGGGATTAGCGATGTATTTGAATGTTGGTTCAGAATTCCAAGGGCCACGGTCATCCTGAGCATTTCCGTTTGTAGAGAGGTTGTAATAAAGCGCAACAGTTTCGTCAGGTTGAACATTGCCAAAGAAAGGATCAGTCAACTTACCCAAGGAATCTAGAGCCTTCATAAACATATTGGTATGAGAAATCTCTCGCGTTAACAAATGAACCAAAGTCTCTTTAGTTCCCTCATCTGAGGCTAGCTTAATCAACGCTTCATAAGTTTGACGAGCGCCACCTTCTGCCGCCAGATTAGCACGTAAATCACGCACCACATCCCCACCCTCATTCAAGTAATTTGCAGTCCAAGCATTACCTTGACTATCAAGAAAATGGGGGCCAATTCCGCGAACGGCGAAGAGAGTACTTTTATAAGCCTCTGTTTGATCGATATTTTTGGTATGAGCTTCGATCAGCTTACCAACCATCTCTAAATGCCCAAATTCTTCGATAGCAATATCTTGGAGCATATCGCGAATTCCCGCATTTTCGACATGAAAGGATTGCACCCAATATTGCAGAGCCGCTGATAGTTCTCCAGTTGCTCCGCCGAACTGCTCTAGAAGTAACTGAGCAAAACGAGGGTTAGCTTCACTAACCTTGACTGCATGAATCGGTTCTTTTTTGTGAAAAAACATCCGCTTATTTTTCTCCACTAAATGATTCGATACAAGATTTTTTGGCTATTTGTTAGAGGAATTAGTGCAGTTTTTCCTAAATTTTGATACTTGCTCCTTCTTATAGTTGCCTTTGAGCGAGAATAGGGCAACTACAAGTTATAAATCTCGGATTATAAATATCAGAATTTACGAAATCTTGCACTTAGCAAATCAATTCCTCTTCTTAATATCTAATGTTAGGCATTGCTGCTTCTTCTCAACAGTCCCCACAGGTAGATGGCAATCATTGCGCCGATGATAGCAACTAAAAGACCAGGAATGCTTAAACCAGCACCAGCCGCCGTAATTTGTAGGGTTCCTGTTCGGATAAGCGTAAACACAGTGCCACCAACGAAAGCGCCGATAATACCCAAAATCATTGTGGAGAGGATGCCGCCGCCTTGATAACCTGGATAAATTGCTTTAGCGATCGCACCAGCTAATAGACCTAAAACTATCCATGCAATAATATTCATAAACTGCCTCAAAACTCAAAAATCTAATCTGTATCTAAGTTATCAATTCCTCTTTACATTTATCTCCATCAAATGAGATAAATCAAAAAAATCAAAAGATAGAGAAAATAGCTGAATATGCAGTTAAATAAAAATTACCAAATGCTTTGGGTACTGCTTAAATAAACAGAAGCAAAAAATTAGATATAATCTAGCTATATATTTATTTTTGTCTCTATCTTACGGAATAATTAAACTATCTAACTTTTTGGTGATGCCTGAAAAAATATTTTCTGCCTTACTTACCTAAGAGGTTGTTTGAAAAGTCTAATTTATTACTTCCCTTGGCGACTAGAAGTCGCGCGCCACTTGCTTCAAGTCGGCGGAGCCGACGGCAGTCGCTTTATGCCGGGGAAACCGTCCACCGCGCTGCCTCCCCAACGCAGTGGCTTGGCTACACGAGACTTTACCCACCTTTCCTGCGGAACGCTACGCGAACGTGGGTTCAAAAAGCTTGATTTACCGTTAGTCCGCGCAGGCGGACTTCGTTTGTGTAGTAGCGAATTATATTCGCCCAATACTTTTCAAACATCCTCTAAGGGATTTAGTTAAATATTATGTATATAACTCTTTCTGACTAATTTTACGTAATTAGACGACTGTGTTGATTGCTGTTCACTAACTGGGGCAAAGAAATAGCACAGGTAATAGTAGAAAATTCCCAAAATAGAGAATTTTCCCTTGGAAAAAACCCGTCCAAAATTGGTCAGCCAACGCTAGTTGGCGGCTTATATAATCTCGTTTTCACACAATATCTTGGGTGATGCCGCCAAAAAGCACCGAGTTTACCCATCTAACGAGTAGATTTTGGATCAGGAACCGCCAATTTTAGATAACTTTAATGAAACCCCATCACCCATTACCAATACTCAAATTGCACGGGAGAATTTTGTCTCTCTCATTCTTGTATGAGTGTCGAAGATTACAGCAATATTTCTCACCAACAACCTGCCAATATCTGTAATCTGAATGTCGTTGGTTGATAAACTCACAAGTCCATCAGCTACTAGGGGGATTAGTTCTTCTAACTCCTCAGAGAAATATTCATCAAAACTGATGTGATGTTTGTTTTCGATGTCTGGCTTATGCAAATGAAAGTGAGACATAATCGACATAATCACATCTCGTCTAATAATGTCATCCTGACTTAGTTTGACGCCTTTACTAGTTGGGATAAAACCCGCTACCACTGCTTGATAATAATCCTTTAATTGCTTGTGGTTTTGGGCATAAGCATCTTCTAACATACTGATAGATGTGGCACCGAATCCGAAAAGTTCTGTTTCGGCATGGGTGGTGTAGCCTTGAAAGTTCCGCTTCAGGGTGCCATGGCGTTGAGCAACTGCCAATTCATCGTCAATTTTAGCAAAATGATCCATGCCAATAAATAGATATTGGTTATTGGTTAACTCCTCAATAGTCATTTTGAGAATTTCTAACTTTTCCTGGGCTGGGGGTAGTGCATCTTGAGATATATTTTTCTGCACTGCTTTAATCCACGGGACATAAGCAAAGTTAAAAACCACAATCCGGTCAGGATCTAAGGCAATTGTCTTTTCTACAGTCTCCCGAAATGTCTGGAGAGTTTGATGGGGTAGTCCATAAATTAAGTCTACATTCACACTTTCAAATTTGGCTTCCTTGACCCAACTCATGACATCAAAGAGCATTTTTTCAGGCTGGATGCGATTCACCGCTACTTGGACTTGAGTGTTAAAATCTTGGATGCCAAAACTAATGCGGTTAAATCCAAGCTGTCTAAGAAATAAAATGTAGTTTCTATCGACATAGCGAGGATTGATTTCAATAGAAACTTCTGCTTGTGGATCAATATTGAAGTGTTGAGTGATGTTGTTCCACAAGAATTCTACTTGATCAAGTTCTAAATAATTAGGCGTACCACCACCCCAGTGAACCTGAAGCACTTTTCTATCTGGGTCAATTAAGGCTGTGGTGTTCTTGATTTCTTGAACCAAATGCTCTAGGTAAGGTTTGGCAATATTCTTGTTATTAGAAATTACCGTATTACAACCGCAGAAATAGCAGGCACTCTGACAAAACGGAATGTGGAAATATAAAGACAGGGGGGTTTTCCGTTGATTTGAAGCGGCGATTGCAGCTTGAAAGTCGTTTGCGGTAAATGTTTCGCTTAATTCTGTAGCGGGTGGATAGCTGGTGTATCTGGGAGCGCGAGTATCATACTTTTGAATCAGATCCAGATCGAACTTAACACCAGGTAATAGAAAAACCATTAAAACCTCCGAGTAACTGCGAACATACCGCCTAGTACGGCGAAAGCGGAATTCAAAATTCAAAATTCAAAAAGTCAGCTTTTTGTTAATTTTGAATACTATTTTTATTTCCGCTGTCAGGTACTAGTAATTGGTTGTATGGATAATAAAAACTGCAATTTGTTTGCTTCTGTGGTAAACAAATTGCCAATAGAGCAGAATTTTGTTGATTCAAACCAAACAGCTAGAAATTACGCAAAGAAACCCGGTTTATATAAAAAATACTAGAATTAGCCCTAGAGAATAGAATTCGCGGCTACACAAAGGGCGTGCTTCTAGAAGAGGCGCAACGCTTATCTGTAGCTTGTGCTTTGTACTCAGCGCTGGGAGGGAACCGTGGCGTGCCCTTGGGGAAAAACCTGTCCTAAATTGGCGGTTCCAAGGCAAGGAAGGCGGCTTATATAATCTCGTTTTCACCCAATATCTTGGGTGATGCCGCGCTGCGCGCCGAGTCTACCCATCTAACGAATAGATTTTGGATCAGGAATCGCCAATGAAAGGATAATTTTAATGAAACCCCTAGATGAACTGAAGGTAAATCTTTGCAACTAAATGCCGATGCAAAAAATTAATTAGCAGCAGTTACTTCCGTGCTACCAGGGTTATAGGGGCGAGTTAAGCTATCAAATAAAACTTGACCAAGGGACTTGATTAAATAGCCCTCTAATTCCTGAGCCATCTGCCAATTAAACAGGAAGGCATTGTTTGCTTCTGCTACAATCCATTTAGCGATCGCATCATCGATAGGCATGGCGTTCAATACTTGACGATAATTGTCCTTAAATGCCTTTTTATCAGGAATTTGCTCAAAATTGTAAAAGGATGTACCTTCGTAGCCAGATAACTTCAGGGCTGATTGAGCAATTTTTTGTAACATCTGACCCCCTGAGAGGTCGCCCATGTAGCGGGTATAACTATGACCTAGCAACAACAGAGGGTCATTAGCAGAAATTTCCCGAATCCGGTTAATGTAGGCTTGGGCAGCGGGTGAGGGTGTGATTTGCCTTTGCCAGTCATTTCCATAATAGAATACCATATCTTGCTCTAAAGAGCTTTGGCGGTTAAGTTCAGGAAAATAAGCCTGACTCATTACAGGATGCTCTCGGTGCCTCTCAATTGCTGCTTCTAGTTCGCTGTAGATATAATACAAATTTGCCAAAAATTTAGCGAAGCAGTCTCTATCTACAACTCCTTTGAGAAAACATTTCATGAATCCCACATTTTCTGCCTCTGTATGAGCTTGTTGAGTGCCAGAGCGCAGTTTGATGGCTAGATTACTACTCATTATTGTTTCCTTCTTTTTCCAGGGCCAGGTTTCCAGACAGTCACCGACTCAGGATGTCTGCCAGTTAGAGTTAAAAGATCACTATTCTAGGTTTATCGAGGATCTACACCTCTTGATCTAGCAAGTACAATTGCTGATGTAAATCCTAACTATTTTCATTTCTCCCTAAATTATTTAACTATTATTTCTTTGTATAGCTATCAAGGTATTAATATTTCTTTAGATTTTTACCGAGAATTTCAATTAATTTAAATTCATTACCTTTGAATGCAGACTTGTACTGAGAAGCTCCTTCAGTGGGACTAAAACTGATTTTAAATAGGTATTTAAACTGTGCTTACAGGGCTGTCTAACAGGTTATCTAGCGCCAGTTATTTTTCAATAATTTAACTGATGACTAATAATAACTATTTATGTTTATATAACCTTTATATAGATAAAATAGTAAAAGGAGTCTCATGATTAAGTCTCTGGAAACCCCCCAGGCGGAGTTACTGAAGTCGGGTATTAAAGCACCTGTTCAGGAAACATTGTTAACGCCCCGGTTTTATACTACGGACTTTGATGCTGTAGCCAAAATGGATTTCTCGGCTCATGAAGCTGAGTTGCGGGCAGTGGTTGAAGAACTCAGGGCTGATTATAACCGTCATCACTTCGTGCGTGATGAGGAATTTAAGCAGTCTTGGGATCATATTCAGGGGGAAAAGCGCCGTGCTTTTATTGACTTTTTAGAACGTTCTTGTACTTCAGAGTTTTCTGGGTTTCTGCTGTTTAAAGAGTTGTCTCGCAGACTGAAGGATAGCAACCCGCTTTTGTCTGATGCCTTTAATTTTTTGGCACGGGATGAAGCACGCCATGCAGGATTTTTGAATAAGTCAATGGCAGATTTTAACCTCTCCCTAGACTTAAGCTATTTAACTAAAAGCCGTACTTATACATTCTTCCCCCCAGAGTGGATTATTTACACGGTTTACCTATCAGAGAAAATTGGTTACTGGCGCTATATTTTGGTGTTCCGCCATATGCAAGCGCATCCAGAGTACCAAGTGTATCCCCTGTTCCGGAAGTTTGAGAGTTGGTGTCAGGATGAGAATCGACACGGGGATTTCTTTAAAGCACTTTTGCGATCGCAACCGCGGTTATGGAACAATTGGCGATCGCGTTTATGGGTGCGGTTCTTTTTGCTGACGGTGTTCGCTACCCACACCATGACAGTTTTTGAACGGGCTGATTTTTATGAAGCCATTGGTATTCATCCCCGCAAATACAATAATCAAGTGATTGCAGAGACGAATAAAACAGCGGCCAGAGCATTTCCCCTGATCTTAAATACAGATCACCCGGAATTTTTCTGGCGGTTAGAGCAGTGTTCTGAGAATAACCTCAAACTGATAGCCTTGAAAAATAGCGATCGCCCCAAGATTGTCAAATTTTTCCAAAAAATCCCCCTAGTTATGGGAATCATCTGGCAAATGTTAAAGGTTTACCTCATGAAACCCATTGATGCTGAATCAATCCGCGAAACAGTGCGTTAAATAAAACCTACAAATCACCTTGGGGAATCTCCTCGCGCAATTCGATCATCAGTTGCATCGTTTCCACCGTTAAATCGCGTAAATCCCGATTCAGATACACAGCACCTTGGGAACCAAACCAACGGTCAAAAATAGCAGCATATTTTGGCTTCCCGTTGACAAATCCTTGCATAAACTTGACTAGAGAATAATTCACCGAGTCGAGGAATTTTGAGTTATTTTCCGGTACCATACAAGCAATTCCCTCTCGTGAATAAGGGCGCGGGGGTGCAATCGCAAAATCATCTGGACTTTTCGCTGTTTGCAACCATCCCTCTAACAGAATGCTATCAGAGGCAAAAGCATCAATTTTACCCTGTTGTAAAGCAGTATATCCCTCTGCCCTCGTCTTCAAATACACCAGTTTAGCTTGAGGTTGTACTTGCTTGATTGCTTGCTCATTGGTTGTTTGGGCCAGCACACCCACACGCTTACCAATTAGAGACTCAGGAGCACCTAAATTACTTCCCTTCTTGATTAATATTTGAGTACCAGTAACCCCATAACTGACAGAAAAATCAACTTTTTTGTCCCGTTCCCAAGTGAAACTACTAGCATCACAAACAATATCAACTTGTCGGTTGACTATATTAGGAATTCGCTCTGCTGGAGAAAGTCCGACTAATTTAAGTTGAATTTTTCTACCCAGTTCTTTTTCTAATTGCTGTTGAATAATACCCAGCATATCTACAGAATAACCAGTTAATTTACCCTGACTGTCAGCGTAGGCAAAAGGTAAGGCATCTTTACTTGTACCAGCCTTTAGCACCCCTGTCCGGGCAACTTTTTGCATCACAGTCTCAGAGTATGCCATCTGAGGCATGAGTACTGGTAACGTTAAGGCGAAAAGAGCAGCAGCAATATTTTTATACATTTTAGTGTTATGTAAAGTAGGCAAATACGATAGAGAAACTCTTGAATTCACCAAACTTTTTCGGCTATTCAAAATACAAAAATTATCCCTATGGATTACACAAGAACCATATACAGCAACTATTCTTTACATCTCACCAGTTTTATTTGTAGGGATTAACGTACATTCCTGTTCCATTGCTACCATAACCCCTAATTCGGCAAGAAGCAAGCTACGTAGGATGCGTCAGGGGACGCATCTAAAAACCATGAAAGCAGTCTGAAAAGTTGGATAAAACAATTAGTAACAAAACTAAGCAGACCGTAAGTAATTAGCCGATCTTAAATATTATAATTAAAAAAATCTGTAGAGACGATTAATATCGTCTCTACAGTAGTTTCAATTGCCAGTAACTAGTCCATGCAACTGCAAACTACTCTAAGTTCTATGGCTTTTTATCAGTTGCCACTTTTGCTTCTACCTTCACACTCTTAACACCATTTAGTTGCTTAACGATGGGTTCAATTTTCTTCAAATCCGCTTCAGCGGGCACTGTGCCAGTAACAGTAACAACACCTTCTTTACTTTCCACTACTAAATTACTGCCGGGTAACTTTTCCTTTAACTTGTCCAAAGCTAAGGTTTTGACATTGTCAGATCCTGCTGTGACTACTGGTTTGGTCTTTTCAGTAGCACCTTTAGCAGTAGTAGCATCTGCTATTTTGGTCTTTTCAGTAGCATCTTTAGCAGTAGTAGCATCTGCTGGTTTGGTCTTTTCAGTAGCATCTTTAGCAGTAGTTTCCGTTGTCTGAGATGCCTGTTTTACTGGTGCTTGGGCAGATTCATTGGTAGTGCTAGAATTTTCGGAACTAGTTTTAGGAGCTTCTTGGCAACCAAAAACACCAGCTACCAGAACGCCGCTGATTAGAAAAGGAATAAGCTTTTTCATTTTTATCTCCGACTTGAGTACGTGAAGCGATTAATTGACCGGTGTGTGATGCTGAGGAGCAAATCTTAAAAAACAATTAAAGGGGAAAAAGTAGCTGAAGCTAAACGCCTAGATTGCTGAAACTTCAAACTGGGATAACTTAATACGAAGCGCCAATTTAGTTTTTATGCCGACTAAATAAAGGTAGTAGCTCTGTTTGTAGAGCGTTTGGCTCTCTACAAATGAAGAGGTAAAAACCCAGTGGCTTTGCCAAGGGTAGATGCTGCCGCTCCACAGCGGTCATTTGATGCTATCAGATTTGAGGACATTTAGCGCTCCCTGCTCAAAATTTCATGACATTTACAACGAATGACTAAGGACTGATGAAGAAAACAGGGGAAATTGCGCCTCAATTGTTCGGTTATACCACTGTCGTGAATACACAAATCACTATAACCTCGTAAGTATACGATGCAATGCCTAGCTGCTGTTAGAAGCTCTTGAATCAAGGGGTGAAAACCTGTGTACGAATGGATCTTGCCGAGTCTGAGCGAAGTTTTAGCCGAAAGTCAATCAAGGGTAGCTGAATGTGGATCTGCCAAAGCCGAGCAGCAATGGCGCGTCAGCCTAGCAGCGACAGAACATTTGCTACTCAACACTTTAGAAAAGGCTTCACCTGACACTATCCAAGGCTTGGTTTTAGCTGCACCAGCACCGCTATTTAGTCAACCAAAACTGACTCA
Source organism: Cylindrospermum sp. FACHB-282 (assembly GCF_014697195.1). Taxonomy (GTDB): domain Bacteria; phylum Cyanobacteriota; class Cyanobacteriia; order Cyanobacteriales; family Nostocaceae; genus Cylindrospermum. The sequence goes on along the minus strand of NZ_JACJRJ010000001.1, from coordinate 66,518 downwards.
AAACTTACAAAGGGTAACTTTTACGGCAAAACCCTTTAACCCCTTGGCACTGATGCCATTTCAAATGCCGCCTGTTGCTGTGACGGTAGATAAAATTGCTTCCGAAGAATCGATATTACCATTGCTACCTACCGATCCTCTAGGTTCGGAGCAGTTTTGCTTGGTGTTCACTGATAAATTTAGATTAGTGCTGGTTTTGGCAGAACACAAGAATGGTAAAAAAGAGTTTTCATTTTCCTTTGAGCCAGGGGTAGTCCAGCAGGCATGGCGAGCGCTAGGAGCTAGGGTAATACTGACTAATCCAGAATTTTTTGCTGATTTAGATGTATTGGTACAAAAGTATTCTCCAACCGCCCCAGATTACCACACGATAATTCAGTTTAGTCGGTTGCTACTTCAGGAATTAACAGAGCCAGAAGCGGATACGGTGGTATCTAGTCCCGCTATCTCCCCAGACCCCCAGACCCCCATCTCCCTCTCTTCCCCTCCCCGTCCTGATGTGGAGTTATTGCAAGCCTTTGCTCACGAAGTCCGCACTCCACTGACAACTATTCGGACGATGACTCGCTTACTGCTGAAGCGGCGGGATTTGCCAACTAATGTGATTAATCGTTTAGAAGTTATTGACCACGAGTGTACTGAGCAAATTGACCGGATGGAGTTGCTGTTTAAGGCAGCAGAACTAGAAACTTGTTCCTCGGTGCGATTTTCCAGCACTCAACTAACGCCGATGTCTCTAGATCAAGTCTTGCAACAAAGTATTCCTCGTTGGCAACAAGCGGCGAAGCGACGAAACATAACTTTGGATGTGGTGTTACCGCAGCAACTACCAACGGTGGTAAGTAATCCCACTATGCTAGATCAGGTACTTACGGGTTTGATGGAGAATTTCACTCGCAGCTTACCCCCAGGGGGCCATATTCAAGTCCATGTCATCCCCGCTGGAGACCAACTAAAGTTACAATTATCGCCCCAATTCCAATGCAAAGATGCAAGTATTGCTGCTACACCTGCAACGCCACCAATTCGCAAGGCCCTTGGTCAACTGCTAATGTTTCAACCGGAAACGGGAACGATTAGTTTAAATATTGCTGCAACAAAGCATTTGTTTCAGGCTATTGGTGGCAAGCTGATTGTGCGCCAGCGTCCGCACTATGGGGAAGTGTTAACAATTTTCCTGCCTTTAGAGGTTAGTAGTAAACATAAGTTAGGGCTTCATAATTCATAATTTAAAGGTTTCACCATCTAGACTTTTGAACTATCTGGGGTGGTTCATCTTCCTGGCTTTTCGCCGACAGTCGCTAAGTGTACTGTAAAGGTAGAACCTTCATAGAGCTTACTTTTAACAGAAATATAACCACCGCTACGCCTCAGCAGTTTTTCTACGATTGTTAACCCTAAGCCAGCGCCGCTAGAGTCTTCAGTTAATCCTGTACGCACACGATAAAAGCGGTCAAAGATTTTGGGAATTTCATTTTCGGCAATACCAATACCTGTGTCGCGGAATTCTAATTGCACATGATTGCCTTGAAGACGCGCACGCACCCACACTTGCCCACCGTTGGGGGTAAACTTCATGCTGTTATGCAGCAAATTAATGACAATCTGCCTCAGTCCACCACTCACGCACCAAATAGCTGGCAGTTGAGTGGGGACGGTGTAAGCTAGCATGATGCCTTTTTCGTGGGCTACGGGTTGGTAGGTACTGACTACCCCAGGCACAACGTCACAGAGGCGTATGGACTCTAATTTGCTCTCATCTATATTGCGTTCTAGATCGAGTAGATCCAACAGTCCAGTGATTAGGGAATTTTGGCGATCGCACTGGTTATTTAACATCTGTAAATAACGTTGTCGCTGGATTGGTTTTAGATTAGGGGAATTTAACAGCGATAAGGCGGTTTTCATGTGGGTTAGGGGTGTTCGCAACTCCTGACAGACATTAATTAAGTATTCATCCTTAAGGTGCTCTTTGTTCTCTAGGGTTTGATTTCGCTGCTGCAATTTGGCAACGCGCCTAGCCATGATTTGCCGATTCATTTCTTCCTGTCGTTGGAGTTGTTTGATTAACAACTGGTTCATCAGTGTTGGTTCGGGTACACTGGGGCAAATAAAATCAGCAGGTACAATTGGGGATGATTCTGGAGCCTGGGCTTGTTTAATACCTGCTAACACCTGCTGAATGATGGTTCCTTCAACAGTATTTATCGCTAATAATGGGAGATTTTTATGAATATTTTTTCTGAACAAGATGTTATTTTTAGCTCTATTAAGCGGACGTTCAGCCAAAATTAAACTGCAAAACTGGGGCGATAAAACCATTAAAAAGTATTCCCGTCGCAGTTGGCTATTGGGTAGTAACTGCACGCTGATAGAGTCACCAACAGGGATACAAGCCTCACTTTTTTTGTCTTTCTCTTCTTCTCTGCCACTTGAACTAGTTGGGCAATTATAGATAATCCCAGAAACACCCATTGAGGACTGATAACGCGCTAGTTCTGATTGCCAAATTTTCCCTGGTGGTAGCTTTACCCATAAAGTGGCGACAATCTGCTGCTCAATTAGTAAGTCAATTTGTGCCCTCACCAGAGATAGCAGAGTAGCAGGATTGAGAGTTAATGATTGGAGCGGAGTCTGTCCACCAACAGCTAGATGATAAATAGATAGATCCTGAGTCAGAGAAAAATTCATTTTGTACGTTGAAGAAGAAAAGACAAAGAAGGATGAAGGAAGCAATAATGTTATCTTCTATTTTCACCCTGATGTATAAATAATTGGTCAAGCAGTCACAGTAATAAAGGTGAAGTATAAATGATTGAATTATTAGTTATGAGATTAAGGGAGTTTATCATTCAAGATAGACTGTGGCAAGTTTTTCTTGATTTAAATAAATTCATCTTGCCTTTATGTATTTATTGATATTTCTCTACCCTGGTGTGCCTAAATTTTTTCTTTGTAGAGACCCTACCGCTGGCGCCTCTACTTAGGACTTACGCAACTGGTACAGAGATTTGTTCGTCGTCTGTACTTCAGTAATACAGCACTAAATTGTTGACTACGAAATTAAAATTCAGTTCCTGTATTTGATAGTTGCGTAAGTTTGCTACTTGGGCGTTAACCTTGGATTCTTGAGAGTAAAGCTTCCCGTGCCTGTTCTCGGTCGTCAAAATGGATTTTTTCAGTGCCGAGAATTTGGTAGTCTTCATGACCTTTACCAGCCAGCAATACGCCATCACCAGGTTTAGCTTGTAAAATGGCGGTACGTATGGCGATCGCGCGATCGCAAATCACTGTTGGTTGAATAGTTGCGGGAATCCCGGCTAACACATCTTGCAAGATTTTTTCTGGGTCTTCGGTGCGGGGATTATCTGATGTCACCACTGCCACATCTGCTAATTCGGCGGCGATTTTTCCCATGAGTGGGCGCTTGGTGCGATCGCGATCGCCTCCACAACCAAACACACAAATCATTTTACCAGGAATAAACGGACGTGCGGCTTTGAGCAAGTTTTCCAAACTATCTGGTGTATGGGCATAATCTACAATCACGCTGATTTCTTGCCCTTCACTAATCTGTACCCGTTCCATCCGTCCAGGAACACCGGGAAACTCAGGAATCACCGAGGCTACTAACTCCAAATCTAGCCCTAAATGTAAAACAGCACCTACCGCTGCCAAAAGATTCTCTAAATTATATTGACCGACCAAAGGAGACCGAAAAGCCACATCACCCTTTGGGGTATGCAGTTTACCGCTAACACCATGAGGCTGATAACTCAAGTCACTCATCCACAAATCAGTATTGGCATCATTGACGCTGTAACTCCAAACCTGTTCTGAACTCAACGACCCAATTAACCGCTGTCCGTAAGCGTCATCAGCATTAATTATCGCCCGTCCTTGGAGATAATCAGGGCTAAATAATAACGCTTTAGCGGCAAAATAATCTTCCATATCCCGGTGATAGTCCAGATGGTCTTGAGTGAGATTGCTAAACACCCCCACCTCAAAAGAACAACCCAACACCCGGCCTTGGGCTAAAGCGTGGGAACTAACTTCCATCACCCCAAACTCACAACCAGCATTCACAGCTTCCCCTAGCTGTTGTTGCAATTCCACAGCAAACGGTGTCGTGTGGATAGCAGTTTGCTCAAAACCAGGCCAACGAGTGTAGAGAGTTCCCATCAAAGCTGTAGCTAAATTAGCTTTGGTGAGGAGAAATTCAATCAGGTGAGTAGTGGTAGTTTTGCCATTTGTACCCGTCACACCCACCAATTTGAGTTTTTGCCCTGGATAACCGTAAAAAGCCCCTGCTATCTGGGCGCAAGCTGTATTCATGTTGTTTGCACTAATGACAACAGCTTCAGGTGTGGGAGGATTTTTAGCGATCGCATCCGAGGAGACAATCGCCGCTACAGCACCCGATGCTAAAGCACTCGGCCAAAATTCCCCACCATCCACCCTAGTTCCCGGCATCCCAATAAACAAATCTCCCACACCGCAAGCATAGGAATTAGTCTTCAATCCCTTAACCTCAGCATCCGCCAAACCAGCCAACTCTTCAACACCATCTACAGCCGCTAGTAATTCCCGCAATTTCATCTGGTGAACCTCGTCACAAGCTTCTCTTGCGATTATTCTGCATTATTTTTTTCTATTTGGATAAATACTTGTACAGCATTTTTTCCAACTGCTGCACAGTAGCACGAGGAGAAGGACGAGGCAAAAGCTCCGAAATCACCTCTTCCTCCGCGTCCTCTGCGCCTCTGCGGTTCGTTAAAACCAAAACCGGCACCTCATACTGATACGAAACAAACCAATCTTCACGACTAGTAATATCCCGAATTTCCAACTCAAAAGCAATATTTTGGATTTGTTCCAGCTTTTCCTGCAACCCTTCGCACAGATGACAACCAGGTTTACTGTATAAAATTAATCGCATTTGACATTCACACATTTACTAGTATAAACTGATTCATATATATGAAATTAATCATCCACTTCAAATCAAAAAGCCTTTTTTCAAAATTACTTGTGCATAACTATGTTAGCTAACCATGATGCAATTGGTAAATGTTTGAAATTACTCTCTCAGGGTTTATATCCTTATGTTGAAGAGAAAATGAGACTCGTTTACGGTAATCAATGGCTCACTCAAGCTGGACAATGCTTATCTCAAGATACCACTTTAAAACGAACTACAGAAGAAAGTTTACAACAGGATATATCATCACTACTTTCTGTGATGATCAAAAGATGGGAAAAAGTTTTTAAACCCCATCTATCTGCCGTTGAAAGAGCTTTTACCAGTGAAATTATTGATATTCGCAATAAATGGGCGCATAATACACCATTTTCCACAGAAGATACTTTCCGTGCCATAGATAGTATTTATCGTTTATTGCAAGGCATTCAGGCTAAAGAAGAACAAGAAGTTGCTAAATATAAGCAGAGGCTTTTACAAAACCTTTTACAAGAGCAAAATAGAAGTCAAAAACGCACAGAACAACTCTCTAGTCAAGAAATATTAATTAAAGAACGTTTAGGCGATATTCTTAATTATATCCCCTTTGAAAATGTTTTATTATTGGAGCGAGCTTTAACCCATCGCTCTTATGCATATGAAAATAGAATCAGTAAAGATAACGAACAATTAGAATTTTTAGGTGATTGTATTTTAGGTTTTTTAGCCGGGGCTTATATTTATCAAGAGTATGGGGATATTTCTGAAGGTGAATTAAGTAAATTAAAAGAGCGTCTAGTTGATAATCCTCAGTTGGGCAAATTAGCTAATCAGTTAAATCTGGGACAGTGGTTATTATTAGGAAAGGGTGAAAGATCACAAAATGGCGGACAGAAAGAATCTTTATTAAGTAATACTTTTGAAGCGATTATTGGTGCCTATTATCTAGACTCAGGTATCCAAGCTGTTCAAGAATTGGTATATCCTTTATTTGCATCGATAGTTGAAGATAAAATACCTGAAAATATCACTTTAGAAAATTTAGAAAATGCTAAAGGTTTACTACAACAATACGCTCAAAAAAGTGGGTTTGATATTCCCACATACAATACAATAAAAGAAACTGGTTCAGATCACAACAAAGAATTCACTGTTCAAGTTGAGATAAATGGTAACCTTTATGGTGAAGGGAAAGGTAAAAAAAAGAAAGATGCGGAGAAAGAAGCAGCTAATAATGCTTTGCTACACCTTAGATTAGTTTAAATAACATCATTTGCTTGTGGGTATGTATCTTACTCACCTCTACTATTTGAAGCAAGCAAGATACCCAACTTAAAATCCAGAGATAATTTCCTTGACTCGTTGCAGACTAATATTATCCTGTTTTTGTGAATAAATTCTCACAGCTTGCTCAAAAGCCTGTCTTGCTTCTGGTTTCTTTTTCCAAGCCAAAAAAGAATTACCCTTATTTTCGTAAGCTTCCCCATAATTTGGATCTCTTTGAATCACGCGATCGCAATCTTTAATCGCATCTTCATATTTCTTGCGGGCAAAGCGGGATAAACTACGCTGATAGTAAGCATCAACATAGCCTTGATCTATCTCAATTGCCTTGTCATAATCTTCAGTAGCATCTTTATATTCACCAATCGTATATTTGGCAAATCCCCGGTTAAAATATGCCCAAGCCCAGTTGCTAGAATTACGAATAGCTAAGTCATAATCTTTAATAGATTCTTGATAGTCTTGCTGGGCAAATCTGGCTAAACCTCTATTATTATATGCCTCTGCCAATTTAGAATTGATTCTAATAGCCATGGATGCATCAACAATCACTGCTGCATAGTCTTTTTTGATGCGGCTAATTGTTGCCCTGCCGTTGTAAGCTTCAGCATAGTTAGGATTAAGACGAATTGCTTGCTCAAAATCAGCTAAAGCGCTTTGATATTCTTCTTGCTCAATGCGCGTTAATCCCCTACTATTATATACTTTGGCATAATTAGGGTCAATTTCAATTGCTCGGTTGAAATCGGTTAATGCGGATTGATAATTTTTTAATTGGCTAAAAGCCAAACCGCGATTGGTGTAAGCGGCTGCATCATCGGGACTAAGTGCAATTGTTTTGTTGTAATAGGCGATCGCATTCTTGTATTCGCGTTTGTTATACTGATAATCTCCCCATCTGCTGTAATCACCAGCATCAGCACGAATATTGTCAGGTAAACTACTTACATCTAGATTAGCGCCCCGCAAATCAGCATTCTCTAAGCTAGCACCACTGAGTTTGCTACCAATCAGTTCAGCACCCCGCAAGTCAGCATAATCCAGACTAGCACTTTGCAGGTCAGCATTATTAAGTTTGGCATTACTTAAGTCAGCATTTTGCAAGTTGGCATAACTAAGATTGGCATTCCTCAGTTCCACACCTCGCAAATTAAAACCATTCAAATTTGCTCTACTGAGAATGACACCATTAAGAGAGACACCATTAAAGTTAAAATTTCTCAGGTCTACACCACTCAGGTCTACACCATTCAGATTCACACCTCTGAGGTTAACATTATCGAGTCGCACATTCCTCAAATTGGCATTACTGAGATTAACACCACTCAGATCTACCCCTCGGAGGTCAACGTTAGTTAAATTAGTACTACTCAAATTGGCATTTCTCAAGTCAGCCCCACTTAAGTCAGCCCCACTCAAGTCTGCATTAGTTAGGTTCGCGCTCGCCAAGTCAGCACGGAACAGTTTAGCACGAAATAGCTCCGCCTTACTCAAATCAGCATTTCTCAAGTTAGCACCGCTTAAGTCTGCACCATTCAAGTCTGCACTACTGAGATTAGCTTGATAGAGATCAGCGCGAACTAAATTTCTGCGACTCAGGTTTGCACGGGTTAAGTCACATTTGGGACATTTATTCGTGTCCAGCAACTGTTTAACCTGTTCAGGCTTTTCAGCATAAACCGGAATCGCCATCATTAGGGGTGTTAATAAAGTAACAGCAGCGAAGAACTTTTTTAAACTTCTTTGCTGGGTATTGGCAAGTTTCATCTTTTTTATCATCTGTAACTAGGTGTCAGTGTTTTGTGAAGGATAAACCCTTCTACAAACTAGATTTACAGGATTACGGATGATTGCGTCCAGATTTTTGTTCCAAAAAAAAATAATGCTTTGTAACAAAATGTAAAAATCCCGCTCATTTTTGAACGGGGTTACACAAGGTTTTTTAGCTAAAATTTTTTGTCTTGTTCCTAGAACACATTCATAATCGTGATAATTCCAATACTGGTCAAAATGATTAAAGCGCCCATAACTAGGGATTGACCCAATGCATTGGGTAATTTTGAATCATTCATTTTAGTAAAAGCCTTTTATTTTAAAGATTCTTTTAACATAGCAGTAAGAATATAACTATCTATGCAAAGCTCAGTAAAACTTAAAATCGTGTAAAGTCTCTTTACATAAACCAAGTAATGTCTCATAAAAGATACTTAAATACTATCCACAAGCTTGTAGTGATAACCGAACAAAATAATTACCTAATTTCCGGGCGGGATATGTGGTTTGATCAGGTAAAATTAAGTTTAATCAAGGTAAAAAAATATTTAATCCCACCTGAGAATTATCATGACAGTTTCCACGGCATCTAGGAACCAAACGGCAAATTTTGACTTAGAGCAATTAAATCAACAGTTTGAAACTGCAACTCCCAAAGACATCCTGGCATGGTCTATAGAAAATATCCCCACGGGACTGGTGCAAACCAGCGCCTTTAACGTGGATGACATGATAATTACCCACATTCTATATAGTGAACTCAAGCATCCAGTCCCGGTGATATTTCTCAATACCCTCTACCACTTCCCCCAAACCCTAGAACTAGTCGCCAAAAGTGAAGAAGTTTACAACCTGGATTTGAAAACTTACAAAACTCCAGACCTAGACACCCGCGAAGCCTTTACTGCTAAATACGGCGAAGCACTTTGGGACAAAGATATTACCCAATTCCATCACATTACAAAAATTGAACCACTACTCAGAGGTCTAGAGGAACTGAACACCATCGCTTGGATTACCGGACGCCGCCGTGACCAAGCCGTAACCCGTGCTAATATGCCCGTATTTGAGTTGGATGGCAAAGGGCGGTTAAAAGTTAATCCCTTAGCTAGCTGGACACGGGAAAACAGCTGGGTTTATGTCGCTGAACACGGGGTGATTTACAACCCTCTCCACGACGAAGGTTATCCCAGCATTGGCGATGAACCCATCACCACCAAAGTAGGCCAAGGCGAAGACGAACGGGCCGGACGCTGGCGGGGAAGTAATAAAACAGAATGTGGAATTCATATTTAGTAATTGGTCAGTGGTCATTGGTCATTGGTCATTGGTCATTGGTCATTGGTCATTGGTCATTGGTCATTGGTCATTAGTCATTAGTATTAAGCTTGAGAAAACAGACAAAGGACAATTGACCACTGGCTAATTATGATTAAAATTCTCCACCTCTCAGACATCCATCTAGGTAGCGGTTTCTCCCACGGACGGATTAATCCTGTGACGGGCTTAAACACACGTTTGGAGGATTTTGTCAATACTTTGTCATTGTGTATTGACCGAGCGATCGCATCACCTGTCGATCTAGTCATATTTGGCGGCGATGCTTTTCCTGATGCCACACCGCCACCCTACGTCCAAGGAGCTTTTGCCAGCCAGTTTCGCCGTTTGGTTGATGCCGATATTCCCACAGTGCTGCTAGTGGGTAATCATGACCAACATTCCCAAGGACAGGGAGGAGCAAGTCTAAATATTTATCGCACCTTGGGAGTGCCGGGATTTGTCGTGGGGGATACCTTAACTACCCACCACATCGAAACCCGCAATGGCAAAGTGCAAGTGATCACTCTCCCTTGGCTAACCCGTTCTACTTTGATGACTCGCCAAGAAACTGAGGGTTTGTCTTTGGCGGAAGTAGGTCAATTGTTAACTGAACGTCTGCAAGTTGTTCTAGAAGCGGAAATTCGCCGCCTTGACCCTGATGTGCCGACGGTGCTTTTAGCTCACTTGATGGCTGACAATGCTACCTTGGGAGCAGAACGCTTTTTAGCGGTGGGTAAAGGTTTTACTCTGCCTCTATCTTTGCTAACGCGACCTTGTTTTGATTATGTCGCACTGGGTCATGTTCATCACCACCAGAACTTGCATAAATCCAACAACCCCCCTGTGATTTATCCGGGAAGCATTGAACGGGTGGATTTTAGCGAAGAAAAGGAAGACAAAGGTTATGTGATGATTGAACTGGAGCGGGGGAGCGTTGAGTGGAAATTTTGCCCCTTACCAGTCCGAACTTTCCGCACCATTGAGGTGGATGTGTCGAAAGCTGATGATCCACAAGGGTTATTAATGAAAGCGATCGCAAAACATAATCTACAAGATGCTGTAGTGCGGTTAATTTACAAACTGCGATCAGAACAATTGGATCTAATTGATAGCTCCTCGCTGCATACTGCTTTAAGTTCCGCTCACACCTACACTATCCAACCAGAATTACTCAGTCAGTTGGCTAGACCTCGTATCCCTGAATTGAGTGCGAGTAGCAGCATTGACCCTATGGAAGCCTTAAAAACCTACTTGCATAATCGCGAAGACCTCAAAGACATAGCTGCATCAATGCTGGAAGCAGCACAAAATTTACTAGCAGATGAGGCAGAAATCTGGCTGGAAGCACCTACTCCTAATTAAAATTTTCTAATAAAATTGGTTCATAGGCAATAAAGTATCAAGAGTAGGATTTAATTATCTTAAAGTTTTACTTAATCAACTTGGTAGAGATATTTAAGTTGTTAATTTAGCAACAGAAAGAACAGATGATTTAATGCACGATTTTGTTTCTATAAATCGCGAAAAATTGCAAGAAAAATGGCGACAATCGGAGTCAGATATTCCTTTGGAAATTATTGACTCGCCTTATCGGTCAGTTATTGACCCGATTGTTGATTTTGTCGCGCAGTTTGAAGAGCTTCATCCCGGCGTTTTCACAACTGTGATTATTCCTGCTTTTGTGACTCGCAAGTGGTGGGACGGTCTGTTGCATAACCAAACGACTTTGTTCTTAAAAACAGCTTTACGTGCTAAAAAAAGTCGAGTTGTGACTACTGTCAGATATTACCTTTAAAGGTTTTTTTTAAAAGATTATGGTTAAATAAAAAACTGGATTTCTTTAGTTGTGGGCAGACAATCCCAGTTTTTTAAACTTCCATTTTCCTAGATCAATATCTTTTACGTTCGCCAGACAAATTAGGGAAATAACGGCCAAGATATCAGGAACTGTCAAAAATATCTCATTAATGAACAAGCCTGATATCTTCAGCAGTAGGATCAGCCAATAGCTTATTGGATGAGCTTTTCCATGTACTGAGCAATCATCTGCTGATGACCAGCACGGGAAATGACAGTTTGCCGGGTGCGATAATTTTTACCAATTAGTTTTAATTCTTCCTCGAAAAGAGAGCCGTTTTCTTCTGTCCATAAGTAAATAGTTTTGGGATCTCGGAAGTAATATTGTGCTATTACTAGCCTAGGTACGGGAAAATTGCGGCCAAAATACATAGTTGTTCCCAGTGTACCCAACACTGTCCAACGCTTAGACCCTTCATCACCTGTGTCTAAATCTATATTGCTCCATTCAACATAGGAACCACATCTGATGGTAGCCTCTTCAGGCAATTCGTGCAGTTTTGCTAGATCAATTAATTCCGCGCTTCCCTGCTCCAAAAACCGCATACTAACTATCTTTTTTACGTCCTTAATTTTGCCATTTGGCAGAGCGTAGTAGCGCCGCTCAGAATACCATTTACCCTCTGATTCTTGAAGGAAGGTTGTAATTTGCGAATCTTCTAGTTTAGATCCAAGCTGCATCACGGAATTGGAATAGTTATTGCTCTGATTCATCGCTAACTTTGTGCCTCAAAAATAAATTTATTCTTGATTTAACCTAAAGGCAAAGAGCATATTTTTTTAGAGATGGGTCTTGTTGACAATTTTTGACCGATCTTTTTGACTTCAACACGCTGCAACGGATCTACTCTAACACTAGAGTATTATTCTTTACTAAAGGAATAGTCAATGTACTATATATAGTGTTAACTTTAGGTATTAAAATCTACAAAATTACAAATGTAGTTCCATGTCTAAGTTAATATCTGCAACATTAATCGCTACAGCCTTGTTGTTGACCTCAACCAATGACTCTAACCTTACACTGGCTGGGACTTGCGCTTCTCAGTGTGGCCCACGTCCACTTCAGTTTACACCTGGTCAATACATCCGCTTGGAAGTTGTAAACCGCACTTCTAATTTAGTAAAACTGGAGAAATCACCAGGAACGCAGCCAATTAACTTGGAACCTGGACAGGAATTACAATTGGCCCAGGGAGATAGTTTGCAGCCGAATCTTTCTGTTATCTTCTGGAATGACAAAGGGTGGCCACTCAAAGCAATTGTTTCTAAACCCAACTTTGGCACATTGCGCGTAGAAATCCGTCCTGGTCGTAGCAATCCAGGCGATCGCTCTATCTACATTCTCAACGATGGTCGTGTAAATGTGTTGTGAGTTATGGGAAATCCGTTAATTAACCCCACCTACGGCTTCGCAGAAGCAAGCTACAACCTATCCCTTACGGGAGCCGGAGGTATAATCAGGTGGGGAGAATTTCAAGCTAAGGCATTCCTGTGGGCAAATTATTGGGGTCGATGCCCTGAGATTTTAAATAAGCTATTAGCCTTTCTTTTTCCTGCCGTTCCTGTTCAGCACGTTGGCTTTCCTGTTCAGCACGTTGGCTTTCCTGTTCAGCACGTTGGCTTTCTTGTTCAGCACGTTGGCTTTCTTGTTCAGCACGTTGGCTTTCTTGTTCAATCCGTTCTACAGACCAAGGTAACAAATTACCTGCCTCATCCCACCACCGTAACCAATAACCAGTCCGGGCTTCTTTTGCTCCTCTCCAAGTGCCCAAAAATAAACCCATTGAATCAATCCAATGGCGACCATTTTCGTCTGCTTGCTTTAACTTGTAGTGTCCGTTTTCCAGTTGATAATATTCTAATAACCCACCATCAGGATCGAAAATTACATAAATGGGAACCTGCAAAATTTGCTCGTAGAAAAACCATTTTCCTAGTGGATGAGTTGGCTTAACAGAATATTCTCCACCTTCAGTGTTGGATAAAAATTCTATCACTACAGCCGGAACATCCCCTTCTAAATTAGGTGTGTAGCTTCTGCGTTCGTCTAAAATCTCCTTAACCGAGGGCACATACAGCCAATCAGGTGCTTTAACGACAAATTGACCGTCTAATGTTGCACACAGACCAAAATTCGAGGCTATTAACATCTGAGGTTGAATGAAACCTGCAATTTCTAAGCTTTCTCGCAAAGCACCAGCCAAAATTGGCTGTCCTGTATTTTCCACTGGTTCATCCTCTAACTGAAAATCATCGGGTAAGGCTTCCCAAGAGATTACCAGTTCAGTGGGGGATTTAATTTCACTGATTTGGGTTGTCATAAAGACTGCCTTTTGTTGATTTGTTTTTATTTTATCCTTTGGTTTACTGATTTGTGATAAATCTAAGTAATAGAACTAAATTAATTACCCAAAATTTAGGCTAATAGTATCGTATACTATCGATTCAAACACAATGCAAAGACAATTCTTGCTTAATCTCTACTGTTGTCTATTTATCTGTAAATCGGTTTCATCTAACGTCCTCTACTGCCAGAATATCTATTAGGATATTAGCAATTACCTTTTTCTTAATTACCCATTTATTAGTGCTAGACAGACCTGTAACTGAAATCGCCAAACCTTCTCGACGCTTACCTAATCAGCGCTGGCAAATATACCCACAGAAAACAGAATTTGCCCAACATCTGGCTATTTTGACAAATCTCTCACCGATTGTCAGCCAGTTGCTGATTAATCGCGGTATTGAAACACCAGAACAAGCACAAGCATTTTTAGATCCAGAATCTTTAGTTTTACCTTCGCCGTTAGAAGAATTCCCAGACTTGGCGATGAGTATTGAGTTGTTGCAAAATGCGATCGCTAGTCAAGAGAAAATTGCCATCTGCGGAGACTATGATGCAGATGGTATGACTAGTACTGCATTACTGCTGCGGAGTCTGGGCACTTTAGGTGCTCAGGTCGATTACGCTATCCCCAGTCGGATGCATGAAGGCTACGGCATTAACAAACGCATTGTGGAAGAATTCCACAGCGAAGGTATAGGCATAATTCTCACTGTAGATAATGGTATATCTGCATTTGAACCAGTTGCTAGAGCTAGAGAACTTGGTCTAAAGGTCATTATCACCGACCACCACGATATCCCCCAAAAATTGCCCCCAGCTAACGCTATCCTCAACCCCAAATTAATCGCCGAATCTTCACCTTATCGGGGTGTGGCTGGTGTTGGTGTTGCCTATATCCTGGCGGTATCTTTAGCACAACAGTTAGGGGAAACTAAGGGATTGATTCAGCCGATGTTAGCATTGTTTACATTGGGAACGATCGCCGATTTAGCTCCTTTAATTGGTGTAAACCGTCGCTGGGTAAAGCGTGGTTTGAAGCATTTACCTAAATCTCAGTTACCTGGGGTACAGGCGTTGATTCAAATAGCTGGAGTGCAGGCTAGGAGAGAGGGAGAAGGAGGACAATCTTCCCAAAACCAAAATGCCAAAACGTTGAAACCGGAAGATATTGGTTTTCGTCTGGGGCCGCGCATTAATGCTATTGGTCGGATTGGGAATCCCCAGACGGTAATTGAGTTGCTGACTACTGATGATATGGGGATAGCACTGGAGAGAGCAATGCAGTGCGAACAAATAAACCTCAGTCGCCAAAAAATGTGTGAGGAAATTGAGCAACAAGCGATCGCATTTGTAGAAGATTTATATGCCACATCTCTGCAATTCGACCGAGTATTAGTTGTAGTCCAACCCAATTGGCACCACGGCGTTATTGGTATTGTCGCTTCTCGGTTGGTGGAACGCTACGGTGTGCCTGTGTTCATCGGTACTTATGAGGATGAAAAACATATTCGCGGTTCAGCGCGGGGAATTCCTGAGTTTAATGTGTTTTCAGCTTTGGAATATTGTCATGATTTGCTCGGTAAGTTTGGCGGACACAAAGCCGCGGGGGGATTTTCTTTCCCAGCAGAGAATTTGCTCGCTTTGCGATCGCGTTTGAGTGAGTTTGCTAACCAATGTCTAGAACCCCAACACCTCAAACCACTCCTGAAAATTGATGCTCAAGCGAATCTCCACGAAATCAATCATCAGCTTTATCAACAGCTAAACGCTCTCCATCCCTGCGGTATTGACAACCCCGATCCCGTATTCTGGACACCCAATGTCCAAGTTTTAGAGCAATCAATCGTTGGTAAAGGTCACATTAAACTTACCCTGGCCCAAACCGTTGAGCATCAGCAATATAAAATTAAAGCGATCGCCTGGCGTTGGCGCGACTACTTCCCCCTACCGCCGCGAGTAGATATCGCTTACAAACTCCGAGAAAATGACTTTAATGGCAACACCACTATTGAAATGGAGTTAATCGGCGTCAGACTCCCAAGTTTGTCTCACATATTTACCTCGCCACCAACACCGCTACGCGCTACCTTTGAGCACAAGCAGCGTCAATATACTTGCGGTGTCTATCAAAACAGTATTGGGTCAGAGTTAAGAATTAAAAATCCTGAAGGCAAAGTTTTAGTCATGCAGCCAGGAGATACAATCGGCTTACTGGGCGTCAATCGTCAAGACGCCAAAAGGGTTGATTTATCTCAACCACTGTATGACGGTATTATCCAAGCTGCCCTTCAGGCTTTATCAGTGCTGAATTCTGAGTTATGAGTGCTGAGTTATGAGTCGCGGATTAAGAAATTTTCTTTGACTCAGTAATAGCTATGCCCCGCTACGCTAACAGGACTCAGCACTCAGAACTCTTAAAGGTTGCCGTTGCGAAATGCCAGCACAAAAATTACCGCTGGGCCAGCAATTACGATTAGCGCTATAGAAAGCAGCTGGAAAACAACTTCCCAATTGATCCCGGCTAAGGTGTTAAATAAAGTGTCAAGCATTTTTCTTCTTATCCTCCCAAGTGTCTTAAAAAATTTAATAGCTCTGTTGCCAAACCCGCAATAGATCATATCTGGCGACGGACTACAGCATTTAATTTACTTAACAAAATTATAAAAAAATCATAAAAAAGTAAAATAGCTTCAGGATAAGGTTTTCAGCAGAGGTTTTAACAATGGCAACTTGGCAATGTATAAAGCAATGTGGAGCCTGCTGTCATCTTGATCCAGCAGAGCGTCCAGACTTAGATGAGTATCTCTCACCAGCAGAACTGGAACTGTACCTCAGTATGGTGGGTGAAGGGGGATGGTGCGTTAATTTTAACCATACTACGCGAGAATGCCGCATCTATGACCATCGTCCGCGTTTCTGCCGTGTGGAGGTAGAAGCGTTTCAGGATATGTATGGGATTGAGCCAGAAGAACTCAACGATTTTGCCATAGACTGCTGTCGTGAGCAAATAGAAGGAGTATATGGCGATCGCAGTTTGGAAATGCTGCGTTTTGACCAAGCTGTTGGTATATAAAGCTATATATTTCAGCAATTTAGCCTGAACAGTTGCAATTTATGACAAACATCTGAGAAAATGAGAAGAATATGAAAACAACCTAGCCCTATAACTACTGCCTGTGAAACTTGACTCTGCACCTAGAAGCTCTTCTGGCATATCTGAGACTGAAAACCAGCCAGAACCAACAGATAGCCACGATTCTCTCCTAATGACTGCACAGGCAGTATCCCTAGAAGAAAAGCCTTCTTTAGAAATAGTCTCAATCATTGAGCCACGGACATCTGTAGTTGTCAATAGTCCCAAAAAACAGGAATCAGCAGCGGTAGTTTTCGGCACAACCTTTATTACGATTTTTCTTGCAGAAATAGGTGATAAAACTCAACTCTCCACTTTGTTAATGAGTGCAGAATCTCATGCACCGTGGGTGGTGTTTATCGGTTCTGGGGCTGCATTGATAACCACCAGCTTATTAGGCGTACTTTTGGGTGGTTGGATTGCTAACCGACTTAGCCCAAAAACAGTAGAAAAATCAGCAGGCGTCATGTTGCTGCTGATTTCTCTGATGCTATTTTGGGATGTATTTACGAGTAATTAACTATAGAGAAATTTAATTATGGACTGGCATCTTTTAGGACTGAGCTTTATTACAGTTTTTCTCTCAGAATTAGGTGACAAAAGTCAGTTAGCGGCGATCGCACTTTCTGGTCGGAGTCAATCTCAGAAGGCTGTGTTTTTCGGTACAGCGGGGGCACTGCTGTTAACCAGCTTTTTGGGCGCCTTAGCCGGGGGAGCAGTAGCGGAATTATTACCCACTCGCTTATTAAAAGCGATCGCTGCTGTAGGATTTGCCATCCTCTCAATTCGCCTGCTGTTACCGAGCAATGAGGCTGAACCCGATTCTGAACCAACGCCTTAACTTTCATCCTCGTAGTTGCGCTTGGAAAAAGACAACGCAACTACAACCTATACATTTCATTTGCCAATAATCCGCACTTAGCTTAAGCTTGCCGCCAGCACCAGCTAAAAAGCATACCACCAGCTACCAACTTCACGGCTTCTAGTAACCAATAACCGCCGTGTAGTAAATTCATTGTCGCGGGAATTGTCGCAGCAGCTTCAAATACATTGAGTTGAATGCCTACCGCGCACATTTGCGGAGTGAAAAAATAAGTATTAAGTAAAGATACAGCGAGCAATAGTACAGATAGAGCAATACCGCGCTGACGCCATTGAGATTGAGTTTTGTTCAAAGCCAGCACGCTAGTCAATACTACAGCAGCAGATAATAACTCCATGCGATTAAAATTCCAAAAAATCACATAGCCTGCTGTACTAAAACCAGCTTGGTTCATCATGCCAGAGAGGTAAAGACTAGGCATAATTACCCAATCTAAAACTAGGCTAGCACTCAGCCAGAAGCCCAAAGTCAACATAATGGCGGTTTGCCAAGTTGGGCGCTTAAATTCAATGTTGGAAGAAATAGCGTTCATAGGAATAATTGCTGGTGTTGTCTTTTTAGTTTTAACTACAGAAGTTAATTTGACAATAGAAATCAATTATCCTTAACAATCCAAGCGATCGCATCACAGTTATTTTTGATGTTATTAAGTTTGATTGCGAAATTATAACAAAAACAAATTTATTTATTTTTTTAATGATAATTAAACCAGAGATTAAATTTTAGAATTTGAATGCGCCTTGCACGTTTATTCAGCACAACATTAATTGCTATCTCAGTGATTGGGGGAAATGCTGACGCAATTCAGTTTCAAGATGGCACGGTATACTTTGTCCATCCCCCGCGCTTGGTGGAGACAGCGACTACTTTCAATGATGTTAGAGTATGGGGTGCGACATACTATTTTACTGTCACCTTGCCAGAAGATGCAGGGGAACCCTTGCAAAGAATAACGATTAACCAGCGTGAAGGAGTAGACGATATTCGCTATGACCTCCACAACAGTTTTGCTTTTGAAGGAAATCGCTCCGGCAAACAGCAGAGGGTAAAACTAAAAGATGCGACTAGCAACCAAAAAACGCGAACAGTATCTTTAAGATTTGAAGAGCCAGTTCCTCCAGGTAAGACCATCACAATTGCTCTGAAACCGTGGCAAAATCCCTCTTTTGAGGGTATTTATCTATTTGGAGTTACGGCTTTTCCCACAGGTGAAAAGTCTCATGGCCAATTTCTTGGTTTTGGAAGGCTGCATTTTTACAGTCACAGTTTTAACCGTTTTGGCTTCCCATCAGGGTGGTAATTTTAGAAAACTTATTTTTCTTTAAATGTCCAGACGCCCTCATCCCAATCTGCATCTGATGGGGGTGACTGTAACCAATGTTGACATCGGCGCAGATATAACATAGCGGCTTTGTCATGACATTCAATTGCTAAGACTTTGGCGAACTCAGCATTGGCAGATGTAAACTGACGGTTGAGATAATATTCCCGCCCTTTGTGATAATGCTCAATTACTTGCAGTTTGGCGCTACTAATGGGGTCAGAACGTAAACCCAATAATTCGTAGATGGCTAATGGTTCATTTCTGCCTTTGACGCGAATGTAATCTAGTTCCCTAGCCCAAATATTATTTTGACAGGGTTGATATGTATTATCACTAAGAACGATATCGCAACCATACTGTTTAGTAATGCTTTCTAGTCGGGAGCCAAGATTAACACCATCGCCAATGGCGGTAAATTCCATCCGCTTGCTAGAGCCAATATTGCCACTAATCACAGTATCAGAATTGATACCAATGCCGATGCTAATCATCGGCTTATTAGCTGCGTGGCGACGGTGATTAAATTCGACTAAGCGATCGCGCATTTCTAGAGATGTTTGCACCGCCATCCAGGCGTGTTCTTCTAAGGCTAGGGGGGAACCAAACACAGCCATGATGGCATCGCCGATATATTTGTCTAGAGTGCCTTTATGCTTAAAGACTGCCTCTACCATTGATTCAAAATAATCGTTGAGCATACTCACCACTTCTTCAGCTTCCAAATTCTCTGTTAAAGAGGTGTAGCCACGGATATCAGAGAATAAAATAGAAACTTCTTTGCGATCGCCTCCCAATTTCGCATCATCCAGTTTCAGCAGTTCTTCCGCTAATTCCTGGGTCATATAGCGGTACATGGTACTTTTGAGGCGCTTCTCATCGCTGATATCTTCCATCACCACCAGCACCCCAGACACCTGCTCTTGTTCACTAACATCAGCCATTGTGTTCAATGATAAATTGATGCTGTGCTGTTCAGTGCCAGTAGTCACGAGTCCGCGATCAGGGTAATATTGCCGAGAGTTTTTTGAATCTTCCCTACACAAAGCATCTCTAAACCACTTCGTAAAATCTCCTTCTTTGAGGCTAATGACATCACTAATTAATTGACCTTCTAAACGGTGTTCTTGATTTAGACCTAGCAAGGACTTGGCGCTTTCATTAGCAGTGATAATCAGTCCAGCTTTATCAGTAGAAATTACACCATCAGAAAGACTCCGGAGAATGTCCCGCTGCATTTGTTCTTGTTGCTTGACTTTGGCGAACAACTGGGCATTTTGCAAAGCTACTCCCGCTTGAATATTAAAAGCTTCCATAAACTCTTCATCATTGCGGTCAAAACTCGCTTGAAAGAGTTCGGGAGCATTGGGCCAGTCAGCCGGATTATAAGCTGGAAAATCGCCTAATTTCTTTTTATTGACTAACTGGGTAACGCCAATCAATTCTTGATCGGTGTTAAATACTGGCATACAAAGTAAATTACAGGTGCGATAACCATTTTGCTGGTCAATTTGTTTAGCAGTATCAGAGTCTGGATGGTCATACAAGTCGAAGGGAATATTCAGCTTTTTGCCAGATGCAGCGACTATGCCGGCAAAACCTTTACCTATTGGTACTCGCAACTCCTTGGCGCTTCCCCCGTCTTGGGGAATTTTCGTCCACAACTCATGGCGATCGCGATCTATCAACCATAGTGTACTGCGATCGGCGTTCATCAGTTCCTTCGCCTCATCCATCACCCGCTTCAGAGTATCTTCTAAATCAAGACTACTTTGACTCAGGGACTTAATCGCCTTCATCAGCGCCGCTACCGCTCTTTGTTTTTGGGTAGCGACATAAAAGGAGCGAGACGACTCTAAAATCAGTCGAATCGAAGGAGCAAATTCTTGAAATAAATCCTCATCAGCGCTAGTAAAGCCCCTGGTATCAATGCGCTCTGAAAGTGGAGCATCTGGATAATTTACGGGTTTTAATTTATTCAATAATTGCACTACCGCGACTAATTTTCCCTGTTCAGTCAACAGCGGCAAAGCCAACATTGTGTAGGTGCGGTAGCCAGTTCTTTTTTCTTGTTCCCGTGCAAATACAGAACGTGGATCGTTA
The DNA here is from genome assembly GCF_014697195.1 of Cylindrospermum sp. FACHB-282. GTDB lineage: Bacteria > Cyanobacteriota > Cyanobacteriia > Cyanobacteriales > Nostocaceae > Cylindrospermum. Next base: position 45,531 of record NZ_JACJRJ010000001.1, on the reverse strand, counting down.
TAAAAATCAAAGGGGATATTGATTACATACTTAAAAGTCGAGACTTCACCCGCAATCCCTTTATTGGCAGGAACGCGAATTTCTAGAGAGCGATTACCTTCTCCCTCAGCCAAAATAGACCAGAGTTCTTGTTTTTCTTCATCCAACAAAAATATTGTCGTGCGGTCTGCCCCCAGTAGTTCCCCGATTTTCAAGGTAATGGAATGCAGCATTTCTTGCAAAATTGTGTCAAATCCCTGAGAATCCAACATTGACAGGGTTTGATGGACAATCTGTAATTTTTGCTCAACTTCCTGAACGACCTGCTTAAAAGTATCCTGAGTGAGAGGAGCGAGAAACTGAGAAATAGTTCCTTGTCTGGTAGCTAGAGCACCCACAGGCGCAGGATTTAATTGTAAATCGTGGTTTTCTTGGTTGTGAACACCAATAATCAAGGCGGTCTCCCCAAAACTAGGTTGATGCACTGACATATCTTGCGTTTAATATAAGAGGATTAGATTTTAGATATATATATTTAACAATGCCATTAAATTTACGTAAGTGTAGCTTTTAGCAAGAATTGCTTGATATTATCTACAGTTTAATTCAGTTATTCAGCCCGCGTCATTATTACTGACATAGACACCACTCCCCGCTAATGCACCCGTGCATACCATGTTTTTCGCCGCAAGTCAACTGTCTGTGCTGCGCCTGAACCTTAATTGCCTAAACTCTAGTGACTTCACGCATTGAGGAAAAATTTAAGCGATCGCCTTTTTCGCCTTTTTGCAAGTTCTTCAAGTCATTTGTATCCTGAGATGGATGCCAGAAAAGCAACTTCTTGACAGGCTAAAATTAATAGTTAGTACTAATGTTGTAAAATGCCGCACGTCTTACTGGTGGATGACGAAGTATCCTTACGCGAGAGCCTTACTTACACGCTGCAAAAAGAAGGCTATACAGTGACAACGGCAGCAGACGGGCATAGTGCCATCAAACAGTTCCACAAAGAAGTGCCGGATGTAATTTTGCTCGACCTAATGCTACCGGAGGTTAGCGGGATGGAAGTTTGTTGGCGAATTCGGGCGTTTTCAGATGTTCCTATCGTCATGCTAACAGCCAAAGATCAGGATATTGATAAAATTTGGGGCTTGGAAGCAGGAGCAGATGATTATGTCACCAAGCCATTTAACACCCGTGAACTGCTGGCACGAGTAAAAGCAGTGTTGCGCCGTCGTTCTGGGGATTAGTCTAAATCATGGGCTGGTTACCAAGTATAAAATCGAATACCATTCATGCCAAGCTGTTAGCCACATATCTGCTACTGATAACCTTAGGAACTTCCTTGATGGTAGGTTACATCCTGTTGTCATTCCATGCCTACTTCATGAGAACAAGACAAATGGATTTGGATAACTGGACAAATGCCTTAAGCCAGAGTGCAGGAGATGCGTTAGCAGAAAATAATCTACAGAAAGTACAGGTGCTGGTGCAGCGGTATGGTGCGCCACAAAATGTCACTCTCCGCATTTTTAATCAACAAGGTCTTCTGCTAGCCACTTCTGACCCAAATGGAGATAAAAAGGTCACAGACTGGTACCAGGTTACTGGTATGTCGGCAGCTTTGCAAAATCGTCCGCAACGAGGTTTTGCCAAAGGAGTTTTATCAAACGAAGATCGCCTCTATGTTGCTAGACCAATTGTGCGTAATGGTCAACTACTGGGTGTATTGCGAATGTCTGTGACTCTGAATCAGGTTCAGAATCAGTTTACTAAAGTGATTTGGAGTGTGTTGGGAACGCTATCACTCACAATCTTGCTATGTGCGCTGATTAGCACTCGTTTTGCTCGCAGTCTTTCAAAACCAATTGAAACTATGGGAAACTTTGCGATTCGCTTGGGTAGTGGTCATTTTGGCGATAAGCTGGATATTCATGAAAACAATGAGTTAGATCAGTTAGCAACAGAGCTAAACCGGATGAGTGAAAGGTTGGCTTCCCTTGATCAAGAGCGACGGGTTTTTTTAGCAAATGTATCTCACGAACTCCGCACACCCATCAGCAATGTTCAGGTAACGGTAGATGCATTGAGAAGTGGAGCTTATGAAGAACCAGAATTGCGCGATCGCTTTTTCCAAACTATTGAGAACGAGATTAAACGCTTATCACGACTGATTCATGACTTGCTCGATTTAGGACGCTTGGAAGCGGGTGTGTCTCAACTGGAACAACAACCCATCTCATTGCTTGGTCTGATTAACCGTGCTGTTGGTGCAATGGAACCCAGAATGCAAGCAATCGGCATATCTGCGCGAGTAAATGTAGTTGATATAGTGCTACAGGGCGATCCGGAGCGGCTGTTACAGGCTATTTTAAATGTGTTGGACAATGCAATCAAACACTCTGTACCCAATTCTCAGGTTTTTATTTCTGGGTACAATGAGGGGAAACTAGCAGTTATAACTATTAAAGACCAAGGGCCGGGTATCAGTGAAAATGATTTACCCCGGATTTTTGAGCAGTTTTATACCACAAATCCCTCCCGTCAAGGTAATGGTAACGGACTGGGATTGGCGATCGCCAAGCGGATTTTAGAAGCTCATCATGGTAGCATCACAGCCAGCAGCACAGCCAATCAAGGGGCAACTTTTACGATTTGCTTACCGCTGAAAGCGATAACAGATCCCAAAGAACTCAACGACGGATAAAAGTAAAGCTGGAGCGCACCTGATCAAATACCGCTTTATTAAAAATGGTGGTTGGACGCCCTTGTTTAACATTAAAGGGAGCCGAAATACTAATCTCGAAAACGGTGCGTTGGGAACGCACCCTACGACTTACTCTCTTCTAGTACTAATGTTGAATCACCAGTACGTCCAAATTCTTCTGGTGCATATTGCAGATGTACTTGGGCACCAGGCCAGAGGAATGTACCGGGTGTAACGGAACGCACCAAGTAATGGAGGCTATAAACTCCTGGTTCGAGGTGATCGGCATAGGCTAAAATGCGATCGCGATATATTGTTTTAAAGCCAAGTTGCCAATTGTCGGCTTTGGGGAGCAATGCAGGTGTAGAGGTTTGAAAACTCTCATCCACCGCTTCAAATCCTGCGGGTAGGGGATCTGTAATTACCAAATGTTCCACAGGATGATCAGCAATGACTTCCAAACCTATATCAAATACTTGTCCTGGTTGTAAAGTTAAGGGATCATTCTTAGCATAGATTCCTGCTTTTTGCAATATCTTTTCTTCGCCGACTTTGCTAATTTCTCGTGTTATCCGTAAACCGTTAAACCGCCCTGATTGATTACCTTGCAAGCGATATTTATAAGCCACTAAATAATGCAAAGTACCTTTACCAGATTTTTGCAGCAGTAAATCATGACTCCCACGGGGTAATTTATTCATCGGCATATTTAATCCCAAGCTAGAATTTTTGTAACCATCAAAACGGTTTTCTCCTAACTTTTTCCCAGCTAATTTTACTGAAGCGACAAAATTAGGCGGTGTGAGTTGTAGTTGGCTATATTCCACCAAAGCTGTGAGGGCTTGGGCGTTATTATAACTATTTTGCCATGTGCCATTGCGGCGGAGTGCCAGAAGACTTTGCAATAACTTATCAATAATTTCTGGTTTAGCTTCTTGGGCAATAAATAACCGTAAAGCTTGCGACTGCGTTGCAGTATTTGAACTCATCCATCCCCAGCTAGAAGGTAAATTCACAACTGCTGTGCGTCCAGTTTCATAGATATTCTTTTGCAACTGAACTCGCATAATTTGCGCTTCATCTTGCCATTCGGGAAACTGAGATAAATATCTCGCTAGTTTTATTTGGGTGACTACATCAAAAGCTTCCCGCTGTTGATAAATATCTGAAAGAAAGCTATTGCGTTTGTCTCCCAATTCTGCTAAAGCTATTAAGGCATTGAGTTGCAGTTGATTTTTACAAAGTTTTTGTTTGCAATAGTCGTATTGTCCTGGATTTGCGAGAACCGTTTGCAAATAAGACTTGAGACGAGTTAGCATTCCCGAATTCACTAAACCAGGAAACATCTGATTAGCTTTAGCTAGAGATTCCGCTGCGTAGGTAGAAACCCAAGGGTCAGATTTTTCTTGCCCTGGGAAACTTGCAAAACCATTATCAGCGATTTGGAGTTTTTGCAATTCTTCAATTGCTAGCTTTGCTTGATTTTGAGGATTAAATTCAGCAAATGTCTGACTATATTGTTTTCCTAGAGTTTGCAGATTAGCAGCAATCAACAATTGACTTGCAGCAGGTTCTGTAAATGGTAAATCTTCATCTCCTAAAACCTGTTTTGCAGGTGCTTTAATTTCGGGAATTAAGGTACTGGCTAGTTGAATATCTAAACCTCCCGCTTCTGTTAAGACATTTTTGTTAACATTCAGTGGTATCTTTACCTGCTTTTCGGTTACACCAGTTTCTACAACTTGTTCTGTAATTTCCAGCGGCTTAATTTCTAAAGGTACTTCAAAAGCATCAGCGGCGGTATTATTTAGCTGAGTGGTGAAGCGAACTTGACTAACTCCCACATTACCCGCCACCATGGGAAAGCGATAAGCTTGAGTTGCGGTTTCCACTTTGGTTTGCAAGGTTGCAGATGTGGGGTTATTTTCAGCAAACTTCAGATTACCGCTAAGTTCGCCATTAATTGCCAAATTTCCGGTAGTACCAGTGTTGTTGGTGACTGATAAACCTGCGAGAATGCGATCGCCAATCCGAGCGAACTGTGGCAAAATAGCGTTAGTTAAAAGTGGCTTTGTCGTGATAAAAGTCGTTTCCCCATTACCAAAACGCAGATTTCCATCAGTAGCCACAGCCATCACCCGCCATGTAGTTAAATCATCTGGTAATTTAAAGGTAACTATCGCCTTACCCTCAGCATCAGTTATCACCGAACCATTGTAATAAGCTAAAGCTTGGAAATCTTTACGAGTACGAGTATTTGCAGCAGCATTTGACAACCCACCACCATAACCCCAACCTTTAGCAAAAGCTAAAGTTGGTTTTCTTAATCTCACATCCCGGCGATTATCATTAAAGCGCGTAGATATAGGCTGTTCAGCATATACAGTATCTACCAAATTTGGCGGACGATAACCAGAAAGTTGTAACACCGCCTCATTCACCACCATAACTGTAAACTGTCCTTTGGCGGGATTTCCCTGACTGTCTTTTAATTCCAGTTGAACAGTTTCTTCAGCACCAGGTTCCAGAGAAGCAAGAACCGGGTTAACTTGCACTTTCAAATACTTATCAGCCAAATTAACTTTAAAAGGTGCAAAACCAATGCGTACCAAATTATCTAAATTACCAGCTTCCACCTGATTAATTGGTTTACCTTGCCGAACTAAAACAGCTTCCACCGCTGCATTTGGCAACATTTCCGGCGTAACTTGAAACTGAATTTGTGGTGCGCCTCCCTTAACTTTAACAATTTGTTGATAGAGAGTTTTATCTTTAATTACCGCAAAATATAACTCTGCTTCGGGATAAGGAGATTGAATTAATACCGTTGCAGTTTCACCAGGTTTAAACTCTTTTTTATCCAGCTTAACTTCCAAAACATCTTTTTCTGTCGAACCCCAAAACACAGGATTTTCTCCAGTAGCCCAAATTTGTAAATCTGTAGCGGTTAATTCGCCTTTTCCATCTCTAAAATTAGCCCTGATGCGGTAAGAACCCGATTCAGTTGGAGTCAAATTTACCGATTGTGGATTACTAGCAGATGTGATTTCTGTTTGGGAAACCGTCTTATATTCAACTTGATTTTTCGGCGTTTGGCTACCTTCTACCGACTGGGTAACGCTGCTATATTTCATCTGTTGTAATTCCAGACGCACCCGTTGTCCCTCTAAAACTTTCCCTGTCGGTTCAGTTACAATAACCTCAACAGGAAAAGCTTTCCCCGCATCAGCCACAAAATTACTTTTTAACCCAATCAGACGATTACTCGGTAAAGCTGTAAAAGTTTGAGAATTCGCCACAGACAGATTAGAAACATCTGCAACTTGCACATCCACCCGGTAAGTCATCGGATAAGGTAAATCTTTAGCCACCGTTACAGTTTGACTACTTTTACCATTAGCATCTAGCTGGGTATTAGTTTGCAACACATCAGCAGGAATCGCCGGACTTTCTTCTGGCCAAAACCATTGTCTACCAAAATTAAATTCCTCCCAATCTTTAGGAATAAAATTAGCCTGCTGACGCGTAATAAAATATTTTGCTTCTCCCCCTTCCACAGGCGCACCAAATAAATAATTACTTGCTGCTTTCACCTCAACCTTTTCATCAATCAGAGCAAATTTTTTATCTAAATTGAGTTCAACTTTAAAATTAGGCGGTTTAAACTCAGCTACTCGAAATTTTCCCGAAATCTCTTTCCCATCCTTCCCCTTCGCTTGGATATTATAGTAACCTAACCGTTGACTAGTCTTGATTGGTAACTCTAGAGAAAACGTACCAAACTCATTTGTAGTTTGCGTACCTAAATCTGTTTTTTGTCCATCGGGATTTACCAAAGTTACTTGATAAACTGCATTGTTATCTTGATTAATTTCGCCATTTTCTAAATAGTCAGCAAAACCAGTTAACCAAGCTTTTTCACCTGGCTGATATAACTGTCTATCTGAAAAAATTACCCCTCGCGATTCCGGCTTACTATCTTGCCAACCTGCATCAATACCATAACCATAAACACCACTATATTCCTCAGTTCTAGCAAATGCCCAATCTTTATCTTCACGGGCAATTACTAACAACTCTGGTGGTTTTACAAACCTTTGTTTATCTGCAAAACATTGCTGTAAATCCTGACTCTGAACTCTAAAAAGTCCATTTTCATCAGTTTTACCTGTAGCGCAAGGTAAAGGTTGAGGGCGGGATTTTGCATCTAATTTTGATTGATATATTTCGATAGCAGCAGCTTTCACCGATGAACCATCAGCGAGATGATTAACGCGAATTAATCCCGACTCTGGAAACCACTGAGTAAATACGCCCAAATTCGTTAATTCAACTAAGCCATAAGTCGTAGATTCTCGCCACAGTTCCTTACCATTCTCCTGATATTTATTAGTGCGTGCTTGCACTCCATAAGCTAGCATTCCCGTAGCAGCGCCAATTTTTTCTCGTAGGGGAATAGTTATATCAACAGATTGATTTTTCTTACCTGATACCTTGAAGCTTTGCCATTCAGCGGTTTTTGGTAATAAATCATTACCATTTCTGAAATAAACTAAATCTGTCGGCTGCACTACTCGATAAGCTGCTTTGTATTTTGCTTCTGGCAGATTTACGGTATTAATATTTAGCTGTAAATCTTTACCCGTGGGGAAAATATTTAACTCTGCTGGTGCCCAAATATCCCCTGCTAAATCGCCAGTGTCATACTTGAGAGTGAAAGGTTTACCCAAAGTCTGCCCAAACTTATCTTTAAGATAACCACCAATAGTAATTGTATAAGTTTTATCTGGTTCTAAAGCATAAGGATTAATAGTGACAATTCTATCTTCGTCGTTAATTTGAATAGTTCGGGAAATTGCTTTTGGTGCAGGATTAATTTTGATATTTTCTCTAGCTGAATCTGCCACCAAGATATTATTAAATTCTAGCTGAGGACTACCTTTAAGAAATCTGCCATAGGTTCCCCCTGCATCTGGCTGTCCATAATAGTTAATTTTCTGAAATGCTAAAGGAGAATAAGTTGTTAACTTAGTGACAAACTCCTTTTCACTAGGGAGATTGCCATAAGCAGGTAGTATCCCCGGAGAAAATTCTAAGCGATAACGGGTAGCCTTTTCAAGGTTTCGCTGAGGGATGAGATCATAAATCCAATTGCGGGCGGAAGGGTCAAGTTTTTCTAAAGGATCTTCAGTTTCTAGTTTTTCTTCTTTGGCTAATTCAACCTTAAACCGCACAACTTGTTTTTTGTCTTCTGAAATTAGCTGTAAATGCTCTTGCACTGAAGCTAAATCTAGTTCTAAATTTGAGTTAAATTGCAACTTTGGCTGTAAATCAATCGGTTCAATATCGCCTTTTTCAATTGGGTTCACACCTGGCAAATTAGTCAAGGCGATAGATTCAGTATTGAAAGTCCAAGCTAAATCTTTATCTAAGCGGTGATTTTTTAAATCTGATAAACCTGATTTGAGAGTCACTTGAAATCTGGTGGCTTTTGGCAAAGCTTTATCAGCTTGAAATCCCACCATGCGCGGTGTTAAAAATCTAAAGCTACCAGGTAAAGGCGGCCAAAGTGTAATTTTAGATAATAAGTGCTGTTGTTCTTGACTGTCCAAAGTTTCAACAGGAATTAAAGCCTCTTTAAACCTGATGCGAATTTGATTTAGAGGTTTCGCGTCTCCTAAGGGACTAATTTGTTCAATCCAGTCTGGTAAATTTGGCGGTGTGAGTTGAGAAACTGCTGGTAATTTTTCTTTACCTGGATTAATACCAACGAAATTACAACCCGCCAATGCTAATACAAGGGTGCAAACAAATAGTAATTGGATAAAATTTTTCATCTTCATATTCTATAGTAATGCCAAATAATTATTACTCAAAATATTACTTTACTTATTCTATTCTCTTCTTTGCGCTCTACAGCCCTTTGGGCATCGCTGCGCGCGTGCATCCTTTGCGGTTTATTAAGGAAGCGTAATACAAGTAGGTGGGCTTAAATAAATATAATCTACACTTGTCATTGCGAGGAAAAACGACGTTGGCGGAGCCTTCTCGAAGAGTAGCAATCGCCATCGCTGATGATATCCAATCATGCCTACTTACTTAGCACTTTTTAATACAAAATGAGCGCATCCATACGCGCTGTTTTACGGGATAGTACTTGTACTATAGATCACGCGGTAGGGGCACAGCAATGCTGTACCCCTACGACAAATGTGGTTCAAATAGATGAAAACTGCTGTAAACAACTGCTTTTGGATTTTAGACGGAAATCAAATATACAATCTAAAGTCCAAAATTATCAGTCAATAGGTTTTAAATGAGTAATAAAGTCAACTTGCTGATTAATAAGTTGTTGTCAAAACCGGAGTGTCTTTTTCAAACATTAAATAATAGTCCTATACCAATACTCTTTGATTTGCAAATACCGAAAGGCTCAGATCCCCGACTTCTTGAAGAAGTCGGGGATCTTTTGGCTCGCTATATAGTTTTTAACTATTAAGAAGTATTGATTTTTTCCCAAAACTAATTTACATCTGCTGAATTATTAAGGGAAGGTAAGTTATCTGGGGCTGAGGATTCGCTGATGAAGTTAGTTTGGCAGATGTTAATCCGAATTCAGCGTCAACTCAGCAAAACGGGTAAAGCTGTCATCGCTGTACTGCTGCTGTGCCTTGTGGTGCGATCGCTGCCTTACTTTGCACCCATTCACGCCGCAGACATTGCCCAAACTCAGTTAGCGATGCAATTTAGCGATCGCCACGGTTTACCACTAGGCACATTGCTCACCCGCGATCAAGAGCATACCGCCATAGTCCCATTAAAGCAGATTTCCCCCCAATTTATCAATGCTATTATCGCCGCTGAAGACGGCAGCTTTTATCATCATGGGGCGTTGGATACAAAAGCAGTTATCCGCGCCATCAGAGAAGCCATTCACGCCAAAAAAATTGTTTCCGGTGCTTCCACAATTACCATGCAGTTAGCGCGGATGTTAGATCCCGTTTCCCGCACTTTATCAGGTAAATTGCAAGAGATTTGGCTATCTTGGCGGTTAACTGCGGGGATGAATAAAAATCAAATCCTTTCCGCTTATGTTAATCGTCTACCAATGGGAGGAAATATCTATGGTGTGGAAGCAGCCGCCCAGACTTATTTTTCTATATCAGCCAGTGATTTGAATCTCGCCCAAGCAAGTCTCCTCGCCGCTATTCCCAATAATCCCACATATTTTAACCCTTACGAACATTGGGAACGGTTGAAAAAAAGACAGAAATATGTACTCAATCAAATGGTATTAGATGGGCATATTACTCGCCCAACAGCAGAACGCATATATACAGAAAAAGTAGTATTTCAATCCCGTCAAAAGGGAATTATTGCAGCACCTCACTTTTTGTTTTGGCTAGCAGATCAAAGAACCCCGCCTCCCAAGCAAAGAGGGGAAATAGAATCTACCAGAATTCAAACAACCATAGATCGTCCTTTGCAGCAGTTTGTGGAAGCACAGGTACAGCAAGTAATTTCTTCACTCGCTGCTAACAATGTCCATGATGCGGCGGCGTTGGTAATTGACAATCACACCGGGGAGGTTTTAGCTTATGTCGGTTCCCCTGATTATTTTAATGAAGTTAAATTAGGGCGAAATGATGGAGTACAGGCGCTGCGTCAACCAGGTTCTACCCTCAAGCCTTTTGTATATGAATTAGCTTTAGAAAAAGGTGTGATTCGCCCGAATACCATTTTGGCAGATGTGCCTTCTCACTATGCCATTCCCGGTGCGAAACTTTATAGTCCAACAGATTATACAGAAAGCTTTCTCGGCCCTGTGCGGGTGCGAGTTGCTTTGGCTAATTCCTTGAATGTACCAGCGGTAAAAGTGTTAGAAAAGGTAGGTGTGCAGACTTTCCTGGAACGTCTGCATCAATTAGGGTTTGAACACCTAAATCAAACTCCAGAATATTATGGTTTGGGCTTAACTCTCGGTAGTGGTGAAGTCAGTTTATGGGAACTAGCAAGGGCTTATGTCACTATGGCACGACAGGGAGAGGCGACGCAGCTAGTAACGGCTTTTTCCGATTCCCCAATCCAAAATCTAAAATCTAAAATCCAAAATTCACAGACATGGCAATTAATTACTGATATGTTAAGTGATCGCCACGCCCGTGCCACCTCCTTTGGTGTAGACTCTGTTTTAAATTTACCCTTTCCCACTGCTGTTAAAACTGGGACTTCCTCCAATTTTCGTGATACTTGGACAGTTGGCTTTTCTAGCAATTACACCGTTGCTACTTGGGTAGGTAATTTCAACGGCGAACCAATGCGCCAGGTTTCTGGAGTTACAGGTGCAGCGCCTTTGTGGAATCGAATCATGTTACATCTGCATGAACATCAGGAACCAGCAGATTTTCTATCTCCAAAGGGTTTAGTACAACTACCAATTTGTGCAATTTCTGGGTTAAAACCAACATCAGATTGTACCTCTGTCGTGCAAGAATATTTCTACCCAGAAGACAAACTTGCTTACGGAAATCAGCACCATTTCCAATTGCCATCAGAGTATAATGAATGGCTAGCAAGACAGCAACAATCAAGTTTTGCTGCTGGGAATCTGCGGATTTTATCTCCCCATAATGGCGATTTATTTTTGCTGTATCCCGGTGAAACAGCGAAACAAAAATTAGAATTCAAGCTAGCAGGAACATCTGCAACGGCTGTAGAGTGGTGGTTAAATGGTGAAAAATTAGCTACACAGTCAGCTAATTCTTTCTTTTGGCACTTGCGCCCTGGTAACTGGACTTTAACAGCAACGAGTAGTTCTAGCAGCGACAAAGTAAGTTTTCGGGTGGAGTTAGCTGCTATAAAACCCATACGGCGCGGCTTTTCTCTCGCTCATCCTCCAGTATCCCAGCATTTTATAGATTAATAATTAAAAAAAATCCTGCTGTAGAGGCTTACTCCTTGAAAAGTGATGATATACATTGATGTTCAAGATTTAATCGCAAATTCATTGAGCCATGAAAACCACACAGACGGATTCCAACATACAAGAAAAAAGAACCACCAAGAAAAAACAACAGTCCTTTCCTGATGTGGATCTTGGTACTCCTCAAGTACCACTCCGCAAATCCAACAAGACAAAGCAAGCTAATGAATTACTCAGTGACTGGGATCACGCGAGTTAGTTTCTAAACAACTGGGGCAGCAGTGATTGTAAACCACAACAACAACGCTAAAATCAGCACAAAGATTTTAACAATTAGGTATGTGGTGCTGTTAGGGATGATAACATCGTACATCATGTTTTTTACCTCCATTTGCAGCTTGCTAGAAAGCTATTTGAGGTTTTGAGTAATGGCAGGAAACAAACACCAGTTCCCTACATCTATCTCTATTGTCGCTCAAAAATCACTACAGAATTTTTTGGGTAAAATTTAGATGACCCATCTCTAGCCAAGTTCCATGCTCGTCACACCAAACACGCGGTTGATGGGGAAACTAGGAATCGTTTTTGTATACATCCGTGCCGCTTCAAAGACTAGCTGCATCTTGTGGCGTTGAACGAGGGCGTTCGCATTTGGATTAGCATCTGGTATATCGAGAAACACGGGAGCATCAGGACATTTGGCAAGTAAGGCTTGAAAAAGTGTCTCGGCAATCTGTTCGTCGTTAGCAAACAGCGGCCCAATTCTAAAACCTGTGTGGCTAGCCCGGATGACTCCATAACCCACAAGATGCCCGTCTGTGAGAACTCCTAAAGCAGAACTCTCTGGTTGCTGAATCCAATTTTGCAAAAATAGCGATCGCTCGGCTGGGAACAATTGGCGATCGTAAGCCGCCAACTCTGCAAAAGGCAATGTACTCAATTCTACAACACCAGGAGGCACAACGCCGCCGCCCAGAGTCTCATAACGAATATGGTTGTAGGCGATTTGGAAACCAGATTTCTGGTAGTTCTCCTGTTGGACAATCAACCCATCTAAGCCGATGTTGCGATCAGCCCCTAGATAAGCCATTGCTGCTTGCCAAAGTTTCAGCCCAAACCCCCGCCCCCGAAATTGCGGACGCACAATATAAAATCCAATAAAGCCATAGTGCTGATCGTAAGCCATAGCAGAAATGCACCCCACAGGCTCATCGTTCAACTCTCCCAATAAAAAACCGTTTTTGTCAACCTGATAAAAACACTCAGCATCATATTTGCCCGGATTCCAGCCTTCAGCCGCAGCATAAGCGATCGCCAAATCAACTTCCGACCTGCTCATTGACCGAATGATATAGTTATCGGTGGTCATAACTTTAATTTTTAATTTATCTATCTTATAAACATAAAGACATCTTAGATTGCCCTTAACACAAATTGACTGCATCTTCTCCATAATGGCTACTGATTCATTTGCTGTCAGTAGACTTTGATTCCAAAATTACGGAGTATGCAGTGACCTTATCAAGACGTCAATTTTTCTCCTTGGCCGGTGCGGGAACTGCCGGTGCTTTACTCTTATCACCCTTACAAGCTTTCTACGCTAAACGCACTTTAGCAGCTGGGCCCTACGGTGCCCTTGTAACTGACCCCTTAGGTGTTCTAGATTTGCCTGCCGGCTTCTCTTATGTGAGATTGTCTGAGACGGGGCAAATGATGAACGATGGCTACACAGTCCCAGGTGGACACGACGGTATGGGGGCGTTTGCAGGAGCTAATGGCAATACAGTTTTGATCCGCAACCATGAACTCAACTCATCATCGAGTACTCGTGTAGGCGCACCTAACTCTCAAAAATACGACACCAAAGGAAGAGGTGGCACCACAACGTTGGTAGTCAGTTCTAATGGCGCTTTAGTTAGCCACTACGGTACTCTAGCTGGTACATACCGCAACTGTGCTGGTGGCCCAACACCTTGGGGATCGTGGCTTAGTTGTGAAGAGAGTTTTGAAGTTGGTAACAAGAAGCATGGCTATATATTTGAGGTGCCTAGTAGTGCAACTGGGTTTGTAACGCCTGTACCTCTGGTAGCGATGGGTCGGTTCAATCACGAAGCAGCAGCAGTAGACCCCAACACAGGTTATGTCTATCTGACCGAAGACCGGGATGATAGCTTGTTATATCGCTTCGTGCCCAATACACCAAATAATCTGAGTGCAGGGGGCACACTGTATGCTTTGAAAATTACTGCAATACCCCAAGCAAACACCACAACAGGGTTTACAGTCGGTCAATCCCACGCAGTGAGTTGGGTTCAGATTGCTAACCCCGATCCTGCTAGCGATACAGTGCGGGTTGCGGGCTTTAACCTAGGAGCCGCCAAGTTTGCTCGTGGCGAAGGTATTTTCTATGGTAATGGAGATATCTATTTCTGTTGTACTAGTGGCGGTAGTGCTGGATTAGGTCAAGTCTGGCGCTACACTCCGTCCACAGAGACACTCCGGCTGTACATAGAACCTAACAATTCGGGTACTCTAGATTTCCCTGATAACATAGTCGTTGCGCCCAATAATGATATCTTCCTGTGTGAGGATGGCGGCGGTACTGACTTTATTGTGGGCGTGACACCAACTGGCTCACTCTATAAATTTGCCCGGAATGCCTTAAATACAAATGAGTTCGCTGGCGTTTGTTTCTCACCTAATGGACAAATTATGTTTGTGAATATACAGACACCAGGAATTACCTTTGCTATCTCAGGCCCTTGGTAAGGTTTGGGAATTGACAAAAAATTAGAACAGTACAGAGGATAATCATCCTCTGTATGTGAATTGCAAATATTTGATTGCTGATACATTTGCGCCGGACAATAGCCGACAAGCCGAGATCCCGAACGATAGCAAGGCCACGAAAACATTGCACAGAAGCTATCCCTCAAAGTCAAACCTGAATCCAAACCTATACTTAACTTGGTGATTGCAGGAGTGAATGTTGTTGTTTTTGCTAGATTCGGTCATACCCCTTCCAGCCGCAATTATTCAGCACTGCCAGATGAGCGATTTGATCATAGCACAGTGCATTTACTCGGCTTTGTATCTGATTGTCCGGCAACGAAAGCGATTTAATTATCCCTCTTGCAAATCAATCCAGATACTGCCTTCTTCCACGCGAATAGGGAAGACGGGTAGTGTTTTTGGTTGTGAAACCATTGAGAGTAGCTTGCCTACTCCAGGCGGCCAGGGACACCATGTTTTCACCTCACCAGTACTTAGGTCAAAAGCACTGCGATGGAAAGAACAAACGATCGCACCATCTTCTGTGATTTTGCTACTTTTCAACGGTAGTTTTAAGTGAGGACAAATGTTATCAACAGCATAAAACTGATTTTCGTGGTTCAAAAGCAGGATATTCCGATTACCTACTTTCACCACTTGTCGCGCACCAGATGAAAGGGCATCGGCTGCAAGAACTTTAGTCCAACTCATTAGGTTCTCCGTTCCTAATATATCTGCTCTCAGTTTCCCGCAATTCTGCTTTGATGTCACGGAGTGCCCGCTCTCCTATTCCTTAAATGACAATTTTTCAGCAAATTTACTCATGGCATCAACCAAATAAGTATTTATACTTATTTAGTCCTTAGATGCTTGTTTACAAAACATAATTTTTCGGTAGAAACCACGTTTATTTTCCTAAGTACCATCAGTTACGCTTGCTTCAAGCATAAAAATTCATCAAAACTTAGTATAAGCTCCTTCTATAGAAATTTTCTCTTCATCTGGCTAGTAACTTTATACGAAAACACCTTAAACAGAAATAAAAGTTGCATTTGCATAGCCAGTTTTAGATCGATCAATTTGCAAGTCCTACTTGTGATTTTGGAAAACAGTCATTTCGATTTCCCACTCTAGTTAATCAGAATCACTATTGAAGTAAAAGTTTTTTGGAGAAATTTCTAAATGTCTATCATAACTGTCACCAACTCCCAAGATAGTGGACCTGGTTCATTGAGAGATGCACTCGCCAATGCTCAAGCGGGTGACACTATCGAATTTGCATCTAGTCTGGCGAATGAAACTATCACCCTCACCAGTGGTCAACTATCTATTACAGAAAGTATCACAATCGATGGCAGTGGAGCAGCAAATTTAACCATTAGTGGTAATAATGCCAGCCGAGTGTTTTTTATAGCGCAATCCGAAGACGCTACTATAAAAGACTTGATTATTACCAACGGAAAAACCACAGGCAAAGGTGGGGGAATTCAAGTTAGTTCTTACAGTAGTTTAACGTTAATTAATTCTCAGGTTAACAATAATACCGCCGATCAAGGTGGAGGAGTTCAGGTAGGCTATACTAGCCATGCAACAATAATTAACAGCAGCTTCGACAACAATGATGGTACAGCGACAGGGTCAGGCTTTAGTGCAGGGGCGATCGCTACTGAGAATGATGGCTCACTGAGTATCAAAGATAGCGAATTCACCAATAACCGTGGTGTGTCAGGCGGAGCAGTGTATAACCTATTAGGTTCACTCACTGTAGAAAATTCAGTTTTCGTCAATAACACCGCAACCCTTGAGGGCGGAGCAATTTTCACAGATGGAGCAAACCCTTCTGGGCCTAACCCTACTTCTAGCACTGTCGGGGGCACAATTAGGATCAGTGACAGCTGGTTTGAGGGAAATGAAAGCGTTGGTGGCGGGGGAGCGCTCTATCTGTACATCTACAACCCCGATCAGGTAATTGTTGAAAATAGCACGATTATTAACAACACGACCACTACCAACAGTAAAGGCAATGCCCAGGGAGGGGGAATACGAGCCAATGGTAATGTAACAATCCGCAATGTTACCCTTGCCAACAACACCACCGAGAAACAAGGTGGTGCATTGTGGCTAGATGGGGATTCAACTTCAGCAAATGCAGTCATCAATATCGAGAACAGCACCTTTTCTGGAAACACCGCCACTGACACAGATGGTGGTTTTGGTGGTGCAATCGCCATTAACCCCAGCGCAACTGCCACACTCAACGTCACCAACTCCACGATTGTTGATAACTATGCCGGAGAAAACGGAGGGGCGTTTTGGGTTGTTGAGCCATCGCAACAAACAACCCTTACCAATTCAATCGTTGCCAACAATACAGCAAACGATGGTCAAGGAACAGGTCAGCAAGTCGCGTACCAGTTACTTGATGGCGGCGGTAATATTGAGTATCCCGAACCACAGCCTAAAAACTCTAAAGTAACAGCCAACGCTCAAGTTATTGACCCTCAACTGGGCGAACTCCAAGAGATTGACGGTGTACTAGTACGTCCTTTGCTGAAGGGCAGTCCCGCCATTGATGCAGGAGTTGAGGGCGGATCAACAACTGATGCCCGTGGTTTGACCCGTGACAGCCAACCTGATATTGGAGCATTTGAATATAGCGCCACGGATACAGGCATCATCATCAGCCAAACTGATGGCAGCACCAACGTCACCGAAGGCGGCGCTACTGACAGTTACTCTCTTGTCCTTAATAGTCAACCCACCGCTAATGTCACCATTAGCATCAATAGCGGCAACCAACTCACAAGCAATACCAATACTCTCACCTTCACTGCCAACAACTGGAATGTCGCTCAAAATGTCACGGTGACTGCCGTCAATGATGCCGTCGCACAAGGCGATCGCGTCGCCACCATCCAATATACAGCCACCAGCAGCGATACTGACTACGACGGCATTACCATCAACCCTGTCAGCGTCAACATTAGTGACAACGATACCCCAGGGATCATTATCAGCCAAACTGGTGGTAGCACCAACGTCACCGAAGGCGGCGCTACTGACAGTTACTCTCTTGTCCTTAATAGTCAACCCACCGCTAATGTCACCATTAGCATCAATAGCGGCAACCAACTCACAAGCGATACCAATAATCTCACCTTCACTGCCAACAACTGGAATGTCGCCCAAACTGTCACGGTGACTGCCGTCAATGATGCAGTCGCACAAGGCGATCGCGTCGCCACCATCCAATATACAGCCACCAGCAGCGATACTGACTACGACGGCATTACCATTAACCCTGTCAGCGCCAACATTAGTGACAACGATACCCCAAACCTGATTATCAATGAAACTGGTGGCAGCACCAACGTCACCGAAGGCGGCGCTACTGACAGTTACTCTCTTGTCCTTAATAGTCAACCCACCGCTGATGTCACCATTAGCATCAATAGCAGCAACCAACTCACAAGCGATACCAATACTCTCACCTTCACTGCCCAGAACTGGAATGTCGCGCGAAATGTCACGGTGACGGCAGTAGATGATGCGGTAGTAGAAGGCAGCCATAGCGGCACGATTGTCATAACTGCAGCCAGTGTTGATGCCAATTACAATCAGCTTGTCTTCCCCACAATCAATGTCGGCATTACGGACAATGACACGGTGATTAACGGTACTGCTGGCCGCGACACCCTAACTGGCTCTTCCAGCAGCGACTACATTACAGGCTTCCAAGGTGGAGATATGTTAACTGGTGGGGCTGGCAGCGACCAGTTTATCTATACCAGTATCCGGGATGCCGGCGATACCATCACTGATTTTCAAGCTGGTATCGACAAAATTGTCTTGACACAACTGTTCCAGAGCTACAGTCTCGGTAGCCTCGACTATGCAACTGCCACGGTACAGGGCTACTTGAATTTTCGTACTACTGGCAGCGATACAAATGTACTTATTGATCCAGATGGCTTACTTGGTTCCGCTCGTTCCACATCCTTGATTACAGTTCAAGGTGTTGACCAAGGGACACTTGCCAGTGCCAATAATTTCTTGTTCTAAGTGCAGCCTCTTTGATTTTCTTTGTTCCTCCCTGAAGGGGAGAAATAAGAAACCAGTGTTTATGCGTGTAGCAATTTTTGCTTGCCAAGTTTAGGATAGTTAAATATCAAAGGAGGTATTTTATGTCTGTTTCTCATTTGATCAAGCATTCTGCTATCACTACAGGTATTCTTAGCCTTGCCAGCTTCGGTTTAGCTGCCAGCCCCTCACAAGCTGTTTCTGTAGACTTCAGCAGTTGGGACAAATTGGGTGATGTGTATACTCAACCAGGTGAAGCGAGCTTGAGCAATGACAACGCCAACTTTCAGGATGATTCCCCTCAAGCCTCTGGTTATTACAATTTATCAGGCAATAACCCAGAAGAAGCAAGTCCAAACCCAAATTTGCAAGACTTTCTTGGCTTAGATGCCGAATCCCTAGATGATGATGGTCAAGCTTATGAGGGATCGGCAATTAAATCTGTAATCACTGCTCAAGCTGGGGATAAATTAAGTTTTGAATGGCGATTTTCTACTAACGAAACCAGTAACAAAGACTTCGGTTTTTTTCTGGTGAACAACAACGTTATCAAGCTCGCTGACTTCACCAATGCATTACAGTCTGGAACATCTGGCAGTTTCCAAACAAATACAGGTTTCAATACCTTTAGCTACACCTTTAATTCTGCTGGAACCTACAACCTCGGTTTTGGGGTTGTGGATGTGGGTGATTATGTTACTTCATCAGCCTTGGATGTTAAAAATGGGAATCTTGAGGAAGTTCCTGAACCTACAACTATCGTGGGTTCACTCATCCTAGTGAGTGCTGGCTTGCTGGAACGATCCCGGAAAAAAGCCCGAAAATAAAATCAATTTGGATTGGTTGAGCGTGTTATTTTAGCGATTGTCATATTTTGATTGGGCGATCAGCAAAAAATCAAACTAGACCGCTTGTACAGGTCTGCCTCAAATCAATCATTTCTATGTGAACTAGCTTTATTGCCGCTGCCCGCCCTATATAGGGACGGGTATTCTTGTCTCAGTAAAACGGAGAGGGAGGGATTCGAACCCTCGTATACATTTCTGCATAACAGACTTTCCAGGTCTGCGCCTTCAACCACTCGGCCACCTCTCCAGGTGCCATGACTTACGATTGTACGATGAAATTCAAAAAAATGCAAAGATTAGAGAAGACATTTTTATAATTAGTCTGAGACCCCACATTTTCAATCATCAAGATGGATCGGAAATACACGATTAAAGTTCACGATCGCGCTACTGGCAAAATACACACCCTGCAAGTACCCGAAGACCGCTACATCCTGCACACTGCCGAACACCAAGGGGTAGAACTGCCGTTTTCCTGCCGTAATGGGGCTTGCACTACCTGTGCCGTCAGAGTCATCTCAGGAGAGATTTACCAACCGGAAGCCATTGGACTGTCGCCAGAATTGCGCCGCAAAGGTTATGCTCTACTGTGTGTGAGTTATGCCCGTTCTGACTTGGAAGTAGAGACACAAGACGAAGATGAAGTCTATGAACTCCAATTTGGGCGCTATTTTGGTAGGGGGAAAGTTAAAGCGGGTTTACCCTTAGATGAGGAATAGGGTTTTGTTTGCGCCTTGGCGTCTAGGCGTCTGGGCGCAAATGCCAACTTTGGCGGCACGTCTGGGCGTCTGGGCGCGAAACATGGCAATATTAGCTTGCTTGCTCCTGCTGGTGAGTTGTCAAGCGAAAAATCAGGGAGCAGAAAATCAGGCTCAGGTAAAAGTAGCGCGGGTAGTGAGTGGACAAAGTTTGGAAGTGCTAGGTATGGCAGAGCAACCAAATTTGATTTCCCAAGTGCGGTTAATTGGGATTGATGCCCCAGATGTGAGACAGCGTCCTTGGGGAGATGAGGCTAAACAACTGTTAGAAACGCTGATTGGCAATGTAGAAAAACCCGTAGTGCTGGAATTTGATCTCGAAGCGCAAGACAAAATTGGGCGGACTTTGGCTTATGTGTGGAAAGATAAAGTATTGTTAAACGAAGAATTAGTGAAACAAGGGTATGCACTATTCGTAGGGCGATCGCCTAATCACAAATATGACCAGCGTTTAGAACGTGCCCAACAATGGGCTAGACTCATGGGGCAAGGAATTTGGAATACCGCAAAACCCATGCGTCTGACCCCCGCACAATTCCGCCGCATGAATCGGTAAGTATAGGACTGAATACTGGATACTGGAAGGGGGACAATTGACCTGTTTGACCAATGACCAATGACTAACCTACAAATTTTTCTAGATATTGCCACAGAGGCGGCCTTAGCTGCTGGTGTCGTGTTGCAAGATTATTTCGGTAAGTTAGAAGGGGCAATTATTGAAAAGGGACGCCCTGGTGATTTAGTCACCGCCGCCGATAAAGCTTCAGAAAAGTTGATTTTAGAAGTTTTGCACTGCCATCTTCCTGAACACTCTATCCTCGCTGAAGAGTCGGGTAAATTAGGAAATCAAGATAATGAATACCTCTGGGCAATTGATCCCCTAGATGGCACAACCAACTATGCCCATCAATACCCGTGTTTTGCCGTTTCCATTGGGTTGTTAATTAATGGCGTTCCCCAAGTCGGCGTAATTTATGACCCCTTCCATGATGAACTATTCCGTGCTGCCGCTGGCTTGGGAGCAACGCGCAACCGCCGCCCCATCACGGTTTCCCAAACAGCTGAACTGAGTAAAAGCTTGCTAACGACAGGATTCGCCTACGATCGCCGCGAAACATCTGACAACAACTACGCGGAATTTTGTCACCTCACCCATCTTACCCAAGGAGTCAGGCGCGGTGGTTCAGCATCTCTAGATTTAGCTTATGTTGCCTGTGGGCGTGTTGATGGCTACTGGGAAAGGGGTATTGCTCCTTGGGATATCGCCGCTGGCGTGATTTTGTTACAAGAAGCTGGGGGTAAAATCACCGCCTACGATGGTACTCCCTTCAAAATTGAGTCTGGTAGAATCCTTGCCACTAATAGTCATCTTCACGACAGCCTCAGTGATGCATTGATGCAAGTTCCGCCCCTTTCAACTTGGTAATGAGGGGTGATGGCGGAGTAAATAATAAATCATTATAACCTCGCTAATTCAGTGTTATCAACTAAACAATTGACTAATCTGGCAAAGTAAACTGGAGAGAATATAACTGCTCCTTGGGTGCAACAGCTGTATATGTCTTTGAGAATAGATCGTGGACTTTTTAAATATGATTTCATAGACCATCACGCAGTTTTGTGCGTTGCAGTTGATGCGGATGTCAAAGATATCCGCAAACGCTATCTCAGTATTGCCCGTCGCTTGCACCCTGATAGCCGTGTTGCTGCGAGTGAAGCTGAAAAACAGCTATCCAGTGAATTGTTATCTAAGCTGGTTAACCCAGCTTATGAAAAACTTTCTTTGGAACGCACTCGCACCGAATACATCCTAGTTTTGTCGCAAATGGGCAAGCGCCTAGTACAAGAATCATCGGCGGTGGAACTGCACAGCAACTTGGCCAAGCAATTAGCTAATGCTCCCAATATCGATCTTTTCTATAAAAGTGCGATCGCTAAAATTGCTGAAACTCAATTTGATGCGTTGCAGCAAGTGCCGCAAGTCATTGCCCAAATTAGTGAGTTAAATTTAGTCTACTTAATGCGGATTGCTGGCCAATCATTGGCAGGGTCAACACCCCCAGCCAAAATTAACCCCAGTACGACAACGCCAAATGCAGCCAAAAATCTAGCACCACCACCACCAGCAGCACTACCTAAAGAAGACTCAGCAGCTGAACAGTACATCCGCCGCGCTCAAACCTTAATTGATAAAAACCAATTAGCCCAAGCCAAAGTAGAATTACAGGACGCCCTGAAACTAGAGCCGAAAAATAGTCGTAGCCATAGCTTGATTGCAATGGTCTATTTACGGCAAAATCAGTTGAAAATGGCAAAAATTCACTTTGACAACGCCCTGAAATTAAACCCTAAAGACGAATCAGCTTTGGAATGGATACCCAAAATAGAAAAGGCTTTAGGGAGACAATCCGGTGCTAGTCAGGTGAATTCATCTCCAAAAAATGGAGGTAAGCAGCCAGATAATACTGGAGGTGGCGGTTTGTTTGGTGGTTTGTTTGGTGGGAAGAAAAAATAATGGTGTATCAACCAGCAGCGGGAGCTAGGGATTTATTGCCCTTAGATGTGACTCAAAAACGCTGGATTGAAGAAAGGTTACAGCAAGTGTTTCATCGTTGGGGATATCACAGGATTATCACCTCAACCTTGGAGCGTATGGATACCCTAATGGCAGGTGAAGCAATTGTGCGCCAGATGGTGATTCAACTGCAAAATGCCCAAGATCAAGAATTGGGGTTGCGTCCAGAACTGACAGCTTCCATTGCTCGTACCGTTGTGACGCGGATGGCAGGTGTCACTTATCCCCAACGGCTGTACTACAATGCCAATGTATTTCGCCGTAACTGGGAAAGTAGGCATAATCGCCAGCAAGAGTATTATCAAGCTGGGGTGGAGTTGTTGGGGACTGGGGGATTGCTGGCAAATGCAGAAGTGCTGTTGTTGGTAGCAGATTGTTTATTCGCATTGGGTTTGCAGGATTGGCATTTAATCTTAGGTGAAGCGGGAATTACCCGATCGCTTCTCAATGCCTTTCCCGCTCATCTACAAGGTAAAGTACGTCAGGCGATCGCACATCTCGACCGGATTACCATAGATACTCTACCCCTCGACGATGAATTACGCCAACGTGCCAGAATCATGTTGGATCTGCGAGGCAACAGTGCAGATGTCTTGCAACAAGTCAGCAGCTTGAATCTAGACACAGAGCAGCAAGCAGCGGTAAATAATCTCAAATCCCTAGTAGAGTTACTAGAATCAGAGAAAAAATTCCCCCTCATCCTTGACCTCAGCCTGATCCAAACCATAGATTACTACACTGGCATCGTGTTTGAAGTCGTCAGTCACACAGAAAACCAAGCTCAGGTTTTAGGGCGAGGTGGTCGCTATGACCAACTTTTGGGGCTATATCATCCCCAAGGAGAAAATATCCCCGGAATTGGTTTTGGACTCAATATTGAGGATTTATACCAAGTACTCTCGTCTACTCAGCAATTACCCCAAGCAATCCCAGCTAGCAACTGGTTGGTAGTACCAGAGACAGCAAGTGCTAACGCTGCCGCCTTTGCCTATGCCCAAAAACTGCGAGCTTCTACCGAGTTGGTACGAGTAGAAATTGACTTGGGGGGAAGAGATGCACAAGCTATCCATAAATATG
Source organism: Cylindrospermum sp. FACHB-282 (assembly GCF_014697195.1). Lineage (GTDB taxonomy): Bacteria > Cyanobacteriota > Cyanobacteriia > Cyanobacteriales > Nostocaceae > Cylindrospermum. The sequence goes on along the minus strand of NZ_JACJRJ010000001.1, from coordinate 21,812 downwards.
CACGCGATCGCCAAATTGCCCAAATTGCCTGGATCAAACCTGATGGTGTACCAACAATTGAACCATTGCACTAAAACGTAACACGGCTAATTGTTAGGCTAGAAACTGATGCAGAAGAGAGGGAATCGAGAATATGCCGCACACGATTGTTACTGATGTTTGTGAAGGTGTCGCTGACTGCGAATCTGCCTGTCCTGTAGCTTGCATTCATCCTGGCCCAGGTAAAAACGTCAAAGGAACCGATTGGTTTTGGATTGACTTTGCCACCTGTATCGACTGTGGTATTTGTCTCCAAGTTTGCCCAGTTGAAGGAGCAATCCTCCCAGAAGAACGACCCGAATTGCAAAAAATAACCGAATAAATTAACGGGTAATGGGTAATGGGTAATTGGTAATTGGTAATAGAAATCAATCACCTATTACCTATCACCTATTACCTATTACCTATCACCTATCACCTATCACCTATGACTAATAACTATTTATTAGAAGTTCAAAACGTCCATGCCGGATATATTAAAGATGTAGATATCTTACAAGGCGTAAATTTTCGGGTTGAATCAGGGGAACTGGTAACAGTAATTGGCCCCAACGGTGCCGGCAAATCTACCTTAGCAAAAACCATTTTTGGGCTTTTGACCCCCCACACAGGCACAATTACCTTCAAAGGCGAAAATATTGCTGGTTTAAAGTCCAACCAAATTGTGCAACGGGGAATGTGCTATGTACCGCAAATAGCCAACGTTTTTCCCTCTCTCACAGTGGAAGAAAACCTAGAAATGGGGGCTTTTGTCCGGAATATTCCCCTGAAACCCCTAAAAGACAAAATCTTTACCATGTTTCCTAGATTAAGCGATCGCCGTCGTCAACGTGCAGGTACTCTCTCCGGTGGGGAACGCCAAATGTTAGCGATGGGTAAAGCTTTGATGCTAGAACCCAGTTTACTGCTGTTAGATGAACCTTCTGCCGCTTTATCCCCCATCTTGGTAACGCAAGTATTTGAGCAAATTAAGCAAGTTAATCAAGGGGGAACTGCGATCGTTTTGGTAGAACAAAATGCCCGTAAAGCTTTAGAAATGGCTAATCGCGGTTATGTATTAGAATCAGGACGTGATGCCATCTCTGGCCCAGGACAAGAATTATTGCATGATCCCAAAGTGGGAGAATTATATTTAGGTGCCGGTAAAGCACATTAACCGTAGGGTGCGTTAGGAACGCACCGTTTCCGAGATGTTATTTAACTAAACGACCGATAAAAATATATTTTTGTTGGTGGTTTTAGTTTTTAGAGGATTTTTTTTGTCTCACGCAAAGGCGCAAAGGCGCGGAGAAGAACGCAAGAGGGGAATTTTTCTAGACGTTTACTATTTGAAGATAAGCTATATTGTCAATATATTATTTTTTATTTAAGCAAAAGATTAAATGATTCTTAAACTGTGTAAAAACTTACTCTTAAATCTTCCATGATTCTGATATCTTCCTGGCAATAAGGGAGCTTTTGTCAGGTGGGTTAATGAGTAGAGTTAACGGAATTTTGAATTTTGTGCCTCTTTCAGAGGATCTGCCAAGACAGCCTAGTGTGCCGTAGGCTCTATGAGTGAATTTTGAATTGGTATTACCCATGACTGGATATCCTTAGGAAACCATAGAGAAACCTCTTAGGAAACGATAATTTTTTCATATAAAACAATTTAACTATGAATACTATAGTTTGGTATATTCCAGTAAATAACATAGTTTTTTTGTTACTCTGTTGCAGCCATACTTTAACTGCTCCTTACCTGCTCAACCATAGTTGGGGGTAAGGATATAACTTAATTAGGTATACAAGCAACTTCGTATCAAATTTGCTTATTCCCCTGGAGGTAGATTGATGAGTCGTATTAATGGATTTGTTGGGCGTCGTAATTTCTTAAAATTAGCAGGTGTGGGTAGTATCGGCATTGGTGCTACTGCTGCTGCTGGCACTGTACTGTGGAAAGGAGAACCAGCTATTGCAGATAACCCATCTACCGCTGTGAAACCTCAACCTGTTACTCCTCAAGCTGCTTTGAAAAGTCTGGTAGAGGGTAATCAACGGTTTGTTAATGGGAAACGTCTCAACCCCAACCAATCAAAGTTGCGTTTACAAGAAACTTCCGTAGCCCAATATCCGTTTGCAGCTGTATTAGGTTGTGCTGATTCTAGAGTACCCGCAGAAATGATTTTTGATCAAGGTCTTGGAGATTTATTTGTTGTGCGAGTGGCTGGTAATGTCGTTTCTCCAGAGGCTATAGGTAGTTTGGAATTTGGCACAGCTGTATTGGGTGCCCAATTAATCCTAGTTCTGGGTCATTCTAAATGTGGTGCAGTCTCCGCTGCTGTCAAAGGTGATCCTCTCCCTGGAAGAATTAGCTCCTTTGTGGAAGAAATCAAACCTGCGGTAGAAAATGCTAGAAGCAAAACTGGTAATATAGAAGATAATTCTGTCATTGCCAATGTTCAATATCAAGCCGAAAGATTGGCTGAAAGCTCAACTATTTTAAGAAGTTTAATCAAGGAAGGCAAACTTAAAATTGCTGGTGGTCGTTATGACTTGGCTACTGGAAAAGTTACCTTGGTAGCTTGAGATGAGATGGGTTTTTGTAAATAAAAATGTAAAGAAATGAAATAACTATGTGGCTATTTAATGTGAGTAGCTAGCTTGAGAGACGCACACAAAAATTAGTGGCATAGTAGTAGGGTGGGCATTGCTCACCCTATCAGATATCAAGGATACGAGCATCATAATGACAGACTTCAGAGAAATCAAAGCATGGGAAAAAGCTCATGAACTGACAGTTGCAGTTTATGAGGTGACCAAAAGTTTTCCAGAAGAGGAATTACTGGGGTTAACACAACAAATTCGTTTAGCCTGTGCGGCGATACCGATTAAAATAGCTCAGGGATGCGATCGCCAATATCCAGAAGAACAATTAGATTTTTTGGAATCGGCAAATGATTCCACGATTGAGGTAGAATATCACCTGCTGCTTTGTTTTGAGTTAAATCTGCTCGACTCATCAGATTACGATCGCCTCATCAGCAGTGTAGTAGAAGTCAAAGACCTGCTGGAATCCTTCATTGACGAGCAAAGCCGGAATTTTTGATGAATGCAGCGCGAATCAAACTCCTCCCAGAACATCGGCAAATTATCCGCACCCATGCCGAAAGCATCTACCCGGAGGAGTGCTGTGGGATAATGCTTGGTTCTCTGGCTAGTGGGTGTAAAACTGTAGTGGAAGTAATCCCCACAGTAAACGCTTGGAATACAGAAGCGGCAGATTTTGCCCATGACCCCAGAGAATATAGTACCAGAAGAAGATATGCGATCGCGCCCCAAATCATGTTACAAACTCAAAGGGACGCCAGAAACCGTAACCTAAATATCATTGGCATCTACCACTCCCATCCAGATTATCCCGCTATTCCCTCAGAATGGGACAGGCTATATGCATGGACAGAATACTCATATATAATAATATCCGTCCAAAACAGAAAAGCAGGCGAACTCCAAAGCTGGACTTTAGATGATAGTCACCAGTTCCAAGCCGAAACAATCGAATACATAAATTGAACAATTAACAACGGATATCTTTTTTGGTTACCATTAATACTCCTAACTGCGACATCAAAACAGAAAATGCTCAATCCCAATCTGGATGAAATCCAGTTGAACAAAGACGATTACGAACGCTACTCCCGCCACTTGATTTTGCCGGAAGTGGGAGTGGAAGGACAAAAACGCCTGAAAGCAGCCAGTGTCTTGTGTATTGGCACAGGTGGACTAGGTGCACCGCTGCTGTTATATTTAGCAGCAGCCGGTGTGGGACGCATTGGAATTGTAGATTTCGATATCGTCGATACCTCCAACCTGCAACGCCAAGTCATTCACGGTACATCCTGGGTAGGTAAACCCAAAATTGAATCAGCGAAAAACCGCATTCACGAAATTAACCCCTATTGTCAGGTTGATTTGTACGAAACTCGTCTGAGTTCAGAAAACGCCCTCGATATCATTCGTCCTTACGACATCGTTGTTGATGGAACCGACAACTTCCCCACCAGGTATCTAGTCAACGACGCTTGCGTATTGCTAAACAAACCCAACGTCTACGGTTCCATTTTCCGCTTTGAAGGACAAGCCACCGTATTTAACTACGAAGGCGGGCCAAATTATCGTGACTTATATCCCGAACCACCACCACCAGGAATGGTTCCCTCCTGTGCAGAAGGTGGAGTACTAGGAATTTTACCGGGAATGATTGGTATTATCCAAGCGACGGAAACAGTCAAAATTATTCTTGGTAACGGTAATACCCTCAGCGGACGCTTGCTGCTATACAACGCCTTAGAAATGAAATTCCGGGAGTTAAAGCTGCGTCCTAACCCCATCCGCCCAGTAATTGAAAAGCTAATAGACTATGAACAATTCTGCGGTATTCCCCAAGCACAAGCAGAGGAAGCAAAACAGCAAATGGAAATTCAAGAAATGACAGTGGTGGAGTTGAAGCAATTGCTGGATAGCGGTGCAAAAGATTTTGTACTGTTGGATGTCCGCAACCCCCATGAATACGAAATTGCCAAAATTCCCGGTTCCATACTAGTACCCTTACCCGATATTGAAAACGGGGGAGGCGTTGCTAAAGTCAAAGAATTACTCAACGGACACCGCTTAATTGCTCATTGTAAAATGGGTGGACGTTCTGCCAAAGCCTTGGGTATTCTCAAAGAAGCCGGAATTGTCGGCACAAACGTCAAAGGTGGAATCACCGCTTGGAGTCGTGAAGTAGATTCTTCCGTTCCAGAATATTAAAAACGTAGACCCAGAGAGGACAAAGAAAACTTTTCTCACTCTCTCTTCCTTCACATTAAGACTTACGCAAGAACTCTGCCAAACCCTTCTTCCTTTGTGTCCTTTGCGTCCTTTGCGGTTTGTTTCTTCGTGATTTTGCGTAAGTCCTGGATATTAAAGGCATTGCTGAATCAAAATTGAATTTTTATTTCTACTTTTGCGCCTCTGCGCCTCTGCGTGAGATATTCATATCCTGATTCAGCAACGCCAAAATATGAATACCTCAAAATCTCCGCCAAATATCTTATGGATGCAAGTTTGGGCCTTAGCTCTTTTGCAAGGAGCAATTACCCTCACTTGGTTAATTTATAACTCATATCTGCCCAAACTTTTAACTCAGTTTGGATTTCCCACCTCCTTGGCAGTTGGTATATTAGTAGTAGAAAATGCCTTAGCTGTAGTGATGGAACCGCTGATGGGCGGACTTTCTGACCAAACCAAACGTTCTTTAGGAAGTCGTTTTCCCTTCATTTCCGTCGGAGTCATCCTGGCATCGGCTTTGTTTATCGCCATCCCCTGTATTGTAACCTTTATCCCGCCTGGTGATGTGTTCCGCTGGATTTTACCTATCGCAATGGTAGCTTGGGCGTTAGCGATGACAGTTTTTCGCTCGCCTGCGATGGGCTACGCCCCGCCAAAGGCGATCGCATTACTCGGAAGATATTCTACACCCAAAGAGTTACCCTTAGCCGTCAGCTTCGTGACTTTAGCCGGGGGAACCATTGGCGCATTTAGAGGAATTGCCAATAACTTTATTCTTAGCTTAGGGCCGATTTTTGCATTTGCGATCGCTTCCAGCGGGGCGTAGCCCATCGCTTCCTTCATTCTCCTAGCAGCTGCGGCGGTGTTGCGCTATCTCAACCCCCCAGAAACACCAACCGAGAAACATCACACCGAAACTGCAAACTTACCCTTACAGCCATTAACTTTAATATTCGCCACGGGATTTAGTATCGCTTGGGGTTCCCGGTTGATGATGGATGCATTAGGCAAAGTCCTGAAATCGCAATTCAACACCGATGATATCAGCTTGCTCATGTTGGGTATTGGATTAGCTTTAGCATTTGCTGCCCTACCTGCTGGTTTCATCGCTACCAAAATTGGAAATCGTCAAGCAATGCTTTATGGAGTCATTGCGACTGTTTTCGCAATTCTGGCGCTACCTTATATGCGCGCACAGATTCCCATTATATTTTTTATAGTAATTGGATTTAGCTTAATTGTCAACGGGGCAATTCCCTTTATTTTGGGTTTAGTGCCTCAACGCTGGGCAGGATTAGGAATAGGGATATATTTTGGTGGCTTCTCATTAGCCATGAGTGTATTTGCGTTTATATTTCCCCCAGGGATTACACCAATAGTAGCTGCCATTGTCGGTGCATTAGCTTTCTTCCTAGCGGGTGTGTGCATTACTTTAACGCCAAAGAACGCAGAGATTTAACGCCTGTTTTTTACTCAAAATCTCTCGCTGCGTTGCTATACTTCCGGAACCTCACCCCCAACCCCCTCTCCTTGGTAAGGAGAGGGGGCTAATTTTTTCTTTCTCTGCTTGCCTATGGTGTACACACAAGTTATCCGATTACCCAAAAGTACTTCAAAACCTCAAAGATTCCTGACCTTTTTTGAATTCAAAATGCAAAATAGAGCCTACGGCTCCCGTAAGGGATACAAAATTCTGTTAGTCAGAATAAAAACAATTTTGAATTAATTAATTCCGAGTACAGGCTCCCACTGATTCTAAGAATTAGCGGTCTACAATCAATCAGTGGTAGCTCTGAACCCACCACTGATTGTCTTTAATTTTTAATTTTTAATTTTTAATTTTGAATTCCCCGTTCGCCTTTGGCGTCCCGTAGGGAAGGGGTTGACTCAAACCCCTCTCCTTACGAAGGAGAGGGACAGGTTGTGCGTAGCAGAACCAGGGTGAGGTTTTGAATCGGCGTGTTCCTTACCCTGCACCCCTCTGCGTTTAAAACTTCAACCTTGATTTGTATCAAAATACCAGGAAAATAGCAGATAACAAGGTAAAACCTCAGCAAAATCTTCTAAAAGCTTTTATCATCTACCTAGAAGTTAGATTTTCGGATAGGCTCACTCAATTAGACAGTAAGGAGACAATTACCCGCCTCATTTCTGCCCCAAGTCCCCTGGTTCTAACCTCCAAATCATGCTGCAAACTCCCCCCAAAACCAAAAAGCCTTCCCCCTTAATTCTTTATCCCTTAGTCTTCATCCTTTCTTTCCTCCTCACCCTCCCTTGGGTTAGCGCCAAAGAAGCACCCAAACCCAAGCCCCAAGACTGGCAGATTAACAGCATAGTAGCCGCCCTTGATGATGAACATGACAGAGTGAAGCAATATGCTCTATACAAATTAACTGAATATGACCTGAAAGACTTGAAATCAGTATTTAAGAAGCCGGAAGATATTGCACAGAAAGCGGTCAACATCCTCAAAGATAAATCCGTTGACACCAATGTTCGTTATTATGCGGCTGAAGCATTAGGAAACCTGGGGGATGCTGCCAAACCCTACGTCAAAGACATTGCTGACATCCTCAAAGATAAAACCGTTGACACCAATGTTCGTTATTATGCGGCTGAAGCATTAGGAAACCTGGGGGATGCTGCCAAACCCTACGTCAAAGACATTGCTGACATCCTCAAAGATAAAACCGTTGACACCAATGTTCGTTATTATGCGGCTGAAGCATTAGGAAACCTGGGGGATGCTGCCAAACCCTACGTCAAAGACATTGCTGACATCCTCAAAGATAAAACCGTTGACACCAATGTTCGTTATTATGCGGCTAAAGCATTAGGAAAGATAGAACAACTAAACCTAAATAACATTGTTGTCGTCTTGGATAGCATCTATTACGAAGGTCAATCAGAATTTCAAAGGTGGCGTTTTTTAACTTATTTCCTTGGTGGTGGCACTGAAGACGTGAAAACGCTGCTGAAATGGGTTGGTAAGCCTAAAGCAATTCCAGACAAGCTGACACACGATGAAGGTATTAAAATTCTGAATTTATTCCTCAAAACTTGGGAACTCAGTAAGGGGCTGGAGGGATTAACAACAGACTTAGCAATGAAGATTGCTATAGTTGCCAAAAAAGCTTCTTGGCAACCCCAAGATATTGCCATCCTTGAAACTCACTATAACAACCTCAAAAAAGCTGAATTCAACGAAGCTGATTCTTTACAGTCAGTGATAATTAACCTTCAGGGTTGGAAGTGGTTTTTTAATGCTTGGCAAACTATCCTCATTCACATTACCTTTTGGCTAGCCCTCATCTTCGCTTACCCCAAATCGCCCCAAGTCCAAGCCATCTTCTTCTGGAACCCTTGGGTAAGGCGTATTTTGGGCGTTGGCTATGTTGGCTTTTGCCTCACCTGGGTTCCATTCTTCCGAGGTAAATTATTTGAACCGTTCAAGCCTTCCCTGTTAGCAGATGCTGGGTTAGATAATTTCAATCCTCAAGGATATTTCCCAGAATCTAAAGTTAAAATTCCCGGTTCAGAAGAAATCATCACCATTAACGAAGCGCTACCCAGCATCAAAGGGCAAATTGTCCTAGAAGGTGATTCTGGTTTGGGTAAATCGATGTTTCTCCGCTATCTGGTGAAAACTTCCCAGCGTATTGTGGTTTATTTGCCGGCACAGAAGTGTGATAAAGGTGTAATTGAGGCAATTCAAGCCAAGCTGCATGGACAAGTACAAGATGCGGACTTTTTGAAAAACCTAATTTATAGCGGTGCTTTAGATATCTGCATTGACGGACTTAACGAAGTCACTGCTGACACCAGGGCGAAAATTACTCAGTTTGTGGAAAGCTATTTCCGGGGCAATATTATTATGACTACTCAGCCCTTAGAGTGGACACCCCCCTCAACAGCCAAGATATATCAATTGCAACCCCTGGAACAAACACAAATTCAAGATTTCTTAATTTCCCGTCAGCCGCGATTACCCAAAGATGCTAAAAATCAGGGTAATGATTACGATAAAGCCTGCACCGACTACCTGAAACAAGCCCTCAACTCCCAGCATTCACCAGAAGAGTTAGATGCAGCCCGTCGGATTCTTTCTAATCCAATGGATTTAACTCTCGTAGCTTTGATGATAGCGCAAAACGAATACCCCGATTTATTCCATTTGCAAGCACAGCAATATAAGTTGATGGCGGCAGAATACCTGCAAGAATGGAAACAGGAATTTCCGCTAAAAAGGTTTTCGGAAGCAGTTTATCAAGTGCGACTGCAAGATAAACAAGCTTTACCTGGAGATGAATTTTATCAAGTGTTGATGTCTTTAGAAGATGAAAAATATAAGATGGTTATCAGCCGTCAGTGGAAAGACGAAAAAGGCGACGCGAAGAAAGAATGGTATTTCCGCCACGATAAAATTATGGAATTCTTCTTAGTACAAAACTTTCTCGGTGATGGTGCTGAAGCAAAAGACCGTTTAATTGACCATATCAACGACCCCAGATTTCGCGGCGTTTATTTTTTGTTAGCGACTTTATTACCTTTAGATGCTGCGAAGGAATTGCGGGAGAAGTTAATTCAATATGCTGCTGATACTAAAGATCATACTGTGAGTGATACCTTTGTGCAATTGTTGCGTCCTAGGAGTTGAAAGAGACCTCACCCTGGTTTTGCTATGCAAAACCTGTCCCTCTCCTTACGAAGGAGAGGGATGTTTGTATTGGAGGAATGATGATTTTATCCCGTAAGGAGAGGGATGTTTGTATTGGAGGAATGATGATTTTATCCCGTAAGGAGAGGGATGTTTGTATTGGAGGAATGATTATTCTAGATATAAACGTATAAAAATTGATTTTGCGCTTCTGTGTAATAGAAAAAACCTGAAAAATTACGCTATCTAGAGACGTTGCAGAACAACAAGATTCCCGACTTCTCAAAGAAGTCGGGAATCTGTGGCGTTGCAGATTACTATTTACACAAATGTTTAGACATCACAATGTAACTCGCCGGCTTTTTGGGTAAAGCGGCGGTTTTCGCGATAGTCTACGGGACAATCTATCACCGCTGGCACATCTTGAGCTAGGGCTTCTTTGAGGACAGGAATTAAATCGGTAGCTGATTCAACTCGATAACCTTTTAAACCCATGCTTTCGGCAAATTTGACAAAATCAGGATTACCAAAATGGACAAAGGATGAGTTACCTTTACCAAATTGATTTTCTTGTTTCCACTCAATTAAACCATAGCCACCGTCATTAAAAATTAAGGTGACAAAGGGCGTACCAACACGCAAAGCTGTTTCTAATTCTTGGCAATTCATCATAAAACCACCATCGCCGGTTGCGGCTACAACTTTGCGGTTAGGGTTGACGAGTTTTGCTGCTAATGCACCAGGAATGGCAATTCCCATGGCTGCAAAGCCATTAGAAATAATGCAAGTATTGGGACTATGACAATGATAATGACGGGCCATCCACATTTTATGTGCGCCTACATCTGAGATGACAATATCATCTGGGCCCATCACTTGCCGTAAGTCATAAATTAACTTTTGGGGTTTAATGGGGAATCCATCATCCTTGGCATATTGTTCATAATCGGCACGAATTTCTCCCCGTAAGCTGATGGCGTAGGGATTAGGTTTGCCTTGTCTGTCTGCTAATTTTAATATCTCACTGAGAGAATCGGAAATATCACCAACAACTTCGGCTTTGGGAATATAACTACTATCAATTTCTGATTGGTCTGCGGCAATATGCACGATCGCAATATTACCTTCAGGATTCCACTTTTTGGGAGAAAATTCTATCAAATCATAGCCAATACAAATTACTAAATCTGTGTTATCAAAGCCACAAGTAATAAAGTCTCTTTGCTGTAATCCTACTGACCACAAAGCCAAGGGATGGGTATAGGGAATCACACCTTTGCCCATGAAAGTATTGGCAACGGGGATATTCATCTGGGTGGCGAATTGTGTCACCGCATCACTAGCTTGGGCACGAATTGCCCCATTTCCAACTAAAATGAGGGGGTTAACTGCCTGAGAAATGGCGGCGGCGGCGGCGCGAATACTGGCAAAGGAAGCATAGGTTTTTTCGATATTGTCCTTATGCAAGGGTTTGCCTTCTACCGGCATGGCAGCAATATTTTCTGGCAAGTCGATGTGAACTGCACCAGGTTTTTCAGATTGCGATCGCTTAAATGCCTTTCGCACTACTTCTGGTGTAATACTCGGCCGCACAATCTGCTTATTCCACTTGGTTACAGGTGCAAACATTGCCACCAAATCTAAATATTGGTGTGATTCGATGTGCATTCTATCGGTTCCCACTTGCCCGGTAATTGCTACCAAAGGCGCACCATCAAGGTTGGCATCGGCGACACCGGTCATTAAGTTAGTTGCCCCAGGGCCGAGAGTAGACAGACAGACTCCGGCTTTGCCTGTTAAGCGTCCATAAACATCTGCCATGAAGGCTGCACCTTGTTCATGACGAGTAGTAATAAATTTAATGGAAGAATGTTTTAGTGCTTCTAAAACGTGCAGGTTTTCTTCACCAGGGAGTCCAAAAACATATTGAACTCCTTCGTTTTCTAAACACTGCACCAATAGTTCAGCGGTATTCATTTGATTTCCTCATTAGCAACAAATAGTTAATACTGGAGATTGCGGATTGGGGATTGATGATTGGGGATTAGGGATTGGAGACTGGAGGTTGGAGACTGGAGGTTGGAGATTAGTTTTTACCCATTACCAATTACCCATTACCAATTACCCATTACCAATTACCAATCCCAAATTATTTAATCCACACAGTTTTGACGTTGACGAATTCATGTAAGCCTTGAATGCTCAATTCTCGGCCGTACCCAGAACGCTTAGTGCCTCCAAAGGGCAAGCGGGGGTCAGATTTGACCATACTGTTGATAAATACTGCACCTGCTTCGATTTCCTCAATCAGGCGATCGCGTTCTTGGTCGTTTGTTGTCCAAGCACTTGCACCCAAACCAAAGGGTATTTCATTAGCTAGTTTGATAGCAGCATCAATATCCCGAATGCGGAATAATAACGCTACCGGGCCAAAGAATTCTTCTTGGGCAATTGGACTGTCTATGGGAATATCTATGATAATGGTTGGCGGGTAAAAGTTCCCAGTCCGATCTGCTAAAGGATGCCCGCCGATGAGGACTTTACCGCCACTTTTGACGGCTTTTTGCACTTGCTGGTCTAATTCTTGGAGAATATCGGGAGTTGCCAATGGGCCTAAATCGGTATCTGGCTCCATGGGATCGCCAACTTTCAGCGCGGCGAATTTCTCTAGCAGCAGTTTTTCAAATTTATCGGCGATCGCATCGGCAACAATAAACCGCTTGGCTGCAATACAAGATTGCCCATTATTTAACATCCGCGCTGTTGTCGCTGTAGCAACTGCTGCCTCTAAATCAGCGCTTTCTAAGACAATAAACGGGTCACTTCCCCCCAATTCCAAAACAGTTTTTTTCAGTTGCTTACCCGCTGCGGCGGCTAGAGATGCCCCTGCTGGTTCACTTCCTGTTAAGGTAGCAGCTTTGACTCGGTCATCAGCCATTAAATCGGCAACTTTAGCAGCACCGATTAACAAAGTTTGAAATGCACCTTGAGGAAAACCTGCCCGTTGCAGAATATCTTCAATTGCCAAAGCGCACTGGGGCACATTGGAAGCGTGTTTAAGTAAGCCGACATTTCCCGCCATCAGTGCAGGTGCAGCAAAGCGGAAAACTTGCCAGAAGGGGAAATTCCACGGCATAACTGCGAGAATTGCACCCATTGGCTGATAGCGGACAAAACTCTGGCTACCATCAGTTTTTACTGGCACATCAGCCAGGAAACCAGGTGCGTGTTCGGCGTAGTAGCGACAGACGAGGGCGCATTTTTCTACTTCGGCGATCGCTGCTTTGAATGGTTTGCCCATTTCCAGCGTCATTAACTTGGCAAAATCTGCCTTTTCTTGTTCTAAAATTTCTGCCGCTTTTTGCAGCCAGTGCGATCGCTGCTGAAAACTAGTCAAGCGGTACAAATCAAAAGCCTGACCAGCCAAATCTAGTTTAGCGGCAATTTCTGCATCCTTGAGCGGCTCAAAGGTTTTGAGCCTCTCCCCAGTGGCGGGATTAATGGTGGCGATAGCCATTACCTGACCTCCCGGTTAAAAATAGCTTGAGGTAGCTTCCTAGTGTTACACAGATCAATTACAGAAGCTACACCAAAATTTTAGTCTCACAATCAACTATTAGTTGCTCAATCTTCAACTTTGGTAACTAAAATATACTATTTGCTAAGTATTAACCACGTTTAACATAACATAGCAAACTGTGTTTAAAATTGAAATATAGATAATATAGCAATCCTAAACCATTCGTGAGAAACTTTATTACCCATTACCAATTACCAATTACCAATTACCCATTACCCATTACCAATTACCAATTACCCATTACCCATTACCAATTACCCATTACCAATTACCTATCTAGTAAACGGCTTTGCTCCACCTGCTTAATCTCCCGTTCTAAAAAGTAATTCAGCAAAGTTCGCAATAGAACAATCGCCCCTAAGTTAGAAATATCCTGACGTGTAGGTGCAACCGCAGTTCGCAAAATATCACTAGCAACGGTAAATTCTAATCCCAATGCCAGCGCTCTTCCCAATTGCAGACGTACCACTTCCGTAGAATCAAGATGTTGTTTAGAACGAGAAAATACTTGCCGTAGATAAACAGTGATACCACGAATCACTGCCAGCCCAATCACCAATGCAGCGGCAATTTCTGCCCCTGCTGCTAAGTAGCCAACAATTAACTTTAACCATGAGTCTAATATTTCTCTAGATGCTTCTGCTGGGTTACTTTCGCTGACGTTGAGATTTAAAAGTAGAACTAGACCAAAAATTAATCCCAAAGGTAGCAGAATATTGCCTAAAGACTCACGTAACGGCTCTCGGTTCATAGTAACTATTTGAGCGGAGCAAACAATCTTTTACAATGACGAAAGTGGCAATTACATCCTTCTATTAGAGGAATTATATTTATTGACAACCGTCTACTTAATGCAATTTGGTCTGATAAACCTTGACTAATCGATCAATACCTTTAAAACGATAATCCCCCATTTCCTGAAAATCCAAAGATTGTGAAAGCATTGTATGGGTAACTTCGCTAATCACGCATTCACTGGGGGGACAAACTGCTTCCATGCGAGCCGCCAAATTAATCGTAGCTCCCAATGCCGTATAGTCTACCCGTTGGGAGCTACCAACATCACCCACGACTGCTTTACCGCTGTTAATCGCAATTCTTAGTTGCAAGGGTTCCTGCCAAAAACCGTTGTCATTGAGACTTTGGAGACGAGTAAGCATTCCCTTAGCAGCAGCTACAGCACGATCAGCGTGATCTATTTGCAATTCCGGAGCGCCAAAAAATGCCATAATACAATCACCAATATACTTATCTAAAGTGCCGCCACAAGCAAACACTTCTTGCAACATTTCTTCAAATAATTTATTTAACATTTGAGCGATCGCAGTTGGTGTTAAACGTTCAGAAATTGCGGTAAAGCCCACTAAATCTGCAAATAAAATGCTGATTTCACTCTCAGCAGGAGCCAAACGACCACCTGGTAAACCCCCTACAGATATCAACTGCTGTACAACTGCCGGCGAATGATAACGTTCTAGTCGGTGTCGAATCATCTCTTCGGTTTTGAGTTTCTCTACCAGCAGCCACCGTTGGACACTAGAAGCAACAAGATTAGCTAAAGCCGAAAAAAAGCTCAGTTCTTCCTCACCCTCATTTGCCCAATGGTAAGAAGAAAGATTAGCATCGGCATAAAGAACGCCAACAACTTTGTTTTCATCCCATAAAGGCACCGCCATGGCACTGCGAATCCCTTTTACCAAAATACTTTGTTCACTAGCAAATCGCTCATCTTTCTGAGTGTCAGCGGTTTGAATCACCACTTTTTCGTCAAACACCTTTTGACAGATACTACGACTAATCCAACTGCCATCAGTGGCCAACTGTTGCTGTTGAGAAATGTTTCTGGTGGCAGAATTCATTAACTCTAAGTGACCAGAACCATCGACATCGATTAATAATGCCAAGCGGTCAATACTATCGAGATAGCGAAAAACAACTTGTTGTACTTGAGAAAAAATCTCTTCTATAGATGTTGCCGCAGAGAGATTTTTGGCTATATCTACTAAGTCTTTGAGGCGGGCAATGGTTGTATCTTTATTGTTGTTGCCGCCATTATTGCCATCAGCTTCTATCCATTGCTGTTGCAGTTGTTCGACATTGCGAAGAATTGTTCTTTGTTCACTAATAGGCACCGTTGGTACATACTGAGGCTGCGACTGTACAGCAGTACTTCTTAACAGCACTACCAAACTAACATTACCTAGCAAAATAATGTCATTTTGATGCAACTCTTGAGGAACAGTAACAAGAGCGTCATTCACTATAGTTCCATTTTTACTGCCCAAATCCTCAATCATCCACACACCATCAGCACTTTTTACCAATCGAGCATGGTTGCGGGAAACTCCCCCAAATGGTAAGTACAAGTCACATTCTGGCAAGCGACCGATAGTAAATACATTTTGAGACACTGAAACTGTCGTTTCGGTATTTCCCTGTTGTAGGCGTAGTGTGAGTTCTGTCATGAGTATGTCTATCCTGGATCTGGGAAACTTGCATCTCTGAGGTAAAAGATACGCAGGGTTCCTTTACCTGTTGTTGATGACATTGTTAATGGCATTCCAACAACTATTATGAATTAAAGAAGCGATGCTGGAACCAAAATAAGTGCCTAGTCCAAATATTTCTGAATGCGGAACATTGATACAATTTGTTCGTCTTTTGGATACACGAATATTCTGGAGAAAGTCCCAGGAAATTACTCCTTTCATAAAAAAGTGTATTCTAGTTAACAGTTAACCTCAGTCCAGCTATAACATGATCGGCAGATTACTAGACCAGCGATACCAGGTGGTCGAACTATTAGGCAAAGGCGGATTTGGGCATACTTATATCGCTCAAGATACTCGCCGTCCAGGAAACCCCACTTGCGTCGTCAAACATCTCAAACCCGCTACTAGCGACCCGGACTTTTTGCCAATAGCTAGACGCTTGTTTAATACAGAAGCCGAATCCTTGGAAACCTTGGGCAATCATGACCAGATTCCCCGACTTTTAGCTTACTTTGAGGAAAACGAAGAATTTTATTTGGTGCAGGAGTTTATCGACGGACAGCCGCTGTCGTCAGAAATGCCACGGGGAGAGAGGTGGAGCGAAGAGCAGGTAATTACACTACTGCAAGAAGTGTTACCCATTCTAGAATTTATTCATGGTCATGGGGTGATTCATCGAGATATCAAACCCGACAATTTAATCCACCGGGCTTCAGACAATAAAATAGTCTTGGTTGATTTTGGTGCTGTTAAGCAAGTCAAGAGCTTCTCACTCGTAACTTCAGAAAATCTGAAAAACGAAACTATTGCTGTTGGTACCCCAGGTTTTATGCCAAGTGAGCAGGGTCAGGGTAGACCGCGTCCTTGTAGTGACATTTATGCATTAGGCATGACTGCTATTCAAGCTCTCACAGGCTTGAGTCCCCAGCAGTTTGGAGAGGATGCTGTCAGTGGTGAGATATCGTGGCAGCATCATGCCCAAGTTAGCAGCCAATTGGCGTCTGTTTTGAATAAGATGGTACGCCATTACTTCAAATATCGCTACCAGTCGGCAAACGAGGCACTTAAAGCAGTCACTCCCCTCAGCAGTAGCAATTCACCGGCAGCTGTAGCATCTGCGATGAATCAGGTGTTAGGTAACTATTTGGCAGATGGCTATGTGTCTGCAACCAAGGTGATGCAATATCTTCAGGAATTGGCAAAGCCTTGCTATGTGCCGCCAGATGAGGTAACAACCGCTGAGACTTCTACTCTACAATCAGTAACTGACGTCACTACTATCGCCATCCCGGCTAAAGAAAAGGCGCTGTTAGCTACTACTCCTGTGAATCCATCTCCATTACTCAGAGGTTCCCGGCTGCGCTTGGATTCTATTCTTAAATCTCCTCAAAAATCGCGGTCGCTAATTGGGGTAGGTGCGGCGATCGCTGTAGTTACTTTCGGGATCATTTCTAGTAATCGCTCACAACAAGTTGCTCTCAAGTCTACTGAAAATGCAGTTAAGCCAGTAACAAGTAATCCGAATCAAGCTGAACAAAAACAAAGTTGTCTGATTGTTACTAGCTCATCAAATTTACGTTCTTCATCTGGACAGAGGAGAACAGGCAAGGTTGTGAAAGCAGGTACTAAGGTGATAGTTACTGGAAAAACCAAGGATGGTTGGATAGAAATTAGTTCTCCTGAGTCGGGTTGGATTTGGAAGGGTCGGACAAGAAACTCCTGTCCTAACAAATAGCCGAAATTTCCAGTCGCAAGCTTAAGCAATTCCACTCGGTGGTAAATCCAAAGGAATTTCTCCTAGAAGCCCTTTGCGAAAATCTGTTACCATCTGCCTAGCTGCCCGTTCGATATCACCTTTGTAGCGATGCTCTGCTAAGGCGCGCAAGTACTCGTCTCCGCTGTAGGGTGTAGAATCTAGTTCATAGCGAGACTTTAAGGGTAGCTTGGGCAACAAATCAGGCTCTGCATATTGGATTTCATTGAGTAAATCGACTAATGCTGCTGCGACTAGCTGATTATCGTAAGATGCCTCGCCGATATCGTCACAAATGGCTAATTTCAATGCTGCTGTTTGATTTTCTAACCTAGCAGGGATAACACCAGGAGCATCTAGCAATTGTAACTGATCGGAAATTCGCACCCAGCGTAATTGGCGAGTTACGCCAGGACGAGCTTCACTGGCGACGACACGCTTTCCTATGAGACGGTTAATCAAAGCTGATTTACCGACATTGGGAAAACCAATGACTACAGCACGGACTGGACGGGGTAACATTCCGCGATCGCGTCTTCTTTGATTGAGTTCTACCCCCGCAGCTTGGGCGGCTTTTGCTACTGCTGTGATGCCTTCACCATGTTGAGCATTGGTAAAATAAACAAATTCTCCCTGTTCCCGAAACCAATCGATCCAAAGCGATCGCATTTTGGGCAAAATCATATCTAGTCGATTAAGCACCAATACCCGCTTCTTCTCCCCTACCCATTCATTCATTTGGGGATGGTTTGTCGCTAAGGGAATTCGAGCATCTCGGACTTCCAGCACCACATCTACACGCTTTAGCTGCTCTTTGAGATTCTTTTCAGCTTTCGCAATGTGACCTGGATACCATTGAATCAGATTTAATTTGTAGTTTTGAGTTATAGCCATTGGAAAAAGGTAATTTTAGGGAAATGCTTTAGTTGTGGGATTGATGTAAAATTAAACGGTTGCCGTTAGGATCGTAGGCGTAAATTTCTCTGCCGTGGGACGCTGTGGTAATTTCTCCGGGTGGCGGGTAACCCAAAAATGCCAGATGTGCGATCGCCAATTCTAAATTACTCACCTCTAAACACAAACTTAGCGGACTGTTGGCACTGATGTTAAATTCCGATTCATGTATTTGTTTTGGTTTAAAAATACCTAATCGCAAACCAGCAAGCTGAAATTCAGCATAGACATTGGGAATCAGGTTGGCTGGGTTTTGTTCTAGTAACTTGGTATAGAAATTCACCAAATTGTCAAAATTAACCGCCGCTATCGTGACGAGTGCATGAGCATATTGCATATCTATTTTTATCATAATCTAATGTAGGACGTCACGAGAGTGCTAGTCTCTCGTGACGCCTGTTCTACGTGGTGCTAATTCTCTCCTCGCCAGTGTAGATATTGAATTTTTCCCCGCGCAGGAAGCCGATTAAGGTAGCGTTGCTCACCGTCTACTGACTTATCCACACAGTAGCTGATGCGGTGGATATCTTCTCTACAGTTAATCACGCCTTCACCGTAAAGGAAACCGGCAGCTAATTCAAAATCTGCACCAGGCGATCGCATCGTCACCGCTATTGTCCGATTTGGAGACACCAGACGAATCTCTAATGGTTCTTCAGTGGTGAGATAATCTGAACTCGATAGACTACGAAATAGCATTTTACCATTTTCCACCACCCAGACAGTACTTTTAGTTTTGCTTCCCAGCGGCTTACTCATGAATTAGGTTTAGTAGATTTTGCTTACACTCTCATACCACTCTTATTGTCAGCCGAAATTTCACATAAAGTTTTAGATATCTGGCAATAGATAGAAACTAACAAAATTAGAGTGAACGTAAAAACCAATTCTAAATGTTTGCAGATTTTAAATTGAGAATGTTAAAATAGAGGCACGTAGTAAGGACTTTAGTCCTTAAAATGCTTGGTCGAGCGATAAATCTCTCACTACGAACAAAATTTTTATTTGACATTTAATTATGTCTACCTTCTTAACTGACCTTTTGCCACTACCCAGACAGTGGCTTTTGTTTTGCTTTCAGTAAGCGGATTAATTACCTACTATAATAAACACAATTAATTATTGAAAATTACCCTCTATGCCCAAGCGAGATCCGGCAAAATTAAAATAAGTATCTGTTGACGTCGGTAGCATTGCCTAATCTCTTCATCCGTCAATGGCTGAAAACTCAGCGGTTATTAGTAGATTGCCCACAGGAGTTTTAACACTGGAGGAGGCTTAAAAAACGCTGAATTACCTTGACTTAACTGTTACTGCTAACTGTAAACCTAACGCATTCAACAAAGCAGTCAAACAATAAAATTCAATTTCTCCTTTCTCAGATAACCCTTGGTCAAGTTTCTTGTAAAGTTGCTTGTATTGTATAGAAAGCTGATCAATTCCACCTTGTGCTTCAATCACATTTTTCAGTGCCTTACTTAACATTTTCGGATCACCTTCTTCTAAAACAACTTCTATATAAGCTGCCGCTTCTAATGGATCTTTCAGGTCGGCAATAAGTTTTTTATGATAGCTTATACTTCTAGACATCATCCCCACTCCTATAGTCTTGCCAATATTTTTTTGCTTTCTCTATATCTTTTTCCTGGGTGCTTTTATCACCACCGCACAAAAGAATAATAATTGTTAACCCCTCTTGACTAAAGTATATACGATACCCAGAACCGTAATCAATTCTCAGTTCATAAACACCATCTCCAAGTGATTTATAATCGCCTAAATTACCCTCTTCTACCCTGTCAAGTCTAGCTCTGATTTTAGCTTTTACTTTTCTATCTCGTAGAGAATCAAACCAATTATAGAAAGGACTTATTCCGTTATTTGTGAGATAACTCTTAATCTCCCTTGGTTGCACTTCCATGAGTTTCAGCGCAAGTCTATTGTAATTGATTTTATATTGTATCTGGGTCAATTCCCTTCTGTTGTAACCTAGTTAAAAGTTCCTGAAGTTGTTGTTGACTTTGCTCTAGCTGTTGCTGTTGCTTAACTGCTAATTCTTCAGGTGTAGAATATCTGTTACCACTTTCGTCATACCAAAACAACCATTCTCGCGTGATTCCTTGATAAGTTCCCCGTTCTCTGTCAATGCCCAAACCAATTTCTGGCATCCAGATTTTATCCCCTGGTAGTAAAATATATTTACCTTCAACTAAGCGATAAACTTCTAAACGTTGACGCCTACGACGTAGCCGTGTTGGTGCATAAATGACATAATACAAAATGCCTAACTGGGCATAATCTATTTTCTTTTGTTCGTATTCGCCGTTATAAGTTTGAGAAACAATTTCTAAAGCTAAAACTGGCGGAATTCCTTCTTCTTCCCAAAGGACATAGCTGGAACGTCCATTTTCACCAACAAATCTTTCTACACCCAAACTCAAAAAACCATCGGGAACGATGGCAGGTTTACTGGGTGTAAAATAAATTCCCATATTAATCCCAAAAAACCAATCATCGCGGGTTTGCCATAAGGTGGCTAAGATGGCTAA
This sequence comes from Cylindrospermum sp. FACHB-282, assembly GCF_014697195.1. Classification (GTDB taxonomy): domain Bacteria; phylum Cyanobacteriota; class Cyanobacteriia; order Cyanobacteriales; family Nostocaceae; genus Cylindrospermum. The sequence goes on along the minus strand of NZ_JACJRJ010000001.1, from coordinate 973 downwards.
TAATAAGTTGGGAATTAAGATTTGTAGTTCGTTATCCACAGGAGTATCATCAGAATCTGGTAATTCTGCCGATGAAGGTAGGCACTCTAAAGGATTGTATTTGAACATCTTTCTGTTCTCAACCCCCAAAATCTCAGTTTAAAGTCGTTTGTCTATAACTTAACTCTAGCTCAGGTTGCCGGTAAGTCTTTCCAGACGCACCATGGCGTTACTGAGGCGATTTGGTTTTGCAGCGCGAATGCGATCGCTAATTTCTTGTAAAGCCGCATCCCAGCTAACACGACGAAAGCCTTTTTCTCCTCCCTGGCGCATCATTGGATAAGGGAGCCTTCCCAAGTCGCGCAATTCGGCACTTTTTTGTTGTTGCAGTTGGGAGACATCCGCCAGTAAATTAGGGTCAAAAGCTGACATGGTATTCAACCGCAATAACCGCAGCCGGACATTGCAGAGATGGATACCGTCTAGCGTCCAATCTTTCATCCCAGTAGTTCCCAGGGCACAACCATCACAAACGCCCTGATTTAGGATATCCCAAGCATAAGATAATTGGTCACGAGAAAGCCAAATTGCGCGCAGAACTTCCCAGTAATTATTAGGGTACTGTTCGCCAATACCAAAGGGCTTCCAACTTGCCCAATGTTCCGGTGTCCAATGCTGTTTGGGTTGAGGTAACATTAGCTTACCCTGATTAATCACAAATATTAAAACTAATTTGCCATTAGTCAGAGCCTAAGATACTTTTATCTGATTAATCTTTACGTTTTCTGATTTTATCAGTCAAAAGAATCCGCAGAAATTTGACAAAAATCAACATAACTCACCGCAACCAAAAGCTAGATTTCTCAACTTTCGTCAATTGATATAGGACTAATATTTGATTTTTGAAAAAGCTCCGTACATCTGAAGGGTGGGAAAATCAAAGGTAGTGTGTCGGATAAACCATTCAAACATCCATTTTAAATGAGAGAATGTT